>JANQJP010000034.1 GCA_028281575.1 Cellvibrionaceae bacterium
AGTTCTATTTCCGCACCACAGACGTTACCGGTATCATCAAGCTTCCGGACGGCGTCGAGATGATTATGCCTGGGGACAACCTCTCCGTAACTTTCGAGCTCGGCAAGGCTGTGGCCATGCAGGCTGGTGACCGCTTCGCGATCCGCGAAGGTGGCCGTACCATTGGTGCTGGTCGTGTTCCCGAGGTTACGAAGTAGTTTTCTTCAGAACGCCTTTAGCAGGCGCCGGGGCCTCCTTCATGGGGTCCCGGCTTCTGCGTTTTAATCGCCACATTTAAAGCAGAAATTTATCGAGTAGGGGTGTAGTTCAATTGGTAGAGCGTCGGTCTCCAAAACCGAAAGTTGGGGGTTCGAGTCCCTCCTGGCCTGCCACGATTGTGCTAAAGCAGTAACTACATGGCTGTTTTGGGTATTTATGAGTACTAAAATCGAAGAAAAAGAATATCGTTTTGATCCTTTGAAGTGGCTAATTGCTGTCGCGCTCGTTTTGGGTGGCGCAATCGCCTTTTCCTATTTTAAAGATCAATTTGAGTTAATTTACCGCGTACTTGCTGTTACGGCGGTGATTGTTGTTGCTGCATTTATTGCTGCGAATACTGAGAAGGGCGCTGCATTTTGGAATTTGATGAAAGCGGCTCAGGTTGAAGTGCGCAAAGTGGTGTGGCCGACTCGGCAGGAAGTTAATCAAACCACGGCAATTGTTGTGGTCGTGGTGCTCATAGCGGCACTTATTTTGTGGGGTCTGGATACCTTTATTGGTTACCTCGCTTCGTTGGTTATTTCATAGGTGGATATCAATGGCTAAAAACTGGTACGTGGTACACGCCTATTCAGGATATGAAAAAAAAGTCGCCACTGCGTTAAAAGAGCGTATTGAACTGCACGAGATGCAGGATTTTTTTGGCGATGTATTGGTTCCCACGGAAGAAGTGGTTGAGATTCGTGGTGGTCAAAAGCGCAAGTCGGAAAGAAAATTTTTCCCCGGCTATGTGCTGGTGCAAATGGAGCTCAATGACGAGAGCTGGCACTTGGTTAAAGAGACGCCACGTGTTATGGGGTTTATCGGTGGTAAAGCCGATAAACCTGCTCCGATAACACAAAAAGAAGCAGATTTAATTTTGCAGAGAGTAGACGACTCTGCTGATAAGCCAAAACCAAAAACATTGTTCGAGCCGGGTGAAATGGTACGTGTTATTGACGGGCCATTTAATGACTTTAACGGTGTGGTTGAGGAAGTGAATTACGATAAGAACCGCTTGCAAGTTGCGGTACTTATTTTCGGGCGCTCTACACCGGTTGAATTAGAATTCGGCCAGGTAGAGAAAGCCTGACAGCAGTGGTCTGAAAAGTTTTTTTTCAGGTTTATTAACGGGGAGCCGATGACGAATTTGCGCTTTATTTTAACTCCAGCAAATTCCAGGCGCTAATCACCCAAACTAGGAGGCCATTATGGCAAAGAAAGTTGAATCTTATATTAAGCTGCAGATTGCAGCTGGTCAGGCGAATCCCAGTCCCCCGGTTGGTCCGGCTTTGGGTCAGCACGGCGTTAACATTATGGAGTTCTGTAAAGCATTTAATGCAGCTACTCAAGGACAAGAGCCTGGGGCGCCAGTTCCTGTTGTAATTTCTGTTTATAGTGATCGCAGCTTTACTTTCACTATGAAAACCCCTCCAGCGTCTTTTCTTTTAAAGAAAGCGGCTGGTATTAAAAAAGGCAGTGGCCGTCCTAATACTGAAAAGGTAGGTAAGGTTACCCGTGCACAACTCGAAGAAATCGCTACGGCCAAAGACCCCGATTTAACTGCGGGTGATATGGATGCGGCGGTGCGCACTATTGCAGGCTCTGCTCGTGCAATGGGTCTTGATACGGAGGGTGTGTAAATGGCTAAGCTGACAAAAAGACAAAAATTTATCGCGGAAAAAGTTGAGATTGGTAAACAGTATCCGTTTGAAGAAGCGGTTGCGTTGTTGAAAGAGTTTTCAACGGTTAAGTTTGCAGAAACTGTTGATGCGGCGATAAACCTGGGTATAGACCCTCGTAAATCTGATCAGGCCGTGCGTGGTGCGACCAGCCTGCCTCACGGTACTGGGAAAGAGGTTCGGGTAGCTGTTTTTGCTTCGGGTGCAAATGCCGATGCGGCAACTGAAGCCGGAGCCGAATTGGTCGGTATGGAAGACCTTGCAGAAAAAGTAAAAGCGGGTGAGATGGATTTTGACGTTGTTATCGCCGATCCTGCCGCTATGCGTGTTGTCGGTCAATTAGGTCAAATTCTTGGACCTCGCGGTTTAATGCCCAACCCAAAAACGGGTACGGTTACTCCGCAAGTTGCTGATGCTGTAAAAAATGCGAAAGCTGGTCAAGTGCGTTTTCGCGCTGACAAAGGTGGCGTTATTCACGGCGGTATCGGAAAAATCAGCTTTGACCCGAATGCGATTAAAGAAAATTTAGAAGCGCTTATTGCCGATCTTAAAAAAGCGAAGCCTGCTTCTGCAAAGGGCGTGTACCTGAAAAAAATAAGCTTGAGCACAACAATGGGCCCAGGCTTGGCGATCGATTTGTCCACGATAGAGGCTTAATCGATAAAAGAACTTTGTGGTTCGTGCTGATTGTGTTGTTCAGCGTGAGCCGTCAAAGACCGTAGGTGTTTCCGACGTTGATGTCTGCCTTTACGAGGCAAGTGCTGACGAAACTTAATCCGCGAAGCTTTTTGTTAAAAGTCTTAGTGAGCCTACGCAGACGGTGGGAACCAATCCAGATTTTATATTCGGATTTGATTCACCGGAAACCGGCTAACGAAATTGTTTTGTTAGCTTTAACTTCAAATCCAGGAGAATGATTCATGACTATTGGACTTGAAGATAAAAAAGCGATAGTCGCTGATGTCAATGAAACAGCGGCCAATGCTCTGTCATTGGTTGTAGCAGATGCACGCGGTGTGACCGCTGGTGCGATGGACGATTTACGTAAGCAGGCGCGAGAAAATGGCGTGCGTTTACGTGTTGTTCGTAACACCTTGGCAAAACGTGCGATGCAAGGTACTGATTTTGAGTGCGTTAATGACGCGCTTGTCGGCCCGAGCATTTTTGGTTTCTCGATGGAGGATCCAGGTGCTGCTGCTCGTTTGTTTAAAGACTTTGCGCAAGAGCAAGAAGAATTTGAAGTGAAAGCGCTTTCTGTGGGTGGACAATCGTTAGACGCAAGTCAAATCGATGTGCTCGCGAAACTGCCAACGCTTGAACAGGCTCTTGGTCAGCTCGCTTCTGTGATGATTGCACCAGTGACCAAGCTGGTACGTACCTTTAATGAAGTGCCTTCTAAGGTTACTCGTGCAGTTGCTGCGGTACGTGATCAAAAGCAGGATGCAGCCTAGTGGCGTAACAGTGTACTAAGTTCGCTTTTTTAATTCTTAATAGTTTATGTTTGAACCGGAGATTAACTAATGGCTCTGTCACAAGAAGATATTTTAAATGCAATCGCTGAAATGAGCGTAATGGAAGTTGTCCAGCTTGTTGAAGCAATGGAAGAAAAATTCGGCGTTTCTGCTGCTGCAGCTGTTGCTGTTGCGGGTCCTGCTGCTGGCGCTGGTGGTGATGCACCTGCCGCGGAAGAGAAAACTGAATTTGATGTTGTGCTTACTGCTATTGGCGATAAGAAAGTTAACGTCATTAAAGCAGTGCGTGAAATCACAGGTCTTGGTCTTAAAGAAGCCAAGGGCTTGGTTGATGGCGCACCTAGTACAATTAAAGAAGCTATGTCTAAGGACGACGCTGAGGAAGCTCAGAAGAAACTTGAAGAAGCCGGCGCATCTGTCGAGCTCAAGTAAGTTGGCTTTGAGTTTTACTCGCCTTCAAGCGAGAGGCTGGTGGACGAACGTCCGCCGGCCTTTTCTCGCTTTTAATGCTTAGATTTTTTGTGCCCTAAATGGGGCAGTGATTAGCTAGGTGGATGTTAGCTAATCGATCCTGACTCGGTATTATAAATTTGTGGTCTATAGTTGCTGCAAATAAAAATAAACTGCTGTTGGGCGAGGCCAAATATTTACTCGGTCTTTGTAAATTGCTTTTGGTCATTATCCTTAACCAAGCTGAGGAATACCACGCGAATGGCTTACTCGTACACAGAGAAAAAACGTATCCGTAAGAACTTTGGCAAGTTGCCACATGTGATGGGCGTGCCCCACCTGCTGACGATCCAGTTGGATTCTTATCGACAATTTGCCCAGGCAGATAAAGCGCCAACCGAACGCAAAGATATCGGATTGCAGGCGGCGTTTAAGTCTGTATTTCCAATTACTAGTTACTCCGGCAGTGCAGCGCTAGAGTATGTTAGTTACAGCATGGGTAAACCCGTTTTTGACGAAAAAGAATGTATGCTGCGTGGTGCTACATTTGCGGTTCCCCTGCGTGTTAAGGTTCGTTTGATTATTTATGATAAGGAATCATCGGCCAAGGCCATTAAGGATATTAAAGAGCAGGAAGTGTACATGGGCGAAATTCCGCTCATGACCGATCATGGTACCTTTATTATTAACGGTACCGAGCGCGTTATTGTTTCCCAGCTGCACCGTTCACCTGGCGTATTTTTTGAGCACGATAAAGGTAAGACTCACTCATCAGGAAAACTGCTTTATTCCGCGCGGGTTATTCCTTACCGTGGTTCATGGTTAGACTTCGAATTCGATCCTAAAGATCTGGTTTATGTGCGTATTGATCGTCGGCGTAAACTGCCCGCGACGATTCTTCTGCGCGCCTTGGGTTATTCCAATGAAGAGATCCTGGATATGTTTTTCGATACGAGCAAAATTTTGCTCGCGGAAGATTCAATTAAACTGGAATTAGTGCCGACGCGCTTGCGTGGCGAAATTGCTTCCTTTGATATTCTCGACGATTCCGGCAATGTCATTGTAGAAGAAGGTCGTCGCATTACTGCGCGCCATATCGGCAAGCTGGATAAAGCTGGCGTTACAGAGCTACAAGTACCTCGCGATTATATCCTCGGCCTCTCACTCGCTAAGGACATCATCGATGAGTCAACAGGTGAATTGTTGTGTGAGTGCAACACTGAATTGACGGACGAAGTTATTGATAGCCTTGTTGCCGCCGGCGTTAAAGAAATCCAAACGCTGTACACCAATGACTTAGATTGCGGTTCATTTATTTCCGATACCTTGCGCATCGACCCGTCACGCAATGAGCTGGAAGCTCTGGTGGAAATTTACCGCATGATGCGCCCCGGCGAGCCGCCCACTAAAGAGTCGGCAGAAGCGCTGTTTGACAACTTGTTTTTCAGCTACGACCGCTATGATTTAAGTGCTGTTGGCCGGATGAAATTTAATCGTCGTCTAGGCCGTGAGGCCGAGATGGGCGAAGGTATTCTGTCCAAAGAAGATATCGTAGACGTTTTGAAAACGCTTGTTGCGATTCGCAATGGTCAAGGCGTTGTAGATGATATCGATCACCTCGGTAACCGCCGGGTGCGCTCAGTGGGTGAAATGGCTGAAAACCAATTTCGTGTCGGCCTGGTCCGTGTCGAGCGCGCGGTAAAAGAGCGACTGTCCATGGCGGAGTCTGAGGGGCTTATGCCGCAAGACCTGATTAACGCGAAGCCAGTTGCTGCGGCTATTAAAGAATTTTTTGGTTCAAGCCAGCTATCGCAGTTTATGGATCAGAATAATCCGCTATCTGAAATTACACACAAGCGCCGTGTTTCCGCGCTTGGTCCTGGTGGTTTAACACGCGAGCGCGCGGGCTTCGAAGTGCGCGATGTGCATCCAACACATTATGGTCGCGTGTGCCCAATTGAGACGCCGGAAGGGCCAAATATCGGCCTGATCAACTCATTGGCGACTTATGCGCGAACGAATAATTACGGCTTTTTGGAAAGCCCTGTGCGCAAAGTTGTCGATGGTAAAGTGACCGATGAGATTGAGTATTTAAGTGCGATTAATGAGAGCCAGTTTGTTATCGCGCAGGCGTCGGCCAAATTGGATGACAACGGCAATTTGGTTGACGAACTCGTTAGCTCGCGCCATTTAAATGAATTTACTTTAAAGGCGCCTGATGAAGTTCAATATATGGACGTCAGTCCACGTCAGGTTGTTTCTGTTGCAGCCTCGTTGATTCCGTTCCTTGAACACGACGATGCAAACCGCGCGTTGATGGGTTCAAACATGCAACGCCAGGCAGTGCCGACACTTAAAGCGCAAAAGCCGCTTGTTGGTACAGGTATTGAGCGTCGTGTTGCTGCCGATTCGGGCGTGTGTGAAGTCGCCAAGCGCGGCGGTACTGTTGAACTCGTTGATGCAGCACGCATTGTCATTCGCGCTTCAGATGATGAAGTTGAGGCCGGTGAAGCGGGTGTGGATATCTATAACCTCACCAAGTACACGCGTTCAAACCAAAATACCTGTATTAATCAGCGCCCGGTAGTGCGCATCGGGGATACTGTTGCGCGTGGCGATATTTTGGCCGATGGTCCTTCGGTGGATATGGGTGAATTGGCCCTGGGTCAAAATATGCGTATCGCGTTTATGACGTGGAACGGTTACAACTTTGAGGATTCTATTCTCGTCTCTGAAAAAGTTGTGCAGGAAGACCGTTTTACCTCTATTCATATTCAGGAACTTACCTGTATTGCACGGGATACTAAGTTGGGCAGCGAAGAAATTACTGCGGATATTCCCAATGTTGGCGAAGGCGCGCTGTCAAAATTAGACGAAGCGGGCATCGTTTATGTCGGTGCAGAAGTGGGCGCCGGGGATATCCTTGTCGGTAAAGTGACGCCTAAAGGTGAGACGCAACTTACACCTGAAGAGAAATTGTTACGCGCAATTTTTGGTGAAAAAGCCTCCGACGTAAAAGACACTTCATTGCGTGTGCCGTCCAGTGTTAAAGGTACGGTAATTGATGTGCAGGTGTTCACCCGCGACGGTTTGGAAAAAGACGTTCGCTCCAAAGAAATTGAAACCATGCAGCTCGATGAAGTCCGCAAGGACCTAAACGAAGAGTTTCGCATTATCGAAGGTGCGACCTTTGAGCGTTTGCGCAACGCCTTGGTTGGTCAGAGCGCGGCGAGTGGCGCTGGCGTTAAAAAAGGTGCGCCAATCACCGACGACATGCTCGATGCGATCCCAGCACAAGACTGGTTCAAAATTCGTATGAAGGACGACGCGCTAAATGAGCAGCTTGATCGCGCAGAGGCCTATATTGCAGAGACGCAAAAAGAACTCGATGCGCGCTTTGAAGACAAGCGCAGCAAACTGGAAAGTGGTGATGACCTCGCTCCGGGTGTGCTTAAGATTGTCAAAGTTTATCTTGCGATCAAACGCCGTATCCAGCCTGGAGACAAGATGGCGGGACGTCACGGTAACAAGGGGGTTATCTCAGTTATCGTACCGGTTGAGGACATGCCTTACGACGAAACCGGGCGGCCGATTGATATCGTATTGAATCCGTTGGGCGTGCCGTCGCGCATGAACGTTGGTCAGGTGCTCGAAATGCACTTGGGGCTGGCGGCGAAAGGGCTCGGTGAAAGAATTGACGGCATGGTCCGCGAGCAGCGCAAGATCGCGGAAGTTCGCGAATTCCTCGGCAAAGTGTATAACCACAATGACGAAGTTAAACAGGAAGCGCTCAACAGTCTAAGCGATAGTGAAGTGACAGAACTCGCTGAAAACCTGCGTGCGGGTGTGCCCATGGCGACACCGGTATTTGACGGTGCGAAAGAGTCTGAGCTAAAACAAATGTTGGCGCTCGCTGATCTTCCAGAGTCGGGCCAGATGACGCTTTATGACGGTCGTTCCGGCGATCCGTTTATGCGGCCGGTCACGGTGGGCTACATGTATATGCTGAAGCTGAATCACCTTGTCGACGACAAAATGCACGCGCGTTCTACGGGCTCTTACAGTCTTGTTACGCAGCAACCACTCGGCGGTAAAGCGCAGTTTGGTGGGCAACGTTTCGGTGAAATGGAGGTTTGGGCGCTCGAAGCTTACGGTGCTGCTTATACCTTGCAAGAAATGCTGACAGTGAAATCAGATGACGTCGCAGGTCGAACCAAGATGTATAAAAATGTTGTCGATGGCGATCACCGTATGGAGCCAGGCATGCCGGAGTCTTTCAATGTACTCGTGAAAGAAATCCGCTCGTTGGGCATCAATATCGAACTTGAATAAATCCGAATCGTATAGCCACTGAATAGAATTGACGAGGGCGGCGCAGTCGCCCAGTTAGCAGCGAAAACGCTGGAGGAAGAGCCTTGAAAGACTTACTAAACCTGATTAAAAACCAAGGTCAGACGCTAGAATTTGATGGGATTCGCATCGGTCTCGCGTCGCCGGAAATGATTCGCTCGTGGTCATTTGGCGAGGTGAAAAAGCCAGAAACCATCAACTACCGAACGTTTAAACCTGAGCGGGATGGTTTGTTCTGCGCCAAAATTTTTGGACCAGTGAAAGACTACGAATGCTTGTGTGGTAAATACAAGCGCATGAAGCACCGCGGTATTATCTGTGAAAAATGCGGTGTTGAAGTCACCTTGACCAAAGTGCGCCGTGACCGCATGGGGCATATCGAGTTAGCCAGCCCTGTCGCGCATATATGGTTTTTAAAATCTTTGCCCAGTCGTATTGGTCTGTTGCTCGACATGACGCTGCGCAGCATTGAGCGTGTTTTGTATTTCGAATCTTATGTTGTGACTGATCCCGGCATGACGAGCTTGGAGCGTGGACAGTTGCTGACAGACGATCAATACTACGAAGCCATGGAAGAGTTCGGCGATGAGTTTGAAGCAAAAATGGGTGCCGAAGCGATTCAGGATTTGATTGCCGATATCGATCTTGAATCTGAAGTGCAGCGTTTGCGTGAAGAAATCCCTGCGACGAACTCGGAAACCAAGATTAAAAAATTAAGTAAGCGACTTAAACTGCTCGAAGCTTTTCACCAAAGTGGCAATAAGCCTGAGTGGATGGTGCTGGAAGTGTTGCCGGTACTTCCGCCTGATTTGCGTCCTCTTGTACCACTTGATGGCGGCCGTTTCGCGACATCGGATCTAAATGACCTCTACCGTCGCGTTATTAACCGTAACAACCGTTTAAAGCGCCTGCTCGACCTAAATGCGCCTGATATTATCGTGCGCAACGAAAAGCGCATGTTGCAGGAGTCGGTTGATGCGCTACTAGATAACGGTCGTCGCGGTCGTGCGATTACTGGCTCTAATAAGCGTCCTTTAAAATCACTTGCCGACATGATTAAAGGTAAGCAGGGACGTTTCCGTCAGAACCTACTCGGTAAGCGTGTTGACTACTCCGGTCGTACGGTCATCGTATCCGGCCCGGAATTGCGCCTGCATCAGTGCGGTCTGCCAAAGAAAATGGCGCTTGAATTATTCAAGCCATTTATTTTCTCCAAGCTTGAGCATCGCGGGTTGGCGACAACGATTAAAGCCGCCAAGAAAATGGTAGAGCGTGAGGAGCCCGTTGTTTGGGATATTCTCGATGAAGTCATTCGCGAACACCCGGTGCTGCTTAACCGCGCGCCGACACTTCACCGCTTGGGTATTCAGGCATTCGAGCCAGTGCTTATTGAAGGTAAGGCTTTACAGCTTCATCCGCTTGTTTGTGCTGCCTATAACGCAGACTTTGACGGCGACCAGATGGCGGTGCACGTTCCATTGACGTTAGAAGCGCAGCTCGAGGCGCGTGCGTTAATGATGTCGACCAATAATATTTTATCGCCTGCATCAGGTGAACCGATCATTGTTCCCTCACAGGACGTTGTCCTCGGTTTGTATTGGATGACGCGTGAGCGCGTTAACGATCTTGGCGAAGGCATGATCTTCAGTGATACCAACGAAGTCTCACGTGCCTATTACGCAGGCCAGCTTGGTTTGCAGGCAAAAATAAAATGCCGCATTACCCAGTATGAAATTCGTGAAGACGGTGAAATGCACGCGCGTACGGATTTGCTTGATACCACCGTTGGCCGGGTACTGTTTTGGGAAATTGTACCCAACGGTATTCCTTATGATCTTGTTAACAAGCCACTGGTTAAAAAAGCAATTTCGTCACTGATTAATTTTTGCTACCGCATGGTTGGTTTGAAATCCACAGTAATATTTGCAGACCAGCTGATGTATATGGGCTATGCCTTCAGTACGCGTTCAGGTTCTTCAATTGGCGTAAACGACTTTGAAATTCCCGAGCAAAAGGCCGACATCATTGATCGCGCTGAAGCTGAGGTTAAAGAGATTGAAAGCCAGTTTTCAACCGGCTTGGTGACGCAGGGTGAGAAATACAACAAGGTTATCGATATTTGGTCGCGCGCAAATGATCTCGTGACTAAATCGATGATGGAGGCTATTTCAAAAGAATCCGTCCTCGACAAAGATGGGAATGAGACAAGTCAGTCATCGTTTAACTCCGTCTTTATGTACGCTGATTCGGGAGCGCGTGGTTCGCAAGCGCAGATCCGTCAGCTGGCGGGTATGCGTGGCTTGATGGCGCGACCGGATGGTTCGATTATCGAAACGCCGATTGTTGCAAACTTCCGGGAAGGGCTGAACGTACTTCAGTACTTCATTTCCACTCACGGTGCGCGTAAAGGTTTGGCAGATACAGCACTTAAAACGGCGAACTCAGGATATTTGACTCGCCGCCTCGTGGATGTTGCGCAAGATGTTGTTGTTGTCTCGCAAGATTGTGGCACCGACGGTGGAATCACCATGACCCCGGTTATCGAGGGCGGTGACATTATAGAGACACTTGGCGATCGTATTTTGGGCCGTGTCGTCGCGCGCGACATCACTAAGCCTGGCTCAGACGAAATACTCATTCCCGCGGGAACATTGATCGACGAAAAATGGGTCGAGCGCTTTGAACAAATGGCGATCGATGAAGTGATTGTGCGTTCCCCTGTAACGTGTGAGGCCACTTACGGTATCTGTTCACAATGTTACGGTCGCGATTTGGCGCGTGGTCACCGCGTAAACAACGGCGAGGCCGTTGGTGTTATCGCCGCTCAGTCGATTGGTGAGCCCGGTACTCAGTTAACCATGCGTACCTTCCATATCGGTGGTGCGGCGAGCCGGGCATCTGCGGCTGATAATGTTGAAGTGCGTCAGGATGGTGTTGTGCGCTTGCATAACATTAAGTCGGTAACGCGTGAAGATGGCAAGCTGGTCGCAGTAAGCCGATCAGGCGAGCTTTCCGTTGCCGATGATGCAGGTCGCGAGCGCGAACGCTATAAAATCCCATACGGCGCTGTTATTTCTGTAAATGATGGCGATAAAGTAGAAGGTGGAGCGATTGTTGCGAAGTGGGATCCGCATACTCACCCCATTGTCTCAGAGGTAAATGGTAAGGTTGCGCTCACTGGTGCAGACGACGGTTTATCTGTACGCAAACAGACGGACGAACTCACCGGTCTTTCTTCTCTGGAAGTAATGGATGTTGGTGAGCGCCCGGCAGCAGGGAAGGAGCTTAAACCAGCGGTGACCCTGGTGGATGAAAATGGCAACGAGGTAACCCTGGGTAATACCAAGCAGCCCGCGCACTACATGCTTCCGGCGAAAGCTATTTTGAACCTGTCCGATGGTGACGAAGTTAAAGTGGGCGACGTTATTGCGCGTATTCCTCAAGAGGGATCAAAAACGCGCGATATCACCGGTGGTCTGCCTCGTGTTGCCGACCTCTTTGAAGCGCGCAAGCCGAAAGAACCGTCAATTCTGGCGGAGATCTCCGGTATCGTGTCCTTTGGTAAAGAGACCAAGGGCAAGCGCCGTTTGAAAATCACCCCATCTGATGGTCAACCACTTGCCGATGGCTCGACGCATTACGAGGTCCTTATTCCCAAGCATCGTCAATTGACCGTGTTTGAGGGTGAGACGGTGACTAAGGGTGAAGTGGTTTCTGAAGGTCCAAGCAATCCGCACGATATTTTACGCCTGCAAGGCGTGGAAGCGTTGACGCACTACATTGTTAACGAAATTCAAGACGTGTATCGATTGCAGGGTGTGAAGATCAACGATAAGCATATTGAAGTGATCGTTCGACAAATGCTGCGCAAAGCTGAAATTACTGCGATGGGCGATTCCGAATACGTTAAAGGCGAGCAGGTTGAATTTGCTAAAGTCTTGGACGATAACGAAAAGCTTCGTGCAGACGGTAAGCAGCCCGCGTCGTACGAGCGTCAGTTGCTGGGGATTACGAAGGCATCACTCGCGACGGAATCGTTTATTTCCGCCGCATCGTTCCAGGAAACCACTCGTGTCCTGACGGAAGCTGCGGTAACTGGACGTGTTGATAACCTGCGTGGTCTAAAAGAAAACGTTGTTGTCGGTCGACTGATTCCAGCGGGTTCGGGTCTGGCATATCACAACGAGCGTAAAGAAAAAGCGGAGCAGCAGGCGTCTACCGACTCCGTTAGCGCGGAAGAGATAGAAGTCGCATTGACTGAGGCGTTGAAATCTAGCCAATAGTTGACTCGCTAAGGTGGCGTCATTACAATGCGCCACCCGCCGTAGTGGCGTCGACACGCAAAGTAAATAGAATGCCCTGCGTGGGGCGAATTGGAGAAACTAATTCATGGCAACGATCAATCAATTGGTTCGTAAGCCGCGTAAACGTGTTGCGAAGAAAAGCACTGTTCCAGCGCTTGAGGCCTGTCCTCAACGTCGCGGTGTGTGCACGCGCGTATACACAACGACACCTAAGAAGCCGAACTCAGCACTGCGTAAAGTTTGTCGTGTGCGTTTGACCAACGGTTTTGAAGTGACTTCCTACATTGGTGGTGAAGGCCACAACCTGCAGGAGCACAGTGTCGTGCTTATTCGTGGTGGACGGGTTAAAGACTTGCCTGGTGTTCGTTATCACACTGTTCGCGGTTCATTGGATACATCTGGTGTAGCCGATCGTAAACAGCGTCGATCTAAATACGGCGCCAAGCGTCCTAAATAAATTTTTAATTCAGTAAGGCCGAGTGGGTTCGAAACATGCTTCGCGCAGTTTCGTTGAAATTATCTCGGGATAACCTGAAAAGAGAGAGCAAACATGCCTAGAAGAAGAGTAGTCGCGAAACGCGAAATTCTGCCAGATCCAAAGTTCAATAATGTGACTTTGGCGAAGTTCATGAACCACGTTATGGTGAGTGGTAAAAAATCCGTTGCTGAGCGCATTGTTTATGGCGCAATGGATATTGTTCAGGAAAAACTGAGCAAAGACCCCCTCGAAGTATTTGAAGAAGCCTTAGAGAATGTCGCTCCTTTGGTAGAGGTAAAATCCCGCCGAGTTGGTGGTGCGACGTACCAGGTACCGGTGGAAGTGCGTCCTTCGCGTCGCGCGGCGTTGGCGATGCGCTGGTTAGTTGAATACGCGCGTGGCCGCGGTGAAAAATCCATGGCTCAGCGTCTGGCTGGCGAACTTATCGACGCTTCTCAAAGTAAAGGAAGCGCGGTTAAGAAACGAGAAGACGTGCATCGAATGGCTGAAGCTAACAAAGCGTTCTCGCATTTCCGCTTCTAATTCTCGTTACATATATTTTTCACAAAAGGCAGCTATATTCGCTGCCTTTTAACGTTTTACCCCGCCGTTTTTACGGTAGACGGTTAACTTAAAAGGAACGCTCTGTGGCTCGTCAAACCCCTATTGCCCGTTACCGAAATATTGGTATTTGCGCGCATGTTGATGCGGGTAAAACAACGACGACCGAACGGGTGCTTTTCTATACCGGCCTGTCACACAAGATCGGCGAAGTGCATGATGGCGCCGCGACCATGGATTGGATGGAGCAGGAACAGGAGCGCGGTATTACCATTACCTCTGCCGCAACGACCTGTTTTTGGGCCGGCATGCAACAGCAATTTGACCAGCATCGCGTCAATATTATCGATACCCCTGGGCACGTCGATTTTACGATCGAAGTTGAGCGCTCTCTTCGCGTGCTCGATGGTGCGGTCGTGGTTCTCTGCGGCTCTTCGGGCGTGCAACCCCAGACAGAAACTGTGTGGCGCCAGGCAAATAAATATGAAGTCCCGCGCTTGGTTTTTGTGAATAAAATGGATAGAGCTGGTGCGAGCTTCCTGGATGTTGTCGAGCAGCTCAAGGATCGTTTAGGCGCAAACCCGGTACCTGTGCAGATGACCATCGGCGCTGAAGACGAATTTAAAGGCGTTGTCGATCTTATTAAGAAAAAAGCCATCCTCTGGAACGAAGAGGATATGGGCATGACCTTTGAGTACGCTGATATCCCAACGGATTTAGTTGAGCAATGCGACGAGATGTATGAGTATGTTGTTGAGGCCGCAGCGGAAGCGAATGAAGAATTGATGGAAAAGTATCTCGAAGACGGCGAACTCTCGGAGGAAGAAATCAAGGCCGGTCTTCGCGCACGCACGCTTGCTAATGAAATCGTACCTGTCCTGGGTGGCTCGGCATTCAAAAACAAGGGTGTGCAGGCCGTATTAGATGCGGTCATTGAATACCTGCCTTCACCAGAAGAAGTAAAAGCCATCGAAGGTACGCTGGAGGATGGCGAAACGGTTGATACACGCTCCGCAGATGATTCAGCGCCTTTCTCTGCGCTCGCATTTAAAATTGCGACGGACCCCTTTGTTGGCACGCTCACCTTCTTCCGTGTTTATTCCGGTAAGCTTGAGGGTGGCACCGCCGTATATAACTCGGTAAAAGGCAAGAAAGAACGTGTTGGCCGTATGGTGCAAATGCACTCCAACAGCCGTGAAGAAATTAAGGAGGTGCTCGCGGGTGATATTGCCGCGGCCATCGGGCTCAAGGATGTGACCACGGGCGATACGCTCTGTTCAGAAAATGGCAAGATCGTACTTGAACGCATGGATTTTCCCGACCCGGTTATTTCAGTTGCGGTTGAGCCAAAGACCAAGGCAGACCAGGAAAAAATGGGCGTAGCACTCGGCAAACTCGCGCAGGAAGACCCGTCGTTTCGTGTCAAAACCGATGAAGAAACGGGTCAGACAATTATTTCCGGCATGGGTGAATTGCACCTCGATATTATTGTCGATCGTATGCGTCGTGAATTCAGCGTCGAAGCGAATATTGGCAAGCCGCAAGTCGCCTATCGGGAGAGAATTACGCGGGCGAGCGAGATTGAAGGCAAATTTGTTCGTCAGTCGGGCGGCCGCGGTCAATACGGGCATGTTTGGGTCAAGTTTGAACCTGCAGATGATCCAAATGCGGAAGGCTTGGAATTTGTAAATGAAATTGTCGGTGGCGTGGTTCCGAAAGAATACGTCCCGGCGGTTGAAAAAGGCATTACAGACCAGATGGAAAACGGTGTGCTTGCCGGTTATCCGTTGCTGGGATTAAAAGCCACGCTTTACGACGGTTCATACCACGATGTTGACTCCAACGAAATGGCGTTTAAGATCGCGGGTTCCCTGGCGACAAAAAAACTCGCGGACGAGGGCAGCGCTGTTTTGCTTGAACCGCTTATGAAAGTTGAAGTTGTGACGCCAGAAGAGAATATGGGTGATGTTGTTGGCGACTTGAATCGTCGTCGCGGCATGATTCATGGCATGGATGAAAATCCTTCGGGTAAAGTTGTCAACGCAGAAGTGCCTTTGGCAGAGATGTTTGGTTATGCCACCGATTTGCGTTCAGCCACTCAAGGGCGCGCGACATTTACGATGGAGTTTGAGCGTTATGCTGAGGCGCCAGCGAATGTTGCCGACGAGATTATTAAGAAAAACGTTGGTTAAAATGTAATTTGTGTTCAATTTCGGCCAATCACTGCGTGGGGCTGAGTAACTTAAGGGGAGCTAATAATGGCTAAAGAAAAATTTGAGCGTACAAAACCCCACGTGAATGTGGGCACCATCGGTCACGTAGACCATGGTAAAACAACCCTGACAGCAGCGCTGACGCGCGTTTGCGCAGAAGTCTGGGGTGGC
>JANQJP010000035.1 GCA_028281575.1 Cellvibrionaceae bacterium
GCGGTACGGCGCTTTTCTTCAATGCTGTCGAAAGATAATGTGCGAGTGTCAATTTTTGATTTCATCCGTAAATTATATCAGGCATATTTGAATTCCGGGTTAATAATTAATGGGGGAGAAAGTGGAGCGATCATTTTACTAATTGCTGCATTTATAGGTGCACTGGTGGCTCTTATAGGTTTGTTTGTTGCTGTACCATTAATTACTGTAATTGGTGCTACTGCTCTGTCACTTTTTGGGATTGGTTTTCTTAGCTTGACTGGAGCTAGCCCTAGTTTAAGTTCAGCTATTAATTTCATTGCATTTACTGTATCTTTAATAGCTCTGGTGGCTTTTTTGCCTGGGCTGATTACTTTAGGAGCTGGAGCGCCATTGTTTTTAGCGATAATGAGCTTTCTCACAACGATACCCGCGATCTTTCTTCTTTAATTTTAAAAAAACCAATTATGACGCAGATAGAACAATATTTAATGTGGGCCGGTGGAATATCCATTTTGTTGTTGTTGTGCATTAATTATATTCAAAAAGAAATAGGGTTTTCCATTTCATTGGCTAGATTAATTTCTGTGGCAATTTCTTTTTTAACCGTATTGGTTATGATGTTTTTTTTGGTTGCCCATTATTTTTTAACAACTATTGTCGTTGGGCAATCAATAAACGGAATTGTTCCGCTCTTTGCAGTTTGTCATTTATTCATTCATCAATTGATTTATAAGGACTAGAACCTTTCTGCGTGCTTAAAGAAACAGCAGATTAATAAACGTGTTGTAGTATCTAGTTTTAGTTGCTGGGTGGGTGTTTGTCATGTTAAATATATTTACCTTCCGATATTTGTTCGATAACCGCGTGGCTTTTTTACATAAGGAGTGGCAAAAGACAATGGCAGAGAGAAGAGAGTCAATTTTGTAAGAACTTCCGGTGTTTGTGCGTCTGCTATGGAACATCTAATACCAGAACAAGTTTTTTCTACAGAGCAAGATAAATCAGAAGGCATTAGTGCTGAAGGACAGAGAATATGGACGATCACTCGTGATAATCTTTCATCTGAACTTGCGGCGATTGATCTTGGTTCAGATATTGAAAGTGAAATAAGAAATGCAGTTTTAGCGGGTAAAGTTGCTACTGCTCATGAACAGCCTATTAGTTTCGCTGGCGGAACTAATATCGGTTATCTTTTAGTTGATCCAGAAACTGGAGCAGGAGCGTATCTGATTGCTGGTGGTGTGAGTGGCGCTTTGATTGCAACCTTCTTAGGTGCCATAATGTTCTTGGTCGGAATGTTTGTTATCACAAATCCATTGGTTCTTGCTGCTATACCATTTCTTGCCGGTCCTTTATTAGTAAGTGGTGTAGCAGCGATGTTGAGTGGGTTGATAATTCATTTGGCTCAAGGTGGTAGTTTTAATTTACAGATATTTTCAATTGTCAGGCTTGTAACAGCTTTGCTATTGATCAGTTTGTTTACCGTCAGTGGTAGTTTGGGGTTACCTTTGTTTTTGATGTTGCTTCCAGTATTGCTTATGATACCGTCAGACTCTCAAAATTAGTCCTTTTTATGAAGAAAGAAAAAAAGCCTGAAGAAGGTGATAACGAAAAAAAAACAGTAATAACTATAGAGGTTATTGTTTGGGTTTTTGTTTTATTTTTATTGTTTATAAGTGGTTATTTTGTAGGTAGGGATTAGTGTTTAATGATTATATTGCAGTTTTTTGCTTTTTTTTTTGAGCGCTATTAGCTTGTTTTCTACATTGAGTGCAGTCGTGGTCTTATGGTGAGATAATGATGCAGGCATTCAGTGTGTTTCCGGATTCGATGTCGTATTTTTTTGTTACTCTCGCGACAGTTATTTCGTTATTGGTGATGAGGTTGACAACGGTTTTGGTCAATCCACTTGCCGCTTTTTTTGTTGGGGCAGGATTAGATTTTGCATTTTCCAGACTGGTTTCTGTATCCCAAAACTGTCAATAAAATAATATGACTTTCTTACTCATTTTATCGTTGGCTCTTTTTCTAGTTGGCTTCATTAAGTTGGTTAGGGTTCTTTAGCTTAGGAGCTTTACAAAGGTTGAAGCGTGTATTGAAAGCAATATTTTTGAAAAAAAAGAAAATCAAGTTTATGTGTTAGTTGATCTTTATATTCCTAGATTTAGCTATACGTATACTTATGAGGAAAAACAATATAAGGGTGATTCATATAATGTCGAAAAATTTATAAGATTTTACGACAAAGATAAAGCTAAAAAATTTGTAGACCAGATTGTTAGTTCTGGTTTTGTATATGTTGACAAAAATAAGCCAGATCAGTCTGTCGTCTGTTTGCCCAAGTTAAAATGGGTCTTGGATAGTTCTAGCTTTATTTTGGTCAGTTTTATTGTTTTTTGTATTTACTTGTTTTTAATTTAGATTCGTACATCACGTGGGGTAGTTGTGAGTGATTTTTTGTTTATCTAAAATTTAGCTATATTTCGTTTGATTGTGGATGTGTCAATGAAAGAAAAATCTCTCCATCCCCTGCAAGCCACTTTAGTTCTTGTAGTCTTTCTAGCTGTATTCGGTATCGGTTTTTGGGCTTATGATAAAAGCATAAGCGTCGAGACTGTCGATAATATCAAACGGACACCTTGGCAAACGACCGTGATTCGTATGGGTAATCATCTCTATGAATATTCGGACGATGAGACGTTGCTACGCGATATCGATATAAATCGGTTTGGCTTTGCGGATACTTATGGTGATTTTGCCTTTTTATCGCAGCAGCAGTTGCTGATCAATGTAGTTCAGCATGATCTGCCTGGCCTTCATTTGTGTGATCTATCTTCAGATTCCTGTCGACTTTTCAGTGACGCCTTACCGCTTATGGCGCGCTCTT
Source organism: Cellvibrionaceae bacterium (assembly GCA_028281575.1). Taxonomy (GTDB): domain Bacteria; phylum Pseudomonadota; class Gammaproteobacteria; order Pseudomonadales; family Cellvibrionaceae; genus Agaribacterium. The sequence continues at coordinate 2,870 of JANQJP010000035.1, forward strand.
TTCACATTGATGTGGATAGGACGAGTGGCGATGTATTTGTCACTCATGCAAGTGAACATAAACTTTACCGGCTTAATTCAGAGGGGGCTGTAAAGGAAACCTTGGAAGGCTTTCGCTACCCGAATAAATTCCATATTGATGCACATGGGTTTTGGCTGGCCGATACCAATCACCATCATATTAAACACTACGTGATCGATAACAGTTTAACTCTTCGGGCTGAATATGAAACAAGCTTGAGAGCACCCTATCGCTGGCCCTTCAATCTTTTAAAAGTCGACGATGAATGGTGGGTTAACATTATGGATAACGGCATGAGAGATGGCCGTATTATTCGTTATGACCAGTATTGGCGGCAGGTGGGTGAGCTATCTTTACCCTCTAATGCTGACCCATATGATCTGGATTGGTTGGATGGAAATATTTTAATCACAGATTTGGACAACCAGTGTATCTATCGTTTTGATCAGAGTGGTCGGCGTTTAGAAAATTTTGAACCGTCGGATTTACAGCTGGCATTACAAGCCGTTCGCCACGACAAGCAATTTTACTGGAGTGGTGTACTAGTTACATTGGGTGTAGCGATTGTTTTATTTATTATGGGCATGTATATCGGTGTGCGCCGCGGGGATTGGGAGGCGCTTAAGCGACGGCGGGCCAACTTTATGGGGCCCATTGATGGTGAGATAAGCATGCCCGATGGTTTAACTGAATATTGGTTGGTTAACCAATTTGAGCGCTACGGCCGCTACCGCCTGGTTCTTTGGTTGATCATACCGCTTCTCATTCTCGCCATAATACCTTTAGCGCTTGGAGATAGTGCGGTGCCACCTAAGCTTTGGCTGTTGGTGGGAATTATGATCGTGGTTTTATGGTTAATTATTCACAGTGTTGTTCAGGCTATGCGGTCGCTGGCGAATGCGGGCATTGGTATTGCCGGTGACAAACTCTTGTTAAAGGATCATCGCAATAGGGTGGTGAGTGGAGAAGGCGAGCACATCCGTTTTAATCAGAGGGTTTTGGTTATTGAAGATGTGCTTGTCATTTGGAGTAGCGCGAAGCAGAACATAAGGATCTACGATAAAGAAGAATTGCAAAAGTGGGTGGTTCCCAGGTTGAAGAAAGCTCAACAGATGAGTGAATGGGAAGCGATCAAACTACAATTGAAGTTACGTCATCCAGCCATGGTTTCTTCACTTTACTTTATTGTTGGATTTACTTTGCTGATAGTGTGTATGAAGTTTTTGATACCTGGATCAGCTTAATTTAGTATAAGATCAAAAAAAGATAATCATGCTAAAGAAAATTTTTCGAGGAGCTGGTCACAAGCAGGCGTTAAATATTGGTTCAGTATTAAAATCAAAAAAATTTAAAAAAGAGTTGTTTTTGTTGATTTTGTTGGGGTTTTTTATCGTCATAAACATGGAGTTATCAGGTGCTTTAAGGCGCTTGGAATTTGGGAGGGTTTCTATTTTTGTTCCATATCTGTCGTTTGTAGTATTTCTATTTAAAAAATGGACAAGCCGTTTTATCTTCTTAATTGTGGTTTTTTTAACAGGTTTATTTTTGGGGGCTTTGAAAATTTAACTGTTATGGTAATTTTTTGATATACCGGCACCCAAGCGTGGTGATTTGAGCCTGGCTGGGTGCCGGAGTTTACATTGTTTTTATATTAACCATCGTCTGGAAAACGAGGTGTTAAGTCTTCATCTTCCAATGCATCTCGCGTCAAGTCATCTGCCGCGATAGAGCAGCCTAAACCAGCGGCGATAAAGGCAATTCCGAGGAGGTTAAACACGCCCCAAATCAAAGCAGGCAGTGGTTCTTCTGCAAAGCCGGGCGTGCCGCAAATGGCGCCGAGTAAAACAAATATCTGTGCGAGCACACCCACAGTGACAAAAGCGATTTCGCGAGCGAAAGTGCACCAGCTTTCGTTACAGGCTTGCTTCCACGCAATAAGCAATAATAAGCCAGCGGTGGCAACCCCAGCGCCGACATAGCCAAGTACTGTACAGCAACCAATACTGTTGACCAACATTAACCCGGCGGCGTAGGCGGCTTGTGCTGTGACCAGCAGGAACCATTTGCACGGCTTTGGAGAACAAAAAACTCCCCAGAGAATTGCAACGATAATAAATGCTGCGGCAAAAAGCGCTGCCGCAATTAACCATGGTTGCGGTGGTGATAGGCATGTTGCCAGTGCTGCGGCGACAATCGCGGTGGCGAGCACCGCCACCATCGCTACCCGCGCGATAATGCAGCCGGTTGATTCCCCGTCACCGCCGCCTTCGGGAGGTTCACAATCGCTGAGATCCGCGCTGCCCGTCATGCGCGAGAGTGGGCAGGATGCATTGTCTGGGCGAAAACGCACGTCGACCCGATGCTCGCCGGAATCCGCATAGGTTTTCAGTGCTGAACGGCTTCGGTTTGGCGCTTCGCCAACGCCATCAAATGACCATTCGTAAGTGCCTTCGCCGGGCGGTTCGACCTCCGCGACCCATAAAACCTGACAGCCGATTTCGCTGGGTATTGTCGTTGCCGTTACGCGTCTCAACGTGGGACATACAGGCCCAGGTGGTGGTGGGGGTATTTCGCAATAGGGCACGGCGAGTGAAGGGAGAACAATGTCTGGACAGCCTGCTGGAGACAAAATACGCAACCTGGGATTCACATTGCGCGGCGCAGTAGCGTCATAGGGGTGCCCAATGGCATAAGCTCTATCTGTCCGCGGTGTGTACTCAGTGCCGTCGCCGGCGATTAGCTGCGTTTGAATACCGATGCCAGGCGGTGCGTCGACGACGCTTATATTAAATACAACGTTGCGGCTTCGATCGGCATTACACGACGGGGAAATATAGGTTGTGACACGTACGTCAGGGCAATCGCTTCCCGGGCACGGCAGCGAAAGTGTTTGGCTTACCGGACTGCAGTCGGGATGAATAATATTTCCTTCGATAATGCACGTCGCGGTAACCGTCAGCGGTTGATAGCAGGCAATGCAGTCTGGGAGTCGGCTTGCGCCTATGTTAACAATCCAGCTGCCATCGGCTTCAACGTCAACAATAAAGGATTCAGATTCTATGCCACCGACCCGTCGGTCGAGGCAGCTGACAAGTACTTCGACCTGGCGACATTCGTTACTCGTACCCTGAACTTGAATACCGGTAAAGTCGCCAGTTTCATTTCGAGTGCCTTCAATATTAGATATAGATAGTTCACACGCCATAATTGCCTCTCAAACTATTCCGTTTATGAGTACTGCAAAAAAAGCTCATATAAAGTGAAAGAAAAAATCAAATAGATCACAGTAAACTTATATGAATACGCAGGAAAGACATCATTTAATCTGGTGGTAACAAATGTTGTCATAAAACCGCAGCAGCATCATCAAAAAAACGGCACCTTGCTGCAATGAAAGCTTCTTAATCTAATGGTCCCTATTCATGAAAAAGGCCCCAGGAGAACTTATGCGCCAAACCATAATAATTTCAGCTTTTTCGTTTTTTGTTTTGTTATGCCAGGCAAGCCTCGCGAACAATAGCGAAACTAAATACGATAATTACTATAAATATGCGAAAAAATATTACAGTAAAAAATATCATCACTTTAAGCATAAGCAACCTGTTCATCTAGGGCCGAGACCTTTCTTTTTAGTCGAGGATATGGATGAAAGTAAATTAAAAAGAAAACTGCAGCGCTGTGAAAATAAACCCATGTACCCGTCGAAGTTTTCTATTGGTCACCGCGGCGCACCGATGCAATTCCCGGAACATACAAAAGAGTCTTATGTGGCCGCTGCAAAAATGGGCGCGGGAATCTTAGAGTGTGATGTTACCTTTACCAAAGACCGTGAACTTGTATGTCGCCATTCACAGTGTGACCTCCACACCACAACAAACATTCTATTAACATCTCTCGCTGATCAGTGCACTGTGCCTCCGCAGTTTGACGTGGACGGTAGATTGGTAAACGCTGCTGATATTCAGTGCTGCACCAGTGATATTACGCTGGAAGAATTTAAGTCACTGCAAGGAAAAATGGATGCGGCGAACAAGAACGCGACATCCATTGAAGAATATATGGATGCGACGGCAAATTGGAGGACGGATCTCTATTCGGGTAAAGGTACATTGATTTCCCACGCAGAAAGTATTGAATTATTTGATTCACTCGGTGTCGATTTTACGCCTGAGTTAAAATCACCTTCTGTACCTATGCCTTATGAAGGTGACTATACGCAAGAGGACTATGCGCAACAATTAATTAATGAATATGTTGAAGCGGGTATTCACCCAAAACGTGTTTGGGCACAATCGTTTAATTATGACGATGTGATTTACTGGGTGCAAAATAATCGTCGCTTTGGCAGGCAAGCTGTTTTCCTCGATGGTGTTTACGATCTCGATGTAAGCCTCGAGCAAATGCGTGAATGGCGTGCAGACGGCGTACGTGTATTGGCGCCTCCTATGTGGATGCTGCTTGATGTAAATGATCATGGCAACATCGTTCCTTCGCAATATGCGAAAAACGCAAAACGTGCGGGTTTAAAACTTATTACCTGGACTATCGAGCGCTCTGGTTTGTTAAAAGATAATGGTGGTTGGTACTATCAGACAACTAATGGAGATCACGGCGGATTGGATGTCATTAATAACGATGGCGATATGATGGACGTGTTACACGTTTTGGCGAAAGATGTCGGCATCATTGGTATCTTTTCTGACTGGCCTGCGACGACAACTTATTACGCAAATTGTATGATGCCTAAAAAGCATCGTTATTATTTCCACTAGTGAACCTTTATGTTAAAAGCCCTCATTTGAGGGCTTTTTTTTTCATAATCTGAATTTTTAAAGGTTTTTAGATAAAAACTTTTCAATCTTTGAGTAAAGATCTTTTCTGTTTTTTTCAGAGCCGAAGCCGTGTCCTTCTTTTTTAATTAACATTGTATCAAGTGGGTGTTTTTGTTTCTCCAGGGCCTTTTTCATAGCATAAAAATGTTTTACATCTGCGCGCCAATCGCGTTTTCCGTGAGCCAGAAATACGGGTATTTTTAGTTCGTTTGCGCGAAGGGCGGGAGAAAACCGGCTCAGCTCTGCTTTGTCTTTTCCAATAAACAGATCCAGGCTGTTTTTGCCGAGACGATATTGATTTGTATCTCCCGCTTTCCACATAAGATTCAAGTCGTAGACACCCACAATGCCGATGGCGCATTTAAAGAGGTCGGGTTCAACAATGGGGCTCATTAATGCCGAATAACCGCCGAAAGAGCTTCCCATAATACACACCTGGGTATCATCTATATCTGCTCTGGCAAGTGCCCAGCGTGTGCTATCGATAATATCGTATTGTATTTCCGCGCCCCATTTGCGATAGCCGCTTTCCTTAAACCCCAAACCATAGCCGCCGGACCCCCGAAAATTGGGTTGCAGCACGGCGTAGCCGCGTGACGCCAGAAATTGCACGTCCTGATCATAGCGCCAATAATCCCTAATGCCGTGTGGCCCTCCATGGGGTAGTACGATCAAAGGGTGTGGCGCAACGCCTTCTTTTGGAATTGTCAGGTAACCGTGTATTGGGTTGTCATCGCGCGCTTTTATCGAGAATGGTTCTGCATCCGATAGTCTTGCCGTATCTATCCAGTTTGCTGCGTTAAATAAGTAACGTAATTTTTTAGTATTGGTATCGAATAAGTGGAATTGCCCCGGTTCCGTCGGTGCCGATACATGCACAATTAATTTGCCCCCATCCTTGGTTGCACTGGTGATTTTAACGCGCTTTCCCTCGAATACCTGGTAAAGCGCTGGGTACCAACGCGAGTATACATGTTCCGGGTCGACAATATGTATGTTGGGGTAGCCTGCGTCGAAATGGATGGCGACGATCTGATTGGTGACCGGGTCTTTGTCCCATGAGCTTGGATCTACCTCGCCGTGGGCGAAGAGCACTTTTTTCTCTTTTGTATCAAAATTATATGCGTAAATACGATCAGTCTTTTGTTCAAATTCAGCGAGGACAATAATTTCGTTATCTTGTTTTCCTTCGGCGATCACCTGAATCTGATCGGCGTCGATATTTACATCGCCTAAGAGCTCCCATTTCCCATCGACAAATTTGTGTGTGACCAGATAATTGCCTTCCTTCGCGCGTTTTTTGTCTATACCGAAGGCGTAAAGCGGTTCGCCAGAAGCTGAAAAGGTAAAATTTGCCTCAAGGCTTGGTGCTACCGTAACAGTTTTAAGCTTACCACTAGAGGTATTTATTCTGTATATCGTCTCTGGTTTAATGACTTTCGTTGACGTAAATTCGTGAAAGCGAATAAGAACGTGCTTTTCTTCATCTGGTAGTGTGTGAACTACTTGTGCGATGCCATGCAGCGCGTTTAAACGTTTAATAGGCTGATTGCTAATAAATATTTGGTGTTCGACAATTCTTTTAAGGTTTTTTCCATCTGCATTTAGCGCTGTAAGTTCACCATTTATGAACTCCTGCTCATAACGCTTTGATGCTTCGGTAAACTCAACAATTAAACGTTCGTCGGTAACCCAAAGTGGGTTAATAGGAGATTCATCGGTAGTTGCAGGAACGTGGCCTTGCAGAGATAAGTCGTCAGTTTTAACAATTGCGACGAGTGTTTTTTCCTGGTCTGCTGCGCGCTCGACAGCGATATAGCGTCCATCCGGCGATATTACTGCATCAAAATATTCCATGCCTTTCGCGAAATGTTCTATCGGCACAGGTTTTGCCCACGAAAAGATACTTAACAGAAGCGTAGAAAGAATAATTATTTGGAACGTTTTTTGTATTTGATGCCAATATGCCTTATTCACGTATTTTTTCCTTACACGTTATCTTACATATGAGGCGGATCATAACATGGGTGCGGAGAAAGGCTTGAACGGATTGATTGGCTTTAGAAGTAAAGTGGTAGCTAGGGGGAGACTTGAACTCCCGACCTCAGCATTATGAGTGCTGCGCTCTAACCAGCTGAGCTACCTAGCCACTTTTTATGTAGGTTATAAAAAAATCGTCCTGATTTTTTTATAACATCGCTGCGCAAAACCTGGCGTAAAGGCGTGGCTTTACTTGGTTTTGCTTGCTCGCATCGCCATTGGCGATGGGCTCGGGCTCCTGCCCTCATTTACCCCTCCCGGAGGGGGCGGCCATTTTCACTAGTCGACCTGTTAAAGTCAAGTAGCTGCTGGCGTTGATCCGCTCGCTCTATACGTTAAACCTGAAATGCACGACGTCGCCATCGTGCACGATGTAGTCTTTCCCCTCGAGACGCCATTTTCCCGCTTCCTTTGCGCCACTTTCGCCGTTGTATTCAATAAAATCGGCATAAGCGACGACTTCGGCCCGGATAAAGCCTTTCTCAAAATCGGTGTGGATTTTACCCGCCGCCTGGGGTGCGGTGGCCTCGAGAGGAATTGTCCAGGCGCGCACTTCTTTAACGCCGGCAGTGAAATAAGTATGTAGTCCAAGAAGTTCATAGCCCGCGCGGATGACCCGGTTAAGCCCAGGCTCTTCCATGCCGATGTCTTCGAGGAACTCGTTTTTCTCTTCGTCATCGAGCTCTGCAATTTCCGCTTCGAGTTTGTTGCAGACGGGCACGACAACAGCCCCTTCGCTATCTGCGATTTGGCGCACAGTGTCGAGCAGGGCGTTATTATCAAAGCCATCTTCTTCGACGTTGGCGATATACATGGTCGGTTTGATTGTCAGCAGGCTTAACGGTTTGAGTGCGTTGAGTTCGTCTTCGTCCAGCGTGAACGATCTTAACGGCAGGGCGTCATTTAAGTGTGGCAGTATCTTTTCGCACAGCGCTTTCATCTTAATCGCATCTTTGTCTTGCCCTTTTGCGGCCTTGGCAAAGCGTTGCAGTGCTTTTTCAACGGTTTCCAGGTCTGCCAGTGCTAACTCGGTATTGATTACTGCGATATCATTTTCGGGGCTGATTGTGCCGTCGACGTGAATGACATTAGGGTTCTCGAAGCAGCGCACGACGTGAGCGATTGCGTCCGTTTCTCTGATATTGGCGAGAAACTGATTGCCCAGCCCTTCGCCTTTGGAAGCCCCGGCCACCAGGCCTGCGATGTCGACAAACTCCATAGTTGTGGGGATCACTTTTTCAGGTTTGACGATGCTCGCGAGTTGGTCGATGCGTGCGTCGGGTACCGGCACGATGCCGGAATTTGGTTCTATCGTGCAAAACGGAAAGTTTTCGGCGTCTATGCCCGCTTTGGTCAAAGCGTTAAACAGGGTAGATTTGCCGACGTTTGGCAATCCGACGATACCGCATTTAAATCCCATAATTTAGAGCCTGTCTGATCTTTTTTACTTTGTGTTTGAATGCAATTGACGTGTTGCCTTATCCCAATCGCCGGAGACCAAATCATCAACGATGCGCAGTGATTCATCAATCGCAAATGAAATTTTTTCCCGGTCTTCAGCAGCTGCGCGCTTCAGCACGTAGCCTGCCACTGCACTGGCGTGGCCCGGATGGCCGATGCCGATACGTAGCCGTGTAAAGTTTTTGTTATTGCCCAGTGCGCTTATGATATCGCGCAAACCATTGTGGCCGCCGTGGCCGCCGCCCACTTTGAGTCTTGCGACTCCAGGCTGAAGGTCTAGTTCGTCGTGGACAACGAGGATTTGTTCCGGTGCGATTTTATAGAAACGGCTGAGTGTAGCCACGGCCTGGCCACTTCGATTCATAAACGTCGTTGGTACGAGCAGTCGGATATCGGTATTCGCCGTGCGGGCGAGTGTACTCAGACCAAAGAACTTTGGTGTGCTGCTGAGTGATGCTGAAAGGGCGCTGGCAAGTTGCTCGACGAGGTCCTGACCCGCGTTGTGACGTGTCTGCTCGTATTCAGAGCCAGGGTTGCCCAGGCCCACAATCAAGCGAATAGGAACGGCAGCCGTTTTCATAGAAGCGCCCAGGTTTGTCCCAGTTTAAGCGGCGGTCAGCCTGACAATTGGCAAACCGCCTATTCGCTTATTCTGCCGTGTCTTCGCCTTCTGCTTCGCTGTCGTCTTCTTCGTCAGCTATAGCGCTGCCTTTAGGCTTATTGATTGCAGCCACAGCGGAATCATGATCTGAGCCGTGGGATAGCGCAACGGATTCAACGCCTTTTGGCAAAGTGATATCGGAAATATGGACAGTTTGCCCAATTTCCACGTCCGCGAGATCGACCTCGATGTACTCGGGTAAGTTTGCAGGTAAGCAGCTGACTTCGAGTTCGGCCATGCCATGGGAGACCTGGCCACCCTGGAGCTTCACACCTTTGGAAGAAGCTTCATTGATAAAGTGCAGAGGCACTTTAGCGCGCAGTTTTTGCGTTTTAGAGATGCGCATAAAATCAGCGTGGTAAATAACTGCTTTTGATGGGTGGCGCTGTAAATCTTTTAAAATCACATTTTCAGTTTTGCCTTCGACATTTAGCTCGATAATGTGAGAATAAAAGGCCTCGTGCTCGAGGTGCTTGATAAGCTCTTTATATTCCAGGCTGATCATTTGAGGCTTTTTGCGGCCACCATAAACAATGGCCGGTACTTCGGAAGCTTCGCGGCGCAGGCGGCGGCTCGCACCTTTCCCTGCGTCTTTGCGGAGCTTTGCGTCTATTTTAAAGTCTTCAGCAGACATAACTCTCTCCAGTTTACGCCCTGACAACCCGCGACCAGGATTTGCCAAGGAATTAATAAAGTGCCGTTAATTCGGCAGTTGTCTTGAGCGTGCGTTCAGGTTTAGTTGAACATCGCACTCAAAGATTCTTCGTTGCTGATGCGACGCATCGCCTCAGCCAGCATGTCTGCCAACGTGAGTTGGCGAACCGCTTTACAATGTTTGCCTTCATCAGAGAGCGGGATGGAATCTGTGACCACCAACTCGTCCAGCTCTGATGCGTTGAGCCTATCAATGGCTGAACCCGATAACACCGGGTGGGTTGCGTAGGCAACAACTTTCTTTGCCCCGTGCTCTTTCAGCGCTTTCGCGGCATTGCAGAGGGTGCCTGCTGTATCGACCATGTCGTCAACCAGTAGACAGGTTCGGTTTTCGATCTCACCGATAATGTTCATAATTTCTGCGATATTCGCCGTTGGGCGGCGTTTGTCGATGATCGCTAGCTCTATACCGAGCTGTTTAGCGACCGCGCGTGCGCGAACCACGCCGCCAATGTCTGGGGAAACAACCACCAGATCGTCAAAGTTTTGCTTGCGAATATCGTCAAGCAGTACCGGTGAACCGTAGACATTGTCTACCGGTACATCAAAAAATCCTTGGATTTGCTCGGAGTGCAAGTCCACTGTCAGCACCCGGTCAACACCCACGGTGACCATCATATCGGCCACGACTTTAGCTGTGATCGGAACGCGGGCTGAACGTACGCGTCTATCCTGGCGGGCGTAGCCGAAATAGGGTACCACCGCAGTGATGCGACCCGCTGAGGCGCGTCGGAGCGCATCGATAATGACCAATAACTCCATAATGTTGTCATTGGTCGGTACGCAGGTCGGCTGAAGCACAAAAACGTCTTGACCGCGCACATTCTCGTTGAGTTCGACTCGAATCTCTCCATCTGAGAATTTGTCGACAATAATGTCGCCCAAAGGTACGTGCAGATTTTGGCAAACTTCCGTCGCTAGCTGTCGGTTTGCGTTGCCAGTAAAGACCATTAAATCCGCCACAAATGCACCTCTCTTTTATCTGCTGCTAAATTCAGTCTAGGAGATTCGCGAATGTCGCTTAGGCGTCACCGAAGTGGCTGGGGTGGAAGGATTCGAACCTTCGCATGACGGGATCAAAACCCGCTGCCTTACCGCTTGGCTACACCCCAGTAAAACCCTGCATGGGGAGGCTTGTTTAGCCCGCTCCTCGAGCTGCAGACATCCTGCGCAAATCTCTTTGAGACCGCGTAGTTATTGCTTTTTACGCGCTTTTTGGAGCCCTTAAAGTTTCGCCCCCCTCGAGGAAGGCCGCTACTCTAATTGCGCGTCAGGCTCTTGTCAAATCTTTGTTCTATTAATAGTCAAGCACGTTAAGTGCCGGTTTTCACAGCTATTTTCCTGGCGTCAACAGGCCCTCGGAAGCTCAATGGGTTGCTGTAGGCCCGGCTTGCCATTTTTTAACAATAAGCGTGACCTTGTGCTGGGAATCCCGCATCACGATTTTGGTGGGCAGCCAGAGCGAATCAACGTTTACAAAGCGGTCATAGCTTATCTGCCAGCCGTCCTGTTGAAGCCCCGTGAGGCGCCCAAGTTCGTCAAATACAAGATCGTCGGCGCGTGTCGTTGGAACTGGAATCCCTTTTATCCATGACAATAAGTTGTCTATTGGTACTTTGTAGCCGGTAATGCGCTGGAATAGCGCTTCCGCTGAATGAGAGTGTTGTTGTTTGTCGTTATCCGTCAACGTAATACGCCGGCCTTGCTTTTCAATAAAAACTTTACCTTTTCCAAACGGACCAAAAAGCTGGGCATCGTAGTCCCCCTGCGAAAAATGCCAGCGCAAATAAGCGCTGTGAGCTTCCTTTTGAGTGCGTATCCCCAGTTTAGCTTCAATGCGCCAGTCCTCAAGCGCAACCAGGGCTTCAGGAGCATAGCTGGCATCTACGGATTGCTGACTCGTACAGCCAAAGAGTGTCAGCACAGCGACGGTGTATGAGAGTGTTTTGAGCAATGTACCTGCTGAACGTGTGTCGATTAGGGCCACTTGACGCCGAGCCTGTTTATCGTTGCTTTGATAACCTCGGAGTCGGGGTCGTGATCGAGTCCCCTGCGCCAGATTTTCTTTGCATGGCGTTTTTGCGACTGCACCCAAAGGACTTCACCCAAATGTGCAGCGATTTCATCGTCCATGTAGAGTTCGAGTGCACGTTCGAGCAGTGTTTGGGCTTTGCGAAGATTACCCAGTTTGTACTCGAGCCAGCCCATACTATCGATGATTGCCGGGTCATCGGGCTGTAAAGCGTAGGCTTGACGAATATAGCGGCCGGCTTCGGTTATCCGGTCGGTGAGATCGAGCAACGTGTAACCCAGAGCGTTTAGCGTTGCGGCATTTTCGGGCGAATGTTCCAAAATACGTTTGAAATCGATCTCGGCTGCGGCTACCTCGCCTTGCGTAGCGAAATGCATCGCGCGCGAATACAACAGTGTGACGCTGTCTGGAAAGCGTTGAATGCCGAGATCGTACGTGGCGATGGCACGTTCCGGTTGACCGGCTTTATTAAGCGTATCGGCTTCTATCAGAAACAGGCTTTCTTTGTCTTCATTCGTCGCTTTTTCACGGCGTTTGGCCAAAAACGTGAGTGCGTCTTCAAAGCCTTCGTTTTGAGTGATGATGACTGCTGCTTTAGAAGCGGCATCGACATAGCGGCTGCCGCTGTCAACACGCATGTAATGTGTTAGTGCGGTATCGAGGTTCTCATTCGCCCGAGCTACCTCTGCCAGGCCGTAGTTGGATATCTGGAGGTGCTCGTTGCGTTCGAGCAGTGTTTCAAAGTTTCCCTTCGCCTGGTCAAACTTGCCTTGATCGAGCTGAATAAGCGCCAAATTCAGCAGTACATCGTTATTTTGCGGCGATTGGTTGTGCAAAATGGTGTATTGCTCCAGTGCGGAAGGCATGTCAACGCGAATGAGCATATGCGCGTAACGACTGCGCGCGCGAAAGTTATTTGGCTGCAGGGCAACGAGATGACCATAGGTCTCTGTAGCTTCCTCATCCAGTTCGAGCGCCTTCAGTATTCGGTATTCTTGGTAGACTGCTCTGGCGTTTTCGGGCGCAATTTCGCGTGCGCGCCTGATGTAGGCGAGCGCGGGTTCCAGGTCCTTGCTTGCCTGAAGCAGCACGCCTGAACCAATGAGCAACTCAATATTATCGGGGTAGAGATTGAGCAAGGTCTTGTAGTGGTCACTAAGCGTATCGAGACCGCTGTAGCCCTTTTGCACAGCTTCTATTGCAATCTCTTCGAAGCCCGCTGTTTCTCCTGCTTTGAGCAATTGGGAGGCCTCGTCAAAGGCTTCACTAAAACGCTCGTGATAGACATATTCCGAAATAAGAATCAGCCGCGCTTCGCGATTGCCTGGGTCGAGTTCGTGCCAGCGTTCAGCGAGTTCGAGCGATTTGTCATGCCGGTTCAGTATGCGTGAGATTTGGGCCGCGCGCGCGGTAATGTTAACGTCTTGCGTCGCTTCTGATTGTGCAGCGTAATTTGCGAGTCCTAGCTCATAGTGCTCCCTTACAAGCGCCAATTCAGCCACGAGGATTGTGTACAAGGTTTCTTCATCTAGCTGTTTAGTACTTTCAATGTGCGTTTTTGGCAGGGGTTCATGGGGTGGGATGGGGAGTTCTTTTTCCTTTTGTTGTGCACAGGCGCTTATTAATACTAACAAGCAGGAAAACTGAAAAATTCTTCGCAGCGCGGAATCATGGTTCGCGTTGAACTGGGATACAATGGATAGATAGGGGCGGTGAATGAGCGTGGGCATAAAGCTTAGAATAAAAAAACTTGCCTTGGCGGCACGAGACAACATCTATTCTCCTGTATGTTCTCAGAACTGAGAAGTGGTTAAGCTTGGCCCTGGTTCTATGCGGGCGTTCATAGTTATCACTGTTCGAACTCAACTATACTCAATTTCGCGCTTACATGCAGGCATATTCGGTGGCACGTCTTGCTTAAAAGACATCGAACACGGAGAATGCGCTGCTTTCCAGCACATATGAAGTAATGACGTTTATTGCACTTGGAATAAATCACAATACTGCGACGGTGGATGTGAGAGAAAACCTGGCCTTTTCACCGGAGGACGCGGCCCGCGCGTTAAAAATGGCGGTGGAAAGCGATATTGCTCGCGAGATTGCTATTCTTTCCACATGTAATCGAATGGAACTTTATTGTGAATCTGGCGCGCGTATTGAAGAGCTTATGTGTTGGGTTGCGAATTTTAAAGCAATAGATGCCGACGTTGTAAGACCGCATTGCTATAGCTACTCGGAACACGAGGCTGTGCGCCACATGATGAAAGTTGCGAGTGGGCTCGATTCGCTGATCCTCGGTGAGCCGCAGATTTTGGGTCAGATGAAAAGCTGCTACGCGCAAGCCGATCAAAATTCGACGTTGGGCAGCCACCTGCACGCGGCATTTCAACAGGTGTTTAGTGTCGCCAAGCGGGTACGATCTGAGACCGCCATCGGCGAGAATCCGGTTTCTGTCGCCTACGCAGCAGTGAGTTTGGCCCAGCAGATTTTTTCCGACTTACGCCGCGATACGGCATTATTAGTCGGTGCTGGGGAAACAGTTGAGCTTGTTGCCCGCCATCTTAAAGAACAAGGCATAAAAAAAATACTGGTGGCGAATCGCACCCTTGAAAATGCACAGCGTTTGGCTAAAGGTTTCGATGGTGAAGCGCTATTGCTAAGTCATCTCGCCGATTATTTGCCTAGAGCTGATATTGTTATTTCGTCGACAGCCAGTCCCTTGCCGTTAATTGGTAAAGGGATGGTTGAGCAGGCGCTAAAAATAAGAAGGCGCAAGCCCATGTTTATGGTTGATATCGCTGTTCCCCGGGATATCGAAGTTCAGGTTGGCGAATTAAATGATGTGTTTTTATATACCGTCGATGATCTGACTGAGGTGATTGACGAAAACCGGCGTTCACGAGAAAAAGCGGCACTCATCGCCGAGGAAATTATTGATGAAGGTGTAAAAAAATACCATATTGAACGGCAGGCTTTGGGGTCTGTGGATACGATACGGGCATTTCGTGACCACGTCACTCAGCTTAAAGATATCGAATTGGATAGAGCGCTCAAAGCACTAAAGTCAGGGCAAGACCCCAAGCACGTCATTGAACGTTTAGCCAATGGCCTTTCCAAAAAATTTATGCATGAACCTACAACGTCGCTTAAGAAACCTGGGACAAGCAGTGAGTTGTTACGTAGTCTTAAGCAGCTCTTTTCCCTTTCGGAGTCTCGAGATCCCGATAATTAGCTGGTCGCGCTAATTACTGAAAATCAAATAAGGCACACGCAGTTAAATGTCCAACTGGACTGCACACACTTTTTTTAACGGTGACTACAAAGAATGAAACAATCCATTTTAGATAAACTCACGCTTTTGTCCGAACGCTATCAGGAAGTCGGTATTTTGCTTGGTGATGGTGACATTATTAGCGACCAAAATCGATTTCGTGAATTATCAAAAGAATACGCGGAGTTAGAGCCTGTTGTGCAAACCTACGGCAAATATCAGCAGGTTATGAATGATATTGATGAAGCAAAGCTCCTGGCTTCCGACAGCGATCCCGATATGAGAGCGATGGCGCAAGATGATCTCAAACAGAGTGAAGTGCTGGTAGCACCATTGGAACTAGAACTGCAAAAATTACTACTGCCGAAAGATCCGAATGACAATAAAAATGTTTTTCTGGAAATTCGTGCCGGTACGGGTGGTGACGAAGCGGCAATTTTTTCCGGGGACCTGTTCCGCATGTATTCACGCTATGCCGAGACAAAAAAATGGCGTGTTGAAATTATTAGTGAGAGTCATGGTGATCACGGTGGGTATAAAGAAATTATTACACGTGTTGTCGGTCAAGGCGCGTATTCGCAATTAAAATTTGAATCAGGCGCTCACCGCGTGCAGCGGGTGCCTGAAACTGAGAGCCAGGGGCGCATACATACATCTGCATGTACGGTTGCGATTATGGCTGAGGCCGATGAGCTCGAAGAGATAGAAATAAATAAAGCCGATTTAAAAGTGGATACTTATCGGGCCTCGGGTGCTGGTGGGCAACACGTAAACAAAACCGATTCGGCTATCCGCATAACGCATTTACCGACGGGCATTGTCGTTGAATGTCAGGACGAGCGTTCGCAGCACAAAAACCGGGCAAAGGCCATGTCACTATTGGCGGCCCGGCTCAACTCGGCGCAGGAAGAGCAGGCTGCGGCGTCCCATTCCGAACAGAGAAAAAGTCTGGTCGGCAGTGGCGATCGATCAGAGCGCATTCGCACCTATAATTATCCCCAGGGGCGTGTTACCGATCACCGTATTCATCTGACGCTATATAAATTGGCAGAAATTATGGAAGGTGGATTAGATGAAGTCATTAAACCGCTTGTGAACGAATTTCAGGCCGACCAGCTCGCATCGCTGAGCGATTGATATGGCGCCGCCTTGCACTATTGCAGATTGTCTTGCCTGGGCGACGCGTGGGGATGGCGGCGCGATTGACAGGTTCGATGCCGAGGTTTTGCTCGCCAGCGTTTTGGATAAAAACCGCAGCTACTTGTACACCTGGCTTGAAAATAAAATTACGGACACGCAATATACATTATTTGCAGGCTATGTTGAAAAACGTGGGCGGGGTGAACCCATCGCTTATCTATTGGGTGAAAAAGAATTTTGGTCGCTCAAGTTAGAAGTGAATTCTTCAACGCTGGTACCACGACCCGAGACGGAACTGTTGGTAGAACTCGCATTGACGCATTGTTTTTCCGAAGCGCGCGTCCTTGATTTAGGCACCGGCACCGGTGCTATTGCGCTTGCACTCGCCCACGAGCTATCTGATATTCACGTTGATGCTGTCGATGCAAATATCGATGCGGTAGCGTTAGCCAATCGCAATAAACAAAGGCTTAACTTAAAGCATGTGAATATTTTTCAAAGCAGCTGGTTTGAATCTGTGAATGCGCATTACGATATTATCGTGACCAACCCTCCCTATGTCGAAGCGAATGATCCACATTTGACGCAGGGGGATGTGCAGTTTGAACCGCGTAGCGCGCTCGTTGCAGGAACCGATGGTTTAGCGGATATTAGACATATATGTGCAAACGCTGCTGATTTTCTGCACGACAACGGTTGGCTAATTGTTGAGCACGGCTGGAATCAAGCGGAGCGCGTGCGCAATTTATTTTTACAGGCGAAGTTTGATCGGGTTGAAACCGTTGCAGATTATGCTGGCAACGACCGGGTCACCATGGGTGTTTTATAGCTTATGACCCGGTCCTATTCCGACACAGGTTTTTTTTGCAGCTTGCGCTGCAATGTACGTCGATGCATTTTAAGCTGGCGTGCTGTCGCGCTGATATTGCCATTATTTTCAGCGAGCGCGCGCTGAATATGTTCCCACTCCAACCGCTTGACTGACATCACCATGTCTTCTTCGGATGCACCGGCTGTGAGCGTGTTTTCGTCGTTTGCAAATGCGCGCAGAATATCGCTGATGGTTGCGGGTTTAGACAGGTAGTTGTCTGCACCGAGCTTTACTGCCTGCACTGCGGTCGCGATGCTGGCGTAGGCGGTTAATAAAATGATATTGATTTCCGGTTGCCTCTTTCGCAAAGGCTTGATTAAATCGAGCGAGAGATCATTGCCTATTTTTAGATCGATCAACGCATGCGAATATATCCCAGCCCCGAGCGCTTCTTCCGCGCTGGCGACGCTGGAAAAATGGTCGACATCAAACCCACGCTTTTGCAGTGCCCGACACGTCACGTCCGCAAGTGCTTTGTCATCTTCAACATAAAATAGCTTCATCATCACCTTATCCGGTGTTAAAAACAGGTAGCAGCACGCTCACAACAGTTTCTTGTCCCGCTGTTTTATCCGCCATACTTACCGTACCATTGAGTTTTTCGATAGTTGAATTAGCCAGCAACGCACCGATACCGAAACCTTGTTTCTTGGTTGTAAAAACTATTTTACCCCAATCTTTATGTTGGCCGGCGCTAAGGCCGTCGCCATCGTCGGCAATGGTCATCTTAACGTAGTCACCCGCTCTTTCGGCATAAACGTGAACGGACGATTTAGCCGCCTGAATAGCGTTGTCGATTAAATTAATTAGCGCATGGCGCAATACATAGCCGCCTTGAATTTGTGTGTGTTCGCTTCCAATACAGATACTGATGCTCGGAAATAATTTAGAGTTAAACAGCAAATAGTGCTCTTCAATATCCTCGAACAATTTTGCGAGTGTTGTTGTCGTTTTAGAGCTGTCATTCTGCTCAGCGATTGAATTAAGGGCCACCAGAGAATTAGCGCAGCGATCAACTTGCGCCTTTAATAATTCCGTTGACTCCCTTACGTTTTTACTCAGGTCTTCGTTTTCAATTTCCTCGAGCAGGATCGCCATGGTAGATAATGGCGATCCCAGATGATGGGCTGTAGAGGCGGCGAGCGTACCCATGCCAATAAGCTGTTCATTTTTTAAGTTCTCTTCTTTTGCCAGAGACAGGCGGTGCTCTCTATCTTTTAACGCTGTCGCGAGCCGGGCAACAAAAAGGCACAGTAAGCTCGAGCTGCCGACGAAATTAAACCACATTCCGAGCAAATGTAACTGAAAGTCACTGAATCCGGCGTGGGCATGATGCGCCAAATCTTTATACATTAATACCGAATAGGCAACGATAGCGGAAATACAAAAAAGCCACGCCAGTTTTGGTCTGAAAATAGCTGCACTGATTCCGATCAATACCAGGTAATAGTATATAAAGGGGTTTGAAGCCCCTCCCGAAA
Source organism: Cellvibrionaceae bacterium (assembly GCA_028281575.1). Classification (GTDB taxonomy): domain Bacteria; phylum Pseudomonadota; class Gammaproteobacteria; order Pseudomonadales; family Cellvibrionaceae; genus Agaribacterium. The sequence goes on from JANQJP010000035.1 coordinate 21,394, forward strand.
AAGCAACAAGTAAGATAAGTAATATTGCGTCAATGGTCAGTTGTGAGAGCAGTTCGATATCAGAAAGAAAAACACTTTTTCTCAAGTAAATGAGGCTTGCAATGGTACTGACAACACCAAATGAAATAATCACCGCCAGATAACTGTAGTTAAGCGGACGTTCGAGTACTTGATCAATAAACGCAACCACAAACACGGCGGTCGCCAGCATGGCGAGCCGTAAATATAGAATGCGCCTTAAGATTGGCTTTCGATCATCGTTGTCCAGTATTGGGAGAGACAGTCGGTGGACCATGGCGTGTTATCGTTGTGACGCTTCCAGACACTGCATCGTCTCGCGATGCAGTGAAATACTATAAGCGTGTACCTTCTTCATTTAATTCGACAATTGGGTAGCCCAATTCGCTGAGTTCTTGGTAGATTTTTTCTTTATCGCCGACGACGAGAATAAGCATCCGTTCACTCGGGAGATGTTTGCGGGCGAGCCTATCAACTTCCTGTTTGGAAAGGTTGGCAATGATATTTTTTTGTTTCTCTGCAAAGCCTCTATCTACGTCGTAACGGAGAATTCTATTTAAAAAACCAGACTTTTGACCGCCAGATTCGTACTTCAGGGCGTCTCTCTGGCCCACAGCCTGGCTCAAAAAGTGAAGTTCTTCTTCGGTAATGCCCTGCGTCTGCATCAAATTGATTTCGGCCATAATTTCCTTCACCGCGATATGCGTGCCGTCGGATTTTACCGATGTGCTCGCGGTGAAGGGTCCCGGAATTTCGCTTCCGTCAAACCATGTATGCGCGCCGTAAGTGAGACCTTTTTCCTCGCGGAGATTTAAATTGATTCGGCTGTTAAAGGCCCCTCCGAGGGTAAAGTTCATTAAGTAGCGTCGGTAAAACTCTCCGGTAGCGTCGTATGGAAGTTCGGTCAGGTAGCCAATCCGAATTTCACTTTGTGCAGCGCCTTTTTTGTCGACTAAGAAAAGTGTGGTTTTGTCGTAAGCCGGCGACGTTGGGTGAACTACATCTGGGGCCGGTGCGTTTTCCCAGTCAAATATGAAATCCAATTTTTTTAAGAAAGCCCGTTTCGAAATGTCGCCGACAACGACTAGTTCTGCGTTATGCGGACTGAAATAGTTTTCATAAAATTGCCGCGTATCTTCGACAGTGAGTTTTGACAATGTCGGAACTACATGTGGTTCGGGAATCCCGAAGATGTGGCGGTCTCCATATATCAATCGGTTGTAAACCATAGATGCAATGGAAGATGCCTGCTTGGTGCTCGATTTAGCGGACTCAATGGTCAGATTTTGTAAGCGAGCAAAGTCTTCTGGTTTAAATGCTGGTCTAAATAATTTTTCCTCAAGCAACTCGAGTGTTCGATCGATATTTTTTGTCAGCGTCGAGACATGAATATTAAAACGCTGGGCTCCCGCGCTGATGTGAATACTGCTGCCGATCTTTTCCAGTTCTTCAGCGATTTCTTTTTCACTGTAGTTTAGCGTTGAAGTATTCAGCATATCCGCGGTAAGTGAAGCTAAACCGAGTTTGTCTAACGCGAGTGTGTCCAGCGCATAACCGCCATGCAGACTTAGTTTAAACACAATTTTGGGGAGTTCATCGGATTTCGTACCGATAATTCGAACATTGTCTCCGCCACTTGCGGTCCAATATTTCGGGGGGCTTGCCAACTTTGTTGGTTTTGGGCTGGGTCTAATACTTCGATCAAAATTGTCTTGCGCGCGAATATATTCAAGTCCACTGTAGTCTGCGCTAGGAAAGCCGTGTTCGCCTTCAGCGGGTATCATATAATTATCCGGTTTCGCGGGTGTGCCATCGGGATCGGCGAGCACACTTAAAATGACGGCGGGTTGGTTTTTTATATAGCGATTATAAACCCGCATCACATCAGCTTTAGTGACGGCCAGGTGGCGATTCAAGTCTTCGGTGAGAAAGTCCGCGTCATTGGCGAAGGTTTCGTAATAAGCGAGTCGGCTTACCTTGCCCGAGACTTTTTCCAAGCCGTTGACAAAATTCTTCTCGTAGCTCGCTTTGAATTTTTGTAAATCCTCGTCGCTTACACCGTTTTCTTCAAATTGTTCCAGTGCGGTGCGAAGTTCGATTTCAAAGTCTGCCAGCGTCTGACCGGGGAAGGGCAGCACGAACATAAAAAATTCGCCCGCGAGTTCGTCTGAGCGATTTGATGCACTTGCTTGAATGGCTTTTCTTGGCGCGACTAAATTCTGGTAGAGATAACTGCCTTTTCCCTTACCAAGAATTTCAGCCAGGCATTGTAAGGCCGGTGCATCGGGGTGAAATTTCGGCACAGTAAAAAAGCTTAGTGTCACCGCGGGAAAACGAATTTTATCGTCGTAGTAACTGATATAGCGATCGCTGTCGAGCCCGACCACTGTCGGCGTCATAGCGTGTACTTCAGGCCCACGTGCGATTCCGCCAAAATATTTTTCGACGAGTGCGAGCGCTTCTTCGTGATCAAAATCTCCGCCGATAGTCAGCGTTGCGTTATTAGGGCCATACCAACGCAGGAAAAAATTTCGCAAATCCTGAACGTCTACTCGGTCGAGATCCTCAATATCCCCGATGGTGAGCCATGAGTAAGGGTGGCCGTAGGGGTAAAGTGTTTTAGTAATAAATTCGAAAGCGCGTCCGTAGGCGCGGTTATCGTAATTCTGTTGTTTTTCGTTTTTTACCGTTGCGCGTTGTATTTCAAATTTTTCTTGAGTGATGGCGTTGAGGAAAAAGCCCATACGGTCGGCTTCTAACCAAAGCGCTGTTTCCAGGTGGCTCGAGGGCACGGTTTCAAAATAATTGGTTCGGTCGCGGCTTGTGGTGCCGTTCATGGTGCCACCCGCTTCCGTAATTATTTTGATATGTTCTTCGTCTGCGACGTGCTCCGAACCCTGAAACATCATGTGCTCAAAGAGATGGGCAAAGCCGGACTTACCGAGCTCTTCACGCGCTGAACCCACATGGTAAGTCACGTCGACATGCACGATGGGGTCGGATGTGTCTTCGTGCAAAATCACGGTCAAGCCGTTGTCGAGCACGTGCCGTTGGAACGGGATTGTCAGCGAGGGTGGGGTGCCATTGGCTTCGGACTGCTTTTCCAGGTGACCACATGCGCTTAAAAAAATAGCGTTTAGTAGCATCGCGGTACTCGCTAAAACCGTTGAAATCCGCATGCGTTTTGACCTCATTACGACATCCTCACGTCTGTATTGGTTGTTTTTTGATCTTTTTTGGGTGCTTTTTGCGACCGATCGTCACGTTAGCAGAGCTTTGACCAAAAGTCTTTGATTCGGTTTCAGGCCAGTAATTTTGCGGCATTCGGCGTGATTCTAAAAAGTTTTGCATTAAATTAAGCAGGTTGAGAGGACCTGTCTATAATCAATAGATATAGGAATCACAGGACCTTGAAGCGTAAATGTCTATCCCGTTGCTCATATGCGATGACTCCAATATGGCCCGCAAGCAGGTAGTTAAGTCCTTGCCGGAAGAATGGGAGGTCGACATTACGCTCGCCACCAATGGGCTTGAAGCCCTGGATGCTATTCGTGCCGGTAAGGCGGAGATGGTTTTCCTGGATCTGACCATGCCGGAAATGGATGGCTATGGGGTCCTCGAGACTGTCAAAGAAGAGGGCTTAAAGAGCGTTGTTATCGTTATTTCGGGTGATATTCAAACTGAAGCCGTCGATAGAGTTAAGTCGCTTGGTGCCTTGGATTTTATCAAGAAGCCCATCAACAAAGATAAGTTGCGCGAAACGCTGAATAAGTTTGGTTTGCTCTAAGCGCATTTTCTGTCCCCATATAAATTGTTCACTTAATCCTTTCCTCGTGCCTTGATTGGCACATTTGCAGCCACAACAGTGGAGATCGAATTAGTGTTAACAGGCCCTAGTTCTGCTACTCTGCGCGTTGTTTCGTTTGTCTGCGGAAATGGGGCATGACGTTTAGCGGCGACTTTTTTGATCGGACAGCAGGTGAAGCGGGTATCTTCAATTTAATGGAAGACCTCGGTCACGCGCTAAGTGTCAATCCCGATCTTCTTTTTTTAGGGGGTGGCAATCCTGCATATGTGCCTCAGTTTGAAGCCAGGGTGGCTGAATGCCTCCATCAGATTGCCGGCGATCCGCTGCAGCTTCGGCGGCTTGTTGGTGTTTATCAAAGTCCTCAGGGTTCAGAGCACGTTATTGAACTGTTGGCAAAATATTTTGCCGATTTAGGCTGGCCGGTCGGCGCTGAAAATATTTGCATAACTAACGGCAGTCAATCCGCGTTTTTCCTGCTTTTCAATATGCTTACGGGGCAGAGCACTAATCGGCCTGCACGTAAAATTTGTCTGCCAATGCTGCCCGAGTATCTGGGGTACGCCGATCAGGGCATTGCCGACGCAACCTTCGCCTGCACACTGCCCTTAGTTGAGGAAATCGGCGACCACACGTTTAAATACCATGTCGATTTTGATCGGCTTGATATTGATGATCGCACCGCCGCAATCTGTGTTTCGCGCCCGACGAATCCCAGTGCCAATGTTTTCACTGGTGCAGAGATGGCGCAGTTGGGTTTGCTTGCGGATGAGCGCGGTATTCCGTTTATTGTTGATTGCGCTTATGGGAACCCGTTTCCAGGCATCGTATATACGCAACATACGACGCGTTGGCGGCCCAACCGTGTGTTTGTGCTCAGCTTGTCCAAACTCGGTTTGCCCGGCGCCCGCACTGGCATTGTTGTCGCTGATGAGCCAATTGTGAAGGCGCTCGCTCGCGCAAATACGGTGGTGAGTCTGGCCAGCGGCAACCTTGGGCCTTCATTAATTTCAGCGCTTTTGAGTCGCGGTGAGTTGGACGCAATATGTCGCGATATGATTAGGCCTTTTTATTCGCGCAAAAGGGATTTTATGTTGCGGTGCGTAGCTGGGCAATTTGCCGGGATTAATTACCGTATTCACTTGTCCGAAGGCGCTTTTTTTCTCTGGTTGTGGTTTCCGGGCCTACCCATTACGTCGACCGAACTCTATCTGCGCTTAAAAGACCGTGGCGTTTTAGTGATGGACGGTTCACATTTTTTCTTCGATCAGGTTTCGAGTTGGAAACATGCGAGTGAATGTATTCGTCTGTCCTATTGCCAGAGTGACGAGGTGCTTGAAAAAGCGGTTTCCATCATTGCTGATGAACTGCGTCTGGTGTTTAGTCAAAACTAAATGTAAGTCTTGACGGGCTTTGTACAACAAATGCCTGTTAAAGTTTCATATTCAGTGCGGCAAATAGGGCCGTTGATGCGGACACAAATAAAATAAACTAGGAGATTGTGATGACCCTCAGAGGCAGAGAAGTTCTTAAAAATCCGAGATTAAATAAAGGCACCGCATTCACTCAGCATGAACGCGATGAATTGGGGCTTAACGGTGTTTTACCTCCTGTAATTAGTACAATGGAGCAGCAAGTTGAACGTGCGCTGGCGAATATGCGACGCCAGTCGACGGACATCGACAAATATATATTTCTGAGTTCTCTACAAAAACGCAACGAGCGACTTTATTTCCGTCTATTAATTGAACATACGCAAGAGCTTATGCCGCTGGTATATACACCTACGGTCGGGCAGGCCTGCGAAGAATTTGCCGCAATTTTTCGGGAGACCGCCGGTTTTTATATTACGCCCAACGATCGCGGCAATATTGAATCTGTGCTGGCTAATTGGCCTGAACAGGATGTTCGCTTGATTGTTGTGACGGATGGTGAGCGCATTCTTGGCTTAGGCGACCTGGGCGCGAACGGAATGGGAATTCCAATTGGCAAGCTGGCCCTTTATTGCGCCTGCGCCGGCGTCGATCCGCAACAGTGTATGCCGATAATGTTGGATGTCGGCACTGAAAATCAGGGCTTTTTGTGTGACCCGTTTTATCTTGGCTTGCAGCAGCCGCGATTGCGAGGCGAAGAGTACGACGCATTTATCGAAGAATTTATTCAAGCAGTAAAATCCCGTTTTCCGAATGCCTTGTTGCAGTTTGAAGATTTTGCGACGCCTAATGCGGTGAAATTGCTCGAGCGCTATCGCGACGAGCTACTCTGTTTTAACGATGATATTCAGGGTACCGCTGCGGTTGCTGTTGCAGGGCTTATCGCGAGTACCTGCGTTACAAAAAAAGCCTTATCCGATCAAAAGTTTTTGTTTTTCGGTGCGGGTTCGGCATCGACCGGTATCGGTGCGCTGCTGGTCAAGGCGCTCCAACGCGAAGGTTTGAGCGAGCAAGAGGCGCGCGACCGGCTCTTTTATATCAATAGAAAAGGCTTGGTTACGCAGCATCATGCGGATTCGCTCGGCTCGCATTTGCTGCCATTTGCCAAAGATATGGCGGATATGAGTTTTGACGAGACTTTGCGTGAAGTGCGGCCGGACGTGCTTATCGGTGCTAGTGGTACGCCTGGGGTCTTTACCAGAGACGTCATTGAATTTATGGGTTCTATTCATGAGGCACCGGTGATTTTTGCGTTATCCAACCCGACGTCAAAGGCGGAGTGTACCGCACAGGATGCCTATGGCTGGACCGACGGTCGCGCCGTATTTGCCAGCGGCAGTCCGTTCGGGGTCGTGCACATCAACGGCGAAATTAAAGTACCTGGACAGGGCAATAACGCCTATATTTTCCCAGGCTTGGGTCTCGGTGCCCTGCACGGCGGTGCTGCGCGCATCACCGATGAAATGTTAATTACATCGGCGGAAACGTTGGCTACCTGTGTCACTGATACCGAAATTGCCCAAGGTTGTTTGTACCCACCTTTGCAAACGATTCGTGAGGTATCGGTAAAAATAGCCGTCGCTGTCGCTGAAAAGGCGCAGGAACTTGGCGATGTAAAAGCGCCTTTGCCGGCCGATTTTGAGCAAGGCCTGCGCGCTGCGCTTTATGACCCGAATTACTAGCGCTTGTGTCCCCGCTAATTTGGTCGTCACTACAGAAATAGTGCGGACAAGCCCTGGCAAGTTGAGTCCCGCTCCGGTTATATTCTCGCTGAATTAGGCGTGGTTTTTTTGAATGTCTTCACCATTTTGCGAGTTAAAAATAAACCTGGGTGCGATTGCGTCAAATTGGCGCAAGTTGAGTAAGTTGTCTGCTTCAGCCGAGTGTGCGGCGGTTGTTAAAGCCGATGCTTACGGTTTGGGTGTTTCGCGTGTCGCCCCGAGCTTATATGGCGCGGGTTGCCGGGTTTTTTTCGTCGCCACTGTTGCCGAAGGCCAGCAGCTCGTATCGCTTATCCCTGACGACAGTCGCGTCTTTATATTATCGGGAATATATCCAGGTGAAGAGCAGGCATGTATCGATGCCGGCCTTATACCCGTTTTATTGTCGCTCGATATGCTGCTGCGCTGGAAGTCCTGTCACGGTAGTCGTGATGCTCTCGCCGCGTTAAAAATTGATACTGGCATGGGCCGTCTCGGTTTTAGTGCGGAGGACTACCGTCAGTTGCTCCTGTCGCCTAATTTACTCGAAGGCGTGAATATATGTTTGGTGCTCAGCCATCTGGCATGCGCCGACGAGCCGCGTCATCTGCTTAATCAAAATCAGCTGCAGCGTTTTGCTCAAATAAAATCCGATTTGGCGTCGCGCTTACCCAAAGCGAGATTTAGCCTGGCTAATTCTGCCGGACTCGCGCTGGGTGATGAATTTTATTTCGATATACTGCGACCGGGGATCGCGCTTTATGGCGGCCAGGCATCTGTTGGCAAACTGATTGAATTGGACCACACCGTCGAACTTCAATTAAAGATTATACAAACGCGCCGCTTGGTTAAGGGCAGTAGCGTAGGCTATGGCGCTACGAAAATATTTGATCGAGAGCGCTTGATTGCAACCGCGGCAGGGGGGTATGCAGATGGGATTTTTAGATCCTTGAGTAATTCGGGTTGTGGTTATTGCGAAGGCTTTCGCGTACCTATCGTCGGGCGCGTGTCGATGGATTCCACGATGTTCGATATTACCGATGTGAACAATCCCGCCGCCAGCTATATCGAATTACTGGGCGCGCATCAGAGCATTGATGGTTTGGCACGGGATGCCAATACTATTTCCTACGAATTATTAACCTCGCTCGGGGAACGGTTTAAGCGCACATATATCGACGCATAACATGTTAATTCGGAAGAATAAGTTCCACCTTGTAATTACGTCCTTTTTCTATCTCCGCGAAATGCAGGCGTGCTTGTCTTATCCCGTCGACAAAGAGTTGTGTCGTTTCAACATCGCCTCTATTTATTGTTACGTTAAATTGAGCGCCGCGAAATTCCCGGGAGACGTTTGCCTGGTCCCAGTCGGATGGCAATTGCGGTTCGAATCGTAGTCCATTTTTATCGCCACGCAAACCAAAAAGGCCATCGATCAGGCAGCGATAAAACCAGTGAACTGTTTCTGTATTAAACAATTGGCTGGGTTCGTCCAGCCGAGTAGGTGACTTAATCTGTCTTTGGATGCGGTGTTCATATTTTTCTAACTAGTGGATTTTTTATTTTTCATTCATCGAATGGATAAACGACAGGCTCTGATTAAAAAGCGTATCGATATCGGTCGAAACATCTAAAGCAAAAACGTTTGTTGTTATTTCCGGCGGCTCCATCGCATCGATTTGGCTGGCGAGAAGCGTCGCTGGCATAAAATGGTTTGCGCGCTGGTTAATTCGTTGTTCAATCAGTGCGGTATCGCCGTGTAAATAAATAATCAGGTTATCGAAGCCGGCGCTAAAAATAGTTTGCCTGTGTGTTTTTCTCAGACCCGAGAATGCGAGAACACAACTGCGTTGGGCGTGTTTAGACGAGCGAAGAAATTGAGAGAGTTTGTTTATCCATGGTTCACGCATGGCTTCAGATAGGGCGTGCCCCTGTGACATTCGTGTTTTTGATTCTTCACTGTGGAAGTCGTCAGCGTCTATAAAAGTGAAGTGATAGTGGTCCGCGATTTTTCGCGCTAAGGTCGATTTTCCCGTGCCTGATACGCCCATAACCAGCACGAGTGTCGGGAGCGGAGTCTCTGTCGCTGAAGGTACGTGACTTGTTTGCATAAGCGGTTCTTGCACAAATTTGCGCCAGTATATAGTAAAAATGGTAGCGCTACCATTTTGCGATCTAGCTGCACAATGCGTGTTGGTTTCTGTTACGCTGCGCACAATTCAGGAAGCGTGTGATGGTGAATTCTAGTAAGCGAGAAGCGCTTGGGCGCCGCAAAAGCAAGCGGGTGACGCTGGCTGATGTTGCCGCGAAAGCCGGTGTCAGTGCAATTACGGCGTCGAGGGTTGTAAATGACTATCCCGGTGTGCGCGCTCAGTTAAGGCAAAAAGTCGAAGCCGCTATTAACGAGCTCGGCTATATTCCAAACCGCTCGGCGAGTGCGCTCGCGTCCTCTCGCTCCAAGATTATTGGTGTGCTTATTCCATCGTTATCGAATGTCGTGTTTAACGATGTTTTACGCGGAATTTATGATCTCGCCGTTCCGGCCAAATATCAGGTATTCCTCGCCGATACGCATTATTCGGCTGAGGAAGAGCAGAGGTCGATACGCTCTTTAATAAGCCTGTCCCCAGAAGCGATGATTATTACCGGCGGAGATCAGACCAGTATGGCCCGACGCACGCTCGAATCTGCCGGTATTCCCGTTGTGCAAATTATGGATAAGCTCGCCCAGCCTATTGATATGAACATTGGTTTTTCACATTCGGAGGCTGGTGTCGCGGTGGCAAATATGTTGTTGGAGAAGGGGTATCAGCGTGTTGGTTTCATAGGTGCCCGCATGGATCCGCGCACCTGTGATCGCCTGGCGGGTTTTAAAGCGGCGCTTACGCGCGCTTCAAAATTTGATCCAACGCTGGTGGTCACCAGCAATGATCCATCTTCGCTGGCAAAAGGGGCTGAGCTTATGCGCGAGTTGCTTGCGCACCCGGGTATCAGTTGCGATGCGGTATTTTGTTGTAACGACGATTTGGCGCTCGGCGCTCTGCAGGCCTGCAAGGCCATGCACATAGATGTACCGGGAGCGTTCGGCATTTGCGGCTTTAATGATATTGAGATGGCCGGGTTTTGCAGCCCTCCGCTGACGAGCGTGCGGGTGAGCCGTTATCAAATGGGTTATCAGGCGATGGAAATGGTGTTTGCCCGGCTTGAAGGCATTGATGTCCCTGATCGGGTAGACAGCGGTTTCGAAATTATCTTTCGTGAATCGACGCGCTAAAGTGCCGGCAGGTCCTCTAGTATGATGTCTGCAAATTTATATGGCTAAGGCGGCGAATTTGACCAAACTCAGTTCAACTTGCGTGCATATTTTACGTTTACTCGCCGACGGCAAATTGCGATCCGGAGAAGAGCTTGGCGCGGCTGTCGAGATTAGTCGGGCCGCTATAGCCAAACACATAAAACGGATTAATGCGCTCGGTCTAAGTGTCGAAAGCGTTCGTGGCAAAGGGTATCGACTGCTTAATCCAATCGACTTGCTCGAAGAAGCATCAATCAGGCAGGCCTGCGGCGAAGAGGCGGCCCCTTTGCTCAAAGAGGTGAAATTGTTTGAGGAAATTGATTCCACTAATGCGTATTTGATGGGCCTGGCTGCGGCAGGCAGTGCCCATGGTGTTCTCTGTGCGGCTGAAAGTCAGTCTCAGGGAAGGGGGCGTCGGGGGCGGCTTTGGCATAGCCCCTTTGCGCAAAATATCTATTTATCCGTAGCCTGGCGCGTTGATGGCGGCGTTGCGCAACTCGAAGGTTTAAGTTTGGCTGTGGGTGTCGTGATAAGTGAGGTGCTGGAGTCGCTGGGTGTAAATGGTGTTGGACTCAAATGGCCAAATGATATTTTTATCGACGGTAAAAAGCTCGGTGGCGTGCTGGTCGAATTAAGTGGCGATTTGGCGAGCGATTGCACGGCAATTGTTGGCGTTGGACTCAACGTCCAGATGAATGATAAAGCGGATAGCTCCATTGACCAGCCCTGGGCGAACCTGCGTGAATATGGGTATCGCGGTAATAGGAATGCACTCGTGGGCCGCTTGGCGGCAGCGCTACTCGGTGTGTTAGACGCTTATCGCGCGTCGGGTTTTGCTGCTTATCAGCAGCGTTGGAATATGCGGAGCATATATCGGGATGTGATGGTGAAGCTGGTGTCCGGTTCGACCTGCGTCACCGGGCAGATGCGAGGTGTTTCGCCGCGAGGTGAATTGTTGCTGTTAAAGGATGGCAAGCTGGAGCCTTATTCAGGCGGCGAACTCAGTTTGAGGGTGTCGCAATGATTCTTTATCTCGATCAAGGTAATACTGCGCTGAAGTGGCGCCTGTGTTCCAGCGCAGCGTGCGCGGGAGTAGAAGGTCGCGATGATGATGACGCATTGATGAATCTGCATCGCGCCTTGTCCAACATCGGCCACCGCTCCGTGGACGAAGTTTGGTTGGCAAATGTGGCGGGTGTCGAGAAGTTAGACCAGCTTACGGTTGCTTTGCAAAAAATATGTAAAAATACGATCCGTCCGCTGAGTGTCGAGCGCCATTTGGCTGGTGTAACGCCAGCGTACAAAGATTTGTCGTCATTGGGGGTGGATCGCTGGCTGACAATGTTGGCCGCTCACCAGGATTACGTTGGCGCCAGTTTGATTATCTCGCTGGGTACTGCGCTTACAGTTGATCTGCTCGATGCATCTGGGCGGCATTTGGGTGGTTTAATTGCGCCTGGTTGGCAAATAGTGAAATCGACCCTGCAGCATCGAGTTGCGGACATTGTTGCGCAGCCATCAGTCCTGAATTTTGCGGGTTTGGGTGCAAGTACTGAAGATTGTGTACAGAATGGTGCGAGCTTTATGGTGCTAAGCTTTATCGAACGTGCCATTGAGCAGTTTGGTGGCATTGCTTCTACGACAATTCTTTGCGGAGGTGATGCTGTGCAGGTTGCCGGGTTTGTGAATGCCGATGTTGTTGTGAGAGAAACTCTAGTGCTTGACGGGATTTGTGTTGCGAGGCGTGCGTATCTCGAAGCGGCCGATAAAAATAAGAAGGGTTTTTGATGCGGCTTATATTTTTTAGCTTGTGTATCGTGAATATTGTTATCGCTGTTTGGGGCTTATTTCTCCGTGCTGACGACAGCTTTGCCGCAGGGGAGGCGGGCGTGGCTAAAACTGCGGAGCTTCGTGCAGCGGGTTCGGAGCAGTTTGATGGCGGTCAGTTGGATCAGGCAGTTCATTTGACAAGTGATTCTCCAGAGCCGTTCGAGGAGGCGCCTGAAGTCCAGTTGCCTTCGGTACTGCCCGGTGAGTCGAAAGGCTTGTGCGAACTGGTTGGTCCTTTCGAAAGCAGATCCAATGCAGAAAACTTTAGCGAGCGCTTGCTTTCTATCGATGTGAAGTCGACCGTCGAGAATATCGAATTGCCTGCAGGTCAGAGTTATTGGGTCCACCTAAAGCCTGAGCTAAATTCTGATGCCGCCTTTCGCAGGCTTTCTGAACTGCAGTCGCAGGGCATCGAAAGTTACGTCATTCGAAAAGGTGAGCTGCAAAATGCCATTTCACTCGGTGTTTTCACATACAAAGACCTGGCCACAAGACGCCTTACTTCCCTGAAAAAAATGGGGCTTGCCCCTCAAATCACCGTTGTTGAGCGCACCCAAATTGAAGTTTGGGTGATGCTACAGCCTGTGGAAGTTCAGAAAATGAGCGAAATAACCTGGACCCGCATGCTGCAAGGCCTCAGATCTCAAGAAAGACGGCAAAATTTCTGTTTAGATGTTGCTTCATGAAGTAACTTTCACTAGAATCCCGCCTCCACAATTGGCAGTAGCCGAATTGACTGGATTTAAGCTGGTGTAGCTCAGTTGGTAGAGCAGCTGACTTGTAATCAGCCGGTCGGGGGTTCGACTCCTCTCACCAGCTCCATTTTCTGCAGCTACTAATAAATAAGAATTAGAAAGTTGTATTTGCCCGTTGGCAGTTGAACAGCGCAGGGGTTCCCGAGTTGCCAAAGGGATCAGACTGGCTTTTAGAGGTCGCCCCAGGCGGCCTGACGCGCAAGCTTCGGTGGTTCGACAAATTTGCCGGGAGCAAATTTGGTCCGCGTAGATAGAAATAAAGGCTGTGTTGCCGTTTCTACTTTGATGCGAATTATTGTTGCCGTTGGGGTTGGTTAAGCGGACCCGAAGGGCGAAGGCAGGAAGCCTGAAGCAATCCACCCCAAGGGGTGAGGATAGTAAAACGGTGTGCGCAGGGGTTCCCGAGTGGCCAAAGGGATCAGACTGTAAATCTGACGCGCAAGCTTCGGTGGTTCGAATCCACCCCCCTGCACCATATTAAGAAGCGAGCCGTCAGGAGATGGTTTGAGGGTAGAAAAGAACACGTTGGGGTGGATGAGATCCACCGCGGTTCGACTACCCGCGAAGCGGGGAGGGCGTTGAGCGTAAGCGAAACGACCCGAAGGGTGAGTGGCGTAGCCGCGAATAATCCACCCCCCTGCACCATATTAAGAAGCGAGCCATCTGATGGATGGCTTCGAGAGTAAAAGAGATTTTTTAAAACTCGTTATATGCGGGTTTTAGGTCGGCTGAGTGTTGGACCTGTTGAGCGAGTTAAAAACGAAGCTCTCGGTTTGGGCTAGTAGGCGGGCGTAGTTCAGTGGTAGAACCTCAGCCTTCCAAGCTGATGATGCGGGTTCGATTCCCGCCGCCCGCTCCATTGAATACTCGTCTGTATAAGTGTTCAAGGTATAGGCTCATATAGCTCAGTCGGTAGAGCACTTCCTTGGTAAGGAAGAGGTCACCGGTTCAAATCCGGTTATGAGCTCCATTTTATTGACCCCCAGGGTTAGGCTCTGGTGGTATTTTTTTGTGTGTGTTTAAGTCCCAATCGAGGAGACGTTAGCGATGGCTAAGGAAAAATTTGAGCGTACGAAACCCCACGTGAATGTGGGCACCATCGGTCACGTAGACCATGGTAAAACAACCCTGACAGCAGCGCTGACGCGCGTTTGCGCAGAAGTCTGGGGTGGC
>JANQJP010000042.1 GCA_028281575.1 Cellvibrionaceae bacterium
CACAACCCGAATAGCCATATGGATGTGGCGTATTAGAACAATGCAGGAGCAATTTCGAGGGCCAGGCCAGAATGTCCTCTAGCTGCGTTGATAGTCGCTGATGTGGAATAACCACTTCACGCTCATATCGCCTTACTAAAGAAAATTCTGGTCTCTGGCAGTGGTATCGAATTTGTGTAGACAAGCCCTAGTGTCACTGGCCTTAAGCGAACTCGGGCTTGGACTTGGCTGTTGCCGGTGAAATTCGCGGGTGTACGCGCTCGTGTTTTATGTTGCCGTAATCGCGCATATTGTAGTCTTTCATCCGATTACAGATAAAATCGTGTAGGTAAGCCACATCTTCAGTGGGCACGTTATCTAGCTTATATAGCTCAAGTACCTTGTTATAAATTTCATTGAACATGTTTAGAAAATGGTCATCGCCGACGTTGAGTTGCAACCATTTAGGGTCGTGTGGACGGCCAATACCACCGCGCATAACGAAAGTTTCCGCACCCATAAAACAAAAGAAGGCATAATGTCTAAATACATCGAAGTGTTTAAAGCTCTTGTAGATTCCGTCAACTAAATAACAGAAGTGATGCCATTCTTTATATAACGATTTTTCGTACTGAGCCAAATATTTCTTGTCGAAGCTCTTGTTCGCTAAAATCTTCGTATTAAGAATATCTACAAGGCGGTTTATGCATATAAGTGTGTGTCCCAAACCTGTGGCAAACCACGCGTCACCGCCGACGGCAGCCCCTGAAAGCAAGGCCCAGCGATCTCCAACAGCGTGGGTTGTTCGAAACTGTGTTCGACCCGTTTTTATATATGGCATAAGTCGCTCGCGGCCTTCGAGCATATTTTTCATAATCGGGTAGCGATTAATAATTTCCCAAAATTCTTCTTCACCGGATTTATCGTTTATCGGGAATTTATCCAAATCCAGGCTTAACCCTACACTAGCGATGCCGTTGTCAAAGCGAATCAACCACAACCACCCGCCTTCAAAACAATGGTGTTGTGTTGATCGGTGTCGCGATACGGGTGCCCTGTCCAAAAATGCCTTATCACAAGGCATCGCGTCTTCGAGTTCGCCAATATTGTTAAAATGCGTAAAAATACTGCGGGTTTTTAAAGGCACATCCAAGTCTTCTTGAGGAATTGCTAAGCCAAAGTGTTTGGATAGTACAGATTTATATCCACTTGCATCGATAATAAACTGCGCTTCAAAAATACACTCTTCATTATTATTTACACAGTGCAGGGATACACCGTTATCACGAAAATCCAATGTTTCGATGCTCGTTTCATCGAAATATTCAGCTCCGTATTTACGCGCAACGTCAATCAAATATACATCGCTTTCGGCGCGCAGTAGTTGCGAATCAACACCGGGGGTTTGCACAATAATTTCGGGCACCTCACCGGACTTTAGTCGAGGCTCAGCGAGCCCCTGTTCATGCCAAAAATAGTGAAACAGTTCTTTGGGGGCGCTGGTGAACGGCAGATTGTCTGAAATTATCCGGTCGTAACTCGACATACTGATGAATTCGGGAATATCGTATGTTTCCCCTAAAATCTGGATCACCTTTCCAAAAATCGGTGTGGTTGATTCGCCGAGGGCAAAGCGTGGATGCTTGCCCTTCTCTATCATTGCCACTTTGTGGCCAGATTTGGCTAACATTGTTGCTGTCACAGCACCACCAAAGCCTGAGCCAATAATAATTACATCGTATATGGGTTCATTTGTTTTTTGATTCATTGGCTTAGTTTCTTTTATTTTTTCTATAACTTGTGAAAATCTAAATTATTGAACGAACAATCAAGCCATGCTTGTATTTTCAAGTTGTTCCTCAGTTCGAAGCTCCTGGTTATGTTGCATATCGCGTTTAATTGCTTTGACAAACTTGGTCAAGACTTTACCCTCTCCCAACTCAAAAAATTCTGTCTCGCCGAGTTCGAGTAGTCGTCGAATGCTTTTGGTCCACCTTACCGGCTGGACTATTTGCTCCACCAAATTCTCCTTAATATTTCCCGCTTTATATGGCAGTGCATTAGTGTTGGCGAGTACGGGAATTTGAATCGATGAGAATGAATAATCGTCTAAATAATGTTCGAACTTAACCTTCGCTTCGGCCATATAACGCGAATGAAATGCACCGCTTGTATTTAATACGGTATAGGATGCATCGATTAAATCAAAGATTGGTTCGAGTGCAACGATGCTTTCTCTCGGTCCTGCAATAACGGTTTGTAGTGGCGAATTATAATTGGCGATATCAATAACATCTGCGTTGTATTGTTCGAGAACTTGTTGAACCTGCTGAGGCCGCGGGCCTATAACCGCTGCCATAGCGCCCTTTTCCGCTTCCGCCATAAGTTCGCCGCGTTTTTTTACCAGGGCCAGCCCCTCTTCAAAACTGAAAGCACCCACTGCATGTAAGGCGTTATATTCTCCGAGGCTGTGGCCAATGACAAAATCGGGGAGCTGACCACCTTCATTCAGTTTATGCCTGTAATGCATAGCGTTGACAACATAAATGGCGGGCTGAGTATATTGTGTTTGACCCAGGCGTTGCTCGGAATCTTCCAGACACAGTGCTTTAACTGAATAACCGAGAACATCGCTCGCGCTGCCCTCTAAGTCGGGATAGGCTTCAAATAAAGCCGCTCCCATTCCCTTTTTTTGTGAGCCCTGCCCTGGAAACATATACGTGCTCATGGACGCTCCCATTTATGGCCATAAGGAAATTTCCTCAGGTTATCTAACTACTTATATGTCAGGTAGGCTCAATTTTTGGATTCAATGTCTCTATCTTGAACATTGAATCCAGCGTCAGTGATATTTAACAATGAAGCATAGGACGACAAGCGAATAAACGCTGGAGGTTCGGCTGCCACCAGTGACGAAAACAATAATATTAAGCAGTGCCCTTCCCTGAAAGCACTGTATCTGGAGTTGGAATATGAGTAAGTATGCATTGGTGACGGGGGCTACCGGAGGCATAGGGCGTGCGATTGCCTTGCAGCTTTGCAAAGACGGTTACGGCATCATATTGGTCGCTAGAACAGAAGAAAAACTGCAGCAGCGCGAGTTCGAATTAAAGAATGAATATAGCAACGCGAATATTTTCTCTATGAAATGTGATGTTGCGAATTCCGCTGAAGTTACCGCGCTTTATTTGGATTTACAGGAAAAAGACATTTCTCTCTCGGTTCTTGTTAATTGCGCAGGCATATCCGGTGGCGGAATTACCGCAGAAATTACCGACGATACCTGGTTAAACGTCATTAATACCAATGTCAATGGCATGTTTTTTATGACACGGGAGCTGCTGCGGCTTTCGATGATGCCCAACGGCGGCAGAATTATAAATATTGCGTCGACGGGTGGAAAACAGGGCGTTATTCACGGCTCGCCCTACTGTGCGTCGAAACACGCGATGGTGGGTTTTTCTAAAGCCCTAGGTTTGGAACTGGCTCGAAATAAATCCGGTATTACCGTCAATGCAGTGTGCCCGGGGTTTGTCGAAACCGAAATGGCCGAACGCGTGCGCAAACATTATGCAAACATTTGGGGAACTGACGAAAAAGAAGCAAAACGACGCGTCGAAGAACGCGTGCCCATTGGTCGTTATATCGAACCGGACGAGGTCGCTGCCATGGTTTCATACATCGCCTCACCTATCGCAAGTGGCGTTACTGCTCAAGCGCTAAATGTCTGCGGTGGTCTTGGCAATTACTAGTGCCCGATGCAAAGAGACCTAGCTGCAAGCAATGACGCATGGGTGGATATATGGATAGTGTCGCTGACAGGCGATGAACATGTTTCTGAAACATTGCTCAGGCAGGCGAGTGACAAAGAACGCCTCGCCAAAATAATACCGGTTAAAAAAAAGCGAGAGTTTATATTTCGCCGCACGGCTTTGAACTACGTTCTCTCCCAATATTTAGAAAACTACAATATTGTCAGCAACGAAGACGAAAAACCAAAACTCGTTACGGGAAATGCTTGTCAGCATATAGGCTTCAGCTTAAGCGCTTCTAAAAATTACTGTTCGATAGCTGTTTCTTCAAATGATATCGGTATCGATATCGAAGCCATCGATACCCAGGTTGATATCACTGGTATTTGCGAACGTTTTATTCCCCATTTTGATCACATGCTCGACCAGCTGAGCCTTTGCGGCGCTGACACACGAGCGTACTCAACTATCTGGTGGTGTAAATTAGAAGCTTTTACCAAGCTTTATGGTTTCGGTTTAGACAAGGTCATACATGATGCTAAGCGAATGAAAGAATTTGTTATGAGGAAATATTCTCATGAGCGAATTGTCTCTACAGAAAAATATGTCTGTGCGGTATCAAAAAAACACGAATTTACTATAGATAATATATACAAAATTCCGTTCGAGCGGGTTTTATATGCAAGCTAATATTATTGATTTAAGCGTTAGCATAAGCGAAGACAACTGGGAGCCAGAGCCAGTTAAACGCCTGTATTTAAATCATAAAGATGGTGCGGACAAACTGGGCGAAAGCTACGCCTATTTCAAATCGAACAGTTTGTTTAAAAAGTGGTATTTAAAGTTATTTAAACCCAAAAAATACGTTATCGATCATAAAGACTTCCCCGACGAACAAGGCTTATCGCTAATGACTTACAGCCTTACCACGCATACGGGAACACATATAGATGCCCCATTCCACTACGGACATCGCGAAGATCAGGCGCCGCAGCGTACGGTGACCGATATTCCATTATCGTGGTGCTACGGCCCTGGCGTTTTGCTTGACTTTTCCGCAGACGGTGCAGCGATCAATGCTGAAAACATCCAGAAAAAACTTACGCATATAAATTACGAGCTCCAGGTGGGGGATATCGTTTTAATTAATACTGGTGCTGGCGAAAATATTGGCAAAAAAAACTACTTCACACATTATCGCGCGATAGAGCCAAGCGCACTCGCGTGGCTATGTGATCATGGCGTAAATGTTATTGGTACAGATGCTTTCAGTTTTGACCCGCCCTTCTGTGACATGATCGATCGCTATAAAGAAACAGGTGATAAATCTGTACTTTGGCCAGCACATTTTTTCGGTAGAGATCGCGAGTATATTCAAATTGAACGTCTCGGTAATCTTGCTGACCTTCCGACAGCAACGGGTTTTAAAGTCTGCTGTTTTCCAATTAAGTTGGATGGTGCCGACGCGGCGTGGAGTCGCGTTGTCGCTATATATGAACACTAAAACAAGGTATTTTTTAGTATTAAGGCTTAGCTATGCGCAATAGAGTCGTTATTACAGGACTTGGAGTCATTGCACCCAATGGTATAGGTGTTGAAGAATTCTGGCGAAATACTGTAGAGGGAAACACGGGTATAAAACCGTATGCGTGGGGCAATGCATTCGGTTTTAAAAGCCAGGGTACCGGGCAGGTATTGGATTTTAATCCGACGGATTTCGATCTTTCTGAAGCAGAGCTCGCTTCTCATGGGCGATATATACATTTTGCACTGGCCAGCGCTGAAATGGCGGTGAAGGATTCCAGGTTAAATATTGATGAACTTGACCCAATGCGGACGGGTGTGTTGATAGCTAGCGCAATTGCTGACGCAGCTTCCATGGAAAAAAATCTTTTAGCCTTAGCACCTGAAGAAGCGTCTCCTCTCGGCGAACAACAGCTTCCCTCGGGTGAGAACATCTTGAGTGATAATTTAAATTTCGGTATTGCCGCAAATGAAATTGCCAGGCGCTATAACGCGGCAGGTCCTGTTTATAATTTATCGACCGGCTGTACCGCTGGGGTAGATGCACTCGGTTTTGCTTTTGAACAAATACGTAATGGTTACGCGGATATTATGATTGCAGGTGCAAGCGAAGCCCCCTTGTGTCCATTGTCGATCGGTTCGTTCGAAGCGCTAGGTGCGTTGTCGTCCCGCGAGTGTAGCGACGTTGCCACCGCATCGTGCCCCTACTCGAAAGAGCGCGATGGTTTTGTGATTGCTGAAGGTTGTGGCATTTTTGTTCTGGAGTCCTACGAAAATGCCGTGCGTCGGGGCGCGACAATTTATGCCGAGTTAATTGGCTATGCGTCTGTTAATAATGCTTATCATATGACGGACTTGCCAGCACCAGGTACGGCGATGGCAGAATGTATTAAGCTCGCGCTTGAAGATGCCAACTGCACGGCTGCAGATATCAATCATATCAGCTCCCATGGCAGTTCGACGCCGCAAAATGATGAGAACGAAAGCTCGGCGATAAAAAGTATATTTGGCGACCTTGCCTACAAGATTCCCGTTAACTCGCTTAAATCCATGACAGGGCACGCGCTGTCTGCGGCCAACGCAATCGAACTCGTTGCCTTATGTATGGAATTTCGCGATCAAGTTGTTTTTCCGACAATTAATTACCAAACGCCGGACGATGTTTGCGACCTTGATTACGTTGCAAATATTGCCAGGGATTCTGTGGTGAATTGCGCGATTAAATTATCCAGCGGCTTTTCAGGTATTCACAGTGTAATCGCATTGAGGGCCGCTTAAGATGCCAGATCACAAACGCGTCGTCATCACCGGGGCCAGTGCGGTCTCCCCTTTTGGCCATACACTCGAAGCACTTTGCAGTTATTTAAGCACGAGTGAATATTCGCAACAGGGTGTTGAGAGCAAGTACTTAAACGATCACATGCAATACCATGCGATTAAGCATCTTGACTTCGAGCAGCGTATGAGTGGTCGTAAGAAAAACAAGCTCGATTTATTTTGCATATACGGTCTGTGCGCTGCTGACACAGCGTTAACGGAAAGCCGCTTGCTCGAAGACGAAATAGACAAAGGGCGTATCGGCATTTTTGTCGGCAACGAATTAGGTGGTTGGGGGTTTACCGAACCGCAACTTATGGAATTACATCGACATGGTGTGAGTGAAATGAGCGCCTATGTCGCGACCGCCTGGTTTCCTGCGGCGTTGCAGGGACAAATATCGCTCAGTTACGATATTACCGGTCAATCCAAGACATTTTCTTCCGGCAGTGTATCCGGTTTACATACCATTGGTTACGCAGCGCAAGCCATTCAAGCGGGGCACGCCGACGCTATTTTATGCGGTGCCGCTGAGGATCTCTCCAGTAATTATGTCCAGGCGATTTTAAGTCGACACAATTACAACTCAAAGGCCGATGTAGAAATTTTCGGTCCGGGAATGCCGACAAATGTTGCTGATGGTGCGGCCTTTCTCGTGGTTGAGGACTATGAGCACGCGCTTGCGCGCGGTGCCGATATTTACTGTGAGCTCACACATTTCTCAAATAATTTCTGTCCCAATCGACATTTAGTGGATGTGGTATTCGATAGCCAAAATAAACCGTCGATCCGCTCACCGAACAACCTATTCATTCTCGATGGTATGCTCGCAAATGAAACCGCGATGACTAAGGCGAGCCTCGAACGACTTTCTACTAATGCAACTTTGGTCAATACCAAACCTCAGCTAGGCAATATGTTTTCTGTCTCTGGCGTTATGGAGCTTGCCTGCGTGGCGCACGGAACCAGGCATGGCAATATTAGCCGATGCTTTTCGAGTGAAATGGCAGAGGATAGCGATCGAGTGTATTCCAATATTTCAATAAGGAGGATTTCCCCGAAAGGAAATGTGTCAACTTTAAGTACCACCAAGCTAGAAAATGAGTAAAAACTATGAACAGTGAAATTGAAAAGCGTATTAAGTCTATTGTCGGATCATATATTGATATGTCGGCTGATGAAATATCGATGGATGCCAGTTTAGGTCGCGAATATGAAATGGATTCGACGGAAATAACCGAACTTGCCAAAATTGTTGAAAAAGCGTTTGGAGTCGCTATAGCAAAAACCGATCGCAAAACCTGGAAGACAGTTGGTGATATATGTCAGTTTATTTCGGCTGCTCAGCCAGAAACAGCCTGAGCACGTAGGCTTTGCAATATTTATCCAGGATAAATGCCAACAAGGTAGCGGCTTATGATATCTAATACATTGAGCTCGATTGTTATTAATGCAAAACCCGAAGCAGTCTATCGGATTATCCGTCACTCGGAGAATTGGCCTGAATTGTTCGAGCCCTGCTTAAACGTGGAAACACTTCACCGCGATGAGAACGAAGAACATATTAAAATTTCTGCCCTTGTAAAGGGCGTTGAACAAACCTGGGAGTCTAAGCGCCACTTTCGCCCCGATGTTTATGCGATTGATGTTGAGGCAATGAAAACTTTACCGCTGGTAAAGTGCATGCAAACACACTGGTTGGTTGTACCGTTAAATCAAGTGCAATCCTGCCTGGTGATTGAACACCACTTTGAGCTACAAGAAGATATTGAAGGTATTGTTGATGGTGTGTCAACGCCGGCGCAGGCAATGGAGTATATGTGTTCGGCAATAGATACAAATTCCAATAAGGAATTGGAAAACATTCGTCAGACCGTTGAGCAACAACCCCCCTGCTCTACACCGCTTCAGCGAAAGCGCAATTTATCGCATTCAATTGTGTGCGAGGCGCCGGCAAAATTTATTTACGAGCTCATTACTAACCCTGAAAATTTTCCCGATATTTACCCCGCTTGCATTGCCGCACGATCGCTTGAGAAAGACGGTAATTCTGAGCTGCTGGAAATTGAAGCAAATCAGAATGGCAAAGATGTCTCGTGGAAGGCCCGACGCAACTATTATCCAGATATTCTGCGGGTCGACTTTAGTTTGCCGATACCCATGCCCTTATTAAAATCGATGTCGGGCACATGGCGTATCGTTCCACTGACCGAAAATAGCTGTGTGCTCAATGCCGTACGTCAATACGAGTTGGCAGACAATGTCAGTGGTATTCGCGAGGAGATTAACACGCTTAAGGAAGCCAGCGACTTTATGGCAGCGTTTATCGACGAAAATATCGCAAGTGAAATGCTATCTATCCGCTCTTTTGCATCTAGAAAGCAGGCAACATTTTTGAAATTTAGCTCAAGCTCTTTTTTACCATTTTCTCCGGACATGGTTTACCAGGCTTTTGCGGATGCCAAATACTGGCCCGATATTCTGCCGCATTGTCAGGAAGTCGATATCATCTACGATGACAGGGAAAATCAAGAATTTATTATGCAGATTCAAACACCTGTTGGGACCGAACATTTTCGCAGTATTCGGCGCTGCGATGTAGATGACTTGTCGATTAACTATTTCCAACCACGCACTCCCGAAGTGTTAAATAAGCACTCAGGTTCCTGGTTATTTCGTTCTAGCCCCGGTGGTACATGTATCACATCCGAGCATACAGTCAATATACGTCCTGATATTTGCACCGAAAAATTCGGTCAGGGTGATTTGGAACACCATAAGCAAACGGTAAAAGTAATGATTGAAAAAAATAGCCATGGCACCGTGAAGGCGATTGGTGAATGGCTGCAAAAGAACAATGACAAAAATGCATAAATCGACACAACGCCCTATTATTCCAGAGGCAGTCTATAGCGCTTGCAGTTATTTTCTCCCGCGTTTGATGTTTTTAAGTTCTCGCTATGCGGGTCAAACCCACTGGGGAGACATCGTCATAGCCTTGCAAAATTTTCCGCAAGACAAGTTAAATATTCGCTCCGATGAATTTTGGGAGTCCTGGTTGCAGGTTTGGCGCAGTTTAGGTGACGACTATTGTGAGCAGGCGGATCAATCCAATTCTAAGGCTGGGAAATCCCGACTTTATCGGAGCGCTACTGCGTGTTATCACTGGGCGGAATTTAAATATTTCTCCAATCAAGGTATCAAGCGCCAACTGCGTGCCAACGTAAAAAAATGTTTTCAACGAAGCCTGGCTAACTCGAAACTTAACGTACATACTGGTGAACTCACCAGGAACAACGCACGAGTGCCCTACTACCTGGTGCTTCCTGAAACGCAGGAAAAAAAAATGCCCTGCGTTATTCTTTCAAACGGACTGGACTCTATCACTGAAGTTGAAGTGTTTGCATTCGCTGAATATTTCCTCGAACGCGGTATCGCCACTCTGCTCTTCGATGGTCCCGGACAAGGGATAAATATTGGCGAAGTGCCAATGGAAATTGAATTTGAAGGCGTTGTGGCTCATCTTGTCGACTTTTTGAAAATGCGATCGAGTATCGATGAACAGAGACTTGGTTTTTTTGGTGTAAGCTACGGTGGCTACCTTGCGCTGCGCGTCGCGAAGTATTTGGGTCCTATCTTCAATTGTGTTGTGAATCTATCTGGTGGCCCGGTGATTACACCCTTCGATACCTTGCCTCGACGATTGAGGTCGGGGTTTAAACATGCATTTATTCAGGATAGCGATATAGCGATGGAGAAGATATTTGCGCAACATGCACTGAATTTCTCCGATGCATGCGATACATCGATACTGTCGGTAAATGGCGGCTTAGACGATGTATTTCCAATAATTGGGGTAGAAAAAATGGATCGACAGCTTGGCACCAGGCACACATTTATTAATTATCCAGGCGAAGCACATGTGTGTCTGAATTATATCAATCAATATAGTGCGCAAATCGCTGACTGGGTAGCAACGCAATTACAGGTTTCAGAACACGAAACTAAACGTACGGACACGTTGGTAAACGCATAATAACAACACGTGGGGCTTAACATTGCTTGATATATATAAAAAAAATAACAATGGCAGAGATTTTATTTGTTCAGATATCCACGGTGAGTTTGCATTACTTCAACAGGAGTTGGACAAGACCCAATTCGATGAATCAGTAGATAGGCTATTTTGTCTGGGAGACCTTATTGATAGAGGCAGTAACTCGATTGAAGCTTTGGATTGGTTAGCCAAGCCCTGGCTTTATTCGATACAGGGCAATCATGAACGCATGCTTATAAACGCATTTGAGCAGGAGTCTCAAGCACTTTGGCAGCATTGGATGATGGGTGGCGGAACCTGGGCCGAACATATGACTAGAACGGAATTGGAGCCATTCTATCAAGCTTTCAAGAAATTACCGGTATCTATCGAGCTGCAACTCGAAAACGATCAAAACGTTGCACTGGTTCATTCAGAGCTACCTATAGAATGTGATTGGTCTGATGTACGACGCAAACTGCAACAGCTGTCCGAGGATGAAGTAGACACCGTGCCATTTAGCCACGATATGTTGTGGAAGAAAAGCCAGTCCTACTTAGTGAAGTTTATACCCTGCATCGTCAAACCCGTCAAAAATATCCATCATGTATTTCACGGGCATACGATTGTTAAAAACTACCTCACGATAACCAACAGGACTTTTATGGATCTGGGGTCTTTTAAAACGCACAAAATTGGCTTTATAAATCCCACCGAATTTGTTGAAACGCTGGGTCGCTAATGTAGGTAGGCAGCTAGGTTTGAAAAACCAGCTGCCTGTTTTTAGGCAGGTTCTGTTTCAGCAACTTTTTCCGCAGATGTGGCTGAGTCTTCCAACCTTTCATTTGCGTCTATACGAGAAATAATACCGGTATCACCATCTATCTGCACAATGTCACCATCCTGAAAGATCGATGTTGCATTCACGACATCTGAAACACAGGGTTTGCCATATTCCCGCGCTACGAGAGCGCCGTGCTGAATAGGGCCACCTATCTCTAAAACAATGCCTGCCGCATTCACAAATAACAGTGTCCATGCCGGGTTTGTGGATCTTGCGACAAGTATTTCGCCGGGATATACCGGTTTTTCTTCCGGGTGACTCAGCACCTTCACCGGCCCCACGGCCCTGCCTGAAGACAGTGGCCGCGCTTGAATTTCTCCCGCCTTAATTGGTGTGGGTGGTGGACGATGAAAACGGCCACGCGAGTCAATAAGTGAGAAAACATTTTTACATTGGCCGTGCTTGGTGTGATTTTTTCGGCCTTGCGTAACAAGCTTGTGTAAATCCAGTTGGCTATTTGCCAAGCCCTGTTCGAGTTGTTCAAGTGTTAGAAAGAAAATATCTTCTTCATGATTAATTCGACCTTCATTCCTCAATAGCTTTGCCCTAGCTAACAAATATTGTCTTATGCGATCAAACGCATAGACCATCACAAACTTGTGCCCCTCTCTCAAACCACCGAGCCATTCAACGACACGATATAATTTCTCGAAGCGCCTCAACGCCTTGCCTTCTAATTGAGATGACAATGATAAAAATGCATCGTTTCTCTCTTGTTGGCTCGTATGAAAATTCTCAAGCGGTGAGCGCAAGTAGGCATCTTGTTGTACATAGTCAACGAGTTGTTGAAGTAGCGGTGTAGGATCTTCACGATAACGAGGTGCGGCGGCATCTATTTCGCGTTCACATCGATGGCCATATTTCACTAAAAATGCCGTCCAATGATCCAGAAATTCTGCTGAAATACTTTTCTCGTCGATATGTCTATGCAAAGTTTTTACATCACGCGCCTGATCTTTAGATAAAAATTCGTGTAATTTATATAAATCATGCCCCATTTCAACCGTCACGTTGCCAGGCAGGGACTTATCCAGCTTTTTGAGCAACACAAGCGTTTCTACATTTGGATTCGGGAAAAGTTTATGTATTTTTGCGAGCGCGATTTTCGATCCAAAAAATAAATTAAGTGTCTCGCGGCATATAAACTGGCAGGCCTGTTTAAAGACCTCATCACTGTACTGCAAGGGTGTGGCCGAAGTTTGATCAATCTTGTTCACCTTTAACTCAAATTCAGTCCATTTCTGGTTCCAACGCTCTCTGGCGAATTTAGGTTTTTTTAAGCCCCGAATAAGCTGGATAATGCGGCGATAAAACTTTGAAAGTATCGCTATGCGCATCAGCGGGGTTCGTAGTTTGCTTTGATAAAAATCATCAAAATTCAAACTGTCAATGGACTGCTTGACAAGCCCGTCTGCCTGGCCGACAAAGGCCGCTACCCGTTCTTTACCGCCCATAAACTTGGCCATGTTTATCACGTGTAGATAAACCTTGCCGTTACCGAATGAATAAATGGACCGCTCTATTGAGGAAACGCGTTTGTTGCCCATCACTTCATTCTTAAATTGAGGTACGATTCTCTCGTAGATGGAGGTGCCCATCGGCGACACGGGTTCCATAAGGCCCTGCACACTCAAGGTAACATCAAAGTACAGGCGTCTGGCGCTACCCGGTTTGTCGACGATATTTTCTGGCAACTGAAAGTAAGTTGTAATTGGTCTTGCCTGTAAAATAAAGAGTTCGTCTTGTTTAAAGGCCCATTCGACGTCGACGGGTTTATGAAAATAGGCTTCGATATGTTTTATCGTATCGCTAAGTGTAATCAGTTCTGCTTCGGTTAAACAAAATTCGTTGTTCAAAGGATGTACTTTTTCAACATAACCCTCTTGCGGATCTATCGATGCAGAACTTTCTTTGCAGCCTAGTTTTTTCTCGATCACTTTATGTAAATCAGCTCGGACAATAAAGTAATCTGAATCGACCAAGCCATCGACAACGGTACTTCCCAAACCCCAATTCGCGTTAATGACAACTTCGTCGTAATCGTTGTTAAGCGGGTTGAGAGAAAACCCAACCCCCGCTTTTTCCGCTGCAACTTGTTCTTGCACAATCACCGCAATACTTGGGGTGTCGGTAGCAATACCCTGTTGGCGTTTGTAACTGACAATACGCGCGTCCAAGCAGGAACAAAAGACCTGTTTGATAGCCCTTTCTAAGCCCTCTGGCGTAACGCCCAAATACGACGCATAAGCACCGGCAAAAGACATCGTCTCGCCATCCTCGTCAGGCGAGGATGAACGCACGGCGAATTGTTTTGATGCGGACAAGAAATACGCGTGTTGCTGCAAATTTTCATGCTGTTCGCGGTTAAACGTGAAGTTACTTGCTACATTTTTTAGTTGAGCGCAGATAACATCTAAATTGTCATCTTGTGCCTTTAAGAAACTTTGCCATTCATCCGAAGCAAATAGTTGATCAAACCAGGAAGAAAAAAAGCGGGTGCTTAAGATAAAGCCGTCGGGAACCTCGAGCCCAGCCTTCAAAAGCTTTATCAGGCTAAGCGCCTTGCCACCAACATCGGTGCGTCCAGCCAGTGAATTCGCCTGCAACAGGTAAACCATTTCGGAGTCTTTGTTTGGAGCTTGTGGGCACACGTGATTATCTCCTGATTAAATACGTAAAATTTATTTTTGTAAATATCAAAAAGGACGAACATAGAGATTGCGAATGTTTAAAGCAGGATTTTCTCAGGTGGTAAGCCCAATAAAATTCTTCCGCCGAGCGCATAGGAATGAAGAGAATTCATAATATGCTGATTGATGGTTGTGACATCACGTAAGCTACGATCCAGCACATTACCTTCATAAACAGCGGGGCCGCCTCTAACTTTATACATCAAATCTACAACTTCTTTGCAAGCGCCATAAACGTAGGCATTAACCATGGTGAAATTAGCGAGTTGAGTGGGTGAAAGTTCGGCCTGCATTTGCATACTGGTCCAAATGTCACCGATAGTAGAAAATAAATAAGCGCGCGCTGCGTTAAGCGTCGCATTTGCCCGACCGACTGCATCTTGCACTACGGGTTCATCGCGAAATTTTCTTTGTGGTGCCATCTTCCCGGCAATGGTCACTGGTCGGGAATTTGTGTCCCCAGCTTCGATAACCGCATCAATTGCCGCGCGGGCGACACCTAACGGAACACCGCAAAAATTTAATCGAATACCGAAGGGGGACCGGTATAGCGCGCTTTTGCGATGATGAGTTAAATTTTGAAAACTAAACGTTTTTTCTTCGCTGACAAAATAATCATCAATGGCAATATCATTGCTGCCGCTGCCGAGCAAGCCGGTCGGATGCCAATTATCGATAATGGATATCGCTTTACCCGGAACAAAACACTGGCGTGTTTTCGGCACGCCGTCGGGTGAGGTACAAAGCTTGTCTCCGTCATAGATTTTACAGCCAACAACTATCCAGCTCGCATGATGGCAACCGCTGGCAAAAGGAAAACGTCCTGAAATTCTATAGCCACCGTCTACTTTGACAGCACGACCTGTAACCATAAGAACGTCGCCGGTAACGGCATCGACATCGGCATACATTTCCCGTGCAACGCTTTGATCTATGTAGCCGCTAAAATGCCCGCCGTCGCCACCAATCATGCTACACCAACCGACCGATGCATCCATTGTTGAGAGTGTTTCTATAATGCGTATCTGACTCAAGGGGTCGAGTTCTGCCCCACCCCACTCGCGAGGCATTGTCATTCTAAATACACCCGCACGCTTTAATGAAGAAACTATACTCCGCGGGAGTCTGCGCTGAGCATCCATCTCGTCGCGACAATCAAAAATTTCTGTTTTTAGCGCAGCCGCTGCATTTAATATAGCTTCGGCGTCGTCACTACCTGCTAGCTCTTCAGCAACTGCTTCCATAGTGGACCTCAATACACTTTTTGTCTTGGTTTGTTGTTTCTATGCCATAGATTACGGCTTAATAACCGACGATCGTCGCGTAAATTATTTCGAAATTCAACAGACAAAAGCGGGACAATATGTCTCCTATTTGCTCTATTTAAGTGGCGCTGTTTAGGATTATATTTACGCGTTATCCACTGTGTATATCACTTTATTGACTGAAAATTTAAAATACCTGTCTCTCGATATTTTATACATAGGTTTTTACATACAACGAGTGGTTTACGACTAACCAAAACGCAACCGACACTTGATCCGCCAAGTTTAAGTAGTGCCAAATACCATTAGGAAACAGCCATGAGCGAATTACCAAGACTTTCGCATATTTACCAAAATCATCATACGGATAGCACACGCTGGCAGCATTTTCAGCCGCGTAACGGCGACGTGGTGGTCTGCACTTCACTTAAGTCCGGAACCAATTGGATGGCAAACATCGTGCTTCAACTTATTTTTAAAGATAGAGATGAACTCCCCAGCTTGTCTCAGGTTGCGCCGTGGTACGACGTAAAATTTAAAGATATTGAAGAAGTGAATGCCGCCCTGGAAGGCCAAACGCACCGACGCTTGATGAAGACCCACCTGGCTTTAGATGGCTTACCCTATTATCAGCAACTAAATTATATTGTTGTCGGTCGTGACCCAAGGGACGTCGCAATGTCCTGGTGGAACCACTACAGCAATATGTCAATTGAGCTCGTCAATGGTCACCCTGATAATAAAGAAACTCAACTACCGCCCTGCCCAGCCGATTTTCATGAGTTTTGGCGCAATTTTATGACGCGAGGCTGGTTTGACTGGGATAGTGAAGGCTATCCCATGTGGGGCAATATGCGGCATACGCAAACCTGGTGGAATTTTCGCAATCTACCCAATATTTTATTCGTTCACTTTAATGACTTACTCGTTAACCTGCCAGAAGAAATTGCACGTATCGCGGCGTTTTTACGTATTGATGCAACAGATGAAGACATAGTAAAAATTGCGAAAAATCTTACTTTTGCATCAATGAAAAAAGATCCGTATAAACACACACCAAACCCAGAGCCCTTTTTAAAGAAAATGTTTGCCGAGGGAGCGGATACTTTTTTCTTTAAAGGTACCAACGGGCGCTGGAAAGAAAAAGTTGATGAGCAGGAACTAGCACTTTATGAAGCAACTGCAAAAAAGGTGCTTTCTGAAGACTGTTTGAAGTGGTTAGAGGGAGGAAGAAACGTGATAGAGCCTTCTCCAGTCAAAAAAGAACTGGCAGATGCAGAAGTTTAGATACTTAACAAAAGCTTCTTAATTAATGATCCTCTGCTTCGGCCGCTGTTGAGTATGTTGCTTTTATCCATGGAAAAGCACTTACCCGCAAAACACCGAAAATTATTGTGGTTATTGTCGCTTGCTCCACATGGTAATAACCACCCACCTATCATGACACGTCACACCATAGTGCGATAAATTGTCATTTCCGTCTAAATCATCTCTGCAGATATTCTTTGCTCTTGTCGAGTGTGGAGGTAGTATAGCGGATGCTACTTTGGACCTTGGGCATAAATTGAGCAGCATCCTCATCTTTATCTGACGCCGCGTTGATAAATAGATACGATACCTGCACCCTGGTCCCATATCTTTTTCGTCCTTAACTGAGCTGGTATTCCAGTAATTGAGAGATCGCACGTTGATAAATCATCACTACACAAGCCGTATTTTTAATAACTTTGATACCAAGCATTTGCGGGGCGATATTTTTGGGGGCGTTACTGCTGCCGTTGTTTCCCTACCAATGGCCCTGGCCTTTGGCGTAGCCTCCGGTGCGGGCCCGGTGGCAGGCTTGTATGGCGCTGTTCTTGTAGGGCTATTTGCCGCGTTGTTTGGCGGTACGTCGACACTTATATCAGAACCTACCGGCCCGATGACCGTGGTGATGACCGCTGTTTTGACAACGATGATGGCGAATAATCCCGAGAACGGTATGGCCATGGCGTTCACGGTGGTCATGATCGCAGGTGTGTTTCAGATCTTTTTAGGCCTGTTGAAACTAGGCAAATATATTACCTTGATGCCCTACAGCGTGATATCCGGTTTTATGTCCGGTATCGGCGTCATCCTGATTATCCTGCAGATAGCGCCTTTCCTCGGCCAGGCAGCGCCGCCTGGAGGCGTAACGGGTACCCTCGGAGCGTTACCGAGTTTATGGGCAAATATTCAACCGTTGGAAACACTTCTAGGTGGATTAACGCTCGTTATTTTGGTGTTCATGCCTAAAGCCTGGGCGAAGCTTATCCCGCCTCAACTCGTTGTGCTTGTACTTGTAACCCTGATTTCGCTGTTTTTTTTCAGCGCGCACGATATCCGCAGAATTGGCGAAATTCCTTTAGGGCTGCCCACAATATATGTACCGACGTTTAGCCAGGAACAACTTGTCACTATGATTTTGGACGGCATGGTATTGGGGACTTTAGGCTGCATCGATTCATTGCTCACAGCGATGATTGCCGACAGCCTGACGCGCCAGGAGCATAAATCAAACCGGGAACTGGTTGGCCAGGGTATTGGCAATGTTGTCTCCGGTTTGTTTGGCGGCCTTCCCGGAGCTGGTGCCACTATGGGGACAGTGGTGAATATCCAGGCCGGGGCGCGCTCCGCATTGTCGGGCGTGACTCGTGCCGTCGTGCTGTTAGTGATCGTGCTGGGTGCGGCACGTCTGACCCAGTACATTCCTTTGGCCGTGCTTGCGGGTATCGCATTAAAAGTAGGCTTCAATATTTTGGACTGGAGTTTTATTAAGCGGGCTCATAAGATTCCCAAGCACGCATTGTTTATTATGTACGGCGTCATGTTGCTGACGGTATTCTTCGATCTAATCGTTGCCGTTGGACTGGGTGTTTTTATCGCGAATATCCTGACGATTGAGCGGCTCAGTGAACTGCAGACAAAAAACGTGAAAGCCTTCAGTGACGCTGGCGACGATGTACCACTCACCACGGAAGAAAAAAAATATCTCGATAGTGCAAATGGGCAAGTGCTTCTTGTATACCTAAGCGGTCCAATGATTTTTGGGGTATCCAAGGCCATTGCGCGTGAACACAGGACCATTCAGCGATATCAATCCATTGTTATGGATTTAAGCGATGTACCCTTAATAGATACAACCATATCGTTGGCCATCGAAAATACTATTAAAGGTGCCGTCGACTCGAAACGGCACGTTTTTATTGTTAAACCGAGAACGCAGGCGAAAATCACCTTGCAGCGGCTTGGCGTGTTCGAACTGATCCCTGGTACACAACTTTGTGAAACCCGGCTCGAGGCCCTGGCAAAAGCGACAGAATCAAAAGCGCAATAGCATGGATTGGCAAGGTTGGTTTTCTCTTATTTTAACTTTCTCGGCGTTGGCAATTTTATTGTTTACGGCGGCCAGCCCCCACATTGTGATGATGGGAGCACTCGTCCTTTTAAGTGTCTCCGGGGTGTTAACGGCCAACGAAGCACTGCTCGGTTTTGCCAACCCAGGTTTGATCACGATTGCTGCCATGTTTGTTGTTGCTGCCGGACTCAACGCGTCAGGAGGTATCGAGCTACTGATAAATAAAGCGCTCGGACAACCCAAACACTTACGTGCAGCGATGCTAAAAATTTTTGCACCTGTGGTTTTAATGAGCGGTTTTCTGAACAACACACCGGTTGTCGCAACAATGATTCCGGCCATTCACGCCTGGTCACGCCGTATTGATATCGCGCCCTCAAAACTCATGATTCCCCTCAGTTACGGGGCTATCCTGGGTGGAACGTTAACGCTCATAGGCTCGAGCACAAATTTGATCGTCAATGGCGAATATCAAGTACTGACTGGCGAGCCTGGGTTTTCACTTTTTTTTGTTACATCAATCGGCTTGCCAGTAACGCTCGCCGGCATAGTCTTCATGCTGTTGTGGTTTCCAAAAGCACTGCCCGACCGGCGTAAAAACGCCATGTTTGGGAATTTGCGTGAGTTTACCCTTGAAGTCAGCGTTACTCCCAGTGGCCCTCTTGTTGGCAAGACTATCGCGCAAGCAGGTTTGCGTCAGTTACCGCGTATTTATTTGGTGGAAATCGAGCGAGACGGAGCTATCGTCACAGCTGTACCATCGGAGGAAATGCTAAAAGGTGGCGATCGTCTGGTATTCACCGGTGATACAGAGGCAATTTCAGATTTATTGAATATCAACGGACTATCCCCCTCTCCCGAAACCTCACATGCCAGCGCGTTGGAGGTAGAGCATGCAGAACGCAGGCTTGTGGAAGCGGTGGTATCGCCTCACTGTGCCGCGATAGGTAAACGCATTCGCGACGCCCGTTTTCGGGACCGCTATGGTGCGGTCGTACTGGCTGTTGCGCGAAATGGCGAGCGTATAAAAGGCAATCTTGGCACGATAAAGTTAAAAGCAGGCGACACTTTACTGCTCGAAGCCCGGCCCGCATTTGTGTCCCGCCAACGCTATACCAAAGACTTTTTGTTGATTAATGATTTGCAGAAAGAGCCTTTGCGGCACCAAAAGGCCTATCTGGCCTGGCTGATTCTGGCTAGCCTGGTGATACTGGCAGGCACAGGGATAACCAGCATGCTTAACGCTGCGTTACTTGGCGCTGGCTTGATGGTTGCCTTTGGGTGCTGTTCCATTAGCGCCGCTGAGCGCAGCCTGGATCTCAAAGTCCTCATCACCATAGGTGCATCATTCGCACTGGGTATGGCATTAAAGAAAACCGGTGTAGCCGCGCTCCTGGCAGATTCAGTCCTCGCCTTAAGTGGTGGGGAAACCTGGTTAATACTGGTGATGGTGTACCTTTGTGTTTCGATATTAACTGAGGCTATTACCAACAATGGGGCAGCGATTCTCATGTTGCCAATTGCTCTAACAATCACTGAGCAAGCTGGCGTTGCGCCCGAGCCTTTTGTATTGGCCATAATGATGGCCGCCTCAGCCAGCTTCGCAACACCTCTGGGATATCAAACAAATTTAATGGTTTATGGCCCTGGGGGCTATCGTTTTCATGACTTTATCAAAGTCGGTCTACCGATGAATGTCTTTATCGGGATCATTACCATTGCATTACTCATGGTGTTTTGGGACATCTAGACACCAGACCTAAATCGTTGGTCGAAAATCTTTCTCTTTATGTGACTGTGTGTTTGCGGTAAATCTTTTACGGCGCTGTAAAACACGGTCAAAATGTCGGCCAGCCGATCGTTTGATTCTGTTTGAACAAATATTAATGGCATCGTACATATCGCTTGCGGTTTCCTGAGCAATGATTGGCGTACACCCATGAGGTTCGATTTTAATCTTACACATCATATCCTCTCCTCCTCGGGGTCCATTTATATCGGTTAAGAATATATCGGATCGCCTGATTTTGTCTTTATAAAGACCGAGGGCCAATCTAATTTTTGAATCGGCGTAATCACTTAATGCCTCCGATAGCGCAAAACCACGCGCGTGTATCTTTACTAACATGACATGTCTACCTTTATAAAAAATTGTGGTACAGATACGAATTTAATGTTCCGAGTCGAGAAAGCCTGCGGCAAACTCACTGAGCATATGATTTTTATAGAACTGTTGCCGTTCGAAGGACTCCCATTTTTCGCAGTGAAAATACAACTGTGAGGTAAAGTTTTCATCGGCAAAAGCAGCTAAATCCTGCTGGCTGAACATTAAATCCTCGTCCATCGCACGTTTAGCATCTTCTAACGCAAGGTCGAACGCTCTGCTTTGCATGGTGTGAAGTGGAATATCAAGTTGTTGGATATCATTGGAGTCGCGTCGCATAAGCATCTTCTCCTGAGATCTATATCTCTATCACTTTCGATAGAACAATAATAAGATACGAAACAAAGATAAAATCGTTTATTATGTGTTTAATTCTTCGGATAATCCGAAGAATTAAAAATTCCTGCTTTATGGATGCTCAAGGACTCTCTATGCCAGACAACATCAATTACAAACACCTGCATTACTTTTGGATAGTGGCTCACGAGGGCAGCATTGCCAAAGCCAGCGAAAAGCTACACATTACTCCTCAGACAATTAGCGGACAGTTGTCCCTACTTGAAGATCGCATCGGTAATACCCTGTTTGATAAAGTGGGACGGGGTTTACAACTCACTGAAACTGGACGATTAGTGTTGCGTTACGCCGATGAGATTTTTGAACTGGGCCGGGAGCTAAACGACGTTCTGCGCGGCGCACCGGCTGTCGGCCCGTCAGAGTTTATTGTCGGCGCAGCGAGTGCCCTACCAAAAACCATTGTCTACAAAATTATCGAACCAGCTCTGCAATTACCCCAAGAAGTGAGTTTGACCAGTCGCGAAGGTCCTGTTGACGCGATGCTGGCCGATCTGGCAATTCACAAAGTCGATATGGTACTCAGTGATACACCGGTAACAAATGCCATTAGCGTTAAAGCCTTTAACCATTTGCTCGGCGAGAGTGGTTTGAGTTGTTTTGCCGCACCAAGGCTGGCAAAAAAATATAGGAAAAATTTCCCCCAATCGTTAAACAACGCGCCAGTATTATTACCTACGCCAGAATACGCTATACGCCAGTTAATCGATGGCTGGCTACATCAACAAGATATTCATCCGATTATTTCCGGGCAGTTTGATGACAGTGCATTAATGAAATCTTTTGGTCAGGCTGGTGAGGGAATGTTTTTTATGTCGTCCACAATCGAAGAAGAAATTTGTAGTAATTTTAATGTAAGGGTTATAGGAAAAATAGACGATATAAAACAAAAGTACTATGCAATTTCCGCGGAACGTAAAGTTAAACACCCTGCTGTTGCAGCAATTTGTGACACAGCGCGAAGCTCACTTTTCAGCAATTAATATTGAATTATTTGCGCTTATTTTCTTTTTTCAAGTCTCTTCAATACATCGAATAAAACGAATATTTAAATAATATTATTCGTCTTTTATTGTTTATCAATTTCTTTATTCTTGCCATTAATAAGAATGTGTTTTGCCGTTTTTCATACGGAAAGCCATATATTGCATCCCTGCAATTCCGTCGAGGCAAACACGAACAGCCTAATTTAAGAGCATTTTGGAGAGAACTATGCGAAATGAAACTGACTGGCACAGCCAGCCTGTAGAAGAGGTCTCGGCAAACCTACATGCCGATTGCGTTGAGGGTTTAAAGATAGATGAAGTATCAGAACGACACGCTCGCTACGGTCCGAACAAGCTGACCGAACATAAAGGCGACGGGCCGATTAAACGGTTTTTAATGCAATTTCACCAACCCCTAGTCTACATCCTGCTCGCCGCTGTGGTGGTTACGCTCGCACTCCAGGAATGGGTGGATGCTGCAGTAATTTTTGCCGTTGTGATCGTCAACGCAATCATCGGTTTCGTGCAAGAGGCCAAAGCACTGCAGGCTATCAGCGCACTTTCGGGTAGCCTGCATTCGAGCGTAACGGTAATTAGAGAGGGAAAGCGCGAGACTGTGGACGCAGAAGCGTTGGTGCCCGGTGACTTAGTTGTGCTCCAAGCTGGCGATAAGGTCTCCGCCGATATGCGTTTGGTGCAGGAGCGTGATTTACGAATCGATGAATCTGCGCTCACCGGGGAATCAGTGCCAAGTGAGAAAGACACGGCCGTGCTGGCTTCAGACAGCGTTCTGGGGGACAGGCATAACATGGCCTATTCCTCGACACTTGTGACGTATGGTAACGGCCTTGGACTGGTGACGGCTACAGGTGACGCTACTGAGATTGGCAAGATCTCCGAGTTAATTGCCACAACACAAACTCTGGACACACCGCTGACCAAGCGCATTAAACAATTCAGTCATCTGCTGCTTTACGCCATCGTTGCGCTGTCCGCAGTTACACTGCTGGTCGGCTGGTTACACGGTAAGCCTGTATTAGATGCGTTTATGGCTGCTGTTGCGCTCGCAGTTGGTGCGATTCCCGAAGGCCTGCCCGCGGCGGTCACGATCATGCTTGCCATTGGGGTATCTCGCATGGCCAAGCGGCGGGCGATTATCCGCAACCTCCCTGCGGTCGAAACGTTGGGCAGTACCACGGTAATTTGCTCCGATAAAACCGGTACGCTGACCAAAAACGAGATGACGGTAAAAGAATTATGGGCGGGAGGCCAGCACTTAGAAGCGACTGGCAATGGTTATGATCCCGAAGGCCTTTTTCAGAACGGTACTATGCCCACAGATGTACAGCAGAGCGCAGCCGTATTGGCCACATTGCAAGCCGGTCTGTTTTGTAATGAAGCGACACTGCATTCACCAAATGCTGACGAGGCCCAATGGCGAATAAGCGGTGATCCTACTGAGGCTGCATTATTAGTTGCTGCACGCAAAGGTGGGCTCGATCCTGATGCCATCGATGAGCGTTTGGATTCAATTCCCTTTCAGTCGGAATACCAATATATGGCGACTTTGCACAAAGGGAATGAAGGAAACCTGATTTATCTGAAAGGTTCTTTCGAAAGTCTATTACCCCGCTGTAATACCTTGCTTGATAACGATGGTAATTCAGTGCCTCTGGCGCAGGATGCCGTCCAACAGCTTACAGAATCCATGGCGGCGCGCGGGCTGAGGGTATTGGCTTTTGCGCGTAAATCCGTCGATAACGATGTCACGGAGATCGACCACGATGTCGTGAGTGAAAAGCTGGAATTCCTGGGCTTGCAGGCAATGATCGATCCACCACGCCCTGAGGCTATGCGTGCGGTAGAAGCCTGTCACAAAGCGGGCGTCGATGTAAAAATGATCACCGGTGATCATGCTCTGACCGCAACCAGCATCGCGAAACAATTAGGGATCATTGGTAAAGATGAGACCAACTCCGCCGTCACCGGTCGGGATTTGAGCCAAATAGACACTTCAGAATGGCCCGCATTGGCGCGCGAGCGCAAAGTATTTGCACGGGTAACCCCCGAAAATAAACTCGCTTTGGTCGAAGCGCTGCAAAGCGAGGGGCAAGTCGTCGCAATGACCGGCGATGGTGTAAACGACGCGCCAGCACTGCGCCGCGCCGATATCGGTGTGGCGATGGCCTTGAACGGTACCGAAGTCGCAAGAGAAGCCGCCGATATGATGTTGACGGACGACAACTTCGCCACCGTGCGCGCAGCAGTCGAGGAGGGTCGAGGTGTCTTTGACAACCTTAAAAAGTTCATCGTTTGGACGCTGCCCACTAATGGTGGTGAAGCGCTGGTCATCCTTCTAGCTGTGCTACTGGGCATTTCTCTGCCCCTGCTTCCAGTGCATATCCTCTGGGTCAATATGACTACGGCTATTTGCTTGGGGTTAATGCTCGCCTTCGAGCCGAAGGAATCTGGGATCATGCAACGACCGCCCAACAGCCCTGATGCCCCCATTCTCGATAGTGTGTTGTTATGGCGTATCGTACTTGTCTCGTCACTATTGTGTGCAGCGGCCTTTGGCCTATATGAGCTTGAATTACTATGGGGCGCGAGCGAAGCTGAGGCACGCACGGTTGCGGTAGCGATGTTTGTTGTAGGTGAAGCGTTTTACCTGATGAATTGTCGCTCACTACACCGTTCGGTGCTTGCTGTGGGCTTGTTTAGCAACCCTTGGATTTGGCGTGGCATAGCTGTAATGGCAGTGTTGCAGCTGGCGTTTACCTACTTACCTGTGATGAACCAGTGGTTCCAAACGGCACCTATCGGCTTGGATTCCTGGCTGCGCATACTGGCTTGCGGGTTGTTAATTTCAGTGGTCGTAAGCGTAGAAAAATGGTTGCGTTTTCGTCACCAGGACTCCCGGTTGCAGTTAACAGCAAAGGTTGGCTCGTGAAGCAGGTGGATACGCATGCGCCCAGCCGTGTTGAATTCGCAGGTACACCCACGGTAACGTGGGTGAAATATAGCGCGGTATTTATTCTACTGTGGGTACTACTCACCCAGGGTAATACGGGCTCTTGGGTGATTGGCATTGCGGCAGTGCCACTGGCGCTTTGGTGCTTTCTGAATCTATTTCAGCCGTTAGCAGGACAAACGGATTTTCACCGTCAAAACCTGCATTTAAGCGCCCTGCTTCGATTCATCCCATTCTTCGTTGAGCAGTCGTTAAAAGGTGGGTGGGATAGCGCTTTATTTGCCATCCACCCAGCGCGGCGTGTGAATCCAGATTTCATTACCTACATCACGCGCTTGCCGGCTGGTCGGCCCCAACTGTTTTTCATCAATATCGTCAGCTTGCTACCCGGCACAGTTAGCGCTTCCCGGGCGGATAACACGATGACCATTCATGTGTTAGATGCGCAGGCTGACAATGTCCGCGCATTGCAACAATGTGAAATCAAAATTGCCACGCTTTTTGGTATTCGTCTTGAGGATAAATCGCCAGAGGCAAAGGCGATCAGAACAGGAGAATCACAATGAGCACCTACCTCACAGTTGTCGCCGCAGTTTTATTGTCGCTGCTGCTCGCGGGGCTCGTTCGCGTAATGCGCGGCCCGAGCATCGCCGATCGGATGCTTGCTGCCCAATTGTTCGGTACCGCCGGCGTGGCGATATTGATGCTTCTCGCGATTGCCCAGGAGCAGGCTGCACTCTTAAATGCGGCACTCGTACTGGCATTATTAGCACCGCTGACCCTGATTACCTTTGTGACACTCGCTGGAAGAAAATCATGAGTATCTGGGACTTATTCACTATCGTGGCAAGTTCAATGGGGCTGTTTTTCTTCGCTGCAGGTACTTTGGGATTGCTTCGCTTTCCCGACGTATTTAGCCGCCTTCACGCGCTCACCAAAGCCGACAACCTAGGGCTGGGCCTTATTGCGGTGGGTTTGCTTCCACAGGTAGGTGCTGGGTTTGATGCTTTGCAACTGATAACCGTCTGGGTATTGGTGATGTTTTCTGGCGCTGTATCCAGCTTCTTAATCGCGAATTACGGTATCTCTCGCGCTACTGAGGCGCGTGCCTGCGAATCAGACGTCCAAAAAGGAAACAAAGATGCTCATTGAGATGCTTATAGATCTTACGCTCGCCTGCGGCGTTGTTCTTTTATCGTGTTTATCCTTATCAGCACAGAGGGTGTTTACCGCTATTGTGCTCTACGTCAGCCTGGGTTTGTTAACAACCATGATCTGGGCGCGCTTGAACGCCTGGGATGTAGCTATCGCCGAAGCGGCTATCGGTGCCGGGCTTACAGGTGCGCTACTTCTCGTGGCATGGCGCCGTTTGTGCGATGAAACCGCGGCACAGCCAGAGGCATAAGAATATGTTTACTAAACTGGAATTCCGAAAACGCGAGGCCAACCGCAGAGAACTTCCACCTTTTGCAGTTTACGCACTGGGGTTCGTCGTCATCGTGTTAAGTGTGGCGTTAATGTTTAGTGTCGTTGTTTCCGGTAAAGCTGCGCCAAAGCTCGCTGGTTTGGCAGCGGAAAAACTCGAAGCGAGCGGCGTAGAAAACCCGGTCACGGCTGTATTGCTCAATTTTCGTAGCTACGACACTTTATTAGAAATCGCTGTTTTATTGATCGTTGCGATAGCCGTATTGCCTGCGCGGTCTTCTAACGCTGCGGGAGTCGCTCATTTCTGCTCAGCCGATAAACAGGATGTATTGAACCCGGTATTAGCGGCTTTACTGAGATGGCTAGTGCCCCTGGCCATACTGGTGGGCGGCTACTTGTTGTGGACGGGCGCTTATTCACCCGGCGGCGCCTTTCAGGCCGGTGCTGTTATCGCAGGCGCAGGTGTGGCGTTATCGCTGGCCGGGCGTCACGAGTTTTTATGGCATACAACTGCTGCGCGGATCGTCATCAACCTCGGTTTATTCGTATTTATAGCCGTTGCCTTATCAAATGCTCTGCTGACGGGCACAACTCTACAATACCCCGTCGATTACGCCGGTATGTTAATCCTTGTGGTGGAAATTGCAGCTACGGTATCGATTGCCGCGATCTTATTGCTACTTTTTACTGAGCTTAAAGCCATGGTGGACGCGCCTAGGGAGGGACGTCAATGACCCAGGATCTGCTCTATAACGCTACGGGTATCGCCCTTTTTGGTATTGGCGTATTCGGTGCGATTGTCGCAGCACATATTATCCGCAAACTTATTGCTTTAAACATCATGGGCATCGGCGTGTTCATGGTATTACTGGCTACCGCGCGGCACGGCGAAATCACCGATCCAGTACCCCATGCCATGGTGCTGACGGGTATTGTGGTAGCTGTTGCTGGAACGGCTTTGTGCCTCTGGTTGACACTTCGTATTCGGCTGCTCGATGATGTCAACGAGGGAGATCCTCAGCGATGATATCCTCATTGGCACTCTCTTTACTGCCGTTAACGGTAGGTTTGCCATTACTCGCGGCCACAGTTTGCGCGATGACAAGTGCTCGACGTTGGTGTGTGGGGACCAGTGTTGTGTTT
Organism: Cellvibrionaceae bacterium; assembly: GCA_028281575.1. GTDB lineage: Bacteria > Pseudomonadota > Gammaproteobacteria > Pseudomonadales > Cellvibrionaceae > Agaribacterium. The sequence goes on from JANQJP010000042.1 coordinate 27,827, forward strand.
TCCTTATTACAGCTCATCACGGCGATTATGCTGCTCTTGGCAATACAAGACATTGATGCGGATGAGCCCTTACGCTACTCCCTGGGCGGCTGGGGCGCACCACTTGGCATCGACTTAGTGCTCAATGGTTTGAGCACTATTATGCTGCTGATTACGGCAGTGCTGGTCGTGATCCTTAGTATTTACAGCATCGGGTATTTTGCCGACAACGCTAAAGCAGCGCGCTTCTGGCCGCTATGGTGGTTATTGGTTGCGGGCCTCAATGCCGCTTTCGTTGCCGGTGATGCGTTTAATATCTACGTAGCGTTGGAAATGATCGGCCTCGGAGCGGTAGCACTCATCGCAATCGCGGGTACGCGTACAGCGCTGATGTCTGCGTTGCGTTACGCTCTTGTGGGACTGTTGGGTTCATTGTGTTACCTGTTCGGTGTAGCCTTACTTTACCGTGTTTATGGAACACTGGACCTCGTACAACTCGCCGCAGCAACACAAGCCGGTCCTATTACCTGGGCAAGCCTGGCGTTAGTCAGCGTCGGCCTATTACTTAAGACGGCTTTACTGCCGCTCCACTTTTGGTTGCCGCCAGCGCATGCGAGCGCGCCACCGCCAGTAAGCGCAGTGCTATCCGCATTAGTCGTCAAAGCATCTTTTTATCTACTAATTCGCTTTTGGTTGGAGGTGTTAGCACCCGCGACAACAGATTTCGCGATGAATCTGTTGGGCTTGCTCGGCGCTGTAGCAATACTCTGGGGCTGTATCGCCGCATTCCGCACACAACGCCTTAAGCTCCTAGTTGCCTATTCTACGGTCGCGCAGCTGGGGTATTTATTTCTACTATTTCCGCTTGTGGCAGCTTCCGATTCGTCGCCTAACTTGAGCAATATGGCTGTAACAGCGGTCGTTTACTTCATCATCGCCCATGCCCTGGCTAAAGCAGCGATGTTTTTGTCCGCTGGTGACATCCAATTATTTAACGGCCACGACACCATAGACAAATTGCAGGGCGTGGCACGTGCTCAACCTATTGCCGTGCTCACGTTTGCCATCGCCGGTGTTAGTTTGATTGGCTTGCCGCCCAGCGGCGGTTTTATCGCCAAGTGGTTACTGCTTAATGCCGCCATTGACAGCGGGCATTGGGTTTGGGTCATCGTAATGCTTGCGGGTGGTCTGTTGGCGGCGGTTTATATCGGCCGAGTGCTTAACGTTGCATTCAGCCAGACAACAGCGCCAACCCCGACCACCACAAGGCCGCGTACCTCAATGAGTTGCATCGGGCTCTCGCTGGCATTGATGGCTGTTTTATTGGGCTTTAATGCCGAGTGGATACTGCAATTAGCGAATGGCACCGGTGAATCGTCAGTGCCTGGCATGGGGGCACTGAAATGACACTTAATAATGTGCTGCCCTTACTTATTATCTTTTCCGCCCTGCTCCCTGGGCTATTGATTTTTTGTACTGGTGAGCAACAGCTTAAAATGCGCCGCAGCTTGAATCTCGGCGGCAACGCCGCGTGCCTTGTCTTAATCGCTTTACTGATCAATGGTGTTTATGGCGGAGAGATCTTTGAAACACGCCTACCGCTTTTACCTGGCATGGATCTCGTTCTGCATGCGGACACCTTGTCGCTCCTGTTCGTTAGCTTGTCAGGTTTACTTTGGTTTTTAACGACGATTTACGCGATAGGTTACCTAGAAGGTACTAAAAACCGCAGCCGTTTTTTTGGCTTTTTCAGTCTATGTGTTGCTGCGACCCTGGGCATCGCCCTCGCTGGCAACTTGATCACTTTTTTAATCTTTTATGAATTGCTAACGCTTACAACTTATCCTCTGGTCGTTCATAAAGGCAACTCTGCTTCGCTTAGAGCCGGGCGCGTTTATCTGACTTATACAATGATCGGCGGCGCCCTGCTCCTGGCCGGTGTCGTGTGGCTTAAAGCGCTCGCAGGGCCCCTGGACTTTACCGCCACTGGCATACTTTCGGGAATGCCTGAACTCGACCAGGGGCATCTTAAAATTATTTTCGCGTTGCTGATTGCAGGGCTGGGTGTGAAAGCTGCTTTGTTCCCGCTACACGGTTGGTTGCCCGTTGCTATGGCAGCGCCTGCGCCTGTCAGTGCGTTGCTCCACGCCGTAGCGGTTGTCAAAGCAGGCGCCTTTGGCATTATCCGTGTGGTTTACGATGTCTACGGTATTGAATTTGCGCGCGATTTGGGACTGACAATCGTGCTCGCAGGTTTAGCCGCTTTCACCATCGTCTATGGCTCTGTTCGTGCTCTGTTTGAAAATGATATTAAGAAACGCCTGGCCTACTCGACAGTGAGTCAGGTCTCCTATATCGCCCTTGGAACAGCAATCGCAGGACCCATCGCCACCATCGGTGGGATGGTGCACCTGGTCCATCAGGGTCTAATGAAAATTACACTGTTTTTCTGCGCAGGTAATTTAGCCGAGACCCTGGGCATACATAAAGTTAGCGAAATGAAGGGTATCGGTCGGCGTATGCCGCTGACGATGGCGGCTTTTACCGTCGCAGCACTGGGCATGATCGGGCTACCGCCGATGGCGGGGTTTGTCTCGAAATGGTATCTCGGCATGGGCGCGCTGGAAGTGGAGGCTTATTGGGTACTTTTCATCCTGGCTGCCAGTAGCTTGCTCAACGCACTCTATTTTTTACCGATTCTTTATGCGGCCTGGTTTAAAACGGCTGATCAGGTTTTAGCGGCCGAACAAAGCCGGGCGCAAACGCCTTGGATGCTCCTTTTGCCACCGGTAGCAACGGCGGCACTGGCGCTCGCTGCCGGTATGTTTGCAAACACCTTGCTCAGTCCACTCAGTTGGGTGGAGTTAATTGCCGCACGCGAATACGGGAGGGAATTACTGCGTATCGTCGACCCTGCGCATCCATCGTTTCCGCTGTTGGCATTCGTGGTGATAAGCCCATTGCTACTAGCGATCAGTTTATTGATCCGTCCTCTACGTTCACTTTGCACGGGCCTTACACCGTTGGCAGCCGTTCCGGCGCTTTTGGTTGCACTGTTTGTTTCGGCTGAATCGAACACGCTGCCTGGCTTGTTTTTCGGCAGCGTGCTTGTCCTCGATCAAACCTCGCAAACCATGCTGTTACTGGCAGCCATTTTGTGGTTGATTGCCGGCATTTACAGCAAGGCTTACCTGGCAGAAGACAAGCATTTATCGCACTATACCCTGTTTTTTCTGTTATGCATGAGCGGTAGTTTTGGCTTGACCCTGTCGCAAGACCTGTTTGGTTTTATCACCTTTTTCACATTAATGAGTTTTGCCGCTTATGGCTTGGTTACCCACACCGGCACTGACGAAGCCAGACAGGCCGGTAAAACCTACATGCAGTGGGTAATAGTGGGTGAAGTAATGTTGTTTTCGGCCTTCGTAGGCTTGGCGATTAATGGCGGAAACACGCTAAACGATATCGATATGCGTGCTCAACCGTCTTGGGCGAGTTGGCTGTTAATGCTAGGGTTTGGCATTAAAGCGGGTTTGCTGGGTACACACTTCTGGTTACCTAAGGCGCACCCTGTCGCACCGGTGCCGGCAAGTGCGCTGCTGAGCGGTCTAATGGTTAAGGCCGGGCTGATAGGCTGGTCACGTTTTTTACCTCTGGGCGAAGTCGCACTTGCTGATATTGGCTGGGTTCTCGTAATCCTGGGATTAAGTGGCGCATTTCTCGCTGCTGTTGCAGGCGTCGTGCAACAAAATTTAAAAACACTGTTAGCTTATTCGACCATTAGCCAGATGGGCATTCTCGCTGCTTGTGTAGGCGCGTGTTTACTGGTTCCATCGCTTTGGCCACTGCTCTCCTCTGCTTTGTTGCTCTACGCTGTGCACCACGGACTTGCGAAGGGCGCCTTATTTTTAAGTGTAGGTATCGTTCCCGCGCTATTTACGCGCTCACCTGCGCGCTGGCTTCTTTGGTTAGGCGTGCTCATTCCCGCTCTGGCCATGGCGGGATTGCCATTTACCTCGGGAGCTCTAGCAAAATCTGCGCTCAAAAACTCTGTTGGTGAACTGCAGTGGTTTGCACAGCTACTGACGATCACCGCGATCGGTACCACGATATTGATGGCGCGTTTTGTTGAGTTAATAGCTAAAACAGGCCGCGATGCGTCATCAGTACCGATAAAACTCAGTGGCCGTTTATCCACCTACGCCCTACTCGTATTGTTGGTTATGAGCTTGGCATACGTAATTCCTCAAGCCGAAGCTTTTATCGTATACGCGTATAGCGACAAAGCGATCTGGAATTCGCTTTGGCCCGTCTTTGTGGGTGTGACGGTGTACCTATTGGGTCGTAGTTACATTGAGAGTTTCAACTTTAATTCGGTGAGGAACTCAGTAGCGACAAAAGTAAATTTTGATTACGACACTTCGACAAAACACATCGAAGATGTCGGCTTTAGGTTTAACCGTTCCATCTATCAGTTCAAAATTTACCTTAGCCGCACTACCGCAACAATATCTAAAGTTCGATTAACGCAGATGTTTAGGTTCCAAGTTCACCCAGGCATCGCGTTCATGTTTATTTTTGTATGCCTCGTTCTGACGCTCTCAGCGAATGAACATATGTGGTGATTTGAATAGTTAACCTATTTTATAGGAGACAAGGCGATGAAACGTTTTAAAAACATATTGGTTGTCGTAAATGATGAAGGTCAGCGCCAGAAAAATCCAGCTGTAGCGCGTGGAATTGAGCTAGCGCGACAAAATGGCGCACGATTGACGTTCATGGACGTCGTGAATCCTCCAGAGAGCGCGGCTTCCGAATATAAAGGTATCGTAAAACCTGAAGAGCTTGCCGCCATGCTAGCCAGTCAAAGAGAAAAAGAGCTCGATCGAGCAGCCAAGCAGGCCGGCGGCGACATTGAAGTAGGTATTAAAGTAGCGAGCGGGCGGGATTTTATTGAAATCGTGCGTCAAGTGATAGCGGGAAAGCACGATTTGTTAATTAAAGTGGCCAACGATCATCCCGATAGCTTTGACAGCAGTGATTTTCATTTAATGCGCAAATGCCCTAAACCCGTTTGGCTTTTTAAACCCAAAACTCAGGGTAAAGCCAAAAAAGTCTTGGCAGCGATTGATTTAAGCCTGGAAAACTATGATGAGGGACAAGCACTTAACACCTTTATTATGGATTTAGCGACATCGTTAGCAAGATGGGAAAAAAGCGAGCTTCATGTTTTGTCCTGTTGGTCCTTGTATGGTGAAAACGCTTTGCGCTACAGCGGCTTTTTTAAAGTGCCTGAAGATAGATTTTCCGAATTGTTGAGCGAAGAAGAAATCGCTAACCGCTCAAAACAAGAAGCATTGGCTGCAAGATACATAGAGCATGAGATCCACTATCATCTAGTAAAAGGTGATCCAGTGGATTTAATACCGAATTTTGCTAGCGAGAAAGACATAGATGCTGTGGTGATGGGCACAGTTGCCCGCAGTGGTGTGCCGGGTTTGCTCATTGGTAATACTGCCGAAACCATTTTGCACCTGATAGATGCATCGGTAATTACACTGAAACCGACAGGATTCGAATCTCCTATTAAGTGAGAAACCCAATACGAGAAGCGTAGATGCAATTTGGAAAAACTAACAACGTACCTTATACCTTGCTTGTATAGTATTTTAACTATACAAACGTGAACCTAGGCGGTAGAGGCTCGCTTAAGGGTTACCATAACATAGCGTTCTTTTCGGCAGAGTTTTGTCACTATCAAACCTGCCTCCTCCGCCCAGTAAATATACGTGGCGAGACTTTGGAAACCACCCTGCCCCATACTGCACGCGATAAAGAACCCGGCAAAATCGGTAAATGCAAAAGAATCCTTGATATTATCGTGATACACGACGGCGAGGAAGGTAAATTCGGTTTTCTGCGTCATTGCTTGAGCAACGTTCGAAAACAGCTTTCTGACATGCTCTTCAGAAAACATAGCAAGGAAATGCTTTAAAAATATGACGTCGTAGCCCGCTGGAACACCTTGGAAGATGTCTCCTCCAGTGAAAGCGCACTTATCCTCCATACCCGCTTCTCTAAAATTCGCTAAAGATTCCCGTTCTTTTAGGGGCAGATCTAAAACCGTCACATGTAGCTGTCGGTCGATATTCTTCTTCTGTAAGGCAATAGCCCCCTTACCTGTATTTCCAGCAATTTCCAGAATTTTACTGCCTTCTTTTATCTCAAAATTATTTAGAAACCAGGGGTCAATCGCCCGCATCGTTGCATCCATGTGCGGATACCAGGCATCCCAAATTTCTGCATTATCACACGATGCCTCGTAGAGATTATTATAATCACCAAAAACCTTATGTAATCCGATAGGTTTTCCTTGCTTTAAAGACTCTGAGAAGTGATAAAGCTGCCGATAGCAGGTGGTTCTAATTAAGTTAAAGAGCAAAAAATTTTCTTTGATATCTTCCTTAGTCAGACATTCGGCGATAGAAAATAGATCTTTCTTATGATTGTATTCCAACAAACCTGCTTTTACCGCGTAATAAAGTAATTGCCTGACGAAATCTATATTGTGCAACTTCAACTCAACCTGGAGTTCTTCGCTTGTTTTTGCCTCGTCTAACAAATCAAATACACCCAACTCGTAACAGGTATAAACGGCCATAAAACGCATCGGGCTCATGCCGAGTTGCAGCAGTTCTCTTTTTAATGATTCACGCTTTAACGCCCTGCTGTTAGGAAAGTTCACTACTTTCTTTAAAAAAGAGGAAAACTTACTCGGATAAGAGGTTTTGTATTGATGCAAAGCGGTTTGATGTGTTGTCAATTGAATACCCTATTCGTCTTGAATTTGGAAAATTACAAATCGTTCGTCAGTACTATTTTTCCATAGAAGGTACCCGCTTCAAGCAAAGTATGCGCATCGCTGACTTCAGATAACCTAAAAGACGTGATATCGGGAAGCACAAGTTCGCCATTGTTCAGAAGTTCGGTAAATATTCGCAATTGTGCGCCGGACGGTTTTTTCATCACAATAGCACACCTACCACTTTTCATTAGCTCTGGATTTGGCACGGCCGTTATAAAGCGACCGTCGTCGTTAAGCAAAGAGCTTACCTGTTCAATTGCTTGAAATGTGCCAGCAACATCTAAAATAACATCAAATTTTTGCTCCAGATCTACAGCGCTTGCTTCCTTGTAGTTAAATACTTTCTGCGCACCGAGCGATTCGACCAACGGCAGATGCTCTGCGCTCGAAGAAGCCGCAATATTGAGTCCCATTTGTTTTGCAAATTGCACGGCAAAACGGCCAACATTGCTGCTCGCGCCGTTAATAAGAATATATTCGTCTGCTTTTATATCTACATAATCGTGAAGTGCCTGATAAGCGGTGAGTGCCACGGTAATAAAAGAACAGGCTTGTTCAAAATTTAGTTTCTGAGGTTTAGGGGCAATATGCGCCTCATTTGTAACAACTTTTTGCGCGAGAGCACCGCCTTTAAAAGCGATATTCACTGAACCAAAGACTTCATCTCCAACTTTTGTATTCGAAACACCTGGACCCACCGAACTTACCACACCGGCGAAATCCCCCCCCGTCACCATCGGAAAATCTGATCCCGTCATATGCGCGAGATACCCAGCCCTAATTTTCACATCCAGCGGGTTTATCGCAGCAGCGCGGACATCGACGACCACCTCATTTTCACCTAATTCCGGCTGATCAATATCTTTTACCTCTAGTACGCTTGCGTCACCAAACTGTTCAAATACAATTGCTTTCATTTTATGTCACCTCTGCACTTTGAATGAAGCTAAAACGCTTACAGTAGTTTTTAGCATTCTGCTACTTTAGCGTGTTTTTCATTTATAGCTTTTTGGGGTGGATAATAGGGTCTAACACGCGGATGCACGCATTGCCGCTCTGGGTTGCCGTAATCGCGGTAGTTATAGTCTTTCATTTCATCGCACACGAAACGGCGCATTTGATCTAAATCCTCTTGTGAGATCTTATCTTTTTTGTACAAAGCAATTACCTTTGCATAGAACCATTCAAACTTTTCTACAAAGTCTTGATTGCCAACGTTGAGCAGTAGGTAATTAGGGTCATGAGGATGATGAAAGCCATTAGCCTTAGAAAAACTTTCGGTACCCATAAAACACACGAAGCAATAGTATTTAAATACTTCAAAATGTTTTAAGCTCTTGTAAATGCCGTTAATCATTTTGCTCGTGTATTGCCACTCTTTATAAAGCGAAGCCTCGTACTGAGAGAAATGCCCGCGGTCAAATTTTCCCTTGCTTAAGACTTTATTATCCAGTATATCGACCAAGCGGTAAGCACTTAACAGCGTGTGGCCCAGGCCGGTAGAAAACCATGCGTCGCCGGCAATTGCGGATGCCGGTAACATCGCCCAACGATCGCCAGACGCCTGAGATGTGCGAAATTGTAACCGTCCGGTTTTTATATAGGGAATAAGTGTTTCCCTTCCTTCCAACATGTTTTTAATAATGGGGTAACGGTTTACGATCTCCCAAAACTCACGTTGTCCGTCCTTGTCATTTATTGGGAAACGATCAAGATCCAAATTGACACCAACGCTCGTCACACCATTATCGAAAGGAATAAACCAAAACCAACCTCCATCAAAACAATGGTGTTGCGTCGATCGCGTGCGGTCCGCTGGGCTGCGCTCGATAAACGCTTCGTCGCAATTCATAGACGCCTCCAGCCGACCGACATCGCGAAAATGTGTAAAAATAGATCGACTCTGTAGAGGAATGTCCATATCTTCTTCTGGAACGCGAAGCCCCAGATCATTTGATATAACTGACTTGTGTCCTGTGCCATCTACCACAAACCGGGCTGTAATCTCCATGCGCTGCCTTGCGTCATTCTTTTCAACAGTACAGCGAAGCAATGCCTGTTCAGAGCTAAAGTGAATTTTTTCAACCGAGCAATTATCACGATAATCTACACCATATTTCTTCGCAATGTTTACCAGGTATAAATCACTTTCCGCGCGCAACAATTGAGTATCAATTTCTGATGTTTGCACGATAATTTCTGGTATTGTGCCATCGTCCAGCGTCGAAGATGTTGCACCTGGGCTATGCCAAAAATAATGGAAAAGTTCTTTCGGGCCACACGTAAATGGTAAGTCATCGAGCTTAATCCTGTCGTAGCATGACAAACTTACAAATTCTGGAATAGCGTATTTCTCACCCAAATAGCGAATAACTTTACTTAGAATCGGATTCGTAGATTCGCCTAGAGCGAAACGTGGTAACGTACCTTTTTCAATTAAACAAACGTTGTAGCCAAGCTTAGACAACATAATGGCGGTAACTGCGCCACCAAAACCCGAACCAATAACCGCTACATCGTACATCAAGTTTATATTTCCAGTAGGTGTGATTTATGTATATACATTGACTAAAAATAAAAATTACGGCTAGGCAAGCGCGCAATACTGATCACTTGTTTCCACCTCGCCCTCACCAATCAATTCATCCAAATGTATTTCCCAAGGCCCTTTTGGCCGGGAACAATCAATAACATAGTTAATGAGTTCTCGCAGATGTACTGGCTGGTGTTTAGTCCGGTCATATACCAGACTCAAGTTTTTAGAAACTTGAAATTCGTCACCAGTGACAGCGATAAGTTGACGTGCTTTTAACTCCTTTTGACACATAAAAATAGGCAGAAAAGCCATACCAAAGCCATTGAGCACCATTTTTTTTGCCATGGAATACTCACTAAATCGCACTCGTACTCCACTTTTTACATCAGTACCCAATTCCTCAAACATTCGACAATTTTCCATTGCAATCAGCGTATGTTCACCCAGTTCATCCAGTGACTCTGGAATTTTATTGCGTAAGAAATATTCTGGGCTCGCTATACATGCAAAGGTAATTCGACCAAGTCCTCGCCCCACCAGAGAGGAATCTATCATCGGACCAATCCTAAACGCCAAATCTATGCATTCATCGATAAGGCTTGTGCGCCGATCAGTAATGACGAAATTCATTTTGACTTGAGGGTTTTCAGCCAGGAAAAAGGAAAAAAGTTGTGAAATGGCGCCGTCGCTAAGTGCATGAGGAACACCTAATCTTATATCTCCCGCAGGTGTATCCTGAAGCGATTTCACCATCGCATTCGCTTTAAGCGCCTGTTGTACTATCCCCAAACATTGTTCGAAATACGCGTGGCCAGCGGCGGTAAGTTCGCAACTCCGCGTAGTCCTTCGAATAAGGCTTACGCCCAGGGATTCTTCAAGCTGGATTATTTTTCGGCTAATGGTTTGTTTGCTCAGACCAAGCTGCTCGCTGGCAGAGGTGATACTTTTTGTTTCAGCTACCTTGCTGAATACACACATATTATTAAGATCCATCGCACAACTCTCTTTATTATTAATATAGGAAGACAATTGTCTATTACTTCAGACTTCCGCTGGAGTATTCGCATTGATCACAATAACGATAAAATTGTTTTTATTTTTATTGTATAAAGGCTAACAAGTAGCTTGACCTTCGATATTACTATTCGTTCATTTTTTTTCAAAACATTTCAGCTTTTCACTTTTGTATTTTCGAAGTAATCGTACACTTAATAGACGCCGCTTTACGTATACGGTAATTTGGTGGGACTGCCTGATCGGCTGTTAACGATTGTAAACTAATAGATTAAATACGCGAAAAACTTGAATGGAAACGATTGCAGAACTAGATATTTGCTGTATAGCGATACTTAGACAATAGCCGCTTTGTGCTTGAAAGAATGGATTTTTATTTAGTACTAGCTTAACGCATCCCAAAAAAGAGACACTCTTTCCCAGAAGCGAGACAAAAAAACAGCACGAATTTTTTTCGTATTAAATATAGAAGATAAATAAAAAAGTCCTGGAATATTCCGTGTTTTATATGAAACCGATTACATCGACATTTATAATAATAGAAGAAAAAAGTACTTGCATTAAAGGTGATTTAATGGGTTAGGGCTTAATGCCATGGAAACCATGCCCCACTTTAAGCCACCTGAGGTCTTAACATAGCGCTTTGGGCACTTTGAACCGCCCGAATATTGTTAAGGACATCAATTTCATTCTTAATGAGATAGGCGTTCTTAGCAAATCTAACTAATGCGACTAAAGAACTAAGCCACGGTAAAGGGCTGACTATTGTTCTTACAACCTCTGAAAACATCCGGATAAGACGGGAAAGAATACGCGTTGCAGCACAATACACGCGTGTATGAAATCCGTAATCTGAGAGTGCACTGTTTATTTGATCCGGCGTAAGGCTCGGATCAATAAGTACTCTATGATCAAAGTCGCCATCTTTACCAATAATCATACGGTTGCCAGAAACACTCGTAAAAACTGCGTTTTTAAAATATGTAAACCCACTGTGAACAATATTGACAGTCTGCGCAATGTAACTGAAAAATTTCCTCGCTTTTTTAGATATAAACCGCGCGATATTAGCAATAAAATCGACGCTGTAATCGATGACCCGCTTTATCATCCTAAGAAGCCAACGGGTTACTCGCTTGACACCATCCCAAATACCGTTTGAAATTGCGTCGAATTGTTTTTCTAAAGTCTTTTTTGTTTTTTTATCTGCCAATATATTGCGAAGATCATCATCAATATTTGAGGCAAGATCTTTATCATCCGTCGGGTCATGTACATCAAATGCAAATGATTGAAACAATTGTGCCGAGACCGTTTGCTTTTCCATAGCGTGCTCTACACGGTCAGAGTAATCGCGCCAATAATCCGCTATCGCACGTGCCATAGAGGACTGTTTAATCGACCGCCCACGTTCGCGCCTTACTTTGATATAAAAAGTATCTGCTCCCGGATTGCTTCGATATCCCTGCAACCACAGTTCGATTCTCGCAATAGCTTCTATTTGCCGACGATACTTGGTTTTACATATCGTAAAGAGCTCCGGTCGAGCCAGAGCATCGATAAAGGCATCGTATTTGTACAGACAGTTAATAAGCGTGAACTCGAACGAATACGCTTCTACCCTATTCACCTCCGGAACACTGGGCAGCAATTTCAGTTTAATACAAAATGCTTTGAACTGTTGCAAAGCTTCACGGTAATCAGCATTTTTTTTGAGGTCAAAATCCGTTTTTGTGTGTATCTTTTTACCCACCCAAGTCTGGAAAAATCCCATGGCGTACAATCTCAGATAAATCGCTCGGTGCACGGCGGGGTTTTCACAAATATCTGCTTTATCGAGGTGTTCGAGCGCCCAATTAGTGGCCTCTTGATCGTTTTCAAAACTTACCAGGCAATTCATAACCTGCCACGTTCGCGGCCCTGCCCAACCATCTGGCAACAGCCCTGCTTCCTGCTGAAACGTCTTTATCGCCCTGACAAAAGCGCGTTCAACCCTGAAGCGGCGTCGATTGCGTTTTCCAAACCCTTCGGACAAGTAGCCCAAATCGATAAGCCGCGATCTAAGCGCTTTTAGATAAGCTTTAGAGTCGTAGATATGTTGATTAGGGCTGCCGTCAACCAATGCCGGATTTGGTAAATGACGTTTGGCCACTGCCAAATCTAAACTGTCTCCCAGCGCGCCCAAGTTAGGCGGCAACAGGTCCTCGCCGCGAGCCATGTGTTTAGATGCCGCCAGGATTGTCGAGAATGTCTTTAATCATGTCGATTGTCGCCTGCCTGCTTTCTGTTGCCATGTCGACAAGTTCTGCATGAGCATTGCGCTGCACTTCATCAATTTCATGGTCGTAAAATGCAACGATATCTCCATCTATAAATGACTTTGTGCTTGCTACAAGTTTGCATTTTACATCGGCATTGCCTTTTGCAGCTTCGAGCACTTCAGCAATATTGTCTAATTTACTTTCTGCATTAATATCCACCGAACCTTCGAACATGGTAACTTCAAGTGTTGATAAATCACTAATCGCGTTTCCCATATCTTCAAATACTTTTCGAAATACACTCATCATTTTTCTCCTTTATTGGGTACGTTTGGATAAAAGTTGAAAACATCCGAAATTTCTTCCCAGTTATAAAACGGAAATATCGTTTCAAGATATTTTTTTTCAGCTTGAATTTGTGTAGGAATTGTTATTCTTTTTTCTGTCTGCAGATAATCTGCGCCCTCTGTTTGAGCATCGTAATCAGTCCTTAGGGTTTCGACTTCATTAATACGTATCCCATTGCCTTTATAAACAACTAAATCGATAGTGCTACGTGTGCGTATATTTCGAATAGACAAAGCATGCTTTTTATAGTGCGATAAAAATATGCGGTCTCTCTGCTTTGTCATAACTCACCTATACGCGAGAAAGACACTACACAACAACCAGTTCGCTCTGAGAGTAATCGCGTCGTGCATTGCGTACCAGCTCGGCTTCATCATCGCGCCGTCGCAGTAGTCCGTCGAGCCCTTTATTTTCCCAAAGACGTTTCATTCGCAAAATTTCTTCAGCAATGCCCTCGTAGTCCTGGTTTTGTACCAGTGCTTTAAGATTAAGCATTTCGCGCCGAGACTCGCCATTTACACTAGTCCCCCGGTTGTAAACCAGGGAAACGATAGATACCTGCGCGTCTGGTTCTAATTTCTCCAAGCCGGGATATAGCTTATGCGCCTTTGCTGAGTATTCAGGTAACGATGTTTCAACAAAAACGTCTTTGGCGCTGGCAAACGAAATTTTAATACCTGACAAGCGTCGCACTGCACGCTTGGCCCTGTCGCGACGCAAACCAACAGTTTTTGCCAAACGACGACAGTCGCGCCGCGAAAGATGCTCTTCCCAATCACGCCGAAATTTTTCTTTGTCAACGTAGCCCAGATCGTAACCGATACCGATAGTGACACCGGAAGCGCCGCCGGGGTATATCGGTTTTTTTAACGCGCGATTGTAATAAGCCTCGGAGCCTATTTCGTGTGCAATAATCTTATCGATGCCAGAAGAAGACAGTGTCAATTTAGACCCACTGAGTGCAGCGGTATCAGAAGGGTTCTGGGGAGTGAGTTGATTAAGGTTGTCGTGAATGCGAAGACTTTTTTCTATCGCATCCAGGGTTTTGGGGCCGAGAACCCCGTCGGGTTCAAGGCCCAGCGCAATTTGAATTCTTTTTAGACGCTCAGCAGAAGTGCGAAGCATGGCAAATTCCCTTTCGTCACGGGCGAGGAAGATCCATCATACTTCACATCCAGCTGATCGAAAACACCTATATTTTAACGAAGTAAAATTGCGTCTCATTACAAAAACTACCTTCAACAGGCCCTAGGTCGAATTTTAACCATAGTCATGCAGAAAACCCTCGAGTTTATCTACAAGTGCCCTCGAGCCAACAAAAAAAGGGACCCGCTGATGCATTTGCGTCGGCACCAGATCAAGTACACTTTTAGACTCGGAAACTATCGCCCTGCCCCCAGCCTGCTCCGCCAAAAAAGCCATAGGATTGCATTCATACAGAAGCCGCAGTTTCCCCTCGGGATACTGAGACGACGCTGGGTAAAGAAAAATACCACCTTTAATTAAATTGCGATGAAAGTCCGAGACCAGTGATCCGATATAACGGCTCGTATATGGCCGCTGCGTTTCTGGGTCTTCTTCCTGGCAGTATTTGATGAATTTTTTAACACCACCTCTGAAGCGAATGTAATTGCCTTCATTGATTGAATAGATACGCCCATGATCGGGAAATTGCATATTCGGATGGGACAGACAATAAACGCCCAGACTCGGATCGTAGGTGAAACCGTTTACTCCATTACCGGTTGTGAACACCATCATGGTTGAAGAACCATAGATGACATAACCCGCCGCTACCTGATTGTTGCCCGGCTGTAAAAAATCTTTTTTGACAACGGGTTGACCGGTCGGAGAAGCGCGACGATAGATAGAAAAAATGGTGCCTACCGACACATTGACGTCGATGTTGGATGATCCATCAAGTGGATCGATCAACACAACATACTTGGCATTCATATTGAGCGCTTCTTCGAAGAGCACAAAATTTTCTTCTTCCTCTGACGCCAAACCACAAACGACACCCCGAGCGGCGAGTGCCATTTTAAATTTTTCGTTGGCGTAAACGTCTAACTTTTTTTGCTCTTCCCCCTGAACGTTCTTGGAGCCGACGGAATCACTTATATCGGCCAAGCCAGCTTTATTCACTTCCCGGTGAACAATTTTTGATGCGAGACGTATCGCCGAAAAAAGTGCACTTAGTTCACCTGAAGCATCGGGATATTCTGATTGTCGCGCGACGATAAACTCGCCTAATGTTGTTGTGATTTCCATCGCGGAAAGACCCAAGCGTATGCACTAAAGTAGAACTCAAAAGCCTACTTTAGGCGTGAAATACACTTTTTGATTTAACGCAACAACATTTGCGTAAAACGGCTTTCGCGAGGACCTTAACGTTAGGACACACTCAATAAGCGCTGAAACTGATTCATGCTTAATTCTAACTCTTGACGCGAACTATCGAGAAAATTTATATGGCCCAATTTGCGCCCCGGACGCGAGGATTTGTTGTACCAATGCAAGGTCGATTTGGCAGAGAGCGATGATACGGGCGGTTCTTTCGCCCCCAGGATATTAATCATGCCGGCATAGCCATGATTAAGTGTAGAACCCAAGGATAACCCGGTGATCGCGCGCACATGGTTTTCAAATTGGCAGGTCCGCGCCCCGCCCTGTGTCCAATGGCCGCTGTTGTGAACGCGGGGTGCCAGCTCATTGACGTAGAGCTTGTCTTTGGTCACAAAACATTCCATTGCCAGAACACCGACATAATCCAGTTCTTCAAGTATTGAACTTATATACGTTTCAGCGAGTTTTAATAAGCTCGGTTGAACACCCACAGCCGGCGCCATGCTGTGCAACAAAATACCTTTTTCGTGAACATTCTCAGTGGGCGAATAATAGGCCACTTGATGACGCGCATCCCTCACGGCAACCAGAGAGACTTCTTTATCAAATATGATCCATTTTTCCACGATGTAAGCGCCTTCCGGAGCGTCGGCTTCAAAATGTTCCAATTGGCTCTCGTCGCGCAATACCCATTGGTTTTTTCCGTCGTAGCCCTGGTCGACGGACTTAATCACCACCGGTTTTTTTAATCGGGCGACAGATTTTCTCACCTCGCTCTTGGATTCGGCATATTCATAAGCTGCGTTTGGAATACCCAAAGAATCGAGTAGTCTTTTTTCTCGGTGCCGATGCTGACAAGCCTCGATGGCCTTTATTGGTGGCGCGATATCGCATTCTTCTGCCAGGCGTGTTAGCAATGACAAATCGACCTGCTCTTTTTCTACGGTAACAACATCAGGGCAAAGCAGCTTCTTATACAGAGTTTCCCCGTCCATATCACCGTCGAGATAGGTAACTTCTCCCAAGCCCTCAACACAGCGTATATCGGTTTTGGTGCCCTGATCCGCTAAAAAACTAAACTTCACACCCAGACGTATGCCCACAAGCGCAAGCATACGGGCCAACTGCCCACAACCGACTATTCCAACACGCATCACTCTACCTCTACCGGCACATTTTCGGTTTGGGATTCCCGGAATTGGCATAGCCGGGCACGTATTGCCGAATCTTGAGTGGCGAGAATTTGTGCAGCTAAAAGCCCTGCGTTATACGCACCCGGCTCACCAATAGCCTGTGTGGCGACCGCAATGCCTTTAGGCATCTGCACAATCGACAGTAAACTATCCATCCCTTGCAGTGCCTTGCTCATTACCGGAACAGCGATGACAGGTAACCAGGTCATGGCCGCTGCCATACCCGGCAAATGTGCCGCCCCCCCCGCGCCAGCGATAATGACTGAAAAACCATTTTTTTCCGCCTGCTGAGCAAATTCATAAAGGCGCTGTGGCGTGCGATGTGCAGATACCACCTTTGCTTCATAGGAAATGTTGAGTTCATCCAGTACTTCCGCCGCTTTACGCATGGTCGGCCAGTCACTTTGCGATCCCATAATGATCGCTACTTTTAAGTTTTGCATATAACAAATATCCAGTTATCCGCGCATTAGCCATCGGGCAAGGAATGATATAACAAGGTATGCCGACCAACACGTAAAAAGGAAAAGTAATACCTAACGAAGATGTCATCGAAAGGTTATGGTTCGCTTGCGGGGGGCAACCCGCATGACCGCCGGCACCGCAATAGTAAGAAGCGCTGACGCCGAGTAAGGTCATTAGAATCACCCCAGCAGCGGATAATCCCAAACCCGCGCCCAGAAGGCAACCCAGTACCCCGCCAACATGCCGCATGGCAACACCCACTACGACCAATCAACACCCTGCAAAGAAGCTTAATACTGCCGTAAGCCACAAAGCTTTGTAAATACAAACAATATTAATTATCATTAGCTCTCTTTTTTTCAAATGAAAGTTTAAGAAAGTTGGAGGCTTGCGGCCATCCGGCCAGAGCTGGCAGCGCATCAAAAGATATCTCTTGAATTCCGCTTACCCGTGATCTTTACGCGCTTATTAAGGAAATGAATTTAAAGCTCTTACCGACCTTGATCGGGCTTATCTCATTGGGGACGCATGCTCAATTGGCATGCACGCAAGTGACATTTTTTACCAGGTGGACAAAATGAAAAAATTTACGCTGTCACCATTCGCTATCGCGACAACAGCTTTTATTCTCTCCTCACCAGTCGCTCACGCTCAAGATCACTCACCTGAAGTAGAAGAGCTAAGAGTTTACGGCGTAAAAGAAGCATTTTTACCAACAAAGCCAAGCTCCACCGATTTACTTGGTGACACAGTGATGACAACGCCTCGTTCTGTACAGGTCATTCCGGACGCGTTGTTGGATCAGTATAAAATTCTCAATCTGGCCGATACCGCTCGCTTTGTAAGTGGCGTCACGCGCAGTGGCGGTGACCGCGGTGCGGCAGAAACCTATATTGTTCGGGGCTTTGTGCAGCAGGATGCGTTTCAGGATGGCTTCCGGGTATCGCGACTATCCGATTTTACTAACGGCGCTGTCAGTACAGACGAAGCTAGAATTGCCGCAGTGGAAGTATTAAAAGGTCCGAGCAGTATTTTATATGGGCGCTCTGAACCTGGGGGCGTAGTTAATTACGTTACAAAAAGACCTGAAAAAGAAAAGCAATATGCACTTCGCCAAGATGTCGGAAATTTTAATTACTTACGCACGGAAGCAGATATAAATCAGCCACTTAATGATGCTGTTTCTTTAAGAATCATTGGTGCATATGATTCTATCGACGGCGAAGTTAACGGTGAAGAATTTAAAGACATTTCCGTTTCACCTTCCCTACTCTTTCAACCATCCGAACATAGCTCTTGGTTGATTCGCGCCGACATTCAGCAAAGCGAAGCTATTACCGGCGCCGGTTTAATAGGGCCTGACGGCGATAGTATTTTCATCGGTGACCCAAATAATAGCGATGACAATAAAGACCAAACCATTGTATTTACAGAACTCAACCATCGTTTTAACGAAGTTTTTTCAACAACATTTGCGGCGCAATACGTAAAAGACGATATTGATCGTGTCGGCAATGCTATTTTTGGTTTGAATCCCGAAACGTTTACTGTCGTACTCGGCGTCGCCGACGTAGAGAGCGAGAAAGATCAATACGCCTTGCGCTGGACAAATGAAATCGATTTAAGCTTTGACATTGGCAATAGCAAAGTTGAATCCACTACAGTATTTGGTTTTGATTACGAAGAAGTCGATCTCGAATCCTTTCGCGGCTTTGGCTTGCCCACAGCATTTGGTGGTTCAATTGCTCCATATAATCCGATTACCAGTAGTGTAAACGTCGAGCTGGATAGCTACGACGAAACTGAAACAGGTTTAACCAATACAGAAGGTTTTTCGCTGCTGTTACTGGAAACGTTGACAATAGACAAGCTTACCTTGCAACTAGGTTTGCGTCATAGCGAACTTAAAGGTGAAACGTCTTTTGTCTATGGGCTCGGCCTTTTCCCCAGCTCTGAAGCAAAAAATGAATATATCGTAACTATACCCTCCGTCAGTGTTCTTTATCAGTTAACGGAGAATTTATCGACTTACTACACTTACACGGAAAGTTTTAATCCAGTGTTCACGGCATCATCTGCTTCTGGTGCGAGCTTGGACCCCGAAGTTGGGGAGCTCAACGAACTGGGCATCAAATACTCGCCATCGGAAAATATTTTAGTTAGTGCTGCTGTTTTCCGGGTTACCAAGTCCGATATTATCGGCACTGATCCAGAAAACCCATTGTTTTCAGTTAATATTGGCGAGGAAGAAGTCTCGGGTTTTGAATTAGATATTATTGGCAACCTTACGCAAAGTCTTTCGTTATCACTTAACTACGGTTATAGCAATGCAGAAATTACTGATGATGGTAGCGATTCGACTGCCTTTGAAGGCAATACGCCTTATGGTACGCCGAAGCAAAGCGCCAGCTTATTTGTCGCTTACGATATTGCTGATGTGGAAGGTTTGAGTTTTGGTGGTGGGATAAGTTATCGCGATGAAGTTTATGGCGATAGAGAAAATACAAAAGTGTGGGACGGCTTCACACAATTTGATGTATTCGTAAATTATGAAATTGGCAAATTCGAGCTATCCTTAAATGCCAAAAATATCACGGATGAAGACATTTTTTACGCGAATAACCGCGACTTCACGGCAACAAAGCAATACCCTGCACAATATATTCTGACGACGCGCTATATATTTTAACACTTGGTGGGAGCGTTTCATTAATATGAACATATTCGCTTCGGGACGCTTTTGGCTTGCGGGGCCAGTAGCGTTTTTCTTGTCTATCATTGTTATGCTGGGAATGGCCTTATGGTTTCCAAAGGGCCATGCCGGCATCGATAATATCGTGCTGCCGATGATTCTGTTCCCGTTAATTTGGGCGGTATTTTTTTTCTATGCCTATCTTGACCGAAACATCAAGCGTGTAGCTTTGTTGTTTTTGACTGTAGCGGTTATCCATATTTCGCTTCTCGTTCTGCAATTCACAGCAGGTAAATAATCATGATAAAACTAGGTCAGCGGGAAACAAAATCGCTAGTGGTACTGCATGGATGGTCAGCGATATTTTTGGGGTTTTTACTTTATGCCGTTGTTGCGACCGGGACCGTTGCGGTGCTCGAAGAGGAAATACACCACTGGACACTCGGGAAAATAAAACCTGGCAATCCACTTACAGGCGATGTCGATAAGATTATCCAAATACTGTCTCCACAGGTAGATCCCGAGTTTCTTGAGGAAATCGGGGTAGGTCACTCACCCCATGGGCACCTTCAGCTCTTTTTTCATACACATCGAAAAAAAGATAATGGTCAAATTGAAGACTATGGCGTTCAATACGAGGTTGATATTGATAGTGGAGAGGTGTTGACCGAACGCACTGGCACTGCACGCGATATTTTTCAAAGTGAACAGTCGCGAGCACTCAGCCGGTTTTTAGTTGAGACCCACGTTCAGCTTCATTTACCTAATCCCTGGGGGCTTTTGCTTACCGGAATTCTTGGACTTGCCATGCTGCTCGCGGCAGTATCCGGGTTTTTAATGCATCGTCATTTATTTAAAGATATATTTGTGCTGCGCAGAGATAGAAAAAATATTACTGTCAAACGCGATCTTCATACTGTAGCCGGCACTTGGAGCTTACCGTTCGCTTTTATTCTCGCGTTTACCGGTAGTTTCTTTAGCTTTGCCGGTTCATTCGGTATTCCCGCAATGGCAATGGTCGCTTTTGGTGGTGACCAGGAAGCCTTAATTCGTACGGTCATCGGTGTGCCTGAAACCGAAAGTGATGAAAAAATTGCAACGGTAAATATAAATACAATTCTCGCTGATGCAAATGCACGCGCCGGACAATATCCAGAATTCGCATCTATTACTCACTACGGTCGTGGCGATGCCAAAATCCTGTTATTTATTCCAGCTGCTGAAACAAAACTTGAACCCATTCAATACGAATATAACGGAACTAGCGGCGATTTTATTCGACAAAAACCCCAGATAGGCATTGAACCATCGATTGGCTCCAATGTGTTTTCACTTATCGGACCCCTGCACTTTGGCAATTTTGGAGGGTTATTATCAAAAGCTGTTTGGGTAGGTTTAGGTTTTGCCAGCTGTTATGTCATTTTAACCGGTTTTTCACTTTGGATTGCCCGTAGAAAAGAAGAAAAAATCTGGCAAACCTTTGAACGTTTTACCACCATTTTTGGTATAGGCTTGCCAGTCGCCATGTTAGCTGCAGGCGTTGGTTATTTTTTTGCTATCTCTCTATCATTAAAACCGACGTCGATGGTGCCGTGGTCTTTTTCAGTTGTTTCAGTGTTACTTATTCTAAGTGGGTTTGTTGTTAAAAATGCAAGAATAATCAAGTTAAGCTTACTAGCAATGAACGCTATACTTTGTTTTTCTTTACCAGTATTGCGATTACTTACTGGAGGGCCATTTTGGTTTTCGGCGATTGAAAACCAAAATGGTATCGTCATGATGATGGATCTACTGCTTTTGACACTTGGTGTCTTTTGTATACATCAGTTTATCAACACAGCTCGCAGCTACACTAATGCCGTTTGCGAAAACTACATTTCCTCTGACAATGCGAGCTCGGAGCGTACAGCATGAGTACTTTTTCGCTTTCCATGCTTACCATTCTTATCAGCGCGTTGAGTATCGCCTTACTCATAAAAAGTGATACGAAGAGACATCGAAAGACAGATAACCTTTTCCCATTAAGTAGCAAAATTAGAAAAACCCTCGGTTGGACTAGTTTATTGCCTTGCGCTTTATGCCTCGTTCTTGCCAATTACACCGCGCTACTCATTTGGCTCGGTGCTGTGACTGTAATAGGTTGGTTGCTCGCTATGCTTCCAGCTAGGATTATCTAGGATCTGTTCGAGCTAATTTGATCGTCACCGGTGTGACCGAAACACGCTTATAACACTAGGGCCTGTCTACACGAATTCGATCACCACTGTTGTGGCTGCAAAAGCGCCAGTCAAGGGGTAAGGCGAGTAGTTTGGTTGTTCCACATGAACGACGAACAAAGCTCACCGCATCCTGCTCTCGCCCCTTACCCACATCCATGTGGGCAACGCACAGTGGCGTTTAACCCGAATAGTCATATGGATGTGGCGTATTAGAAAATGCAGGAGCAATTGCCGAGGGCCAGACCAGAATGTCCTCTAGCTGCGTTGATAGTCGCTCATGTGGAATAACCAATAACCACATCACGCTTATATCGCCTTACTAAAGAAAATTCTGGTCTCTGGCA
>JANQJP010000050.1 GCA_028281575.1 Cellvibrionaceae bacterium
CTCTGAAAGTGTTGCATGCAGGTGCGGGGTGGAGCAGCCTGGTAGCTCGTCGGGCTCATAACCCGAAGGTCGTTGGTTCAAATCCAGCCCCCGCTACCAATTATTTGGAAACCCGAAGTTGAGATATATATTATCGAAGCTTCGGGTTTTGTCGTTTTGGGTCTAGTTGGCCGAAAATTGCTCCTGCATATTCGGCATTTACGCCGTCCTGGCGGTCAACCAACGACTGTAAAAAGCGTCGTGTTCAGCGATTGCGTAGCAATCACCAACGAGCTGCGCAGCAGCGAAGCCCGTCGGGGCATAAACGCCAAAGCGTTTATGCTTCAATCCAGCCCCCGCTACCAATTCTATCTATCTGATTGGCTTGGGATAAATCGAGTGTGATTTGATCAAGCCGGTTAAGATAGCTCAAATCTTTCATATCGTTTTCCTTTGCTTTTGATAGCTGGATCAATCCTGCGATGTCGCCGCGCAGGTCGATTGTCAGCTCCTGTTGTTGCAGAGGTGGCTTAATATCGCGTAACTTTTGGTACGAAGTTTTTAGATCACTACACTTTAATTTGAACAGGATCTAGGCCACCGCTTCAATTTCGATTTCCATAATATTGCGACAGAAACTGTCGTACTGCTGCATGCAATATTCGGTGGCTTGTATAAATGCGTCCCGATAAGTCTCTTCATCAATAAGCTGTTTAATATCTTCCCGCCAGTCTTCGATGTGATGTTTGTCTATTTCAGCATGCGTGGTGATGTTGTTTATACAGCTCGCGGGAATTTGGCATTTATTCTCTATCGCGTGTGCGCTTTCTTCACCGGAAATAACGGTAAAATATTCTGCGAAAAAGCTATATGCCATAAATATCGCAGGATCTTCTTTAATTTTTTCTCTAAACCAGTGAGTCATATCGACTAGCGCTGAGTCCGGTTCGATATCAGGTGTGCTCTGGGTAATTTCTTTTATTTTTTCTTCGTCGGCTTCGGCCCACGCGACGTGATGGCATTCTTCGTGAAATCTGTTTGCATAATATTCGGTAAATTTTGTATCTCCGCGCTGCTGGGATGCATTTTTTGCCATGGCGAGCGATTCGATGCCCTGCGCCATGTTGTGGGTAATATTGCCTAAGAAGAACTGCAGTTGTTCCGGCTTTATTGTGCCCGAAAAAATTGCGATAAAAAGAGGGTTGTTTTGTTTTAGCTCTTTATAAAAGGTATCGATACGTTGAGTAATGTCCGAATAAAGATCCATGTTTAACTCCAGGTAAAAGCGACCCTCTGGTGCGAAGGCCGCATAAGTGCAACGGTACGACTCTGCGTAACGGAACACAGGGTTACCGAAGTTTGATAATATTAATTATTTTTTTGACTAGCGCGTAAAAGAGCTAGAAGCTGAACGTAGCGTATTTTTTCTTCATGCTAACCTCCGTTAATATTGTTATTGTTTTTCAGTTGCCAGGCTGTGCGTTTTGTGCTGAGCCAAGCGCCTGAATGTCGAGGTTGATACCTGAGAAAGGTATGTATTTATTACGCCTTTTTGTTTTTTTTATCTGATGCGTAGGTGCCACTGTAACGCTGCGCAAAGTTGTCTTCAAGCTCTTCATCCAGAAAATAAGTAAAGTGCAAAAGCGCTCCCCAGGTTTCAGTAATTCTCAATGAATCCACAACCATGCCAAATTTATTGACCACATGAATATGACGTTTATTGGTTGGCGAAATATCCCCTTCGATTTTCTTAACATGATGTTTTTTTAGGATGTCGACCAGCGTAAAAAAGAATTCTGGGTAGATACCGATCGCCTGATACTCGGGCAATATGGCCATATTGCGAAAATTGTAAGAGGACCAATCGAGAAAAGACCCGACAGCCATGCCTACGGGAGTTTCGTCTTCCTTTCTAAATAAAAAGAAATCGCCTTCCGCCTGGTAATATTTGTCTTTAAAACCACGGTCGTCTTTTTCCTGAAATTGACTGTTGTAATCGGTGATATGGTAAATTTCAGGGAAATGTGATTTTACAAATACTTGGGCCTGGTCGTAGTTCACGTAATCGATGTAAATATCATCCAAAACCTTTTTAGGAAGGTGGTCTGACCAGCGGAGGTTCCAAACGCGTTCGACGAGTGACTTTGGGTAGTCATTTGTACTCATGGGTTACTCCTAATGAATCTTTAGCTTGGTTGTCTTAATGTATTTATTGTGTCGCGGTTTGAAAAACAGGCTTGAAAGGAGCCAGCGCTATTCGAGTGAATCAATGCAATGGCGACTAAGAAACACGATGATTATTTTTTTATTTTCTATATGGTGCTGAAAATTAGCAGTTCAGCGAGAAGTATATCTGCAAGTTTTGCTGTAAAAAAGATTGGGGGTGTTTTTAATACGGGAGTTAGCTTGAGTGAGGTCGCGCACATTTGCCTACATCGATTGTGCAGCACCTGTTGTTTAAGGTGCAGAATTACTTTTGCGCCTGGAGTCGACGTTGTGATTCTGGCTGGGTGCGTGTGCGGTATTGTCGGGGATTTAAGCCAGTATATGAGACTGCTGCCTGTTTTTTGTTCGACCACTTGAAATTGTCGTGTCATAGACCGTATAATCCGCGCCGATTGACGCGTGGGCTCCCTGTAGTTTGATAGTAACACGTTGTTGGAGAGTGGCTGGCGCTAGACAGGCGGTTAATTGAAGACTTTTTGTCGTGATTGAGCGCGTGTTGACGGCGAAAATGGAATTTTGTCGACGATGGGGATTATTTGTCATTGTTGCCTGGAAAGGAATTCGCTGCGAATAAAAAGCGCATTTGCGCGGCGAAGAAGCCCCTCATTGGGGTTTTTTTGTATCTGCTGGAAATATTCCGCAGCATGGTATGTATTAGAATGGAGCGGTTTCGGACCGTCTGTTCGTATATCTAAAGATGGGCTTTGTGCCCATTTTTTGTTTGTGGAATTCGCATTATGAACTCAAAACAGACGCAGCTTGAGCAGTTGATAGCTCCGGTAGTGGAATCCCTCGGTTTTGAGCTGTGGGGTATGGAATATTCCATGCACCGAAATACGGCTCTACTGCGGATTTATATTGATAGGGCCGATGGCGTTTTGGTTGAGGATTGCGCGCGTGTCAGCCGACAAGTGAGCAGTGTTATGGATGTGGAGGACCCCATATCGGGTGAGTACACGCTGGAAGTGTCTTCGCCTGGAATGGATAGACCGCTCTATACGCTCGATCACTACGGACAATTTGTCGGTGCCAACGTGAAGCTGCGCCTGCGCATCGCGTTTGAGGGGCGGCGCAAGTTTTCAGGTTTATTAAAAGGGGTCGAGGGCGACGAAATCGTGCTCGAAATTGATCAGGAAGAATATTTACTTCCATTTGAACTAATTGAAAAAGCTAACGTGGTTCCGACGTTCTGAGGATTTAGAGGAAACTCGATGAAAAAAGAAATTCTATTAGTGGCCGATGCAGTTTCCAATGAGAAAGGTGTCGATCGCGACGTCATATTTGAGGCCATTGAGCTCGCTTTGGCGACTGCGACCAAGAAGCGCTATGACGAAGAAAGCAATATCGAAGTCAAAATCGATCGTAAATCGGGCGACTACGAGACAATTAGGCGCTGGGAAGTTGTCGGGGATGATGTTCTCGCCGAGCTCGGCACACAATTTACGACTGAAGAAGCCAATGAAAAAGACCCCTCGTTGGCAGTGGGTGATGTGTATGAAGAGATTGTCGAAAACGTTGAGTTTGGGCGTATAGCTGCACAAACGGCCAAGCAGGTAATTGTACAAAAGGTTCGCGAGGCTGAGCGCGCTCAAGTTGTTGAAGAATACAGAGATCGCATCGGTGATATTGTTTCCGGTACCGTTAAGAAGGTGACTCGAGACAATATCATTGTCGATTTAGGGGGCAACGCTGAAGGCTTACTGCCGCGTGACGAACTGGTGGGGCGAGAAGTGTTTCGCTTGAATGATCGCGCCCGTGCAATTCTGAAGGATGTACGTACCGAGCAACGTGGTCCGCAGTTGTATTTGAGTCGCGCCTGTCCAGAAATGCTTGTCGAGTTATTTAAGATTGAAGTGCCGGAAATATCTGAAGAGGTGATCTCGCTTAAGGGCGCCGCCCGCGATCCTGGTTCGAGAGCGAAAATTGCCGTATCTACCAATGATGGCCGTATTGATCCCGTCGGGGCGTGTGTCGGCATGCGTGGTGCACGTGTGCAAGCCGTGTCCAATGAGCTTGGCAACGAGCGTATAGATATCGTTCTATGGGATGATAACCCCGCTCAGTTTGTGATTAATGCTATGGCGCCTGCGGAAATTGAGTCCATTGTGATGGATGAGGAAACGGGCTCAATGGATATTGCCGTCAATCAGGATAATCTCGCGCAAGCGATTGGTCGGGGTGGCCAAAATGTGCGGTTGGCTTGTGAGCTCACGGGTTGGGATATCAATGTGATGAGCATCGAAGAATGGGAGTCCAAGCAGCAGCAGGAAACCGGTAGCATGATCTCCAGATTTATGGAGGCACTGGATGTTGACGAGGACGTCGCGGAGGTACTGGTCGAAGAGGGCTTTGCTTCTCTTGAAGAAGTTGCCTATGTGCCGCTAGAAGAGTTCTTGGCCATTGAAGGTTTTGACGAAGATATTGCAGAAGAGCTGCGCAATCGGGCTAAAGATGCGCTGCTTACCCAAGCGCTCGCCGATGAAGAAAAAGTTGAAGGCGGTGAACCCGCTGAAGATCTACTCGCGATGGAGGGCATGGACGATGCGCTTGCGTCGCTGCTTGCAGCGAAGGGTATTTGCACGATGGAAAATTTAGCAGAACAGTCGGTCGACGAACTCATGGAGGTTGATGGCATGGATGAAGAGCGCGCCTCCGCGTTAATTATGAAGGCGCGCGAGCCTTGGTTCGCATAGTCGGCTATAGAAATCACGCTTATTAAATTAGAAGCTTACAGCAGGTATTGAGAATTTATGGCAGAAGTAACCGTTAGCGAACTCGCCAAATCGGTTGGAACATCAGTTGATCGCATATTGTCGCAAATGAAGCAGGCGGGCCTGTCTCATACAGGGCAAGACGACCTGGTGTCTGACGAAGAAAAGCAGACCTTGCTTGGCTTTTTAAAAGCTAGTCACGGTCAAAGCGCCGCGTCACCCAAAAAAAT
Source organism: Cellvibrionaceae bacterium (assembly GCA_028281575.1). Classification (GTDB taxonomy): domain Bacteria; phylum Pseudomonadota; class Gammaproteobacteria; order Pseudomonadales; family Cellvibrionaceae; genus Agaribacterium. The sequence goes on from JANQJP010000050.1 coordinate 5,147, forward strand.
CACGCTTAAACGAAAAACAACAACAACGTTAAAAACGGGATCGGGCGGTGCACGTAAAACCGTTAATGTCGAGGTTAGAAAAAAGCGCACGTATGTAAAACGTGATCCGGCAGAACTGGAAAAAGCGGCTGAGCATGAGGCTTCAGATTCAGTGCCAGAAACGCTTGAAGCCGCGCCTGCTGCAGATAGTGCAGTTGCTGAAGTGGCTAAAGAACAGGCGAGTACTGAGACGGCGAAAGCTCAAGCTGATGTGGCTGATTCTGCAAGTCAGCAGCCGGGTGCTGATGCATCTTCCGGTGAACCAGAAGCGGAAAGTAATTATTCTTTTCTCGATGACGCAGAGCTCTTGCGCCAGCAAGCCACTGCGCGAAAAAAGGCTGAGGCTGAACGCGCGGCTGAGGCAAAAAAACAAGCTGAATTAGACAAGCAAAAAGCCAAGAAAGCCTCTGCGGGCGTTGCTCCCGAATCTGCTGAAGTTGCGGAAACGCGCGCTGCTGATAAAAAAGGTAAGCATAAGGAACGCTCTTCTGTTGGTGAAGATGACATCGAAGAGGGGACAGGCAAACACCATAAAAAAGCAGGCAAGGCCGTTAAAAAAGTTGCCGCGCCCAAAAAGGTGAAATCCGCACTGGATTTTGTTGAGGACGAAGAAGAAATCGAAGAAGTTCTGCACATTGAGAAGCCCAAAAAGCTGTCGTCTGTGCCGCTAAGTCGCCCGCAAATTAAACTTACCAACAAACATGGTTTTAAACGACCCACCGGGAAAATGATCTACGAAGTAGAGCTTCCCGAGGAAATCTCGGTTGGTGATCTCGCACAGCGCATGAATGTCAAAGGTGGCGAGTTGATCAAGCAGCTCATGAAGCTGGGAACCATGGCCACTATCAATGAAGCGCTCGATCAGGAAACCGCGCAAGTGCTGGTTGAAGATATGGGCCATTCGGTCAAGTTAATTAGTGCGACAGCTGTTGAAGATACTTTAAAAGATCAGGTCCTCGAAGCGGAGGGTGAGCAAATTAGCCGGGCACCGATTGTAACGGTGATGGGGCATGTTGATCACGGTAAAACATCGTTGCTCGATTATATCCGCAAAGCCAAAGTTGCCTCAGGTGAAGCGGGCGGGATCACTCAGCATATCGGTGCCTACCGCGTGAAAACGGGGCAGGGTGAACTGGCGTTTTTGGATACGCCTGGGCACGCCGCGTTTACTGCCATGCGTGCACGTGGTGCTCAGTGTACAGACGTAGTGATTCTGGTTGTTGCCGCTGATGACGGTGTTATGCCGCAGACCGAGGAGGCCATCCAGCATGCCCGGGCGGCAGGGGTGCCCATTGTGGTTGCGATTAACAAAATCGATAAAGAAACCGCTGATCCCGACCGTGTCAAAAATGATTTGGCTGCGAAAGACGTGATTCCCGAAGATTGGGGCGGTGACACGCAGTTTATTCCCGTGTCTGCGCACACAGGCGAGGGTATTGACGCGTTGCTTGAAGCGGTCGCTCTGCAATCGGAGCTGCTCGAACTTAAAGCGCCAATTAATGTACCTGCGCGCGGTGTTGTTGTCGAATCTAGAGTGGACAAGGGGCGCGGCGCTGTTGCCACGGTCCTTGTACAGGGCGGTGAGTTAAAACGCGGTGATATCTTGTTGGCGGGGCAGAGCTTTGGCCGCGTGCGTGCGATGACAAATGAACTCGGTCAGCAGGTAAAAGAAGCGGGTCCCTCAACGCCTGTAGAGTTGTTGGGTCTCGACTCTCCCCCGCTTGCTGGGGATGAGTTCCTTGTGGTTCCCGATGAGCGCAAGGCGCGTGAAGTATCTGAGTTCCGCGCAGAGAAAGAACGTCAGGACAAACTAAAGCGGCAGCAGGCGGCCAAGCTGGAAAATATGTTCTCGAGCTTTGAATCGACTGAGAAAAAAGTGCTCGCTGTTGTGTTAAAAGCGGATGTGCGCGGTTCTCTGGAAGCGATATCAGCTGCACTTACTGATTTAGGTAACGACGAGGTTGAGGTCAATATCGTTGGTGACGGTGTTGGCGGTATCACTGAAAACGATGTCAATCTTGCGCTTACCTCCGGTGCTATCGTGCTCGGGTTTAATGTGCGCGCCGATAGCTCGGCCAAAAAGCTGGCCGAAACCGAGTCCATCGAAGTGCGTTACTACAGCATTATTTATCAGTTGATCGATGAAGTGAAAAGTGCACTTTCCGGCATGCTCGATCCCGAGCGTGTTGAGGAGATTGTGGGTATTGCCGAAGTGCGCGATACATTCAAATCACCAAAATTTGGCCAAGTCGCCGGTTGTATGGTGCTCGAAGGTACTGTGTATAGAAATAAACCTATTCGCGTATTGCGAGATAACGTTGTTATCTTTGAGGGCGAGCTTGAATCTTTGCGACGCTTTAAAGACGATGTGAACGATGTGCGCAATGGTATGGAATGCGGTATTGGGGTCAAGAATTACGATGTTAAGGTCGGTGATCAAATCGAAGTCTTCGACGTCAAAGAAGTCGCTCGAGAGCTAAGCTAGGGCCTGTTGCCACTAATTCGATCACCACTGTTGTGGCTACAAATGCGCCAATCAAGGTGCGAGGAGAGTAGTTTGGTTATTCCAAATAAACGACGATTGCTACATGGATGTAGCTTATTAGAGCAATGCAGGAGCAATTGCCGAGTAAAGCTTACCG
>JANQJP010000053.1 GCA_028281575.1 Cellvibrionaceae bacterium
ATAACTGCTCCTGCGTTATTCTACCTCCTGCATCCATGCAGTCGTCGATAACTGCTCCTGCGTTATTCTACCTCCTGCATCCATGCAGTCGTCGGCAATTGCTCCTCGATAACTACTCCTGCGTTATTCTAATACACCACATCCATGTGGCTATGCATTGCTCTAACACCCGCCATCCATGGCGGAGCATGAATTGACGGTTTTTGAACATATCACCGGCGCGTAAACGCCAATGTGCCAAAGCCGAGAAAAACTTCCTTAAATGCAGCAAGAGCAAAAAAACCTACTATTTATTACTTTCTGCTTCCTTTGTTAGGCTTTCATCATCTTCAGCTGTTTCCGGAAAAAAAGAATCGATATCTACCTGCTCGATTGGCTCGGCGATATACCCTTCTAATTCAAATAGTCGATCATCGTCGTAGCGTTTTATAAAGTAGCGTTTGTCTTTGCTATAAATCGCGAAGTTAATAATGCCGTTTTCACTTGCTATTTCCACAGTGAGTAGTGGATTGGTAATAATAATTGCTTCGACGTGTGTTTTGTCGACTAAATCGCTTACTTCCAAACGTTGAAATCGTTGGGTCCAGGCGTCTACCTTTGTTGAGTCGAGTTCCATTTCTGAATCGTCGGCGTTTTGCCATGTTTCGTTGTTATGGAGTAAATGAAACCGATTGGTTTTTACGGCTGAAATATCGCCTTTTACAGATAGTAAAGTGCGATCAAACCAGTCCTTTCTCATCGCCGAAATACGATGTTGTGCGATTTCGGCGGAGTAAATTTCACCTTCGTTGTTCAAGCGCAGGTGATGTTTTCGTAAACCTGGGCTTGTGCCGATAAAGAGTTTGGTTTTCGGCTTGTCTTCGCTTAACAGAATAATGCTTTTTTGAAAATTTTCTTCAGAAACCTCAAAACGCTCTGCGGCGGCGGATGTTTTCGCTACTGGCCAATTTACTTTTAGTGTGCTGAGTTGTTCAAATAGCTCGCTCACAGGTGCGTCCTTAATAGGAAGTTCTCCTTCGCCATCAATCATCCATGTTTCATTTTTTTTGATTAGGGTTAGTTCTGCTTGTTGGTCGTTGATTTTAATTTCGTCGATGCTGTCGAAATCGATGTCAATCAAGGTTTTAGGTTCAAATTTACTGTTGTCGTTTCCAGTAAAAAAAATAATGCTGACCAGCAGTAGTTGGAGAATAACTAGTCCGCCAAGTATTTTGATATGTGTTTTCATCGACTCATACCTCTGCCAAAACAGTCGCTTGATAACGTTTTATCTTCGCGCCTTCGATCAACCGGCGACTGATATAAATACATAAAATAATGATTAGGACGACGACGTAGTTGATAAGTTCCCAGCGCTGTTTTTCAGCGTCTTCCATTGGGGGGAGTGTGCGATTAAAGTGACCGACGGAGCGAATGCTCAGTAAGCCTTCGTCTTCCAGGCTCCACTCGATCGCGTTGGTGATGAGTTCAAAGGGCGCTGTGTAGTTGTTGCCGGAAATAGAGCTTAACATGCCGGATATGCGGTCCTCCGCGAAACTGTTTGATGCAAGCACAATAATTCTCGCCGACTCTCCTGATTGTTGTATGACACTCGAGATGATTTCGCTTGGTTCGGTTGATGCGCTCTCGCTATTTTCGGGAACCGCTGCTGAGGAGCTTTTTTCCACTGCGTTGTCTTGCGCCAGAAGTGGCGAGGGCTTGCCTGCGTAGTAGCTGGAAAATTTTCCCGTGAGGGATACCGCCAATGTGTGTGGGCCATCGAAGTCTTTTGCCTGTTCGATATTGCCGTCGCTTGGGTTCACGTCGAGGGCGTCACTTAACCAACTCTGCTTAGAGCTTTGCAACAGTGTTTCAACGCTGGCGTTAGAAAGTTTTTCGTTATCAAGCGTTATTGGTGAAGCCCACGGTATCGTGATTTGTTCAATTGCGGAAGTGGCTGCATTTTCTGAGCTAATGCCACCCCTGCGTATTTCAATAAAATACGGATAGTCAATTAAACGCATTTCCTGAACTTGAAACATGCCGACTTGACGTGTAACCGGGACTGGAAACGCCGCATTATCTTTATCGAGAACAAAACTTGGTGCGATTTCAATGCCGTGGTGTTTAAGCCATTCACCTACGCCGGAGTCGTGTGTTGCGCCGGTAATGGCTTGTTGGGTGAGTGACGCATTGACTGGAGACGTCGTCAGCAGTACGGTACCGCCCTTCATCAAAAACTGATCGATGGCAAATACCTCTGCTTCTTGCAGTTCCTCCGGTGCAAGCAGTGCGAGCAGGTCGATATCATCGGGCACGGAACCCTTGCTTAAGTCCACCCGCTTGCTTGTCATATTTTCGTTGAGCACCTGCTCTAAAGCGTTAAAGCTGGGTCCCGGAGCTGCGCCAAATTGCGCTGCATACGGGTTAGACTCCGGCGCAACCAGGCCCAAGGTCTTGGTAAATCCTTTGGCGAAACGTTTCAGACCTGCATCGAGCGCGCGTCTAAAACTCTGCTCATCGAACTCTTGTGGAATAGGAATTTGCACCGCAATGTCGTCGTTGCTCATTAACATGTAAAAATAAAAGGTATTGGTGTTGAATAAGCTCGAGGCCATTGGTTGAAAGCCGTAGTTTTCTTCCAGTTCACGGGCTAAAGCTCCGTCATTTGCCTCTGGATCAACAACGGTGTAGCTAAAGCGGCCATAGGATGTATCGGCTGTCTGTTGCAGCACCAATTGAATATTTTGTGCGAGTTCAACCAGGGAGTCCGGTAGTTGAGACGGGGGCGAAAAATATGCGGCGAACTTTACATCGTCGGCAATATTATCAAATAAATTGCCGCCTGCCTGATAGGAAAAAATCACCTGCTTAATTGCATTTGTAATATCGTATTCCGGGTTTTTTAGCAGCACTTCTATATCAGCTATGCCCGCACTTTTGGTTTCGATTAAATCCTCGAAACCGAGCACGCGATATTCGCCACCGTATTCAATGACAAGATTAAAATACGAATTGACTACTGCGGACTGATAGCGGTCCGCAACGCGAAAGGGCGTGGGACGAATACCAAACCTGCTTCCCGCTTCCTCTTCTATTTCCGCATTGGTTGTTGGGTCGATAAACTCAACATTGACATTACCCCGGCCTTCAACTTCATACTCCTTTACCAAATCCTTTAGCTGTGGAACGAGTGGTGCGAGCAAGGGGTGAGTTTTTTTGCTGAAATAGCTACGTATTTGTAGAGGTTCCTGCAGCTGTTTAAGGTAAGTGCGCGAGGTATCTGTCAGCGAATAGAGTTTACCTTCAGTCAGATCCACGCGCAGCCCGGTAAGCGGTGCCAGCCAGATATTTGCCAGTAGCAAGTTTAAAATAGCCAGGCTTGTGAAGCCCAACCAGGTCGTATGACGTGTGTTTCGGGGGTTGTTCGCCCAGCGCTGCTGTTCAAGTGTATAGCGATTGGCGATAAGAAATATCAACGCCAGCGCGACATAGTAGTAGAGATCGCGAAAGTCGAGGACGCCGCGGGTAATGCTTTCAAAGCGCGATAGCGTGCTAAGTGAGCGCAGAAATCCCGCCTCGCGGGTGCTAACCAGGTCGGTAACAACATTGGTGCCGAGTAGATAAAATAAGCCGCATAACAGTACAGTCAATATTAAGCTGACTATTTGGTTATTGCACTGTGATGAAACGAATAGGCCGATGGCCATATAAGTCGTGCCGAGAAAAACCGTGGCGATATAGGCGCTTATCACCGGCCCCCAATCAAGATTGGCCATCAGCGCGACGCTTATTGGCAGGGGCAAGGTAACAGCCAGTGAAATAATAAGTAGCGTCTTGCAGGCGGCAAATTTTCCCAGTACAAAGTTCCAGGGCGAACAGGGCAGGGTGAGAATATGTTCGAGCGTGCCGCTGCGTCTTTCCTCGCTCCACATCCGCATGGTAATGGCTGCCGACAGAAAAATTAACAGCAACGGCATCCACTCAAACATGGGCCTAATATCGGCAATATTGCGTGAGAAAAAAGCTTCTCCCCAAAAAAAAGTAAATAGAACTGCAGCGGCGAAAACGCCCAAATATAGATAAGCTATTGGCGAAGAAAAAAACAGCCCGAGCTCTTTTTTGGCGATGCAAATAATGTGTCGATTCACGATGCTTTCTCCAATTTCTTATTTATCCCGCGAAAGACGGTATCCAGGTCTTGCCGTTTCTGCTCTAAGGCAAATAGTTGCTCGCCAGACTTTATGACTGTTTCGCTAATAGATGTGCATAACGCGTCGATGTCCGTGTGCTTGTCAACGCCGAACTCAAAAATATTGTGCTTACCACTTTCGGCAGTTGATAGCTGCGTGGGCTTGTTGTTGATGGCGTTTTCGAAGTGTTGTAGTTGCGCACTTGTTGTAACTTGAATTGAATTCACTCGTTTGAGTGCCTCTAGCTCTTGGTCAACCAATAATTTGCCGTCCTCGAGAATTAAAACGCGATCACAAAGAGCATCGACTTCTTGCATGATGTGAGTGGAGAGGATAATCGTCGCATGCTTTGCCAGCTCAACGATGAGCTTGCGCATTTGTTGCGTCTGATGCGGATCGAGGCCATTTGTCGGTTCGTCGAGAATAAGTATTTTGGGGTGGTGTAGCAGCGCCTGGGCAACGCCAACACGCTGCTTGTACCCGCGCGATAATGTTGCGATGGAGCTGAGTGCTCGCTCCTGGAGTTCGGTTTTTTCAAGCGCGTAACGCAGACGCTCGTTTAAGTGTTCGCTGGCGACGGAGTGCAAAGCCGCGCAGTACTGTAAATAGTCCAAGACCCGCATTTCAGGATAAATCGGGAGGTTTTCCGGCAAATATCCTATCAGCGCCTGTGCGGCCAGCGCCTCGGTTTCGATATCCAAATTTGCGATAGTTATTTTCCCTGCGCTGGGCTCGAGATAGCCCGTAAGCATTTTCATTACGGTGGTTTTGCCTGCTCCGTTGTGTCCTAGCAAACCGACAATTTCGCCTTGACCAATGTGAAAATTCACATCGTCGACAGCGAGACTTCCCCCATAGGACTTTGTGAGTTGTTCAGCACGAATCATAGAAACTCCTGATGGTATTAACGCTATTACTTATTCTGTTGTGATAAATGGGATGCAAAAATTACCACAAATTGCTGGCTGATTTTAAGACCCGAAAATGAGAAAAGCGTTCGATTTATACTATTTAACTTCGTGGAACATTTAGATTAAAAACTTCAGCATGTGTGCCTTCGAAGCGTTTGTGGGCCGTTGCTACATTCAAAAACCGTCAATTCATGCTCCGCCATGGATGGCGGGTGTTAGAACAACGCAGGAGCAGTTATCGAGATGAATTGACGTAGTTATAGGGGTGAAGTGGATTAAAAAGAAGCGCTGTTTCGTTCGGCGTAACGCCCCTTATCTATGATTTTGGGCCGGCCCTGTTTGCAGATATTTATGCGTTTTTTGAATGTAGCAACAGCCCACAAACGCGCGTATTTGCCAAACTTGAGAGGAAAAGTTTCTAAAATGTGCCAGGGCTTACCTAAACTTAGATGTTGCTCTTTTTATGAGCGATGACTAGATCTATACTCAAATACGTTTGTTACGTGTTTCGGAGACCATGTGCTTTTTTGTTGTAGACGTTTATGTACTGGGTTTGCATCGAGCCTGATAATGGGCCTACTTGTGTTGTGGTTTGTAAGCTCGCGCGCAGATGGGGCTGAATCGACGCCAACCGATGCGTCATTGTTTTCATTAAGCTCCGATACTTTGGATTTTGTTGAGGAAAAGTTCGGCAGCCCGGCGCGCGTGCGCGTAGAGGCATGGGTATCCCTGGTCCAGGACGATGCGAAAAATTCAGGCCTGACAGATCTGGAAAAACTCACTCACGCCAACGATTTTTTTAATGAAGTGCGTTGGTTAACGGATATTCAACACTGGGGTGCAGAAGACTACTGGGCGACCCCGATTGAGACCTTGGCGAGTAACGGCGGTGATTGTGAGGATTTTTCAATCGGTAAGTATTTTTCGCTCGATTACGCTCGCTTTGAGCAGAGTCGCTTGAGAATTACCTACGTCAAGTCGCTCACTTATAATCAGGCGCATATGGTGCTGGCGTATTATGCTTCACCCGGTGCCGAGCCGCTTATTCTGGATAATATTGAAAAAAAGATCATGCCGGCTTCGAAAAGAGATGACTTGTTGCCAATCTATAGTTTTGATGCACGCAATATCTGGTTGGCCAGAGAACGCGGTAAGAAACTTCAGGCAGACAGCATGCAAAGCCTTCCACAATGGCGGCGGGTAAATGAAAAAATGGCCAGCGAGCTAAAGAATTTGTAGTCACGTCCTTGTGCATATAAACATTTAAAAAACTTCTTTTGCCGCGGCAGGGCGACCTTCGCGCGGCGAGTAGTCGCGTGGTTTTGCGCCGGTGTAAAGTTGTCGCGGCCGTCCAATTTTAACGCTTTCTCCAAGCATTTCATGCCAGTGAGCAATCCATCCAACGGTTCGTCCTGTTGCAAAAATTACGGTAAACATATCTGTTGGAATGCCGATGGCTTTCATAATAATGCCCGAATAAAAATCGACATTTGGATAGAGTTTTTTCTCAATAAAATATTCGTCTTCCAGCGCGATTGTTTCTAGACGCTTGGCGATTTTAAGTAAAGGATCGTCTTCGAGCCCGAGTTCAGCCAGCACCTCATCGCAGGTTTCTTTCATGACTTTCGCACGTGGGTCAAAGTTTTTATAAACGCGGTGACCAAAACCCATGAGTCTAAATGGATCGTTTTTATCTTTGGCTTTGGCAACAAACTTATCGATGTTGCTGACATCCCCAATTTCCTCGAGCATCTTTAACACGGCTTCGTTTGCACCGCCATGCGCCGGTCCCCATAACGTGGCGATTCCGGAGGCAATACACGCAAATGGATTTGCACCAGATGAACCGGCAAGGCGGACGGTTGACGTCGATGCATTTTGTTCGTGGTCCGCGTGCAAAAGGAATATTTTGTCCATTGCGCGCGAAAGTACGGGGTTTACCTGAGGGTCGTCGCACGGTGTGCCAAACATCATATGCATAAAGTTTTCCGAATAACTTAAATTGTTATTTGGATACATAAAAGGTTGGCCCTGGCTATGTTTGTAACACATGGCCGCGAGCGTGGGCATTTTTGCGATTAATCGATGTGCTGAAATAATGCGGTGGCGCGGATCAGTGATATCCAATGAGTCGTGATAAAAAGCAGATAAGGCACCGACAATGCCGCACATCATTGCCATGGGGTGTGAGTCGTGATGAAAGCCTCTAAAAAACCGTGCAATGGACTCGTGAACCATTGTGTGGTTGATAATGATTTTTACAAAGTCTGTGTACTCGTCGAGCGATGGCAGCTCGCCGTGCAGCAGCAAATAACAGGTTTCCAAAAAGTCGGATTTTTCTGCGAGCTGATCGATGGGATAGCCGCGATGCAATAACACGCCGTTTGCACCGTCAATGAAAGTTATTTTTGATTCACACGAAGCGGTTGAAACAAAGCCTGGATCGTAAGTGAAGTACCCCTTGCTCGTTAATCCGCGTACATCGATAACATCGGGGCCCAGAGATCCAGAATAAGTAGGCAGGGAAATCGCTTCGTTTTCACTGTCGATGTTTAAAGTTGCTTTCTTATCGGTCATTCTAGACTCCTATCAGTCAGATTCTGCGAGCACGATTAGTGGATTCACAATGCAGGGTGAGCATCAAGAAACGACGCCACGCTAAACGCGGCGACTGAAGATGTCAATCACATCAACAGGTATTTGATTCACGTCATGGTCTAAATTATAGAGATATTTAGAATTTTATATGAACAACAATGTTAAGTGGGACGACGAAAATCTGACTAACTGGCTGCTCAATAAACAATAGTAAGGTTAAATAATGGGCTAACATTATTGAAAATGCACCATTTTGGTTGAAATAAAAGCCATATTTACGTGGTTATTATGATAGTTTGTAATTTCAACCAGGCCTAAATATAATTTCGCCAGAGCTAAAATCTGGTGTGGGGAGTCTGGTATTCAGGGCGTTAGCCTTAGGTCTTGTACCTTGGTTGCAATGATTTAAGCTGCTGTATCCGTACTAATTTGCATGTTGTTGCAAGAGCTCGAAATCCGGCCATTATCGCCGCTTTTCATTTCTTCAAATATAAAAAAGGTGAGGGCTGTGGTGGACAAAAGACCAGTAAATCTAAACCTACTTACGGTTAAGTTACCGATAACGTCAATATCCTCGATTACGCATCGCATCTCCGGCGTAATTTTACTTGGTGCTGTACTTATCCTGCTGTGGATGCTCGACCTCAGCCTCGAATCTGAGCAGGGTTTTGAGTATATCCAGGGCCTCCTCGATACACTTGTCGTAAAATTAATCATTTGGGCTATTTTGGCGGCACTTGCGTATCACTTTATAGCGGGCACGCGACATCTGATTATGGACTTGGGTTTTTGGGAAACACTTAAAGGCGGTATGACAAGTGCCTGGGGCGCGATATTTTTGGCGCTAATTGTTATTGTTCTCGCGGGAGTATGGCTATGGTAACAGCAGCAACAAGCTTTGGTCGCAGTGGCCTATCCGATTGGCTCATCCAGCGTTTTACCGCCATCATTCTCGGCGCGTATACCTTATTTATTGTCGGCTATCTCTTAATGAACCCCGACCTTACCTATGCCCAATGGAGTGAGCTTTTTTCGCAACCCTGGATGCGTATCTTTAGCTTGATCGCGCTTGTTTCCATAGTGCCGCACGGATGGATTGGTCTCTGGGTTGTTTTGACTGACTATGTTACCGCCAGGCTGATGGGTTCTGCCGCTTTGCCAATTCGGATAATAGTGCTGACTATCTACGCCGTTGTGAACGCTGTGTTCGTGGTGTGGGGCGTAGAAATTTTGTGGGGGCTTTAAGATGGCGAATATTCGCACGATTACATTTGATGGCATTGTTATCGGGGGCGGTGGCGCAGGTATGCGCGCAGCGCTACAGCTCGCGCAGTCAGGGTTTAAGACTGCAGTAATTACCAAAGTTTTTCCCACGCGTTCGCACACGGTGTCCGCCCAGGGTGGTATCACCTGCGCTATTGCCAGTGCTGATCCAGACGATGATTGGCGTTGGCATATGTACGACACGGTAAAAGGCTCGGACTATATCGGTGATCAGGATGCCATTGAGTATATGTGTGCCACCGGTCCAGAGGCGGTCTTTGAGCTGGAACACATGGGATTGCCGTTTTCACGCACGGAAGAAGGGCGGATTTATCAACGTCCTTTCGGCGGTCAATCAAAAGATTTTGGCCGCGGTGGTCAGGCCGCGAGGACCTGTGCCGCGGCAGATAGAACGGGTCATGCGCTCTTGCATGCGCTTTATCAGGGCAACGTTAAAAATGACACCGTATTTTTAAATGAGTGGTTTGCCGTCGATATCGTTAAGAACCAATCGGGCGCTGTTTGTGGTGTGATTGCGATAAACATGGAGGACGGCGAGGTCGTTTTTGTTAAATCCAAGGCGACCGTATTTGCCACAGGTGGTGCAGGCAGAATATACGCATCAACGACCAATGCTCATATTAATACTGGCGATGGTGTTGGCATGGCGTTGCGTGCAGGTTTTCCAATGCAGGACATGGAAATGTGGCAGTTTCACCCGACAGGTATTTATGGTGCGGGCGTTCTCGTTACAGAGGGCTGCCGCGGTGAAGGCGGTTATCTGATAAACAAAGACGGTGAGCGTTTTATGGAACGCTACGCGCCAAATGCGAAAGATCTGGCGGGGCGTGATGTGGTTGCGCGTTCCATGGTGCTCGAAATTCTGGGTGGCCGCGGATGCGGGGAAAACGCCGACCATGTGCTTCTTAAGCTGGATCACCTTGGTGCCGATACGCTCAATGCGCGTCTGCCGGGTATTTTGGAGTTGTCGCGGACCTTTGCCCACGTTGATCCGATTGTGGAACCCATTCCTGTTGTGCCAACGTGTCACTACATGATGGGTGGCATTCCAACTAATGTCGATGGTCAGGCGTTAACACAGGATGCAGATGGCAACGATCAAGTGATCGAAGGCTTTTATGCCTGTGGCGAGGTTGCATGTGTGTCCGTGCATGGTGCCAATCGCCTCGGCGGTAATTCCCTTCTAGACTTAGTTGTGTTCGGGCGATCCAGTGGCTTGTTTATCGAAAAAGCCTTGCGTGAAGGAATTTCGCTTGATGATCCAAGTGACTCTGATTTTGAAGCTGCAATGGCGCGCCTCGACAAACTCAACAGCAACAGCTCAGGGGAATCGGCACCGAAGGTACGCAGTGATTTGCAAAATATTATGCAGAATCACTTTGGCGTTTTCCGCAAAGGCGAGTTTATGAAAGACGGTATTCAAAAACTGGTCGAGCTGCGTGAACGCGTCGATAACATTGAGTTGCAAGATAAAACGATGTCTTTCAATACTGCGCGCATTGAAGCACTGGAAGTGCAGAATTTATTCGAAGTTGCCGAGGCAACGGCAATTGCCGCGGAGGAACGTAAAGAATCTCGCGGGGCGCATGCCCGTGAGGACTTCCAGGATAGGGATGATGATAACTGGCTTTGCCACTCGCTTTATTTTCCTGACAGCAAGGAAGTGCGTAAACGCGATGTCAATTTCAAACCGCGCACAGTAGATACCTTTCAACCCAAGGTTCGCACCTATTAACCACCATATCGTTGGTAGAGGTTTATATGCTAAAAGTCGAAATATATCGCTATAACCCGGACACAGACAAATCGCCTCGTATGGAGTCATACGAAGTCGATACTCAGGGTAAGGACCTTATGGTATTGGACGTGCTCGAAAAATTAAAAGAGCAGGAGCCAACTCTGGCGTATCGACGTTCATGCCGTGAAGGTGTATGCGGCTCGGATGGCATGAATATCTCAGGTAAAAACGGCCTCGCCTGTATCACACCTTTATCCGAAGTGGTAAAAAACAATAAGCTTATTTTGCGTCCACTGCCTGGTTTACCAGTAATACGCGACCTGGTTATCGATATGTCGCAGTTTTATGCGCAGTATCGAAAAATAGAGCCCTTCCTGCAGAATGACACACCAGCGCCGGCAATTGAGCGAAAACAAAGCCCGGAGGAACGCGAAAAATTAGATGGGCTCTACGAATGCATTCTGTGCGCGTGTTGTTCAACCAGCTGTCCGTCATTCTGGTGGAATCCAGACAAGTTTATTGGTCCTGCCGGATTGCTTCAAGCCTACCGCTTTCTGGCGGATAGTCGAGATACGGCTACCGATGAACGACTGGCAAAGCTTGACGACCCGTTTAGCGTATTTCGCTGTCACAGTATTCAGAACTGTGTCGAGGTTTGTCCAAAGAAACTTAATCCAACCAAGGCTATTGGTCATATCCGTAATATGATGCTTGCGCGCGGCACCTAGTGCAGGCATTTTAGGCTCGATTCTTTCAAATTTGTTGGCTAGCGCTGCATAAACGATTGAAAAAGGCCAGTGCCAATTTTATCATTAGCGGTCTGTTGGCGCGCGGCATGCGATGAAGTTTTGGGGAACTCATCGTCGCAAATGGTTGTCGCTATCATCGCATTGCGATTCGCAATATTACGTCAGAGTTCACCTATACTCTAAGGAACCGATGAGCGGATCTAACGGTTGTGCGCGGGCGTGCGCCAGATGACATAGATTAGACTTGGACGCGCTCAAAATTTCTACAAATTCACGCGAGTGATTTTTTTCTAGCGTCATATCTCTTAGCTGAAGTAGTAAATAAGGCCCGTTTAAAAAACGGTGAAAAAAATGCAAGAAAGTATTATGGAGTTGCTCTGGAGTACTTCTCATCTATCAGGTGGGAATGCGCCCTATGTAGAAGATCTTTACGAAGCGTATTTAAAAGACCCAAATTCCGTTCCTGAAAACTGGCGTACCACCTTTGATAGGTTGCCTAGGGTCAATGGTAACGTTGGCACCGATGTCCCGCACTCTGAAATTATTGATTATTTTGAGCAACTCGGTCGCAATCATACGCGCTTGTCGCTTAAACCCGGTGAGGGCAGCTCCTCGCTGTCGCATGAGCGTAAACAAGTCGAGGTTGTGCAACTCGTCAATGCCTATCGTTTGAGCGGTCATCAAAAAGCCAAGCTCGATCCTCTCGGTTTGCAAAAACGTCACGATGCTCCCGATCTTGATCTCGGATTTCACGGCCTGAATACGGCGGACCTGGATTCGGTTTTCCAAACGGGTGATTTGGGCTTTGGCTATAAAGAGGGTTTGTTAAAACACATTATTTCTGATCTCGAAAGCACTTATTGCGGCTCGATTGGCTCGGAAGTTATGCATATTACCAACTACGAAGAGCGCCGCTGGCTGTTGAATAAATTAGAGAGCAGTCGCACCAATCCGTCGTATGATGCGGAATCCAAATTGAGCATACTCAAGCGCATGACGGCAGCAGAGGGGCTCGAACGTCACCTGGACACTAAATATCCTGGTACCAAGCGATTTGGCTTGGAAGGTGGTGAGGCCTTTATTCCATTAATTGATGCAACCATTCGGCGCACTGGTGGTTACGGTGCAAAAGAAATGGTTATCGGCATGGCGCATCGCGGCCGCTTGAATACGCTTGTAAATGTTTTAGGTAAAAACCCCGCCGATCTCTTTAACGAGTTTGAGGGCAAGCGTTTGGTCGACACTTCCGGTGATGTTAAATATCACCAGGGTTTCTCATCCAATGTCATGACTCCAGGTGGTGAAATGCATCTCGCGTTGGCATTTAACCCGAGTCATCTGGAAATTGTTTCACCGGTGGTCGAAGGATCAGTGCGTGCCAGACAGGATCGTCGTTCAGATAAAAACGGCAACAAGGTGGTTCCGGTAGTGATCCATGGCGATGCGGCGTTTGCGGGTCAGGGCGTCGTTATGGAAACCTTCCAGATGTCCCAGACGCGAGCGTATAAAACGGGTGGAACCATACACATCGTTATCAATAATCAGGTGGGCTTCACCACAAGTCGTCAGGATGACGCGCGCTCAACCGATTATTGCACCGACGTTGCCAAAATGATCGAAACACCCATTTTTCACGTTAATGGCGACGACCCCGAAGCAGTGGTATTTATTGCTAATCTCGCGGCAGATTATCGCAACGAGTTTAAAAAGGATGTCGTCATCGATCTCGTTTGCTATCGCCGTCGCGGCCACAACGAAACGGATGAACCATCATCGACGCAGCCGTTAATGTACAAGGCGATTCGCGCCCATAAAACGGCACGTACTTTGTACGCAGAAAAACTGGTTGATGAGGGCGTGCTTAGCCAGCAAGAGGCTGATGCCCTGGCCAAAGGTTATCGCGATATGCTCGACCGCGGTGAAGCTGTTGCGCGTGGCATCGTGAGTGAGCCTGATAGTTCTTTATTTGTCGACTGGAGCCCGTATATTGGCCACGATTGGCATACGCCGGCAGACACCTCTGTAAAACTCAAGGATTTGCAGGATTTAGCCCATAAAATAAGTACTGTGCCCGATGGCATTCAAGTACAAAGGCAAGTTGCAAAGATTTATGATGATCGCAGAAAAATGGCGGGTGGTGCATTGCCAATCAACTGGGGCATGGCGGAAACACTCGCATATGCGACCATGCTAAAAGAGGGGCATCGCATCCGTTTAAGCGGTCAGGATGTTGGGCGTGGGACCTTTTCTCACCGTCACGCCGTAGTTCACAATCAAAAAGACGGTCAGCCTTACATTCCTTTGCAGCATCTTGCTGAAGCGCAACCGGATTTCGATATTTTTGACTCTTTACTGTCGGAGGAGGCTGTACTCGCGTTTGAATATGGTTATGCGACAACGACGCCGAACGGTTTGGTTATATGGGAGGCGCAATTTGGTGACTTTGCCAATGGGGCGCAAGTGGTTATCGATCAATTTATTACAAGTGGCGAACACAAGTGGCAGCGTCTGTGCGGTTTAACCTTGTTGTTGCCACACGGCTACGAAGGGCAGGGACCTGAGCACTCATCTGCGCGCTTGGAGCGGTTTTTACAATTGTGTGCCGAGCACAATATTCAGGTATGTATACCGACCACGCCTGCCCAGGTATTCCATATGTTGCGACGCCAGGCAATCAGGCCAATGCGTCGGCCTCTCGTTGTGATGAGCCCCAAGTGGATTTTGCGCCACAAACTCGCAACCTCAAGTTTGGAAGAGCTTGCGCAGGGCAAATTCAATCCGGTTCTGGGTGAAACACTTATCGAAGAAAAAGCAGCCAAGAGGATAATATTGTGCAGTGGTAAAGTTTATTATCATTTGCTCGAAGCTCGTGACGAGAGAGGCTTAAACGAGGTTGCAATTATTCGCTTGGAGCAACTATATCCCTTTCCTGAGGAAGACTTAAGAGTCGCTTTGGAACCGTATGCGCACGTGAGCGATGTTGTTTGGGTGCAAGAAGAACCGATGAACCAGGGGGCCTGGTATTCCAGCCAGCATCGCATGCGCCGGGTTGTTGAGCGTGTAAATGGCAGTGCCTACTTGCGCTATGCTGGTCGCGCGGCTTCTTCAGCACCTGCGGCCGGGTATATGTCAACGCACCTGGATGAACAAAATAAATTTATCGAAGCAGCGCTGGACCTTAGTGTATAAGCGTTAATTATTAGATGAAATGAGCCTAACTACGGACAAGACAAGAAATGACCACAGAAATTAAAGCGCCTACATTTCCGGAATCAGTTCAAGACGGGACGATTGTCACTTGGCACAAACAGGTTGGAGAAGCCGTAAGCCGCGATGAACTTATTGTCGAGGTTGAAACTGACAAGGTTGTACTTGAGGTTGTCGCGCCAGTCGACGGATCTGTTGCAGAGATTATTAAGGCCGAAGGCGATGTCGTCGAGAGCAATGAAATATTGGGTACAATTGCGGAGGGTGCAGCGGCGGCCGTTTCCGATGCAGCTCCGGCAAAAGCCAACGGTGCGTCCGACTCAGAAGGCGTCGCTGAAGAAGTTATTGCCGCACCTGCTGCGCGTAAGTTAGCTCAAGAAAAAGGCATTGATTTGAATAGCGTCGTTGGCACAGGTAAAGCGGGGCGCATTACCAAAGAAGATGTCGCTAACTATGTGCCTGCGGCGCCAAGTCCAGCACCAGTAGCTGCGGCTCCAGCGCCGAGTCAGGAAAAAACCAAGCCGGCTGCAGCGGCAGTTCTCGACGTACCCGCTGGAGAGCGAATCGAAAAACGCGTGGCGATGACACGTTTGCGTGCGCGAATTGCAGAACGCTTGCTTGAAGCGACGCAATCAACCGCGATGCTTACGACCTTTAATGAGGTCAATATGGCCCCGGTGATGGCGCTTAGGAAAAAATATAAAGATAAATTTGAAAAAACGCATAATGGCACACGTCTGGGTTTTATGGGCTTTTTTGTGAAAGCAGCCGTTGAAGCCCTGCGTCGTTTTCCTGCTGTAAATGCATCAATAGATGGCAATGATATTGTTTACCACGGCTATCAGGATATCGGTGTGGCCGTCTCTACAGACAAAGGTTTAGTTGTGCCTGTACTCAGAAATGCAGAACACATGGGCTTAGCGGATGTCGAAGCGGGTATTCGTGATTTTGGACTCAGAGCGCGCGAGGGTAAACTCAGCATAGAAGAAATGACAGGCGGTACATTCACAATTACAAATGGCGGCGTATTTGGTTCGCTATTGTCTACGCCTATTTTGAACCCTCCCCAATCGGCCATTCTGGGCATGCATAAAATCCAGGAAAAACCCGTAGCTGTAGACGGTGAAGTTAAAATCCTGCCGATGATGTACTTAGCGTTGTCCTACGATCACCGTATTATCGACGGTAAAGAAGCGGTTCAGTTCTTGGTAGCTATCAAAGATCTGCTTGAAGACCCAGCGAGAATATTGCTGGAAATATAAAATAAGCCGGTTCGCCGAATCTACTCATTTATAAATATTAACGTTTTAGGGTTATTTTTATGTCAGATAAATTTGACGTCATTGTTATCGGTTCTGGTCCCGCGGGTTATGTTGCAGCAATTCGCGCAGCGCAACTCGGGTTAAATACTGCGTGTATTGAAAAATGGCGAGATAAAGCTGGTAAGGGCGTCAACGGTGGAACCTGTCTAAATGTTGGTTGTATTCCGTCGAAAGCCCTGCTCGATAGCTCCCATAAATATTATGAAGCCAAGTCTGCTTTTAGTGGCCACGGTATTGACGTCGGTGAAATCAGTGTCGATGTGCCAGCGATGATCGTGCGCAAAGATAAAATTGTTAATCAGATGAATTCTGGTATTGCGGGTTTATTTCAGGCCAATAAAGTCACGTCACTTTATGGTTCAGGGAAGTTGCTCGCCAACAAGAAAGTCCAATACCTCGATCACGATGGCAATGAAAAAATTCTGGAAGCGGAAAATGTTATTTTGGCGTCAGGGTCAATTCCCGTCAGTATTCCACCTGCGCCGGTAGACAACGAAGTTATTGTCGATTCAACCGGAGCGTTGGAGTTCACTGAAGTACCTGAACGTTTAGGTGTTATTGGTGCGGGTGTCATTGGTTTGGAGTTGGGCAGTGTTTGGGGACGTTTGGGTTCCAAAGTTGTTTGTCTGGAGGCGCTCGATAGCTTCCTTGCCATCATGGACCAGACCATTGCGAAAGAATCCAAGAAAATCCTGACCAAGCAAGGTTTGGATATTCGCCTGGGATGTCGTGTTACCGGAACTGAAGTTGTCGACAGCAATGGAAAAAAAGAAGTTGTTGTTACATATACCGGACAGGATGGCAGTGAGGCGAAAGAAATCTTCGACAAATTAATCGTTTGTGTTGGCCGTCGACCCTATACCGACGGCTTACTCGCTGATGACAGCGGCGTCAAACTGGATGAACGCGGTTCTATTTATGTCAACGACTTGTGTTCGACCAGCGCGCCTGGTGTGTGGGCCGTCGGTGACGTGGTCCGCGGACCGATGCTGGCGCATAAAGGTTCAGAAGAAGGCGTGATGGTTGCCGAACGCATCGCCGGTGAAAAAACGGTTATGAACTACGACATTGTTCCCAATGTTATTTATACCCATCCCGAAATTGCTTCCGTTGGCAAAACTGAAGAGCAGCTAAAAGCGGATGGTGAAGACTATAAAGTGGGTACCTTCCCGTTTGTGGCGATCGGTAGAGCAGTTGCTGCTGACGAGGCAGAAGGTATGGTCAAGATGATTGCGCATGCAAAAACAGATCGCGTACTTGGCTGTCATGTTGTGGGACCCAGTGCAGCGGATCTCGTACAACAGGTGGCGATTGCGATGGAGTTTGGGTCGAGTGCAGAAGATATAGGCATGACTATCTTTGGCCACCCAACTTTTTCCGAAGCGGTAAAAGAAGCAGCGCTGGCAGTCAATGGCCATGCGATTCATATGCCCAACCGGAAAAAGCGCAAATAATTAATTGATTCATTGGCCGCTTGTGCGGCCGTTTTCATTCATCGTTTTTTTCTACGTGCGCAGTTGCAATATTTTGCGCGTATTTTGTTTTATCAAGCTGGTCGATAGAACCGGTCGAACAAAGGGATCTGTTTTTATTAAGTGCAGCAATAAAGTGTGATGGATGTGGTGCCCCATTGCGTGCTGGTTTCAAAGTTAAGGATGTCGTTGGAACACGATTCAGATAACCGACCTGGTCGGTTCGAAATTTCATTCGAAATGGTAAATAGAAAATGAACTTACACGAATATCAATCCAAGCAGCTTTTTGCAGAATACGGCTTGCCGGTTTCCAAAGGCGTTGTTGCAGGAACACCTCAAGAGGCCGTTGCGGGTATCTCTGAACTCGGTGGTGATAAATGGGTAATTAAAGCTCAGGTTCACGCGGGTGGACGAGGAAAGGCCGGCGGCGTCAAGCTTGTTACATCAAAAGGGGAAATTGAAGAATTTGCCAAGCATTGGTTGGGGAAAAGGTTAGTCACCTACCAGACAGACGAACAAGGCCAGCCGGTAAATCGTATTTTACTTGAAGATTGCACAGCGATTGCGAAAGAGCTGTATTTGGGGGCGGTTGTTGATCGCTCAACGCGCCGTATCGTGTTTATGGCTTCAACCGAAGGTGGCGTTGAGATTGAAAAAGTTGCACATGAAACGCCCGAAAAAATTCTTAAAGCAGTGATCGATCCGCTTAGTGGTGCCCAGCCTTACCAGGGGCGTGACTTGGCTTTTCAGCTTGGTCTAGAGGGAAAACAGGTTAAACAGTTTACGCAAATCTTTTTAGGTTTGGCTAAATTGTTTGCCGAAAAAGATTTGGCCTTACTCGAGGTGAACCCGCTGGTTATTACTGAGTCTGGTGACCTTCACTGTCTCGATGCAAAAATTAACATTGATGGCAATGCGCTTTACCGCCACCCCGAGTTGCGCGCGATGCACGATCCCTCTCAAGAGGATGAGCGTGAAGCTCATGCTGCAAACTGGGAATTAAACTACGTCGCCCTGGAAGGAAATATCGGTTGCATGGTGAACGGTGCGGGTCTCGCGATGGGCACCATGGATATTGTCAAATTACATGGGGGCAAGCCAGCGAACTTTCTCGACGTTGGTGGCGGTGCAACGAAAGAGCGAGTGGTTGAAGCATTTAAGATCATTCTTTCCGACGAAAATGTATCTGCTGTATTGATTAATATCTTTGGTGGCATTGTGCGATGTGATTTGATTGCAGAAGGCGTTGTCGGTGCTGTTGAGGAAGTGGGTGTAAAAGTTCCTGTTGTTGTGCGTTTAGAAGGTAATAACGCAGAACTCGGCGCTAAAGTTCTTGCCGACAGCGGTTTAAATATTATTGCTGCAGAGAGCCTTACGGACGCAGCGCAAAAAGTTGTAGATGCAGCGGGGAACTAATAATGAGCGTTTTAATTAATAAAGATACAAAAGTTCTTTGCCAGGGTTTTACCGGTTCACAGGGCACGTTTCATTCCGAGCAGGCAATAGAATATGGTACTGCCATGGTTGGTGGTGTGACGCCCGGTAAGGGTGGTCAAACCCATCTAGGCCTACCCGTATTTAATACCATGCGCGAAGCCGTGGCTGAAACAGGTGCTGACGCGTCGGTTATTTATGTGCCAGCGCCTTTTTGTAAAGATTCCATTCTCGAAGCGGCATATAGCGGCGTTAAATTAGTCGTATGTATCACTGAAGGCATTCCTACTTTGGACATGCTTGATGC
The DNA here is from genome assembly GCA_028281575.1 of Cellvibrionaceae bacterium. GTDB lineage: Bacteria > Pseudomonadota > Gammaproteobacteria > Pseudomonadales > Cellvibrionaceae > Agaribacterium. Next base: position 19,197 of record JANQJP010000053.1, read on the forward strand.
TAAAGTTCGATGCGACGAATTGGGCGTAAGGCTGATTGGCCCCAATTGCCCCGGCGTCATTACTCCCGGAGAGTGCAAAATTGGTATTATGCCGGGCCATATTCACCAGCCTGGTAAAGTCGGTATTGTTTCCCGTTCCGGTACGCTCACTTACGAAGCGGTGAAACAGACGACGGATTTTGGTTTCGGTCAATCGACATGTGTCGGGATCGGCGGTGACCCCATTCCAGGCTCAAACTTTATCGATATTCTGGAACTGTTCCAGGGCGATGATCAGACTGAAGCGATTGTGATGATCGGAGAGATCGGCGGAACTGCAGAAGAGGAAGCCGCTGCTTATATTAAGGAGAATGTCACTAAGCCTGTCGTATCTTATATTGCCGGTGTTACCGCGCCTCCAGGAAAACGTATGGGCCATGCAGGGGCAATTATTTCGGGAGGTAAAGGGACTGCTGCTGAAAAATTTGCCGCGCTCGAATCGGCCGGTGTCACCACTGTACGCAGTCTTGCAGATATTGGTAGTGCGCTAAAAGATAAAACAGGCTGGTAAAACCTGAGTCTTTGTATTCTCAGCTTTTTGTTATAGATACCGTGTAAAAAGCCCCGCAAGTCGGGGCTTTTTTATTGCCTGCTAAAAATTGCCTTGTACACCTTTGTATATTTCGAATTATCATTAAGAGCAATTGCGTTTTAGCGCTTAGATCGTTATATAGTTAAAGATAGATATCGGTAAAAGACGTCCGGCGAGGTATATGCGATGAAACCCCCGTTTTTGAATATATTGCTTATTTTGACTTTTACAGCTAACTCACCTGTTACACGGTCAGAAATTGTTAAGTGGGTAGATGAAAACGGTAAAGTGCATTATGGCAATAGCGCTCCTGCAGAGTATTCCGATGCAGCAGAGGAAGTTATTTTGGATGAAATAAATACTGTGGCTCCTGAAGCTGACGTGCGCCAACAAAACCGGCTGCACTACAATAAATTAAGGCAGCAGGACCGGGAGGCGGAACTGGCAAAACGCAGGGCGGCGGAAGCTGCTGCCGAAACGAATAATAAAGCGGCGGATTCTTCTGAAAATCAAAAGCCTACACGAGAGATGTGTCGGGACATGTTTGGGCCTAATGACGTCGCAGAACGTACGGCCTGTTTTAAACAGGCCGCTGAAAACCAATAGTATTTTCGCCTTGAGGGATCAATGAGTTTTGTATTCGCCCAATAATATGGAATTACTTAGATGCTCAGACCCATTAATAATAAGTTTCGTTCCTGTCATTCACTTGCAGGTCTTTGGGATTTTCAAATGGACCCGGATAGATGCGGCGAAAAGAACCGTTGGTTTAAAGTGTTGCCAAATCCTCGGAGTATTCCGGTGCCTTCCAGTTGGAATGAGCTGTTTGACGATGCGAGAGACTATTTAGACGAATCCTGGTATTTAAAGAAGTTTTTCTTTAATGCTCATCTCGAAAACAAAACGAGTTATCTTCGATTTGATTCTGCCAACTATTTTTCCTGTATATGGTTGAACGGTGTTGGGCTGGGCGAGCACGAGGGCGGGCACCTGCCTTTTGAATACGATGTGTCGGATAAAATTCTAAATACACAAGAAAACGTCCTGGCTGTGTCAGTTGAAAATAGACTGTTTCCCTCCCGGGTTCCTCCTGGCGGTGCCGATGGCTGGAAGGCGGGCGCTGGAACGTCTATGTATCCCGATGCCAATTATGATTTTTTTCCTTATTGCGGTTTACACCGTGATGTGTTCGTTTGCACTAAGCCAGTTCAATGTATTGAGGATATTAAATTTGAAACACTCGCGGCCAGTGTAGACAGTGCTTCGGTTTGCGTAAGAGTAGTAACCAATATAAAAGAAGGCCAAATCGCCGTTAGACTCACGATAGGTGGTGAGCAAACTGAAGTGCTGCGAACCATAACCGATCATATTACAGAAATTGCGTTTGACGTAAGTAAACCTCAATTGTGGAGCCCCGAAGATCCCGCGTTATATGATTTGAACGTAGAGTTGTTTGATTCATCATCTGCAGTGGTTGATGAATACTTGCTATATGTTGGTATCCGGACGGTTTCGGTTACGAAAACAGGTGTTAGTCTTAACGGCAAAGATATGCCGCTTAAAGGTTTTGGTAAACATGAAGACTCTGACTTTTTTGGAAGGGGTTTAAATTTACCCGTATTGGTTAAAGATCATGAATTAATGAAGTGGGTTGGTGCAAATTCTTTTCGCACCTCGCATTACCCCTATGCGGAAGAGTGGTTGGATTTGGCAGACCGCGACGGCTTGCTGGTTATTTCTGAAACACCGAATGTCGGTCTCTATTTTGACGGCGATGAAGCGGAGCTTGGGTCTCGACAAAAACTTAGCGAACGTTTTCTTGCAGAACTTATTGATCGCGATAAAAATCACCCCTCAGTGATTGCGTGGAGTGTGGCGAATGAGCCTAGCCCTCCGGCCATTTATTCAAGTTTTGCCGAACTTGAAAAAACAGAAGAAAACCAGCTTCGTAAAGCTGTTGGTAAATCTGAAGTAACGACCGTGGTCCCCGGTACGCAACAATTAAAAGACCTTATCGATGTCGGCAGGTCGTACGATGCAACTCGTCCTGTTATTGTTGTCAACTTATTAGGTGCTCCCGATCAGTGGTTAGATTTGGGTGATATGGTCTGTATCACACGCTATTGGGGATGGTATGTGAAATCCGGCAGGCTTGATGAAGCTGCCGAATTGCTGGAAAAGGAACTAGAAACGATTCATAAAAAAACGGGAAAGCCGATTTTTCTAGCGGAATTCGGTGCAGATACGCTCGCCGGATGCCATGCCGTTCCGTCAGAGATGTTTAGCGAAGAATATCAGGTTGAGTTGCTGAAAATCTATCTCGATTTGTTCGAAAAAAAGGATTACATTTGCGGCGTACACATCTGGAACTTCGCTGACTTTAAAACAAGTCAGGCGGTTTTACGTGTTGGTGGTATGAATTTAAAGGGCGTCTTTACCCGGGACAGAAAACCAAAAATGGCGGCGAAATTTCTGCACGACCGATGGTCGAAATAATATTTTAAAATGCGCTGCTTAATGTTTGACTTGTGGCAAAGTAAAAAAAGAGACTTTTTCAGTCACGTTTTCCGTTTCTTTTACCATAGACTGGCTTGATTGCTTTGCGTTCGCCACCTGCACCATATATTGCGCGACGTTGCCCTTCATTGCTTCTACCGCATCATTTACATCCGCTATGCCAGACGTTTGTTCTTTGGCGCTGGCAAGAATTTGATCCATCATTGTACTCACATTTTCAACCGAATCGACGATTGCTTTTAGTTTTTCACCCGAATCGTGGACCAGCTCTGAACCGGATTTGATTTTTTCAACAGAGTCTTTAATGAGTAGTTTTATTTCGTTCGAGGAGGCCGAAGAGCGTTGAGCGAGATTTCGTACCTCTGCGGCAACAACGGCAAAGCCCCGGCCACTTTCACCTGCGCGTGCTGCCTCAACAGCTGCATTTAAAGCGAGGAGATTTGTTTGAAATGCAATCTCGTCGATAACACCGAGAATACTTTCAATTTTAACGCTGGATTGAGTGATGAGATCCATCGCCTCAATAGCTGATTCTGAAACACCTTGTCCGTCTTCCGCATTTTGGCGGGCTTCGTCAGATAACTGGTTAGCACGAGTTGCGTTTTCTGTCGCCTGTCGCACAATCGTGGTGATATTTTCCATGTTGTTGGATGTTTCTTCTAAAGAGGCACGCTGAGCTTCGCTACGTGCACTGAGATCGCTATTACTATGAGCGATTTCAGTAATACCATTAAGTACTTCAGATGACGCTTGTTGTATGCTGCGAATTGCATCGGTAAGGATATCAATAGTATTGTTGGCGTAATCTTTTAGTTCGCCAAAGTCACCTTCATAGGCTTTATCAATCTTTTGGCTCAGGTTACCTTGCGCCAAGCCGGAAAACACGTTTTTAATATCGTTGATCGCTTCTTGATTATTGTCGAGAAGACTATTTAAACCCGAGCTAAGCTGGGCAAAAAAACCATGCTTGTCTTTTTCCGACACTCGCTTGGAAAGATCGCCACGTGCTGCAGCGTCGATGATAAGGTCGATTTCATTCTCAATGCTAATCTCAGTACTTCGATCGCGCCATTCGACTACGCAACCAATGGTGTTGTTATCTTCATCTACAACGTGAGCGGCGGTAAGCAATAATGTATGAGCGCCGACATGAATTTCCTTTTCGAAAGGTTCGGAATGATTTTCTAACCAATGGGTCGCCTCATCGCTTTCGCGCGACCAAACATCGGATATTTGGTCTGCAATGCCACCAAATAACGCTTGGAGGTGTTCATTTTTATAAATAATATCTCCGTTGGAACCTATGATCATCGTGCATGTGGAAGAATTATCTAGTGCCTGCCTTACACGTTTGTTTTCATTGGCGGTTTGCATTTCCCGTTCTTGCTGCGCTAACGACTCCGTAAGGTCTTGCCATTCAATGACGCTACCTATTCGTTTGCCCTCTTGATCAAAAACGGCGGTGGAGACTATTTCGTAGGTGCGTTCGCAGATGTTGATATTGTTTTTGGGTGACTTTTCAAGTGATAAGAAATCCTCAACCAGAGAAGAGTGGTTCGGACCGAGTAGCGCGCGTAGAGCTTCGCCTTCAAGCGAAGAGATATCAGTATGTAACCCGTTTTGGTAAAAAGCGGTAGCGCCCTCATCAAACATTTGCTTGGCCGAGCCATTTAAGTAGCGGATGGTGCCTTCATTATCGACCATCATGACGTTCGCCATACACGTGTTGAGCGCACTTGATAACCGGGCATTTTCTTCGGCAGCTTCTTTTTCCCGCTCTAATTTTTTCGCTTCGCGTTTCTTGTTAAGGAGTATTTCTGTCTGATCAGTCCATTGGACAACCGCGCCCTCAATTTCTGTCGTTTCCCCCCGAATGAGATCAACGGTATATTCTAAGGTCTTATCTTGCCAATACACAGTGCGCGAGCCATTACTTAATTGCTGGTTTTCGCTAAGCTGCGTGTCAAACTCGCTTAGGCGCATACCAATGATGCTATCAATGTTGAATACGGGGTTCAGTGAGCGAAGCTCAGATTCGAGCCTTGTGAAAAGCGCGGTTGTTGTATGGTTGATGTAGATAATGCGCATGTCGCCATCTAACGCCATCATCGCAGAGCTGGCTTGATCTAGCGCTTGTCGAATTTGCATGTTTTCAGCAGCGACCTCGCGTTCACGTTCAATTTGTGCCTGCAGCTGTGATTGCATTAAGTCTAGGCCTTGCATTAAATCGTCTAGTTCATCGTGCGAATTATATTTTATCGAATTGTTATATCTCCCATGGGCTATGCTTTGCGTAATTTTGACAGCCGAGCGAAGTCCTCTGGCGATCGGAATGACCAGCATTAAAAAAATGAATGTAACAGCGATAGTCGCTGCCAACATAATATTTTTAGCCGTATTCAATAACTTCGACGTTTCAGTTTTAATATCTCCAGCTTTGTTTTTTGCGTCTTCCGCTATTTCAGCAACTAGTTCTTCGATTAAGAGTGTCGGAGCATCATCGAGGCCAATAACAGCCTCGTCACCTTGCTGGGCATCAAATTTACTTCGCATAAACGCAGAAAATCCAGACCTAAATGCTTCTCCCATTTCTAAGTGTTGCTGCTGAAATTCTTCTACTTTTTTTCGGGACTCACCTTCTGGGAGTTTCTCGAGTAATGCAACCGTAAGGTCATTGGTATTCTGTTCTTCAGTTCGAAAATCAACCCAATATTTGCGAACATCACTTTTATCTTCAGAGCGAATGAGCAGGTCTTTCCATGCCTTCATTTGACGTTGGAACTGAAGATTGATCCGATCCGCCTCAAGTGCAAACTGAACGTCCTGTGACATCAACGTGTCATAGCGTTCCATCGTTCCTGAGAATTGATTAAAACAATAGTGGGCTACACCCAGCATGAGAATCATGCCGATAACATTTAGCGCGATGATGCGTGTTCGAATACTAAATATCCAACGCTTCATTTTTATTCCCCGCACTAACAGAAACTGTTTTGTTTTTTGTATTTATTCTCAGTCCTTTAATATATAAAATTACAGACTCAATATCCTGGTTGCTGAGTTCTTTGTTCCAAATCGGCATGCGTGAAGATCTTCCGACGCTGGCGCCACCTTCGGAAATTATTTTTCGTAAAAACTCGTCTGTTGCTTTGCTAGTCGTAAGATTTGAAGGTGATGGATCGGTAATAAACTTCGCTAAGCGGCCATCACCAGCACCGCTGATGCCATGACAGCCTTGGCAATAAGAACGGTATATGATTAAACCATGCCTTTTATTAGGTTCCATATCTTCAGCGTGATTTTGTAAAATTTTTATCGCTGAATCACTATCTTCTCGTAAATGGACAACGAAGTTTGTAAGCGAAGACATTTCCTGGTTTGTCAGTGTCTCTTTCCACGGGGGCATATAGACGACACCATCTTTACTTTTTGTTCCGTCTGAAATAATTGCAAATACTTTTTCATGTGTGTCATTTTTTGTTTTTTGCAATAGGTTTGTTTCTGGATATTCTTTTATTACTGCAGGAAGTGCACCAGCGCCCATGCCATTTCTGCCATGGCATAGTGAGCACAGTTTTTGATATAGGTATGCACCTTCGGTTAGTGTATCTTTGGTGTGAGACTGAAGCGATATACATGCAAATAGACATATAAAAACTATTTTGAATTTAATATGCTTCATTGCATTCCTAATCATGATGATAGTCAGTTGATGCTTATTCAACCGTAATCTTCATTTTCATCGTTGGATGAATCGCACATTCCACTTCAATCTCTCCAGCTTGATCAAAGACTACCGATTTAGACTCTCCCTGTGGAAACGAACCCAAATCGAAAAATTTTGCATCTGACAGGCTGAAGACATTGTGGAAAAATGAATCATCGTTACGAAAGTGTACGGTGTCGCCAACCTTGATAGTCAGAGAGCTTTCGGTGAACTCTTTGTTCTTTTGTCCAACAGTATGTTCAGCAGCGCTAACACTGTAGCTAAATGCTACTAGGGAAAAACCTAGAATTAACTGACGCATATAAAAATCTCCTAAATTCTCGGTAATTGTGGCAAGGTTACAGGGTCTGAATCTGAGGTTAAGCTTTTCATAAAGGCGACAATCGCTTTCTGTTCTTTCTCACTTAATTTTAACTCTTTTAGGTTTGGTGATAGATTGGTTTTCACTTCACCGCTTTTCACATAGTGGTCGACAACGTCATCAAGGGTTTCTGCGGAACCGTCGTGGAAGTAGGGTGCCGTTAACGTGATATCGCGAATTGTCGGTGTTTTGAATGCGCCTTTCATCAGTCCCAGCGGGCGTTCAGCATATCTGCCGAGGTCTGGGTTTTCATCGGCAAATGAGGCGAGCCCAATATTGTGGAAACCATTATCAGTAAAATTTGGCGCGCTATGACAAACTTCGCAGTTGCCTTTTTCGGGGTTGGAGAATAATTTAAACCCGCGGATCTCTTCTTTGGTAAGGGCTTTTTTGTCGCCTTGTATCCAGCGATCAAAACGCGAGTTGCGACTGATGACTGTACGTTCGAAATTGGCTATGGCCTTGGCGATAGTTGTTTTATCTATTTCTTCACCTGGGTAAGCTTTGGCAAACAGTTTTTGATACTCGCTACTACCGCGAATTGAAGCAAGAGCAGCGCTGAAATCTGTATTCATTTCTTCGTGTGATTCCAGGGGACCAATCGCCTGGTCTTCCAAGGTTTTTTTGCGTCCATCCCACATTTGAATGCTGTTATATCCTGTATTGATAACCGTGGGGCTGGCGCGACCAAGCACTTTGCTCTTAAAGCCTTTTGCCGTTGGCAGTCCGTCGGACCAGCCGAGCGAAGGGTTGTGGCAGCTTGCGCAAGACATATTGCCGTCGCCACTTAGCCGCGGATCAAAGAACAGAGCTTTACCCAATTCGATGCGTTCAGGTGATGCCAGATTGTCGCTTGGCGCTTCGGGTTTTTCCGGCAGGACCCAGTCTTGAAGCGATGGGTGGCCGGCTTTAAAGACTCTGTCTTTAAATTCTGAGGCCAGGGCCTGGTGGCAGAGAAATAAGCTTAGAAAGGTAGCGAAGATAGCTTTGTAAAACATTTAGCGAACCCATAAAAACGCGAATAGGTGTACTAATAGTAGAAGAGGAAAGCGATTCAGGGGGCTTGTTCAGAGTGCCTTTATATATTTTATGAACATAAAAACTACGTTTTTATGTTCAAAGTTGGTGCGTCTTTAAGCGAAATTTTTAAAGCGTCACCAGCGGCGATCCTGGCGTGTAGGCCCATTTCAAAGGTTCTTCACCAGAAACGTTTACATCGATAATAAAGCGTTCGCCGCTAGCGGAAATACCCGCTTTTTCAATACGCTGGCCGTTGTAGCGCGAGATGTTCGTTTCCGGCGTAAGTAACTCACCGAGTTGCCAGGCATTGCTGTCGTCGCGATCAAATACTTGAATAAGCAGTCGGCCGAACTGTGCATAGATAAGGAATAATTTTTCGTTGCGTTCAATAAGGTCCTGAATATGCGTATTCACATCCACACGACCGTAAAACAGCTCGTGGCTGCTATCGAACGTTGACCAAATAGCTGAACTTTGCTGGTTCTGGCTAATGTTGAGCCGATATTCACTGACATAGTAGGTGCCAAGTGCGGGACTGATACTTGTGCCGTCATCGAGTATAAGGTCTTCATCAGGCGAATTGCTGGTGACTTCATGGGTTGAGTCAATACGCTCGATGCAGGCGCTTTGGTTAGCACTTAGGTTTTTTTCAACGAGACACTGCGCCATCGTTTCAGCCGTGATAAAAAAGAGAGCAACAAGCATACTTAAATGCTTCATAGTCATATCCATGTTAACAGCGCCTAGGGCGGTATGATTTCTACTTCACTGCCAATGGGATTTGGGTCGGTCGTATTGTTTGGCACATAAAGCGTTTTGCTAAAGATGCCACCGCTTATCGGTTGTATGACATACCATTGAAAATAGGTGTCTTCGTATTTACGTACTGCCAGCGGGCGACTGGCGGCAACAACTTTAGCGCCAAACGAGGGGTCGAAGATCACATGATCTTTGCCGTCGCTCGCGGTAACAATCACGTGCTGTGGAAATGCCATATGCTGATCTGGCTCGCCGGGGTTAGCCATGCCTTGACCGGGAATACCCCAATCGGGGCTGGGCTCTATCCACTCAGATGAAGACATATCCCAATTTTTGATCGCAAAGAAACCCTGCGCATAGCCGGCCCGGTAAGGGTAGGGGTATTTTATTCTTATCGTGCGCTTTCTAAAGCGGGTAAAGCCCTGATTCCAAAACATATGCTCCAAAAATTCAGACCATGCCGCGCAGGTGCCGCCGCCTTGCTCACGTAATGCCGCCAGCGTGTTGTAATAAGGTTTAGGTACAAGTAATCGTGGGTTTCTCGGGTCGGGAATCATATCTCCCGTGGTTTCTGGTCCCCAGAAGTTCAGCGGGCCTGTGCCGTCCATCAATGTAACAAAGCGTGTGGTCAACGCTTCGAATGCCGCATGCTGGGCGTTGAGTTCGTCGGTGGGGCTGGTACCGCCGGAAATACCAGCGTTTTGTTGCGCGATGGTGCCTCGATGTAAAAGTGTCTCATAGATGGGGCGTCCAGCGACGGGGTCTTTCCAGGTGAGGTAGAGTCGCGTTTCGAGTGAACCCGCGGTAAACCATTCGGTTTCGGGGTAAAAACGTGCCTCAAATGCCATACTCGCACGCGGATAGTAACGGACTTCGTCGACAAAGGTATTTTTTCCCAGTGTCGATGAAATAATTGCACCAATGGTTGAATAGGTAAGCTCCATTGGATCGAGTTCCATCGCACCGGCCATGCCAAAGCTGCGTATCGTTATTGGAGTGCCGGTCGGCAGTGCAGGTGTTGCGGTGACAATACCTGCCAATAGTGCCTTGCTATCGCGCTTGAGCACCGCGGGAAAGCTCGCTGGCGAGCGCGTAATGTCCCAGCCTGGATGGAAGTAGAGTGTGCCGTCGTCACGGCGAATGGGGTGTGAATTTACAATTTCAATATTTTGAGGCCGTATGAGGTGGTTGCTGGTTAAAAAGGGAGTGCCTGGTGCGTTGGCGGCATAACGGGCGATGATATGCGTGTCATAGGCGCTGCCTGACTGCACATTGAGTTGCATCAGTGTAGAGCTTTCACCCTCCTGTGGGCTAATGAATGCAGCCTGGCCTTGGGTGCGTTCCCAGAAGATATTTTCGTCGTTGTAGTCCGCAGGAATAGGCGAAACGGTGGCGACCAGGGGTTCTTCCACGCCGTCATAGAGGCCCATTAAGAATTTATCTCTGCCGAGGACCGTCGTGATGGTGGCAGTAATACGCGAAGCTTCGTAATTAAGCTGTGTGCTTGAGCTGCCAATGCGTACTTCAATGGTGATGGGTCCAACATAACCCTGGGTTTGCGTAAATGTATTTTCCCAACCAACACTGTCGGAGAGCGTGCCTTCGCCCACCGTAATTTCCCAGAAGACTTCCTCCTGGTTGAGATCCATGCCTATCGGGTAGGGTGTTGGGATAGCGATTAATTCGACATCCACACTGGCCATGGCATCGAGAATTGCGCCGTCAACATAGGGTTCTTCGGCATCAATAGATTCAATCGCTACCGCCGTGACTTTGGTTTTATCTGGGTGCTCAGTCGGCCCATCCCAGCAGCAATCGGGTTTGCTGTACAGCCAGGCATTGGCGCTGATGTGGAATTCGCCAGGTTCGGAGAAGGTGGGTTCGTATACTGGTTTTGACGATGTTTTTGGTTGCACACCATTACATGCACCCTGACAACGCCACAACCATTGAATTGAACCAGCAGGGCAAACACGAATAAGTTGTTTGTAGTCGTCAGGACAGACGACCTCACCAACGGGGGTATAGGTAATTTGCTCCCACAGTTCACCATCGGAAGCGCCACCTTCATAGGTAAGTTCAACCTCTGTACCCACAGCCACAACAGGATTGTCATTGACTAATGGCGGTTTGGGAAAAGAACCGATTTGTTCGCAGTAGGGTTTGCTTTCTTCATCACAATAGCCGTGCTTATGCCGATCGCTCTCGGGTTTTTGGGCGTGCACCTGCATAGCTATTATTATTGTTAAGCAGATAAATAAGATACGCATTTATTGTCGTCCGATACAAGTGTGGTATCTAGTTGCTGGAGTAGGTTAAAGCAAACGACATTTATGTCAACGTTTGCTTGTGTGAATCACGCTGGCATTTTTGATAAATAAAACAGCGTGGCGCAAAATGCTTCTTATATTTCGCGCTTGCTCGAAATTGTTTCAAGCTTATTTGAGCTAAACTTGCTGAACTTTGTATTTTTGTAAACAATGATATGCTGGTATTTGTATTGCAAACCGCGAACGATAAGTTAGATGAGTGATAAATACATTAAGATAATTCACCTCCCGTCTAATACGATTATTGCGAAGGGCACATTGGGTTGGTCCATTACCCCCTTTGAGGGTAATTACTATGTGAGCAAAAAATGCCTTTTCACTGATGGTTTTAGAATCAATTTTTTCCCCGGCTTGTGTATTTATAAATTTCTTTATGTGTGGTTGGATTTTGTAACGCCTCAAGGTGAGATAAGAAAAAATTTTGGTTGGATGTACTGGTTACCGAATCCTCTGTTTCCATTTATTTGGTTTCGTGTTGCAATCCCTCAGGAACACCCCGAGATTAGGGTTGAAAAAAGCAATGAACTATAAACTTTCTGGTTGCTTATTTTTTAATAATAATTAGTGTTTACTCAAGGAGTTTCTATGAAAAACACGTTATTTGCTTTTACTATTTTATTTGGCGCGTTTATTCCTCTCGCATACAGTTCTGAATTAATTTCAAGCTCTCCAGAGGGGGCTCAAGTATATTTTATTGAGCCTCAAGACGGTCAGGTAGTATCTGAAACTTTTACCGTTAAGTTCGGTTTAAGTGGTATGGGAGTAGCGCCCTCAGGCGTCAAGAGAGAAAATACCGGGCATCACCATATATTGATTAATATGGAGGTATTGCCTGACCTCACTAGGCCATTGCCGGCAAGCGAGCAGATAAAACACTACGGTGGTGGGCAGACAGAAACACAATTGACTCTGCCGAAAGGCGAACATAGCTTGCAGCTTCTGCTGGGAAACTATGTTCATATTCCGCATGATAAACCGGTGATTTCAAAAAAAATAACTGTCATTGTTAAATAGCTAATCTGCAGATCGATTCGACGTTTATTGGTGTTGAGTCGGTCAATTCCTGTCCAGCTTCTTCGTTCTAACCTTGCTTTTACTTTTCAGCATTTGTTCACTGCAACTTTTTTCTAGCCTCATCGGTATAACTCGGCAAAGCGTGATGTGATATTTGGGGTATAGAATGAAACAGTTTATTGGCCTATTCGTTTTCGTATTTATATTTTCGGTTCAGGCTGTAGCAGCCGATTCATGTCCCGTCGGTGGAGATCGATGGGTATTGGATCGCAACGAAAGCGTGATGCGCTTAATGGTATTCGCTGAAGACGGTTTATCTAAGTTGGCGCAAGATCATATTGTCGCTCTCCCTCCGTCGAGCGGCCAAATTTTGCGCATGGATAAATCGAATAAAGCCAAAGCGGAGTTGGAATTTCTACTCAGTGATACTGAAGTGAACTCGGCCATTGACCGTCATTGGTCAGGCTATTTTAGGCCAGATCAGCATGTGAGTGAAAGCAATAGACGTCGTGTACGCAGCGATCTTATGGGTCCCAAATTACTCGATGCGGAAAGTCATCCTAGCATTGATGTATCTATCGACAAGCTCAAGCGTTTTGGCGACCATTTTCTCGCGCGGGTCGCTTTTACCGTCAAGGGCGAACGCCACGAGAATTTACTGGTTTTTGCCATGGAAAATAATTCATCGAGGATTTCTATAGAAGGTGATTTTGTTATGAGCCATACCGATTTAGGTTTGGAGCCTTTTAGCGTGCTCGGGGGTCTTATTCGAACAAAGGACCCAATCGCTGTGAGTTTTGACATTTCTTTCGTTCAATCACATTCCTGCGGTTAGCATTGTTCGTCACTTGCGGAACAAATAATTCGATAACAGGCCCTAGCTTAGAAAGCAAATTGCTGGCCCTAAGCAAAAAAATGTCGGGTTTTTCAAACTCGCTCGTCTTTATTGATAAACAGATGGCTTCGTCCAGTTATTGGACGGCCTTATAAAGGTAGAAAGTGATTGGTGAAATCCACTAGCATGATTGGTGTCCAGGCAACAGATCAACGCGAAGGCGTCGATGTTGTTCACTATTCGAAGAACAGTAAACGGCGTATTTCGATGAGTAGTTCAAATTCGCAGCTCTTTGAGGTCTACCGGGAAGATCTGCGGCGCTATATTAGCAAGATGTTGGCTTGTCCGGCCGATGTGGAGGATGTTCTCCAGGAAACCTATTGCCGCGTCTATGCGAGAGCGGCCCAGTCTGAGAAACAGGCTCAGAATCCACGTGCCTATATTTTCGTCACTGCTGCGAATTTAATAAAAGACTTTTTGCGAAACAGGTTAAAAAGTGAGCGGCGTGAGGGTCCATCCGTGGAAGATACGAGCTTGTTGAGCACTGAGCCCAACCCAGAAAACGAAATTATTTCAGCGCGGCTTAAGCGGGATATGTTGGTGAGCTTGGAGCGTTTAAATCCGACGTGCCGACAGGTGTTTGTTATGCATCGATATCAGCATTTATCTCATTCAGATATTGCCGAGCAGCTGGGTATAAGCGTGCGGACCGTTGAGCGGCGTATGAGGATAGCTATCGATCACTTTCGCAATCAACTGCGGGAGTATTTATGAGTAAGTGCACAGAAGAACGTTCTGCTTCGCAGTGGTATGTGGGTATTCACAATGCGTGTGTCGATGATATCACGCTGAAAGCTTTTGAATCCTGGCTTGAAGAAGATCCTCAACATCGCGATGACTATGAGCAGTGTGAGCTGATGATGGCTTTATTGGATAGCTTGGCCGATGATCCTGCAATCGAGCCTTTTGTTGAGGAGACATTGATAAAACAGACGGCCGAAGTATCCAAACTGGCCGGTTTTTTTTCGATCTTTGCGTTTCCTGCCAATAAATTTGCCCTCGGGCTCGCGTCACTTGTGCTTGCCACCATGCTATTGTGGTTTGTTGGCAGTTGGGATCAACCAGTTAAATCGAACTTATACCAAACGGGCGTTGGCCAGCAACGCAGTATTCAATTGCAGGATGGTTCAGGGGTGGCACTCAATACCGATAGCGTAGTGCGCGTTGAATACAACAATGAGCGACGCAAGGTTGTATTGGAAAACGGTGAGGCGACTTTCTCGGTGGTTCATCAGAAGGCCCGTCCGTTTGATGTTCTTGCCGGTGGCAATATTGTCAGGGCCATTGGTACCCGTTTCAACGTGTTTGTTAACGGTGGCGAGATACATATATCTGTACTCGAAGGTGAAGTCGTGGTTGTTCACTTGGAGAGTGGTACTAAGTCCGAAATTCTCGTACCTGGTCGTTCAGCTCAATATAAGTTTGGTGGGCCAGTTCGTGTTGTTGACGATTCAAGCGATATTGTTCGCATTGAAGCGTGGCTTGAAGGTAAATTGATTTTTAATGATTGGGACTTGGATAGAGCTATTACAGAGCACAATCGTTATGCCGATAAAAAAATGGTGCTCGATGCAAAAAATTTAGCCGAGGCTGAGATATCAGGAGTATTTAATATTGGTGATACGCAGAGTTTTACAAGTGCTCTTCAGGAAATACTACCGGTCACGGTGGTTGAACAAAACAATATAATTGCAATTCGTTCTCGGGATTGATAAACGGTTTATTTTCGCTTAAAAGCAATAATGCATCACTGTAAAAAATACTTATGCCTGGTTTACGCTCTTACTTTAAGTTTTGGAGGTATAGCTTCTTTTGATCGAGCATTAGCACTTGAAACCCGTTTGTCGACTTCAGGCGAAATCGTAGTGATTGATATCAGTTCTGAAAGTTTAGCTGATGCGTTAGTCGAACTAGCTAAACAAACACAGTTGCAGATTCTGTTTGGTCGAGATGTCACAAAAAATAATTTTCGTCTTTCAAATCCTATTGTAGGCGCTATGCGTGCCGAAGATGCGCTAACTATACTGCTTCAGGGGCTCCCACTGGAGTTTGTTTTTATCTCCAAGGATGTGGTTGTTATCCGAGCTTATAAAGCATCAAAAATACAAGTGGATAAACCTGTAACGGAAGAGGTAGAAACCGAAAATATCGAAGAGGTTTTTGTCTCGCGCAAAAGAATTATTAGCCAGCCCGACCTAAATCAAATTGTAGTGACGGCTGCAGCTACACCAAAAAGCCAAATACAAACAGCCGGCTCTGTTAGCGTAGCTACCGACTATATGCTTAATAATGCCGCCTCGCGATCGACAGCAGAAATACTGCGCATGATTCCAGGGGTAGGCTCTCAAGGGTCTTCAGGTTCAGGTTTTGCTAACGCCACTATTCGAGGTTTACCCTTCCATAATAATACGGGCTCGCGTTTTCTGTTAATACAAGAAGATGGCTTACCCAATTTTCAATTTGGTGATATCGAACAGGTTTACCAGGATATCTATGCACGTCGCGACGCTTCTTTGGCGAGAGTCGAGGTAGTAAAACATGGTGCAGCAGCAACCTTTGCGAGTAACTCACCTGGAGGTCTAATTAACTTTATAAGTAAAACAGGTGAAGAACCCGAAGCCAGCTTGGCGCTTACTTCGGGTATAAGTTGGGATAGCTTTCGTTTGGATCTCGGTGTTGGAAGACCGCTTAATGAGCACTGGCGCTTTTTCTTAAGCGGGTTTTATCGTGCGGGCGATGGTGTGCGTTCAGCGGGCTACGAGGCAAATAAAGGCGCTCAACTTAAATTTAACCTTACTCATACGCTTGATTCCGGCGAGATAAGGTTTTTTTACAAGTATTTAGACGATAAAACGATTGCCTATTTACCTATGCCTCAATTGAGTGATGGCAGGTCAATAGAGGGTTTTGATGCGTTGTTTGGTAGTCAGCACAGTATTTACCTTCAACGCAATAGCGGTGTGGATGCGCACGGTAATCGTTATACAAGTGATCTGCGTGACGGTTTGCATGCAAAAATGCAATCGACGGGTTTTTATCTGGATTATTTGTTTGCTGATATATGGCGCTTGGAAAATAACTTTCGCTCACATCGAGTTGAAGGCGGAGTGCGAGCCTTGCTTACAAGTTATCTGGGTGAAGGCGGTGATGTAGCTGACACCTTTTTTGCCACCAATGAAACCAGACTTTTTTATGCTACAGGTCAACAGCGTGGAGAAAGCATTGATCGTCAATTACCAGCTCACTTAGTTCACTTACTCGATGCAGATATTGATGACCTGGGGAGTGTTGTTAATGATCTCCGTTTGCACGTCGTGCTTGGTGATTGGGCGATAATGTACGGTTACTATAAAGCTAATCAGGAGGTAGACACGGAATGGTTATGGTCAAGTTATTTGATGGAAATAGCGGGCAGCAATGCAAATTTAATTGATGTTCAAGATGCCCAAGGCCAAGAGTTGACCTTACATGGCTTAGCCGCATATGGCACACCGTTTTGGTCAAATTGTTGCCAACGGCTGTACGACCAGCAATTCGATATCAATGCACTTTACTCCGCACTGACATATGAAAAAAAACGCTTTAACGTCGAAGCCAGTATTCGGTATGACTTTGGCCGTGCTTCCGGCGGTTACGCAGGCGTGAGCGATGTTCGTGCATTTGATGTGAATAATGATCAGATAATTACCGGACCGGAGAGGTTTGTTCCAATCGTCGATGCGCGAAGCCTGCAAGCCATCGATTACGATTGGAGCGACTATTCATATTCGTTGGGAGCCAACTGGAGCGTTAGTAAACATGCAGCTATTTTCGCGCGACTTAGCAGTGGTATTCGTGTTGGAGCTGATAGGGAGTTGTTCGCCGGCGGTCTACAGCCAGGTGGTAGCATTGATTCAGAGGTTCTGATCGATCGCATTAATCATTATGAATTTGGGTTTCGCAAACAGGCAGAGTCTTCGGCGTTTTCGATAACAGCATTTTCTTCACAAACTAAAATTGCAGACAATGCGCCTGCGTTTGATGCTGTATTGTCGAGAACCTTTGTAAGCAATGGTATTGAATTTGAAGGTTTTGCTGAAAAAGGCGGGTTCAGTCTTCAAGGTGGCTTGTCGCTTACTGACACCGAGGTGCAGGCTGATGACCTCAACTCTGAAAACATTGGTGAGCCTTTGTTGGGGCAACCAAGGTGGACCTGGAAACTGATCCCGTCGTTAAGTACGGATAGATTTGATGCGGGACTTTTTATTATTGGACAGACCGAATCCCCAGGAGATCAAGCAAATACTTTCCAGTTACCCGGTTATACAACAACCAGTCTGTTTGCCAACTGGTACACACGTTCCGAGTTTTCTTTGTCTTTGAATGTGACAAACCTTATGAATACACGCGCTGTTACGGAAGTGTTGGCACGCAACGAAGTTAATGGAGAGCAGTGGTGGGCGGCGCGAAGTTACCCAGGAAGAGCCTCTAGTTTAACGCTCCGTTGGAAATTATAAGTATTTCACGATAAAAGTGTCGGGTTTAATTCGATCCTACGTCTTTATTTACGAGGAAAATCCTCTTTCTTTTAAATAAATTAAGTAGGTGTGAATAATGTTGGTGCAAAAAACTCGTCATGTATTTTTATTTCTCTCATTAATGACATTTTCTGTTTTTGCGCGTTCTACGGATATCGTAACGCTTTTTGATCCAGTCACCGATGGTTTGCCAGAAGCCATTACTGCAGATTATCGGGGTGATCTCTATGTTTCTATTGGTACAAGTGTTAAAAAAATATCACCCAGAGGTGACGTTTTGAAAACATTTACCTTGCCAATTCCTTTTGAGCAACCTAATGGAGACCTTGTTGTGGATTGGGATGGTGATATTTTTGTTAATGCCAATGGTTTTAGTTCCGAAGCGAAAGGTATATGGCGAATTCGTCAAAATGGTGATATTGAAAAATTTGCTGATATTGATCCATCTACCTCCGGCTTTCTAAATGGTATGGCAATGGATTGGTATGGAAATCTATATGTTAGCGATTCGCAAGCGGAAAAAATTTACCGTATAGATCCAGAGGGAAATGTCACCGACTGGCTCGCCGATCCAGCGTTGGGTAGTGATAAACCATCCGTTTTTGACTTCGATGTCGGTGTGAATAATCTTGTATTTGATCGCGGACAACGTAATCTCTATGCATCTAATCTCGACGAAGGGACGGTAATAAAAATCAAATTGCGACGTGATGGATCGGCTGGCCGTATACGCGAAGTTGCACGTGATGATCTGTTGAGGGGGATAGACGGCATCACATTTGATCGCTGGGGGCGCTTGTTTGCGGCAATAAATATTGAGAATAGGATTGTAAAAATTTCTCGCCGTGGGCATGTAAAGATTGTTGAAGACTTAGCGATAGATGCAAGTTCAAACCTGGATTTTCCATCTGATGTTGTTTTCGGCAAGGGAAGAAATAGGTTTACACTTTACATAAGCAATTTTTCTGTGATAAATCGGGATTTTCCTGCGGTTTTGAAACTGGAACAACGCAAGCCATGGTATAAAAGAAAGTACCGCTATTTTTACCATTTACTAAATAAATAAAGATTGGTGGGTTGTTTAAATTACCGAGCCAGAAGAAGCAAGCCAGTAGGCTTGCTTTTTTTGTGTATATCTAAAATTCAAGTTAAATAATATTTAGTTCATAAACTTGCAACAAATTTGTAGTGCAACCGTAATAGTTCCGCCGAAAAATGATTGGCTCCTAAAAACGCTAAAAATCGGGGACAATTATGGCCTTTATTTTAAGAAAAACTGTACTGGGTGTTGCCATTGCGGCATTGCTCGGTGCTTGTGGTGGTGATGACGGTTCTGACGGCCAGGACGGCGCAACGGGCCCAGCTGGTATGGATGGTGCAGCAGGTGCTAATGGTATGGACGGCGCTAATGGCTTAAACAGCCTTATTAGCCAGACAACGTTAAGCGCTGGACACTATCAATGCTTCCAGGGTGGTGTACAAATCGATAGCGGTATTGATGATAATGCCAACGGCACCCTCGACGCTGATGAAATTGATGATAGCTCATACGTGTGTAACGCGACCACACTTAACACATCGAAAAACTTTAACCGCATAGCCTCCTTCCCGGTGTGTACGCAAATAGACGCCACTTGTAATACTGATGATGAAACTGCAGCAGAAATTGTTGCCGTCAGCTCAGACGGTATGACCTTGGTATATACCGACAGCCCAGCAGAAGAACTTGGTTTTGTTGATATTTCAGATGCAGATGCGCCCACTGCGGACGGTACGCTTGCTTTAGCTGGCGAACCAACGTCAGTCGCTGTGAAAGGTGACTTTGCGCTAGTTGGTATTAATACATCAGCGGATTTTGTAAATGTTGATGGTCAATTAGATGTTGTAAACATTGCCACACAAACGGTTGTCGCTTCTATGGATCTCGGTGGTCAGCCAGACTCTGTTGCGATTAGCCCGGATGGTAATTACGCGACCGTTGTGATTGAGAACGAGCGCGATGAATTACTATGTGTTAGCGGCACTTTTGCGGGTACCGCTTACGACGACGAAGACCTGGCGGAGAGTGAGTGTGAAGACACTGGAGGTGGTGAACTTGGTTTGCCGCCACAAGCGCCGGCGGGAGCGCTTGTCGTGGTTAATACCTCTGATGCTGATCCTGCTAATTGGACAACTTCGACAGTTACCTTGACCTTTACCGGGCTTTACTCATCAGATCCTGAGCCTGAATACGTCGATATCAATAGCAATAATGTTGCTGTTGTTACGCTTCAAGAAAACAATCACATTATTTTGGTTGATCTTACTGATGGCAGTATTGTCAATGAGTTCTCGGCGGGTGATGTAGACCTCGATTACATCGATACGGCGGAAGAAGATCCAGCGATTATTAGCCAGACAGATTTTGAAGATGGCGTGCTGCGCGAGCCAGACGGCGTCGCCTGGATTAATAATACGTATTTCGCAACAGCTGACGAAGGTGATTTAGATGGTGGCAGCCGCGGCTTCACTATTTTTAACACCGCGGGTGATGTGGTTTGGACTTCAGGTAATACGCTTGATCACTTAGCTGCGCGCCTTGGTCACTACCCTGACGGTCGTTCAGGTAACAAGGGTAATGAGCCAGAGAATGTTGAAGTAGGTACCTATGGTTCGGACCGTTACCTGTTTGTAAACTCTGAGCGTTCAAGCCTGGTATTTGTTTACGACGTTGCTGATCCAACACGTCCAGCGCTTAAGCAAATTCTTCCAGCCGGTGCAGGTCCAGAAGGTGGCTTGGCGATTCCTTCACGTAACTTGCTTGCCGTTGCCAGTGAAGAAGACAACCGCGGCGATAAAATTCGTTCTGTATTGAATATTTACAGCTACGAAGTTGCGTCTGCGCAATATCCAACCCTGACTTCTGTTGATCGTGAAAATGGCACACCGATTCCCTGGTCGGCTATGTCAGGTCTTTCTGCTGACCCGATGTACGACAACATTCTGTACGCGGTTGAAGACAGCTTCTACGCTTCTAACCGTATCTTTACCATTGACGTCAGTGCTTACCCAGCGGTACTTACAGCTGAAACAAAAATCATGGACACCAACGACGTTTTCGCAGGCTTCACAACTTCGGGTGCAACTGAAGATCCAGACAGCTTCGACGATGTTGATTTGGCAGCAATGATTAACGCTGATAAATCGGTAAATATCGATCCTGAAGGTATTGCTAAAGCATCTGATGGTGGTTTTTGGGTGGCCTCTGAAGGTGCTGGTACGCTTAGCGACACAGCGAACCGTCCCATCGAAAAGCTCAACTTTATCTTTAAAACGGATGCCAACGGCGTGATCGAAGATGTTATCACTTTGCCGACGGCGATTAATGACCTGCAAATTCGCTTCGGTTTTGAAGGTATCGCCGAGTACGACGGCAGCGCTTACGTTGCTTTCCAGCGCGCTTGGGAAGGCGAAGCTAACCCGCGTATTGGTATCTACGATGTGGTGGGTGATTCCTGGACTTTTGTATTCTATCCACTCGACGCACCTGAGTCCCAAGACGGCGGATGGGTAGGCTTGTCCGACATCACGTCATTAGGTGGTGGCCAATTCCTAGTACTTGAGCGCGATAACAAAGGTGGTCCAGATGCGGCTATCAAGCGTCTTTACACCATTGACCTGAGCGCGCCTGTTGCTGACAGCACGATTACCAAAACCCTGGTTCGCGATATTGTGAGCGATCTTCAAGGGCCTGGCGGTTTAACGTACGAAAAAGTTGAAGGCACAGCGGTGATGGCTAACGGTGATGTTTACATCATCAACGATAACGATGGTGTTGACGACAACAGCGGTGAAACGCAATTAATGAACTTGGGTGATATTCTCCCGTAAGCGCTACTGTGTTTTACTGAACGAAAACCCGGGCTTGACTGCAACGTTGTTCTGCGTGGATGAGAGCCCGGTGGTCGTAATGGAAAATCCGATGTTAGTGATGGCATCGGATTTTTTTTGTTTTTGCATAATCTCAGCCCAAGTTGGTGGGCGTTTTAGCTTCTTTAGCCTTCGCACCTTTATATGCTTATCTCTCTGGATTTAGGTCTATCCCCACAAAATACCAAGTCTCGTGATAGTGGTATTTAAAGGTATTTCAGTTTTCTTTTTAAAATCAATAAGTTGTCAAACAAGTAAAACTAGAAATATTGTGTACGAGACGTTTTTCTCGGTTGTATATATTTTGTCCACCCCTGGGGCATTGACGTGGCAAGGGCTCCAGGGTAGTGTTCAGATTTTGTCCAGAAATACCTGTCGTTGCGACGTGCGTCTTGGAGACGGGTATTCAAATGTTATACACAACAAGGAATTCAGCAAATGATTCGAACAATAACTATTCTACTATTGTCTAGCATGCTAGCTTCATGCGCGGTAAAACCAGCGAAGATTGTCCCAGTAGATTACAAATATGACGACAGCGTGAAAATTGGTTTTGTATCACTGATATCTGAAAAGCCTACCCATAGCCACATAGGTATAACTGCCTTTAATAATTTCGTTAAAGATTTGGACGTAAAATGGAAGCTTAACGATCACATTTTTAATGCCCTTTCAAAAGAATTCCAACAGCAAAAAAACTATGGACTAGTTGATTTAAGTAAAATCCCATCATCTAAAAGCTTTTTTGATAATCAGAATCTTTTTATTAAAAAAGGTGAATTTACTGATGTAAATGGAGCTGAGTTAAATGTAATTATTAAGAATTTAGGTGTTGATGACTTGGATGCAATAATTGTGGTTAGGTCACTAAAGCTTTTTTACAATAAAAACCTTGAACGTATTAAAGAATCCATGGGAAGGCAAGGCGACCATGGATTTAAAAGTCGTATAGGTGAAGGTATGACATTTAATTCAGCAATAGGTATCAATATGTATAGTATTAAACCTAAGTCGCATTATGTTGGTTGGCAATATCTTGGCTTAATAGGGCAAAAAGTTATTCCACAGCCAAGCGATTATAAAAATTTAACTATTGCTGAGCTTTCTAGTTATGAACAACAACTTAAAAGTAATATCGATAGCAAAATTAGAGAATTCGTATCCAAAGCGCCATAATTATGTATAACAAATCATGGCGCTGCTATGCAGCTGGGACCTACATTCCAGCGCTTCGCGCTTACATTTCGGCCCCATATTTATACGTTAAATGAATATGAAACCAGAAATCGTAGAATACGCCAAAGAGCGATACATTGAAGAACAGCAAAGATTTGATCACATTGAAAATAAGTGTGGTCGAATAATGGCGTTCACAACTATATTGATCACGGCTATTACAGCTCTGCTATCATACTTCTCAGCTTCTTTATTCCAGCCAAAGGACCTTCTAGACACATCAATTTTAGTAGTGACAGTATTGTCCGTTTTTGTCTTGATTTGCTCTTGGGGTCATGCATTACTTTCAATTAAGTTGGGTAGTGTAAATGTCGCCCCGAGAAAGGACGACAACTTTAGATACATGCAAGAAAACACAGATGAAGATATGTATCGCCACATGCTTAATTGCTACATCGATCCGATTAAGAAGCTAACCTCAAAAATTGACCAAAAAGCAAAGTACTTACGCCATTCATATGATGAGCTCGCTATGGGTGGCACTTTGCTATCACTTTTACTTTTTCTGTCCTTTCTACGGGAGATATTGAAATGATCTTTGTTCCAGGTGTTATTTATAGTCAATCAGGTGGAGAACCTTCAACTGATGAAGAAGTTATTAAATCTCCCAAGCCAGGGGCTGGTAAGTAGCACATTTAACAAAGTTGTCAAATTGACAGGTTTTCCGTCGCTCCTTTTTGTGCTAGATAGCACAAACGGGCTCCTCCAAAACTGCAATTTACAACGACGTTATGTTTAAGTAGATATGGAATCAAAAGAGATCGAAATAAAGCGGAATAAATTCCCAAAAGAAATCGCAATTTCATTGGTTGTAGTTTCTCTAGTAGTATCAGTAGTTCCATTGTGGGGTGGTTTAAGCGCTATTTCGCTAAGGGCTGTTGTCATAAATCTGGTATCGATTTTCGCTTTAATGCCGGTTGTATTTGTGGTGGTAGGTTTAATTCAAAAGCTCCGAGATAGGGAGTTTAACTTGTGGAATATGTATTATCTGGGCATGCTGGTTGGGGTGGTATTAAATATTCAAAGAATGGCGAGTTAATGGTGGCAAAACATAACAAGCGTATCGTAGGTCGGCCACTGCGTTGCTTGTTTTGTGCTTAAATAGCACAAAACAAATTTACTACACTGTAGCCGGTAATTGAGCCCGTATTTGGTAATATTGAAAGCAATAAACGACGCAACAGGTTTTCATTGAGAGGTAAAAAGAAGGTTCAAGGCCAATGGCAGTTATATTGTTTAGTACACAATATTGAGAAAATTATGAATTATGGGTAAGTGGTGTAGTCCACAGGTTGCCCACAAAGCACATGGTGTTTTTATGCATAATTTGTGATGATGTTAAACGTTCTTGGTCGGATTGTGTTCGGCCTTAACTTGAAATGAAAACTGTAAATATGAATGTAGTATATTACGTTTTGCTACAGTCTTGTTAGACAAAAAAATTTAAGGAAAAATAATGAGAATTTTAATTTTTATATTAGTTTTGGTTTCACCTAATCTGATGGCTCAAGCGTACGTTGCTAGTGGAACAACAGATATTACATATATTGGGTCGTATAATCAGTACGGTGGCGGTGACGTCCAGTTTCGTTTAAGTGACCCTCACCAAGATTGTGAAGATGGCTACTGGCTAACAAAATCCGACCCCGGATTTGAAGCAAATTTCAGCATGCTATTAGCGGCTTATCAAGCAAAAACAAAAGTACGTATTTTTGGTTTACCAAGCGAAAGGTGGGCGGGGTCAAGTAGAGAGTTTTGTAAAGTTTACAGTGTTGAATACAGGTAAATTGCCTAACAGGCGACTGTGGCGTCAATAGGTAGTCCTCGCGTTTTAATGGATACCTTCTGATAACTCAGGAGGTTTATATGCCGTGCTATCTTCACCTACGCAAGACGTGATGTTATAGCAATGACTTTAAAACAAAACCGAAAAAAAATTAATATATGTAGAATGAATTTCACAGTTCCTTCATTCTTAGGCAAGGTTGAAACCGATAATATGAAGACATTAATTAAAAACGCTTGCAGTACCAGTCATTTGCTAGACAAAGGGGGAGAGCAATTCCTGACCATTAACGTATTAGTGGAGGGGAGAACTATCAGCAAGATCTCCGAAGCGGCGATCACGGACAGCGTAGACAACATTATCGACGCTCAGGGGTTGTTTTTGTCTCCAGGGTTAGTTGATCCACAGGTTCATTTTCGTGAGCCTGGCATGGAATACAAAGAAGATATTGAATCGGGAAGCAAGGCTGCCGTAAAGGGTGGATTCACGTCTGTTATTTCAATGCCAAACACCAGTCCAACAGCAGATAATCCTGATGTGGTTAAATTTATGGCTGACCGCTCAAACGAAGTAGGCATTTGTAAGGTCTACCCAACAGGTTCTCTTTCCTTTGGCTTAGCGGGGCAGGCATTAACTGATTTTGTCGCGTTAAAAGCAGCAGGTGCAGTGGCAATTACGGACGACGGAAAAGGCGTGCAGCAGGGAGAATTATTCGAGCAGGCATTGATTAGCGCCAA
This sequence comes from Cellvibrionaceae bacterium, assembly GCA_028281575.1. Lineage (GTDB taxonomy): Bacteria > Pseudomonadota > Gammaproteobacteria > Pseudomonadales > Cellvibrionaceae > Agaribacterium. Next base: position 44,576 of record JANQJP010000053.1, read on the forward strand.
ATCCGTAGATTTACCTGTGCTCGATCATTCAGAAGATGAGTCTTTGTCAAATGGGGGAGCGATTCACAAAGGTGATATTTCAGAAAAACACGGTGTGAAAGGCATCGATTCGCGCTCCGAATCTGCTCACGTTGAACGCGGTTGCGAAATGAGCGAAAAAACCGGCGCGCACTACCATGTTTTGCATATTTCCACTAAAGCTTCAATTGATGCTGTTAAGGCTGCAAAACAAAAAGGTATTAACGTTACAGCAGAAGTCTCACCACATCATTTATTACTTTGTGATGAAGATATTCCCATCAAAGAGGATGGCAGCTTAAATGCCAACTGGAAAATGAACCCACCTTTACGTTCTAAAGCGGATAAATTGGCCTGCCAAAAAGCACTACTGGATGGCACCATTGATGCTATTGCCACAGATCATGCACCACATTCACCTGATGAAAAAGCTCAGCATATTGAATCAGCGCCGTTTGGAATTATTGGCTTAGAGACAGCCTTTCCATTGATCTACACGAATTTCGTGAAAACCAATAAGATGAGCTTAGATACTTGCATTGATCTTATGAGCAGAAAAGCTGGAGCGCTATTCAGCATTGATTGTGGACGAATTACTGAAGGAGCGGTAGCTGACCTATGTCTTTTTGATTTGGAAACGGAATTTACCGTTACTGAAGCGTTCTTTGCTTCAAAGTCAAAGAATTCACCTTTTGTTAATGAAAAATTGTATGGCCAAACGAGGCTTACTATGGTGGAAGGGAATATCGTTTTTAAGGGTTAGATTGGAGTTGTCAAAGCCTTACATATGGAGAGCCAGGTAAATGGGTAATAAAACTATCAAATACGCACGGCGGGCCGTGCCGGACTCAATAGTCGTTTGACGTTTATGGCGTCGTTATGTTTAATCAGGAAATTCAAAGATGAGCTTACGAATAACAGGAATCGATAAATTTTTGGAAAAGATTGCTTGATTTCGAAGTGCTGGAAAATATGCCTGAAATAAAAGGAGTAATTCTCGGTCCTAAAGAAGCAAAGCTCGCCTTGTATGAAAATAGGGAATTGTTGGATGTAACTAATCAAGGTCACTCCCACGTAAGCTTTTATATTGATAACTTCGAAGATGCTAAGTGTTTTTTTAGAAAATACCATACCAATTTTCTATGATGATGTAGTAGTTTGGCTTAATTTCAAATCACTCTACATTCAAGATCCAACTGGGTATCATGTAGAATTAATTGATACATGGGGGGTTGAAATAACAAATAAATATTACAACGCATCTACACTTACCCCAGCAGAGTTGGTGCGAACCTCTGTGTCTACTTTTGGAAGGGGGGATCATTGTAAAAATAAAATAGAGTTTTTTTGGTATGAAAAGCATGTTGTTAATTCTTGGGGAACATGTTTAGGTATTTCCGTTTTTGTTGGTGATTGGGAAAGTCAACCCTTTCGACCCGTAATATTATTGTAATAGCCGCTTTCTGTTATAGCGTTTTCACTAAAAATCATTAAACTCCACGCCTCACGGTTTCGTATAAGAACCAATTGCATTGGGAGGAAGTAATGAAAATATTAAAAATACTAGTACACGTAGCAAGTATTTTTCTTTTGAGCGCGCTAGCGAGTGTTAGTGTTGCTGATGATGAACGTCGAGGCGTTGAGCTTGGTTTGGGCTATAGCTATTCCGACTTTAATGCTGATGACCTGCTTGATTCTGGCGATGGTTGGGTCGGTCAATTAGGTTATCGATTTAACAATACATGGTCAGCTGAGTTAATGCGCACAGATGTTAGTCATAACGCCAGTTCGGTTAGTGGTCTTGATGCTGACGTAAATCATACAATGGTTAATGCTTTATATCATTTTAACGGAGGCGGTCAGCTTGAGCCTTATGTTTCTTTAGGTGCCGGTCGCTACGATATTGAATCTCTCGAAGAAAATGCATTTAATTTAGGTGCAGGGTTGAAATATTATTTCAATGATCGTTTTTTAATTCGACCTGATATTCGTTTCAATAATATTCAAGGTGATGTCGACGAGAGTTTTTTTGATGCCAACCTTATTTTCTCGTTCACCTTTGGTGGTCCATCTAAACAAGCTAAACCAAAAAAAACCAAAGCGCTTGCTGATAGCGATGCAGATGGTGTTGCTGACAGTGCAGATCAATGTCCTACGAGTCCTGCAAGCTCAAAAGTAAATGCGGTTGGTTGTTCACTGGATAGTGACGGTGATGGTGTTGTTGACCATCTCGATACGTGCCCTGAGACTAAGTTTGGATTAAGCGTTGATGGAAAAGGTTGCGCGGTTGTATTGGAAGAACCTGTCTCAATTAAGCTCAACGTTTTGTTTGATAATAACAGTGACCTTGTGAAAGAAACGTATTATCCAGAGATTCAAAAAGTTGCAGACTTTTTAATGCAATATAAAGGCACCAGCGCAGTCATTGAAGGCCATACCGATACGCGCGGTAGCGCTACATATAACAAAGACCTGTCACAACGCCGTGCTGATTCTGTAGCAAAAGTACTGGTTGAGGTGATGAATATTAGCTCAAACCGCGTAAGCGCCATCGGCTATGGTGAAGAGCTACCCCTGGTGGAAGCTGCTTCAACAGAAGAAGAGCATCAAGCCAATCGCCGCGTGATTGCCGAAATTTCCGCAGAGCTTGAAAAACAATAGGGCATGAATGCCTTTAATTGAAACTTTCCTCGTTATTTTCCGACCATATACATTGTATCTGTAGCCTCCAGACCGGTTCGCCGGGAGGAGGCGTATAGTTTCCTGTTTCGAAGAAAAAAACAAAACTTAGAATGAAGACGGTGCCTCGAAAAAGAGACCGAAAACAATACGAAGCCAAGCGATGAATTTTGACACTGCAGTAGCGTCCGAGAAAAAAGCGAGTGATATAGAAAAGATAGAAAGCGAAAGTTATATTCTCGACGTGATTTGTTGTGGAAGCCGCTGTTAATTTCAAGCTGTTTCCCATTCCCATCGTAAAGTTAGTATTTACCTAATACCTCTGTGGTATAGCCTGATTTTCTCTGTGCTTTATGCTGGTTCCCATCTGCAACACAGTGGCATAAGGCGTT
>JANQJP010000055.1 GCA_028281575.1 Cellvibrionaceae bacterium
ACGGCCGGGAGCCGTTTTGGACGCATCGCTGGCGATGACGGGTCGCAGACCCGAGGCCCAGGATGGGCCGAGTCAACCCCTTCCGGGTCGCCATATTAAAAAAGGCTCCTGCCGCAAGGCAGGGGCTTTTTTATATGAAAACTCAGAAACGCTGCCAGATCGCAGCAATTTAAATCTGAATACTGTTAATCATTCTGTCGTTTTTCGAATAACTTTCCATCGTGCCGAAATCTGCTCCTGGTTTGATTGTTACAACATAGGCAATTTCCTGATTGCGGAAGTTATTCATTCGGTCGACATCTTTACCACTTGCGCCTTTCTTGCCTTGATCATGGGCTTCTCGGGGATGGGTATGGACGATTTTTATTGCTGTATGGCGATCTCCCGGCGGGTTAACGCCTCTGGGGCGGCCAGATCCCAGCACTAGGCCTTTTCCTTGAACGTGGGCCATAGCAAATTCTACGCCGTATTTCTCTGTCAACTGCTCAAGCTCCCGAGCGGTAGGCGGGTTGGCGTTAACATCAAAATGCTGATTTTCGGGGATGGATGTTTCAGGGCTATTGAGCAAATCGAAAACCGGATCACCTGCTTGTCGCTGAGGTGTTGGCCTGAGCATCGTCTGTTCCATATGCTGCAAGAAGTTTGCTGAATCGGTAAAGGGATCGCCCTGGAATGGGGTATAGCCACTGCCGGTATTAGCGGGGGTACCCGACGGATTTGGCTGCGGTTGTGGTTGTGGAATCTGCGCCTGAGGCCTTGTCATCCCTGGTTTGCTCTGTGAGACATTGCTGTCCCGGCCGCTTCCGTCTTCAAGCTTTTTTATCAGTTCGCTAAGTAGCTTCATCATTTTTTGGATCATTTCCATCACGCGCTGGAGCTCGGCATTTTGTCTGTCAGACGCTCTGTTTTTAGATGAAGATTTTCGCTTATTAGCGCCGCTGTCTGATACGCGCATCATTTTTGAAAACTCGTCTGCGTGATCCGAAGGAACATTGCGTGCCGTATAAGATCGTTGTTGCATTAAATTTGCTGAATGACCAATTTGTTTGATATTCATAAAGCTGCTTTCCTCGCACGATGATATTAGCTATCCGGTTTCTAAACAGGTTGTAATGATTTCTGTTTCGGTAAATTTTTTCTCAATATTTAATGACAGTAAATATGATCAAAGTACTACTACAGCAGTGATAGGGAAAGTTGGCGAGGATACAGTTCGCAGTGCGGCAAAGGTCGACTTAAAGGTTTAGGCTGCGAATAGCTTCATTTTTTGCTGACGTCAATAAAATACCTGCTATTTATATGGCGTTTTACGTCCATTTTTTGATGGCACGAAAAACGTCAATATGGATATAACCAATATGCGGTGTAATACCTTATATGTATATGAAAAAGATATTATCGAAGAGTAATTATGATAGACTGGCTTAATAAAATGAATAAGGATAAAAACGACAGGTTTTAAGTTTGTGGACTTTCTCGTTGTTGATGATCATGAACTTTTTAGGTTTGGTCTCTGCTCAATCATAAAATCCGCCGGTGATTGTGGAAATGTGTATGAGTCGACGACTTATCAGGACGCACGTACATTCCTATCTGAAAAAAGTCAATCTATACGTTATCTTTTTCTTGATTTGAAATTGCCCGATTGTAGCGGCATTGAATGCTTAACTAAAATCAAGCGCGCTCATCCCAAGTTACCCATTGTTATTGTTTCTGGTTGTGATGACCAAGCCTTGGTTGACGAAGTAATTTCGATGGGGGTCCAGGGTTATTGTCCAAAGACAGCTACCAGTAAAGAAACCTTCGATGGCATTTACAAAGTTTTGCGTGGAGAGAAGTATTTTCACCCTTCAGTCGTTGCCCGAAAGACCGAGCCTGAAGCCGATGAAAAGCCTGAGCCTGATGAAAAACAAGTAGAAAAAATTATTCTTACGTCGAGACAAAGGGAAGTATTACGGCTCATCGACAAAGGCTACACTAATTTCCAAATCGCCTGCACGCTTTCAATTTCCGAAAATACTGTCCGTGTGCATGCGTCGACCATTATTAATCTTCTTAATGCCCGCAATCGTACAGAGGCGTGTTTTTTATCGAGAAAGTTCGGCCTGCTGTCTTAGTTACCCTATTTATGTAACATTGCCGCCCGCCAGATTGTTGTTAAAAGCCTCTAATCATTGTTGATCTCTTGGCTGTAACGACAAAGCTCTCTTTAATTTTTGCAACTTTTTCTGCAATTTTTGCAAATTTTTCATTTCTCATGTGCATTTTTTCTCTTTCACCGCACTATGTCGACTGTATATAAATTTACTTTGTATATATTGCTTTTGGCCAATGGTAAAGCCGTGTTTATTCGCTTAGCTTGGACGCACTAATTTGTAGCGGCGGATCTATGAAAATACTTATTATTGGCGGTAATAGCTTTTTTGGAAAATTGTTAGCCCAAAAGCTCATTAATAGAAAGTACGACGTTTCGTTGCTCAATCGCGGTAATTTGGACGACGGTCTTGGTGAAAATGTCACGCGCATAAAGTGTGATCGCAATAAGCGTGCAGAATTGCAACGCGCCTTAGAAGGCAGGCATTGGGATCTTATCTATGATCAGTCCTGTTATACTCGAGAACAAGCCAGGCTTGCGTGTGAGGTATTTGCACAAAAAACGCAAAAATATATTTTTACATCGTCACAAGTTGTTTACGGTTTAGGTGCTGATTTAACCGAGAGTGCCTTTGATCCGAGAACATATGCATGCCTTGGTGATGCTCAAGAATATGCTCAGGGAAAAAGGCAGGCAGAGGCAACCTTTTTTCAGCAGGCGCAATGGCCGGTAATAGCCGCGCGCCTGCCGATAGTGATTGGCCAGGCCGAAAACGATCCGAGCGCGCGCTTGTGGTTTCATATTGCGCGTATGAGGAATGAATCTGAGATTCATTTTTTAAATCCCAACGCGAAGCTCTCGCTTATTTCCGACGAGGCTGCAGCGGAAAGTCTCGCCTTTCTATCTGAAGTCAATAATTTTAGCGGCCCGATAAACTGTGCACCTCAAGCGCCGATCACCATTGCTGAATTTAAATCAATTTTGGAAGCGGTTGTCGGTGTGCAAATCAAGTCGGCGCCCAACCCTTCGGTATTTAATCATTCACCCTACAGCGTGAGCCAAGATTGGTACATGAATGCAAACGCGCTTGCAAATTTAGGGCATTGTGTTGCACCAATAAGAAGTTGGCTTCCAGAACTTATTCTCGATAGCTTGCGAAATCCACCTAAACATAGATTGCGAGACGAATTTACAGTCGAAACATTAGAAAAAGACGCCGTGCGCAGCGATTTAAACGGGCGTGTAATTGTTATCACCGGCTCTAGTAGCGGCGTTGGTCGAGCGCTGGCATTGGGTTTAGCCGAATTAAATGCGCGCGTTGTTGTGAACGGAAAAAACCAACAAAAGGTTGATTGGCTAGTGCGATTAATTCGCTCAGCGGGAAAACAGGCACTGGGCGTCTGTGCTGACATAAGCACTCCCGAGGGCGCGGAACAGCTTATAGATTCCGCCGTATCGACGTTTGGAAAAGTAGACGTACTGATTAATAACGCCATGGTTCTCGGTCCGGTGGAAAAACCGTTTTGGGAATACGAGCCTGAAGATTGGCTTCAGACACACGATGTTAATGTGAACGGTGCATTTTTATGTTCCAGAGCCGCCGCGCGGTGGATGATGGTGAATAAAACCTTTGGGCGTATAATTAACGTTTGCAGCGGAATTACCCAGGCGCCCACGTCCAGAGTCACAGCCTACGCGGTAGGTAAATCTGCGCTTGAGGCACTGACGCTCAACATGGCCGCACAAATAGGTTGGAAAGGTATTGCTATTTCGGGCATTAGCCTCGGGCTTACTAAAACACCTCGTCTTTGTAAGCTAGTACAAAACTTTGATGAATTAGACCTGCCTTCGCCGAGCTCAGTACTTCCGGCATTTGAGCACGCCATCACGGCGCCAGTAACACAAGTTCACGGGCGCATATTGGCTGCGTGGCGTTACAACCAGGATACTCAAGCAGAAAGTTTGCTCGCGAAACCACTTTCGACCACGCTGCCTTTTGAACTAAATCGTTTATTTGTCGAAGGTGTGGAACTCGCGCGAGATAAAACTGATGTCGTCATGCTCGATCGCGGCGAAAGTCTCTTTGGTATGTCTCCCAACGCACGCCAATTTCTTTCATCGCAGGGTGCCAGTTTTGACGCAACAAGTTATCCGGCGACTAACCATTACGCTGAGTTATCGCATTGGCTTAGCGAGAGCTTAAACCTGGCCGAGGAAAGTTTCGTTTTTGGACCTGGTTCCGATGAAATTCTTGATCGAATTATCCGTACATTCACACGTCCGGGTGATCAAGTTATCTGTAATTCGCCAACGTACGCCGGATTTGAACACAAGTGTCATGCCCAGGGCGTTAACCTGGACGCGATTAATATATTTGAGAACAGTGAAACGCCAAGTCACAGACTCAATGACATCGCCGCATCTATTCGTCCGTTTACGCGTCTTATCTACCTTGTAAGTCCGGGTAACCCTGTAGGTATTACCATTAAAAAGCGTGAGTTTGTCGAGTTTCTGCAACGCGTGCCGCAGCACATCCCCATCGTTGTTGATGAAGCCTATGTTGAATTTAGCACTGACAACAACACATTACTCAGTCATGAAATTGTGCCACTGACAGACCACGTCATCATTGGTGTGCGTACGTTTTCAAAGCTCTACGGCTTGGCAGGTCTACGCATTGGTTACGCATTTTCCCGTCCGGATATTGCCCGTTTGTTAAAACGATCCGCATCGCTATTTTCTGTAAGTAGTTTGTCTGCCGCAGCAGCAGCGGTTGCGATTCGCGACAAAAACCACGTGACAGAAGTAAGACGTAAATTCCATCAGGAAAAGTGTTGGGTACAGAAGAGATTGACCATTGCAGGCATAAAATATATTGATGTGGATACACCTTTTATGCCTGTGGCATCACCCATCCCCATCGATGATTTTATCCAATTTTTTCAAAAGGAAGATATTTATTTGCCTGGGGGCGCGATCGCCGGTTCCTTTTTCAAATTTCCATTGGGGAATCCTCGAGTGAGCAAGAAGATCGTCGACACATTGTTGAAACTTCAAGGTTGCAAAGACGATCCGAAAAAAGCCACTCGAAAATTATCGTTAACTCAAATAGAAGTCGCCTGAGAATTGCTATTGGGGGTCAATGATGCATTATGAAGAAATACCGGAATATGGACTGCCTGAAAGTTTATCTAGCTCACTTAACTATTTTGTGAGTTTAATTTATTCTGCTGAAAAAAATTATTTTCAATATGATCGCTACAGCGATGATATAAGTCCCGAATTCTGCTGGCATAGGACATCGGGGGAAATCCTCGAAGAGATTATCAATGAATGTGATAAAAAAGGTTATTTTTTTGATCACGAAAAAGACATTGTTACTCGTTACAAGTCCAAACACGTTGGAGATGCAAACTACTACAGTCTTCGTGCCTGGCAATATGCATGCAGTTTATGGCATCAAGGGCCTTTGCATGATGAACTGTGCAAAATAATCGACGACCCTGTTCAAACCGGTGCTTTTTGGTACCCACGAAACGGCTATATGGGTTGGCATACTAATGAGGATTCACTCGGGTACAGAATTTATTGCAGTTATGTACCCGAAGACAATAAATCCTTTTTTAGGTTTCGCGTACCGGGAACAGACAAAATAGTGACATCATGGGAAAAAAAAGGTTGGACCTTCAGGTATTTCGAAGTTGGAAAAAATGAAGAAGATCGTCTTTGGCATTGTATATACTCTAACACAGATCGTATAAGTCTCGGTTTTGCACCAAAAAGTGAAGACAGTTTTGTTTTAAATTTATTGCTCGGCCATCATACTTTAAGGAACGAATGGCATTTGCAGGATTTTCCGGCATTGGAAGAGCCTAACTATTATATGATTCCCAACTGTGATCTATTTCCATTGATCAAAGACCGTGATCCCGAGCTTATTGATTTCAGTGATATATGCCACAAACCGATGTTGGAACCGGATTACACAGAACATTCTCGACGCTATAAAGCCTGCAATGAAAAGATTCCTGGCGTGGTTGTTGAAGGCATGGCAAACCCGGAAAATTTAAGATACAGAATGATCGACGGCAAGCATAGAATCCATAAACTCAAAAATCTTAACGTGGACAAATCTCAGTTTTACGTCTTGCGCTATGAAGAGGTTAAGCCACTTATTAGGCCGCTGTATTAGGGGCTGGCTATTTTCAAGCTGTTTCCTATTCCTATCGTAAAGTTAGTATTTACCTAATACCTCTGTGGTATAGCCTGATTTTCTCTGTGCTTTATGCTGGTTCCCATCTGCAACACAGTGGCATAAGGCGTT
>JANQJP010000057.1 GCA_028281575.1 Cellvibrionaceae bacterium
GTGTCGCGTCGAGAGAAATAAGCTGCTTGCGGGGTTTTGGCATGATTCATCCTTGAGTATCATTAATTCATATGCTGGTTGAATATACAGTTATTTGAAATAACCAGCAAGTGGTACCGTGGGTGTCAGCTTAAGTCTCAAAGAAAATTCTGGTCTCTGGCAGTGGTATCGAATTCGTGTAGACAGGCCCTAGGTAAAAACCTTTCGAAATAATCGTTACTCCATTATCTTACAAGTGCAGCTCTTACTTTTTATGCCACAAATGAGCCACACATATGACATATGATGAATACAACGACTTTTGCCGCTCCCTGCCAGCCACAAGTTACGTGGTGCAATGGGGAGGCGCGCATGTTTGGAAAGTCGGAGGAAAGGTATTCGCTATAGCAGGCTGGGAAAAAGACGGGGGTCCCGCATTCTCTTTTAAAACCTCGGAACTCAATTTCAATATTTTAAGCGACCAGCCTGGATTCAGGCCCGCTCCTTACCTGGCATCTCGCGGTATGAAGTGGATACAGCAATACGGAGCATCCGCTGAGGGGAACGAAGCGCTAAAAGACTATATAAAAGAATCCCACCATCTCGTGTCCTTGGGTTTAACCAAGAAAAAACAAAAAGAACTTGGGCTCAACCAAAATTAATTACTGAGGCTAACGAAGCGGTCAACATACCATTAGGTAAAACAGCAGTTAAATTAAATAAACAAGTATGAAATATGGAACTATCGACTTTTGATAATGCGATGACTCAAGATGTTGTCCACCTTTTTACTAGCGTTTTTTCTGACTCGGAGGGTCATGCTGAAGGAGCGTTAATTGGGAGCCTTGTATTTGAATTAATCCATACAACCGATCAGCAAGATTTATTTGGCTTCGTTGCGATTTCAAATGACGAAATTATCGGCAGTATATTCTTTAGCCGTCTCACGCTTTCAAATAACAAGCCGGCATTTATTTTATCTCCAGTGGCCATTGCCACCAGCGAACAGCGCAAAGGCATAGGTCAGCGGCTTATTAAATATGGTATCGAACATCTTAAGTCTCGATCAGTGGAGCTCCTTTTTACATACGGCGACCCTCGTTACTACGCCAAAGTCGGCTTTAAGCATATTGATGAAGATAGTGTAAAAGCGCCTGTAAAATTGACTCATCCAGAGGGCTGGCTTGCCCAATCATTAAGTAGTGATGATATAGAAATGAGGGGAATTTCATCTCGTTGTGTAAGCGCGTTACATGACCCAAAATACTGGTAAAGGACAGCTCAAGCTCCTCAAACCGATAACCGTCGCTGTTCTACCGACAAAGTGGCCTGAGTAACGAGCGATGTTGTGCAACAATTACTCAATATACGTTTGCACCACAAGCTGAGAATAAGTGCGGCGTGGAGAGTAGTTATGCCCGTTGAACCTTATATTAGATGCAGTGATATTCAGTATTCGATAGCGTTCTATACCAAGATCCTGGATTTCACGCTAAAAATGCCACCCGATCCCGACCCTGCTTCGTATGATGCCAAGCACTGTATGCTGGAAAGAGACGGCAGCCTGGTGCATTTATCCTCACATAGTGGCGACGGTGTTTTTGGTAGCAATATCTATATACGCATTTACAACCTGGACGAGGTCTACGCAAGGCTAGACGCAAACAAACCCGAACTCGTTGATGAGAACAACGTTAAATCAATTGAACGGGGACCTATCACCCAGTCCTGGGGTATGCGGGAAATTGGTTTGCGAGACCCTGACGGGAACGGTATTACCTATGGTCAAACCTACCGGGAGGAGGAGTTCTAATGCTACAGTCTGCAAGTTATTCAGCTCCGCAAAATAGGCAAACTCGATACTTCCGCGACGCCACGAGAGATGATATTCCACTGTTGCGCTTTTGGGACAAACAGCCACATGTAAAAGCATCGGACCCTGACAGTGATTGGGAATGGGAGACCGAATTATTGAGAACGCCAGACTGGCGCGAACAACTGATTTACGAGGAAGATGGTCGCCCAATAGGCTTCGTACAGATTATTGATCCCGCACGTGAAGACAGCCACTACTGGGGGGCCGTTGCACCGAACCAACGTGCCATTGATATTTGGATAGGCTTAGAAATCGATCTAAACAGAGGTTATGGGAGCGAAATGATGCACCTCGCGCTGGCACGTTGCTTCTCAGACCCGAGAGTAACGGCTGTTTTAATTGACCCTTTAGTATCCAATGACCGCGCCCACCGCTTTTATAAACGCTTCGGTTTTACGCCGCTTGAGCGGCGCATGTTCGACACTGACGACTGTCTGGTTTTTAAATTAACGAGAGAGCAGTATTCCTTGCCAGAGACAGCGGGCGAACCCGCATAAATGTTAGTTTTTATGTATATTTTCTTGCGGGATTTCTATACCTTGAATACGCCCACTTAAAATCCACTTATTTAAAGGCGTCGTCGAAGCGCCAGAAGTAAAATATTTGAGCGTGTTGTAATAGATATAGTAACGACCACCTTCTTGCTCGGCAGTCGCAACCTGAAATTGATCCCACTCGTAAAAATATGTAGTTTTCGTTCCGGTCAATGTAATGTCGCCACTTAGGCTTACATCAACATCATCGTACTGCGTTTCACTTGTTTCTTTGGTTCGGTGAACTTTGTCTGCATTAATGACAATACGCTTATAATCGCCAACCGAGTCATAGTTAGCCAAGGTCTTTTTAGCAATGTTGAGTAATTTACTGTCTTTGCTCGCGGCTTTTGGCATGCGCGCCAGTGAACGTGCCTTGTTGTAATTTGCTTCATACTTTTTTTGCGCTGCACTTATTCGTTCTACAAGCGCGGCGCGCTGGTTATACGAAGGGTCATTAATTAATTTTGCGTACTGCGTAGCCTCCGAAGCTATTTCTTTATCCTGCGCGAATTTAGCGCGGATTTCTTCAGATCGACCAGCAGTGAGAAAATGCTTTGCGTGATGCGATGCATCGTTTGGATCAAATGTATCGTAAAACGCGAGCCCTTCATCTATGTGTTGGACTTGAAGATTTAAGTTTGTGCCAAAGGTATTTAATTCTGTATCAATCGCATTCACCAAACCAATTAATGACTGTTCCAAACGCACAACATCGTTAAAGTCATAGGGCGCACCCTGCTCCACCGTGTACCGATTGTTGGGGAGGTGGGCGCGCTGCTTGATTTGCGGCAGGGGTTCATAAAGTTGCTGCGCCTGCTGACGCACGGCCGCAAGCTCAACCAACCAGACTTTTAACTGGCCCGATTTATAAGGATAGGTGGGTGTTGCAGGCTGTTTTAGCTTGCGGATATTCTGATTTATCTGACGTAAACGAGCCTGCACGTCACCGAGTTCTGCCAACTCTTTCGCGGCATGATCTTGGCCAAAGCGCAGCATATTTTCCATAGAGGCTAGCGCATTACTCGCCGCAACAACGTCGGGGTCAGTTTTAAAATCATCGTATTTGGCGATGCTCGCACGGAAACTTTCGACAATGCCTTGATATTTTTCTATATAGGCCTTGTCTTGAAATGGTTTCACACCTGCCTTATCGAGCGTATCAATTTGACTATTGATATCGCGTGCAATTTTTTTAATTCTGACCCGATACTGTGAAATCATCTGCTGTGGTGCACCACCACTCGACGTCCGCGTGCGAGCAGGCGCTCGCGACGCGGGTGCCGATGTTGCTTGCGTATTTTGAGCCGGTGCACTGACGCTATTGCCACTCGGCGACAATAGCTGGTTCATATGCGCAACCAAAGCCTTGTAGCGTGTATCCGCCTGTTGCCAGGACGCGTGAGATTTATTTGGCGAGCTATCTAAGCGCTGCCGCGTGAGGCTTAGTAACTTGAGCGACCGCTTTACCGAACTTGAATTGACGTGCGAGGCTTGCAAAAACTGTCGCTCAAACTTTTCGATATCCATAAGTGCGCCTTTAATCTGACTATCGGCCGCTTCTGTTGAAGCAGCAAGAGGCGCTAACAAAACGAGGATCAAACTACATACTCCCTGCCACTTGGTCATATTCTTTCACTCCGAATCAACTTTTCTTATTATTTGCAGCTAAGGCATACGCAAAGTGTGTGCAACCTTATCACAGATAAATGGCGATTAGATCAAGCGCGGGAATTCTATCGTCGTAGTCAATGATGACGATGTGCTGTGTTTGAAAATGCGGAGAAGCGCTAGGTCAAATCGGGAATAGAGCTAATTTTGTCGCCAACGAGATCAAGCGAGGTTTCACTCTTTTTTAATTCCATTTCGCAGCTGTCCCGACCCGAAGTTTTCGCCCGATACAGCGCTTTATCGGCGCGTTCAAACGCGGTGTCCATGGAATCATCGGCGACAAGCTCAGTCATCCCAAAAGATATCGTTACGTTAAAGCCGGTACCTTTCGCCTTGAGCGGGATCTTTTTGACCATTTTGCGAATCTTATCCAACACCTTATACGCTTCAGCGCTGTAGGTTTCGGGCATCAGAATCACAAACTCTTCACCACCCAGACGTGCGATAAAGTCCGTTTTTCGCAGTCGAATCGCGATGACGCGAGCGATAATACGCAGTACCCGGTCACCGACGCGATGACCAAAGCGATCATTAACGGATTTAAAGAAATCAATATCGCATACAGCGAGTGACAACGGACGGTGATAGCGCTTGTTGCGCCGCAACTCTAGAAAAGCGCGCTCGTTATACGCCGCGCGGTTGTGCAGCCCGGTTAAATTGTCATGATTGGAGCGATGACGCTCGCTTTTTAGCAGACGTTTGGTTTGCTCAGCTTCAGCTTCGATGCCTCGAACACGTTTCAGCAAAGCCTCCAGTTGTTCAGATACAGGGATATCTGACGACTTATCTTCCGTCTGATACTCGCGCAATGCGTCTTGAATACTGGTGAGATGATCAGATACAACCCCTGCGAGCGTATCAAACCTCTTGTTTATGAATGGTCCTTCTGAATCGTCCATGTCTAACACATGCTTACCAGGGTTAGTACCCGCTTACGTAAATTAACTGGATTATTGTGGCCAAGTATTCCATTAAACCTGTAAGTAAGGCCAATCAGGTTTCGAGGCCGTAGATAAACATGCATGAGTATTCCGACTGGATATAAAACGTATAATGCAGCGATAAGCACAAATCTTTTGCTTCTAATTAATATTGTTCCCACAGGCGATTTGACCCTAAGGCGCGCAGATTCACAAGGAAAATCGCGAATATTCCCGTCTTATAAAAATTCGTTCTAGCACCTAGGGAGACAATAACTTAACTGAGTTACTCCCAAAAAAACGTGACACGAGTCAACGTTTAGGCGCGAATGCGCATATTGTAAGGGAATTTAAGCGACAAAAGCGAGTATTCAATGTTCATTTGCACGAACATTTTAAGACAATACTATGGAAAAATGACAGTAATGTGTGAAGCCGTGATGCTTGGCTAAGCGCCATTCCGCCTTGTTTTCAGATCAGGGGCCCAGTTTGAAAGGCCAAGCTCAAACCGGGCAGATGGCGCAACAAAGCGAATCGACGAGGGAGTTAGGCCTCTTCCACCACAAAAAACAAGTCTCCAGGAAGCGACACGACCAGTGCAAACGGTGCGAAGGACGATGTTTGATCGCCACCCTCGTCGAGCTTAATCGTAACTTTGCCTCCCTTTTCAACCAGGAACTGCTTAACTGCATCCATGCCTACACCCCGACCAGAGATGCTAGTAACAGCTTCTTTGGTCGAAACGCCCGAAGCGAAGATTAACTCCGCTATATCTTCACGCGACGGCGAATCGCCATCTTGCCAGCGTCCCAGCTCGACACCTTTCTTAAACAGCGCATCCAGGTTAATACCGCGCCCATCATCCTTAACCGATATATCGAGCATTGCATCGTTTACGCTGGCGTGAATATCGATCTTGCCCTGCTCTGGCTTGCCTAAACCCAGACGCTCTTCTGGCAATTCCAAACCGTGATCGACGCTGTTGCGAAGTACATGCGCGAATACATCGCTCATCAGTGCATAACCTGCACTCTTGATCGCCACACCTTCAGCTTCGACCGTGACGTCAGGCGCTTCCTTATCGAGCTGGTTGGCGATTGATGACAAGGAACTAATGATGTCTACCAAGGCCTGCTGAACGGTCTTCGATTGCAGCTTCTCCAGGAAGACTTTGAGTTTTGCCATTTGACTGGTGTCGACAAACTCATGAATCTGCTGCATAGCTGAGCTGTTCATCCAGAAGCCGTCTTGTCGCCGCCCGGAATCTTCTCCACGTCCAAGCACCTTACGGTAGACATGCGCGTATTCAGCCAGAGCAGTTTCGACCTCATCCAGCTCACTGAGAAGTTGTGCTTTATCCCAGTCACCCTCAAGCGACGCTTTCATTGCGCTGTAGGTGGATTCAACTTCGTGCACGACATTGCTCAAATGTGTAAAGCCGAAGGTGCGGCAGTTACCCTTGATGGTATGCATATTTCTGAATAAGAGCGCGATAACGTCTTGGTCTCTTTTATCCGTCGACTCAACGGCTTCGCGGTTTGCTTGAACATATTTTGCAGACGACTCTTCGAAACCGAGGTACTTGTCTGCCGGCAGGTTCAACAATTGACTGATAATATCCAACTGGCGTTTTTGCTCTTCAGCTTCGCTTTCCATTTGCCTGAGTATTGTGACATCACGAACCGATACCATCAGCTTGTTGACGATATCTTCCTCGACAATCGGATTCCAATCCAGAGCCAGCACTTTGGTAGTGTCCCCGATATCGATGCTGTATTCCTCTACAAGTAGAGATGCATTGAAATCAAAGTTCATCTCATCTTCACCAATAATCGCAAACATCGCTTCTTTTGCAGAATTTAGCGCATCGCTACCAATTTTTGCTCCGGTAAATAAGAGTTCCCCCGCATCGCGTTCGGCAATATTTTCGGTTTCAAAAATAGACTCCAAAAATGCTGAATATTCTGGATGAATCGCTCCGCCTTCTTGCACTGTAAATAACCCCTGCGGCATGTTACTGAGCATCGCCTGGATATCATTATTTTTCTGCCTCAACTCCGCAGTACGCTCTGCAACTTTTTGTTCCAAAATACGGTTTTGTTCCTCGACCAACTTACGCTTTTTACGCTGAGCATGCACAAACCAGGCGAGCAAACCAATGACTGCAAGCGTATAAAGTGTGTAAGCCCACCAGGTTTTCCAGGGCGGTGGATATTGCACAACCGTTATCGATTTTCCTTCTTCGTTCCAAACACCATCATTGTTACTACCTTTAACCCGAAAAACATATTTACCGGCATTCAAATTTGTGTATTTTGCTTGACGCTGATTGCCAATATAGAGCCAGTCTTCATCAAACCCTTCGAGCTTATATGCGTATTGGTTTTTACCAGGATCCCGGTAATTCAGTGCAGAGAAATTAAATACAAACATGGACTTGGTATAATCAAGCTCGATCACCTCTGTCTGGTTAATCGATTTTGTTAAAATACCTTCTGGGCCATCAACCTTCACAGAATCTGCGAAGATCTTAAAATCTGTGAAGACCACAGGCGGAATATTTGTATTTTCAGTTAACTTTTCGGGCTTATAAAAACGTAAGCCATTTACACCGCCAAAAACAATTTCACCTTTTTGACTAACAACACCGGACTCCGTATTAAAACCACCAACGAGCCTGCCACTTTCACGGTTATAGTTTTTGATATTTTTTGTTTCGGGGTCGAAGGAAGAGACGCCATTATTTGTGCTCAACCAGAGCTTACCCTCTGCATCTTCTAAAATCGTTCGTATAGTATCGTCGTTAAAGCCATCTTCCTTCGTATAAGCGGTAAACGACGTCGTTGAAGCATCAAATAAATTTAATCCTGCATCAGTACCTACCCATAGGCGGTTTTTACTGTCCTCATAAACGGATAACACATTTGAATTGCTAATACTCTTAGGATTTTCGGGGTCTTCTGCATAGTGAGTAAAGGTGCCCTTCTCGCGATCCATAAGGTCCAAACCCGATGGTGTAGCAAGCCAAAACTGACCGTTGGAATCTTCAAAGGTGGACCAAACCAATGCTGATGCAATTTCTTGTTCTGGATTTTGTCCACCCATGGTGTAGTGAGTAAAGATTTTGCTATTCCTGTCGTATTTACTCAATCCACCGTTATGGGTACCTATCCACATATCACCATTTTTATCTTCTTTTATTGACCATACGTGCGCACTATTTAGCTTTTTGGATGTGCTTACACTCGTCGTAACTGCGCGCTGGTCATCGAAAGGATAGCGGGTAAACTTTTTCTCTCGAGGATCGTAGCTCGACATACCACCACCCCAGTGGCCAGTCCATATCAGACCTTTTGAATCAATATACACACACAAAACTGCATTACTGCTGATTGTTACTGGGTCGTTCGGATCATGTTGAAAATGCGTAAATTCACCTAAATCGCGATTGAAGTAATTTAGGCCACCACCATCGGTACCCAACCAAAGGTTTCCGGCTTTATCTTCCTGAACGGATAAGACCGAACTGTGACTCAGGCTATTCGGATTGGAAGACTCGCGCGCGTAAGAAGTAATCGCCGCGCTCGAACGATCAAAAAAGTTGATTCCCACGGGGTAGGTACCCGCCCAAATGTCTCCGCTGCGATCTTCGTATACCGTGCGTACTTGGTTTGAACTTAAAGAGCCTGCACGGCCAGGTTCATTTTTATGATTAATAAAACGCCCGCTGGTCTTGTCAAAGACCGAAACACCACCACCATCCGATGCTATCCATAGAGCGCCGTCGGCACCCATTTGCAATTTCCAAATATCGTTGCCACTCAAACTAAAACGATCGCTGGGGTCATTCACATAACGTTTTGTTGCCTGGGTCTCTGGATCAAAATTGACTAGACCGTTGGATGTCGCCACCCAGAGTCTACCTTGATCATCTGGAACAATATCATTGACCCATTGGGCCGAAGCTAAGTCAGGCGCCTCTGGGTGAGGAAGGATCAATTGAAACGTTTTTGTTTCCCAATTGACTTTTTCTAAACCAGCTTCCGTACCCACCCAAACATCACCACTATTTGGATCGCCATAGGTGACGTTGACACGTTCCTTAGTCAGCCAATTGGCCTTAGTGCCATCTGGGACAATGCTTGTGTAATCATTGGTATTAGGGTCAATAATAATAAGCCCTTTAAGGGTACTCGCTACCATTTCGCCAGTATGAATTTCGGTGATTCGCCAAATATTAACAGTAGAGATTTGCAAAGCCTGGTCGAGATTGTCTTTAAGGCTCGTCAATTTATCCTTGCCTGCATCGTAACGATATATGCCGCCTATACCAGCGACCCAAACAACCCCGCGACTATCTTGATATATATCCTGAACAAATTTTATGTCGACTCTCTCTGAGCCCTTTTCACCCGCGACGACCAAATACATTTTTTTAAAATCGTAACCGTCGTAGCGGATTAGCGCGTTAGAACCACCGAGCCAGATGAACCCATCGCTATCCTGAAAGACAACACGCCCCTCACCCATTGAGATATCTTTATTCGCCAACAGGTTTTGAAAACTTATTCTGTCGGGAATCTCCAATAAGGCATACGCAACCGTTGGAGAAAGCATAAAAATTGCGAATATTGACGTGCTAATTGCGCGTAGAGCCGCCCGTTTAATGCGTAAAAATCCAAAAATGTGTTGCATAACTAACCCAGAGTTTCCTGATAATTAATATTTCAGCGATTAACCAAATATCCAATAAAATTTCCTACTTCTCAGAAATGATGCTTTTCGCGAGAAAAACCGCTGCTATCCCAGTTGCACGGGAAGCAACATCTCAGAACGCCAAAAAAACAAAAATCCTGCCATCGACCTCTCCTATGGCAGGACACCGTTAAGCGTTAAATTTACGAATAAAATTTTCGGCCTTTCGTCATAAAGTGTAGTTAGGATGAGTCGCTATGCCAAAATGATATCAATCGATATAATCATAAGAAGACTTGCAATTTATAACCAAAAGAAATTTATTTTTGGGATTAGATCAACGACAAACAGGAAACATCAAAAACGCTTTTTGCAAAGCAGTTTTTTGACGTTTTTGACATAAAAGTTGAGAAAGACCGTCGAGGTGCCGGACTTTTGCCAAGCCACTATGCAGCTTTTTGAATTCGAGATCAGATACTAGAAAAATTCCAGCTCACCGTTATCAATCAAATCATCCACTGTGGGTAGATCAGCACAGAATTTTTCAGGCTCCCAATACAAATTAAAAATAAATTTGTGATAGATAACCACAGGTGGATGATTTCCATTTTTCTTTTTCAAAGTATATTTGAAGCAGAGCTGAGGTGTATTGGTACCAAAGGTAATGTATTGATGTTTATGATTTACGATAATCGGTACTTGAACTGAAATATCCGTATACGGCTTAGTCTCGGTAATAAATCGTGCTTTGATTGCGCCCCAGGTCATATTTGTAATTTCGCCTAGCACGTCGTTAACTATGCGGAAATTTTTCTCATCTGCACCTAAAATAACTTCACGTTTAACCAAATTGGTTACGTCAACCTCCTCCATTTGCAACATCATATAACCCTTACACCATGTTGCTTCCATTGGAATTAGACTGAATAGCTCACCAAAGATGATCCTATCTTTCACCACATAAGGCGTGGATACTTCTATTTCCATATCATCGAAGAAATAACTCAAAGTATCTCTTGTTATCTGTTCAATACCTCGCAACAGGGTATTGGGGTAACGCGTACAAAAAATATGTTCATCTATCGTATCGCGTAGGGAATCGATTTCATCTATCGTATAGATCGCGCTAAACGCTTTGTTGAGCAGATCTTCATCGGCTTCGATAGTAGAATTAACAGACCTTCTGAGAAAAATAGGCAATTCAGGACGAATACTATGTACTTCTTTACCCAATTCAAGGCCTTGACCAGCTACACCATCGATATCTTCTGATAAAAATATCGCCCCGAGATCCACATAAGATTTCAATACATCTAAAATTTTTTCTTCGTTAGACTTAACGGGAATCAGGTGATTGCTTTCGCAAAAATCTTTTATTTTTTTTTCGTATTCACTACTGCAATCGTGCACAAGCACCTTGCTCGATGTCTGATCGGAATCTTCAACTTCGGACATACTTTTTCCCTTTTGTTGGATATGTGTTAGGGGAGCAGCTAACAAACTACGCGATAAGCTTTTTAATGCCACCTATGGCCGCAGCGCCATTAAATGGTTTTACTATCCAGCCCTTCACGCCGGCGTCCTTACCACGTTGCTTCATACTTGGATTGCTTTCCGTAGTGAGCATAATAATGGGGATCGATTTACCTGAAGCCTTAACTTTTTCAACCATAGTAAGACCATCCATGTTAGGCATATTCACGTCGCAGATGACGAGCTTTAAGCTTGTATCACGACCAATTTTCGCCAAACCATCAACACCATCAACAGCGGTATCAACGTCAATCCCTTCTGAAGACAGGAATGAGCTTACCTCATTCCTTACTGTACTCGAATCGTCAACAACTAGTACTTGTGCCATTTTATTGTTACTCCGATTAATAAATTTAGTTCAAAAAAATTCAAGTTCACCAGAATTATCGCTTTCCGCTTTCGATTCTGATATTTTAATTTCAACCATATCCTGACAATCGTTATTGATTACCAAGTAAAAGCTTGCATATATAAGTGGATTTCCATTAAACATGCATCCGATATGAGCTTCAGATGAAGGCAAGACAACACCCATGTGCTGAGTGCTGTTGTGAATTTTCAACATTACAGGGGTCGACATGCCTGTTGAAAAACCAGTATTACCAATCATTCTCGTTGCGCTACCACAAAGATTGTTCCCTATTTCACTAATGTAGTCGCGGTACTGTTGCTCAATATTTTTTGTCGCGTCAAATTTAGTCAATCTTGAAAAACTATCGACGCTTTCATTTCTCTCGCAGTAATGCAGCAGGACATTTACTTTAAACATCGACGATGCGATCGTGAACATCACCGTGCTGAAATCAAGGCTCTGAATATAATCAGGCTCTACGGTGTCGACCGAAACGCCATCCGAATGATCCAGCATTGCGATCATCTCTTCAAAAGATTGGCGCGCAATCGCTTGAGTAGATGAGTGATTAATCGGGTTCATTTTCTATTGCCGTCACTTGATTAACGCCGTCGATTTAGTCCGAAATACTTACAGTTTAGCCAATAAAATACGCTTCACTCGGGCAATTAGTGCCATTGCCTTTTTCAGTCAAGCACCTTCAATTTTTGACACAAGGTTTGCCACACCTGTGAGTATCATCTTGCTTGTAGCCTGAATATCCTGGAACGCTGTTACCGTGAGCAGCTCGTTTTTGCACAAATTTTCTTTGTAGTTGTTGTTCAGCTCTTCAGACTCATTAGCGAGATCCCGAACCTCGTTTGCAACAACGGCAAAGCCTCTGCCGGCTTCTCCAGCGCGCGCAGCTTCGATACTCGCATTCAAAGCGAGAATGATGATTTGCTTAACAATGTTCTGGAAAATGGCGCTCTGTTGCTGCATGGCGGAGTTATTGGCCATCAGGTTTTCGAGCTGCACTGTCCAACGTTCAAACGACTTAAGATCGCTCTGTAGCTGCGCTGTACTGGCCTGAAGGGTTTGAATCGTGCCTTGGACCTTCGCGTTAAATGTATCTTTTTCCTCGGTCACGCGGTCTATCGTTTCGTGAGCTTGCCGAATGTCCAAATCAAACCTATCGTGCTGCTCAGCTAATTCCCGTCCCGATCGCTCCAACGCTTGATTGAGGTCCTCTAGCTGTCCTTGCAGTTGGGCAATAGCCTGGTCTTTTTCTCCAATCAGGGCGGTATGATCTTCTTTGCTGACCTTTGCATCTATAACGCTTTGGTATTCAGCCTCTTGATCTTCAAGCTTTTTGTTATATCTCTGATACGTGATTACCAAGCCGGCAATTAGTATTACATTTAAAACTATTGATATCGCTAGCATGTTTTATTGCGCTTTTTTTTGCTTCGCCCAGCTGAATTTAAACGACAATTTTGCCTCAAAAGCGCCAACCGCCTTGAAACTTCTCTTAACTAGCATAGTTTAGGGTCCACAATTCGCCACGATTTACGGCAGTTTTGCATGAGGGTATCAATGATGCTTAGACAGTGCGAAGTAATGAAAGGCTGTACAGTATGTCGTCGAAGGAGTACATAGGGACACTATGCCAGGAGCCACAGCCTGTATCGATAAAACCACTTGCACAATGCTTTAGCAGTTGGACCAAAGACTAATCGTGATTTTTCAATACACGCAATACGTACCGGTCACCTTTATCTTCGACTTCTAGTGGGAAAAGATAAACAATTGCTGCCAGGAAGCTCTCGGCATCTCCTATATCAAAAACGCCAGATATGTGCTTTTCTGGAAGCTCCGAAGCTTTAAGGCTTATAGGTTTTGCAACATATCGATTGTATTCATCGACCGCGTCCTCTAAAGACGTCGCGTTAAATTCCAGCCGGCCTCGCCGCCAGGCATCTTTGTTTTTTAGTTGCAGGTCTAAGTTCTTAGTGACCTTGCCGTCGTCATCAATGTGCAAAAGCTCTCCTTCCACCAAGGAGATGTGGGGCTTGTCGGTGTTACTCTGTTTAACTGAAACATGCCCCTCGTACACCGACACATCCACTTGCCCATCATATTCGTGAACATTAAAACGCGTACCAATAACACGAATAGACACTTCGCCGACGGCGACTTCAAAAGGGCGATCAGCGTCACTTTTTACATCAAAATGGGCCTCGCCACGCGCTAAGTCTATACGCCGCGCTGTTTTCGAGTAGAGTACGGTTAACGAGCTAGCCGTATTTATCTCAATTTTTGAACCATCCTCGAGGGTAGTATCTTTTTGCTCGCCTCTGGCCGTGACGTAGGTCTGTGCGTCGACCCGATCATTTCGATAAAACGTGCCAAACCCAAAGACAGCAATAGATAACAACACAAGCGCGGCCACTGCATACCAACGTGTAAGCGCTTTTCGTCGAGATCGTTTTGGCAAACTGGGAGCACCATCACCGTGATAATGGTATGTCGCTCTCAGCTCCTCGCGAAACTTGGCAAGCTCATCTGAATCCGCTACTTGCTCAAGTAACTCATCCATAAGCATGAGCTCTTCGATCTGAAGTGCATTGTCTGAACTTTCAGATAGCCACTTTTTATACAATGCTCGATCAAACGGGCCTCCTTGAGCCGAACGTTGTTTCGCGAGAAACCATTTGACCGCCAAAGGCGTTTTTAATGCCTTCATCTCAGTCTCCAGCTTGATCAATATTGAAATAGACGTCGAGCCGGGCACGTACTAGCAACAGCGCCCGTTGCATACGGCGCTCAACCGTGCGGCTACTAATGTGCAAATGTTTGGCAATACTCGGATAACTGATATTTTCGAAGCGGCTCATAATAAACACCTGTTTGAGTTCATGCGGCAGCTGCTCAATTGCACTCACAAGGTCTTGTCTGAGCTTGGCAGAGATTGCATTTGCCTCTGGGCCAGGGGCGGGGCTGACCTGCTCGAATTGTTCCAAGGAACAGTGTTTATCCTGTTTCCGGCTACGCTTTCGCCGCAAGCTGTCTGTAATAAGATTATTGGCAATTGCGAACATATAAGCACGACTTGTAGCTGGCAAGGCTTCTTGCCCACGTTCAAATCGTTGCGCCAATCGAACATAGACTTCCTGAACGATGTCCTCAGCATCACTCGGACAATCTATGACTCTAGAAACGTATCGAGCTAATACAGAACGATATTCGCCGTACTGTTCAGCAATTTTCGCCTTACTATTCACGCTGCAATCCGCGAACGGTTTCACCAAATGTCGTACTGTGCTCGCAACATTAAGGAAGCACTGGTTGTAAAGGCGAGCGTACACTGCAATCGTTTGCATCGCAATCTTATTTGCTTAACTTACTGTTGGAAGCACTAAGGTATGTTCACGTTACTTCTCTCGCGTTTGCGTTTTTCTTTGCCATAAGCATTCACGCCGGTACTGAAGCGGCGTCATACCAGCGATTTTCTTAAACGCATTGTAGAACGTGCTTTTTGAATTAAACCCGGTTTCCATCGCAACATCAAAAATGGAGGTGTTCAAATCATCCCTCAACATTTGCATTGCTGCTGAAATGCGATAACCGTTTAAGTAGTCAAAAAATTTCTGCCCCGCCTTCTGGTTGAGCGCCTGAGAAACATCGTGACTGCGCAAGCCCGAACGTTCAGATAATTTTTTTAGATCAAGCGAATTATCGAGATATAGCTGTTCTTGCTGCATCTTTCTATCTAACTTATCCAAAATAAACAATGCCCGCTGGGAAGTCATTGGTGATTTGAGGTATTTTGCCTGAGCCAACGTGTCATTCTCTGCACCCGCGCTATATACATGAGGTGTATCTTCGTCAACGCTGCATAGCAATCGACACTCACCCGTGTGCGGTTGTTCTATTAGTCTTTCGCTGGCATCGCGGGAAACACCTCTCGACCTCGCCTGCATATTGGCGCCCTCCAGTTACTTTTCGGTTATATGCTCTAACCCTCCTAGACGCAATCGCGGCTCATATCCCGACAAATAAAGTTTTAACCCCTTGGGCAGGACGTTTGTACACAGGGCGATCATGTGTCTTTACCCACCGGATGAGACGACCGGAATGCAATCGTTAGCATAAGCTCACCAAACCGCTTCCTACGACAAAACTTGCCGTAAATCGCGGAGGTCTGACCCATATCAACGACCTACTACATTAATAACGAGGGTGGAAAACAATGAAATTATCGGGCTTTAAAAATAATGCCTTAACGATGGCAATAGGTTCTGTCATTGCCTTAAATGCCGTGGCTCAAGACAACGAAAACAACACATCAGCAGAGGAAGAGCTGATCGTTACCGGGGTGCCAACGGGAGGGGCAGCGTCCAAGCTGGAAACCTCAATTTCGGTTTCGACAATTTCCACGGAAGATATTGCAAAGTCTGCACCGAGAGGCACAGCAGAGGTGTTTCGAAATCTGCCCGGTATTCGAGCAGAATCGTCGGCCGGGGGCGGCAACTCCAATTTAAGTGTCCGCGGTATACCACTTTCAACGGGAGGGTCTAAATTTCTGAGCTTACATGAAGATGGGCTACCAGTACTGCTTACTGGTGATGGAAACTTCTCACCATCGGACGGCTGGATTAAAACCGACGCGTCGCTGCGCAGAGTTGAATCTGTACGCGGCGGTACCGCCGGAACGTTAACGCCTTCCGGTCCCGGCGGAATCATCAATATGATTACGAATACTGGAGAAGAAGAAGGTGGCTTAATATCATTTACGTTTGGTTTGGACTATGACGACTTGCGCTCAGACTTCGCTTTTGGCCATCACATTAACGAGAGCACGCGTATGTTCCTTGGTGGTCATTGGCAGGACGGAGGAAATTATCGCAACATCGATTACACGCCAGTCAGCGGCGGACAGGTAAAATTTAATCTCACTCACGAGTTTAACCAGGGCTTTGTGAGGTTTTACCTAAAACACATCGACAAAAAAGAAGTTACGTTTTTCCCTCAGCCTTGGGAGGTAAAAAATCATACCTTCAGTGGGGATGGGCATCCTGGCCTCGACGGCAATTCAGAAACCCTATATAGCAGTGCATTGTTAAATGCACCGCAGCTGGATGGCGATGGAACGCTTCGCTTAACCGATTACCGCAATGGTATTCATATTCAATCCGATTCGTTTGGCGTTGAGTTTTCATATGACCTTGGCGAAGGCTGGCGTTTTGATAACAAATTCAGAAAGTCGAGTAATACTGGCGTTTTTACAGGATTATTCCCGTATAATTTTTTTACCGACGCGGATGCTTATTACACGAGCTTGGGAGCAGATCCAGACGCCGTAACCATATTTAATGGGCCTGACCAAGGCGCTGCCGCGAACAACGCAGGTCTGCAATCACTTTACGGTAACAATACACTGGTGGCGCTTGCAGGCTTTGACGTGGATTATGACGATATGGGCAACCTCGTCAACGAAGCAAAACTCAATAAAACATTTGAGGTCGGTGAAGGCACTGTTGACGTGACAGGTGGGTATTTCTACATGCATCAAGCCTTTAGACAAGATTGGCACTGGACCAACCACGTCACAACGCTCACTAATGATGCTGCATTACTAAATATCCCAGGTGTAACACTGAATGGTGCTCAAGGCTTTGGACAGGCCTTCGGTTGGAGCGGAAATAACATTCGCCTGGACTTCGATAACGTTTACACAGCGCCTTTCGCTGCTATCTCTTTTAATTTTGACCCTATCACAATCGATGCTAGCGTCCGCCAGGAAACTGTCGCGGGTGATGGTTTTTACAACGGTTCCGGCGCTGGATGTAGTTATGATTACAATGGAAATGGAACGATAGAACCTCAAGAGCAAAATACGAATTGCCCCGACCCCACCAATACAAATTTTGCGAATTATGAAGCGAGCAACACCGCGTGGTCGGTCGGCGCCAACTATTTACTGAACGACGATATATCCGTTTTTGCGCGGGTAAGCGACGGTGCTGCAATTAATTTCGATCGCATGATTCAAGGTGGAAGCCTCGAACCCAATGGCAGCGTTTTTTCAGATGAAACGGTTTTTGATTCATCTGAGCAATTTGAAATTGGTACTAAAATGTTTTTGGGTGATTTAAAGCTATTTGTTACCTATTTTAACGCTGACACAAAAGAATCCAATACCTCAGTAACAGGTGGCGGGCCGACCGTCGTCATTCTAAGGGAATATGCTTCTCAAGGTGTAGAGTTTGAATTTGACTATAGTAAAGGCATGTTTAAACTCAACGGCAGCGTTACATTAACGGATGCGGAAATATCGAAAGGTACCAGCCAAAACCCCTCAAATGCTATAGGCTCTGACGCTAATGGTGATGGCGTAATATCACTTGATGAAATAGGCAGCGATTTTAATACAACAGATCCTGCTGGAACGACCTACGCTATTAGCCAGTCAGTTCCGATCGATGTTTCAGGCAATACACCCAGACGACAGGCAGATTGGATATTTAACATTACGCCCAGCGTTCTATTTTCTGATACCGCGGAAGTAGGGTTTAATTTTAACGGAACAGGTGACTCATTCTCTGAAGATACAAACCTGGCCACGCAAGAAGGCTTTATCGTAACCAACTTTTTTGCCAACTATGATTTCTCAGAAAACGTTTCTGTTTCATTAAATGTAAACAACCTATTTGATGAGGTAGGTGTAACAGAAAGCAAGAATGATGTAGACGCTGGAAATGCTGTACGATATCAAGTTGATGAAAATGGTAACGGTATTTCTATGGCCAGATCAATTAATGGAAGAACATCTTCTCTTACACTGAGCATGCGGTTTTAACAATAAGTTCTGTCCGAACGGATAGGACGAACATAGAGAAAAAAAGATTTATACTTTTTCTTGTCTTGGTACGAACTCCCTTCGTATTTAGAAGACATCTCTGCATTGATTAATCCCGGCCTTCGCCGGGATTTTTTTAAAACTTTAGCATAAAACCCATAGTGACTGTTCTATCACCAATTAATCTATAACCGTTTTCTGCTCCTTCATCTACACCCGGCGTATTCACTATGTTCCTTGCAGTCAAACGCATACTTAGTGAATTACTAAATTGATAGTTCAGATAAGTATTGAATATTTTATACCCAGGAATTTTATTCATGTTTGCATTTCCAGTGTACGAACCAGTGACACCCTGTAATTCAACACCTGCCTCCACATCTTCCAGGTTATAAGATACGGATACATTATAAATAAACTCAGGTTGTTTATAGGGTCTATTTCCATCATTATTTAAGTCATTTCCTAGCATTTCAATTTCCGAATCGATATAGGTTAAAAATCCGTTTAGTTGTATGCGACCCAGAGCTTTACTGACTTCAATCTCTAACCCCTGGGAATTATACTGACTTTTCGCCATTGATCCGCTTAAACTACTAAAGTCATCCAGCTCTGCTCTCGTTAAAAAGACAGAAGAATTTAAGCTAATAGTGTCTTTCGAATATTTAAAACCAAAATCGGTCTGTTCAATTCTATCGTAGCCAAACGATGATGAACCTGAAGTTTTTGCCAGGTTCTGATCTGCAAAAAAAATATCCGTTGATCGATCAGCGTTGGCCCGAACTCCCTGACTCCAACGCACATAAAATGATGAAGTTTCAGACACACGATAATTTAATCCCGAAGCAAAAGACCAGTCGCCATCGTGCCAATCAATAACTACTTGTGTATTTTTATCGGGCGCGATAGCAACACTTTCCACGATGGACACCACACCGTCACCATCAACATCCCCAGCATTAAATAGGGAACCCACATAATCCTCTCCTGTTACCCAACCTTGATCATAGCGCGCGCTGAGATCCAACGTTAGATGAGATATATTAAATTCAGCAGAAACGAAAGGAGCGAATAGTCTAAATTCAAGATTTTGACGACGATTACAACATCCCCCCCAGTTGGTTCCGTAATGCACTAAACCGTGCTCGGTCAATATAGCTCCGTCCGTATCGACTAAATCAATTAAAGCTGCGTTATTCCCTTTTGATTCGGTAAGAAAGTCTGCAAAGTTCCAATTCACATCGTACTTTTGAATACCAGTCAATGTGCCCAATGAGATCAACCCATTCCTTCCAAATTTTTGGTGCATGACATATTCCACGAACACGTTGCTTAAATCGTTCCATGTGGTATCGATGACTTTAATATTTGCAATAGGATCTGTATACAGTTCACCAATACTTGGGCCATTTGCGCGTAGTGCCGTACCACTAATTAAACTGCCATCAGCCATATTGTAGGTATATCGTTGCTGCTCATCTGGGTAAATAAACTGACCAAAGGTCGTCGCCACCCAATGCCCATTGATGCTCGACGCTCGAGCATTAACTTCTGCAGTAAACGATTCGTTAGGCATCCAGAGCCAATTGAACCCTAAACTTTTAAGGTTTGGATTTTGGCCGTCTGTAATATTTGATTCTTTGCGATTCAATTGCTCATCCAGATAAAATGATCGCGTCAAAAAGCGGCTTTGTGTTAAATCAAAACTATCAAACTCCTCTCTTCCTTCGCCTCGAGCTGTAAGTGGTGAGTACATCACAGCAAGTGTTTTATCGTTTAGATATTTAAGGGACAACCTGATTCGATGATGACTAAGCTCAGCCGTGATATTCGCTTTAATCTGCCCACCTTTCTCAGTGGTATAATCAACACCAGAAAATCGGTTACCCTCTCTGTAAAAACCTCCAATATAATAACGCCAATTATTATTAATCGAATTAGCGTAATCGTAATCTATACGAAAAACCGGTTTATTTAAGCCTGTAGATGATGAAACACTCCCCCCCAAAGTTTCTCCCGTTTTGGATATTAGATTTATCAATCCCCCAGGAGAATTCGAAACTCTGGTTGACGATTTCCCACCTCTTATTGATTCTATTCGATCAACTGTTTTATCGACTCGTATTAATGTATCCAACGTAGCAAACCGCATATCGCCAAACATCAGAATTGGCAAACCATCCTCATGAACTAAAAGATAACGCCCGCCGCCACCGCCTTCCGAGAAAGGTAGGCCTCTTAAACTGATATTTGTATTACCGTCTCCTCCAGAGTCGTCAACCCGGAGTCCTGGAATTCTCCTAAAGGTATCACTCGATGTAATTGAATCAATATTTTGTATTGCTTGAGCGGACAAACTACTAATAGCCATTCCGCTATCCATTATGGAACGCCCACTGAACAAACCTGTGCGGTATTCGGTATGTAAATTCTCAGTACGCGCACCATTAAAAATAACCGTCCCGTAAACCGTCATCTCATCTATATCTTCGTTTTGAGAGTTAATCGTGGCTTGCACTTGTTTTTTTTTATCTGGTTTTACAACTACAAGCACTCCTTCTCGAATTTGGATAAAAGACATATCAGAGCTTTTGAGCAACATTTCTAACGCTTGCGTCACATCCATTTTTCCATCAATTACTTGAACACTTTGACCTTCTCTCTCAATATCAGAATCAAAAATTATTTGAATATCTGCCTGATTGGCTAGCGCTATTATCGCTTCATTTAAAGGCATTCTTTCGATACGAAAATAGTGTTCTTTCGAGTGAGATTTAAATGGGTATATACATGCCGTAACGATGATCACTGTGGAGAAAGAGCTACACAAATTATTTTTCTTAGACGCTAAATTACCAAACATAAACCTATACGCAATCGTTTGCATTAAGCGTTAGTTTCGCACAGCTCTGTAAGCGTTTCTACCAACGCTTATTTTGAAATACGAAGTCGGAACCAGCCCGAAAAAACAAGATCAGGGACAAATCAATCAGATACAGGGCGAGGAGCAAGAACAAAACCTGACCAAATCAGATTTGAGGCAACTGTAGCAGTGAACTACATGGATGTAGGTAATTAGAGCAATGCAAGAGCAATTACCGAAGGCGAGGGCAACGATGCCCCACAAGTGACGATGACGGACATTGAGTTGCGAACCGTGCTCTCGCAATCGCCTACAAGGACGTAGGTGCTTAGGATTTGCCAGGAGCAAATCCTGCCCTTCGGGACGCCTATGGCGCTCCTGCCTCTGCGCCTGTGCGGAGCATGGGCGGTTAGCATGCCCCATGAACGAAGCGAGTGCTTTGGGTACACATGGGAACTGGTAGTGACAGTTGCTCCTCGTATCCTATTGGCTAGAAGCCGATTAAGACGATCCTCAGATCGCCCGTAGGGTGGCGCACATGGATGTGCGACATCACCATGACCGTCGGTCATACCCAAAACACTCGCTACGCTCATGGGACAAGCTTTCGTCTGGTGTAACGCCAACCCAGTACCCATAAAAAAACCCGAGTTAGTTGATAGCTCGGGTTTCTTTAATTAAACGCCTGATTAAACGGCACGACTGCCGTTTAACACAGCCAAAGGCTGC
>JANQJP010000058.1 GCA_028281575.1 Cellvibrionaceae bacterium
GCAGCCTTTGGCTGTGTTAAACGGCAGTCGTGCCGTTTAATCAGGCGTTTAATTAAAGAAACCCGAGCTATCAACTAACTCGGGTTTTTTTATGGGTACCGGGTTGCGTTACACCAGACGAAAGCTTGCCCCATGAGCGTAGCGAGTGTTTTGGGTATGACCGACGGTCAGGTGTACCCAAAGGGCATGATAACTCGCTCCATTCCTGGGGCTCGGGTCTTTGACCCATCAGCAAAGCTGACGCCCTAATCCGCTCGGCTTTGGCTTCCTGCGTCGCTCTAACACCTACATCCATGTAGGCGTCCTGGCGGATTAGTCAGGCTTCTAATGAAAGAACCCGAGTTAGTGATAGCTCGGGTTTTTTTATGAGTATGGCATGGACGTTACACAAAACAGTGCTATTTATTTGTATTTTTTAAGGGAAACCGTTTCAATGGTGACCCCATCTGGCGCATAGGATGTATGCAAAATCGATCAACGAAAAGCCCGTGAATTATGAAGGTAAAAGAGTACCCGAATGCGTTTGCCAAAATTGTAACGCTTGTGTTTACTCCGGCTGCAGAACTTGGGCGCGGAGCAAAAAAGAGCAGCGTCCGCCCGATGATCTCGCTCACGACGATACCTTCTAGAGTTGAAACTGTAGCTATCACAATTCGGAGCTTGCTGAATCAAAATTGTGAGTTTGAGAGAATTATCCTGTGGTTGCACCACGATTTAAAAAAGGTTTTGCCAAGTGCGTTAACAGCGCTTGCATGCGATAGATTTGAAATTCGTTATTCGGGTGAAACCGGATCTCACCGCAAACTTGTTGAAACCCTAAGGTGTTTTCCCGATAGCACAATTGTCACTTGCGATGACGACTACATCTATCCGCAAGATTGGTTAAATCGCTTGTTAATCGATCACGAAAGATATCCCCGAGATATTATTGCGCATGAATGTCGGGAGATCTGCATGCGCGATGGGCATTTACTTCCTTACGAGCAATGGACATATCGAACAGATGTGGCGGCTTCTACGTCGACGCTCGCTATTGGGTATGCAGGGGTACTTTATCCACCACATTCGTTGCATTCAGAAACAACAAATGCCTTACTTTATGACAAGTTGGCGCCCAATTCAGACGATCTCTGGTTTAAGGTCATGAGTTTGCGCGTCGATACGCGGACACGTCGCTCATTAAGTAACCGGCCAAAGCCTACGCCAATTCCTTATTCGCAATCGCAATCATTAAAAACACAGAATATTGACAATGATCTGAATAGGGTAACCTGGGAGGTCTTAAGCCGTCACTTTTCATTAAGCCTTGATTTATCTGAATATGTTGAAAAAAAACCGGCATCTAAGCGGAAGAATGTGTGGTTGTTGCAGAGAGCCAAGTTGCATTTTATAAATGTATCTGTCGAACCTTTATGGTGGGTGCGAGGCAGTTTCGCAAAACTGACCAGATACCATTTTTTAAGAAAAAAATTTATACGCAAGCTGGAATACACACCAAATTTCTTCGAGCCGGTGACGTTTAACGAGCGCATTCAGCATAAGAAGCTGTTTGACCGCTCTAAACTTCTTGTAAAAGTGTCGGATAAGCTATTGGTGAGAGACTACATCATTGATACTTTGGGCGAGGAGGGGAAAAAATATCTGGTTCCACTCATCGGTTATTATCATTTCCCCGAAGATATACCGCTTAATATATTGCCAAACAGTTTTGTTCTAAAAGCTAATCATGGCTCTGGTACCAATCTTATTGTTCGAAATAAGAATACTCTGTCAAATGACGCTTTGATAACACTTTGCTACAAATGGTTGCAGCGCGCTTACGGGCTTTCGAGTTACCAGTGGGCCTATACAAAAATTAAAAAAAGGTTACTTATTGAAGAGTTGTTATTGACAGAGCAAGGTCAGATCCCCGAAGACTATAAGGTGCATATAATAAAGGGAAAGTGCCTGTGTATTCAGGTTGATTATGGCCGTAAACGTGATCAGAGCCGAACACTCTATGACGTCAATTGGAATGTACTCCCGTTCACAACTCGTCACCAGCAAAAAGTCATATCTGAAAAACCTAAAAAATTAGAGGAAATTCTCGATGTATCGCTGAAAGTGGCGGAAAATTTCGAATATGCCCGAGTGGATTGGTACATTTTGGGCGAGAGAATGTATATTGGCGAAATTACCCAATATCCTGGTGGGGGTTTACTCAAGTTTATCCCGGAAAAATATGATGTGTTTTGCGGCGCTTTTTGGGAGGGGCAAGAGCTTCGGGATACCGAAGCTCTTTGACAGCTTAGTAACTGATATAGCTGGAAATAACTGGGTAATTCGTATCCGGACTATTTGCGAATGCCTTCAATATATAAGTGCAATGCGACATGTGTCGAAGCGGGACCGAGATTGTAAGTGATACCGTAATCACTGAGTTTTAGTTCAGTTTTACCCTCAAAGCCAACGCGATAGCCGCCCCACGGATCTTTGCCTTCGCCGATTTTCGATATTGGAAAACTAATGGTTTTGTTTACGCCGCGCAACGTAAGTTCACCCGTGACTGTGGCGGAAGTGGCGTCGCTAAATTCAATCTTTGTACTTTTGAAAGTCGCCTTAGGGTATTTTTTTACATCGAGAAAATCTTTATTGCGTAAGTGTTTGTCGCGTTCTGCATGATTTGAATCAATGCTCGCTACGTCAATTTCAAGCTTGATGTGTGAGTCATTTGGTGAGTTTGCGTCATAGGAAAAATCACCGTCGAAGGTATTGAATCTGCCCAGGAGCCAACTGTAGCCGAGATGTTTTATTTTAAATTGGATAAATGCATGGGCACCTTCTACGTCTATTTTGTAGTCTGCCGCGGCTATCCCAGCACTTGAAAACAGTGTTGCGACTGTTAGCCCGAAAGCTGCAAGTACTTTTTTCATGATTTCCTCCTAATAAATAATGTATTTGTGAATATCTATATGGTTTAAATGTGTTTTCCGGGTTTGCTAAGTGGTTTAAGCATTCGTCTAAGGACGAGGTCTTTGTCAAGTATATGGTGTTTAATGGCGGCGAGCGCGTGGATTGCGACAAAGCTTACTAATATCCAGGCGAGTATTTCGTGGATTTCGCCGGCAATATCCTCTTGTCGGTCAATGCTCCATGGCAATGCCGGTACTTCAAATAAGTTAAATACTGCGATAGCGCGTCCATCTGCGGTAGAAATCAGATAACCACTGACGATTAACAACACTACGATAATATACAGCATCCAATGCACAATATGTGCGGCTAAACTTTCAAGCCTTTGTTTGTGCGAATCCAGCCGATCTTCAGGTTGCACGTTAACCTGTCGCCAAACTAATCTCAGTATCCAAAGTATTGCCAAGGTAATGCCTACGCTTTTATGCAACTCCAGAGAGCCCCGGTACCAACTGTCGTAATAACTTAGCTCGACCATGTAGAGGCCCAGGCCAAAAAGACCAAAAATAAAGAGAGCTAACAACCAGTGCAACGTGATTGCAACCCAGCCGTAGGAATGAGATGAGTTTTTCAATTGCATAAGTTGGGCAGCCGTTTTAGTTAACAGGCCCTAGGGCCTGTTAACACTAATTGAATCGTCACTGCTGGAGGCTATTTTTTTGACCAGCAAGGTAGAGTGACCGTGGCGTATTGAATATACGTGAGGGA
>JANQJP010000071.1 GCA_028281575.1 Cellvibrionaceae bacterium
CCCGGCCACAGCGTCCCATACGTTGGTTTGCACTCGCCTGAGAAATCGCTTCTATTGGCAAACGTTGCACCTTCGTACGCAAGCTGTAGCGGCTGATGCGCGCTCGCCCCGTATCAATCACATAGCGTATGCCGGGAACAGTGAGCGAAGTTTCCGCAACGTTTGTTGCAAGCACAACACGACGACCCTTGTGATTTTGAAAAACGCGCTGCTGTTCAGACAAACTTAAGCGGGCGTATAACGGCAGCACTTCCAAGTGTTTTAATTGCGCCTTTTTTATCGCGTGTGATACTTCGCGAATTTCGCGTTCACCACTCAGAAAAACCAAAATATCTCCGGCACTGCCAGCCGCTTCAGTTTGAATTTCCTCCAGGGTTGTGAGCACGGCGTCGCTAACGTCAGTAGCTTCTTCCTGCCAGGGCCTGTAACGCAACTCGACTGGATAGGTTCGGCCCGATACCTCAATAATAGGCGCCCCATCAAAATGCGCGGAAAAGCGTTCTAAATCGATGGTCGCAGACGTAATAATGACTTTTAAATCGCGCCGCTTGGGCAGTAATTGTTTGATATAGCCGAGAATAAAATCAATATTGAGGCTGCGTTCGTGTGCCTCGTCAATAATCAAGGTATCGTACTTATTCAAATAAGGGTCTGACTGAATTTCGGCAAGCAAAATGCCATCGGTCATTAATTTGATAAGCGACGCCTCATTCGCCTGCTCGTGAAATCTGACCTGATAACCCACCGCCTGTCCGAGTGTCACATCGAGCTCATCTGCGATGCGATCCGCCACTGTGCGAGCGGCTATTCTTCGCGGCTGCGTATGACCAATCTGACCAAAAATACCACGGCCAATATCCAAACATATTTTGGGAAGCTGAGTTGTTTTACCGGACCCTGTTTCACCGGCGAGAACAACAACTTGGTGCTCGTTAATCACCTTGGCGATCTCGTCGCGCCTATCGGCGATGGGCAATTGCTCGTTATAAGTAATTGCCGGCACGTTTTGTTGGCGTGTCTGCGCCTTTTTTACAGAGCTTTCTATTCGTTCAATTAAACGAACGAGCTCGCCATCCACCAGAGTGTTACGCTTGTGTGCCTCGCTCAGGGAGGCAAGCTTTTTTCGCAAGCTATGCCGGTGCGCGCACATGCACTGTGCGATGCCATCGCGCAATTCTTCCAACGGAAAGTGAGTTGAAGCCGTTTGCATAGATCTGTTCAGGCCCTGAGGCCCTGGGATATGAATGAAAGGCGGAGAATTATACGGATGTAAGCCGGCAAGAGGTAGCCGACTTAGGCGGGGAATGCCCGAGCGCGCTCACGCGCCCGGGCAAAAAATTTACTTTGTTTGGCAGCTAATATCGGCGGACGCCGCACCTCCGACTACCAACCGCGCATTGGCAAAGCGCAACGACGCTTCACTTTCGCTTGAAAAAGCAATGAGGCCGGCAACACGTTCAAAATCGGTGCCCGTCTGCGCCAAACAGAGTAAATCAACCGACAGGCTCTGCCATGCGCCGGGCTCATACTGCTGTAGCTGTTTGGAGATATCGGCACTGCCGCACACGCTCTCCCCACAGATCATGCCTATGTTAAGCGCGCCTGCGGGTGCTTGCTCTACCCGGATATCGACACTTAACACCGATTGGGAACCAACATAACGAGAAAGCTCAACACGTTCCCACGGAGAAGCAATTGCCATCGCACCCCAGGCGTTGCCGAGCCAGGTAATTTCGCGCGCATCGCCCTGCGTATCCTTGTCCGCATCGCGCACGCGCACACTCGTATTTTTTCCAGTCGGCGCAGAAAGATATTCAATGCCATTTGCATCGAGCAAGGCGGCAAACCAGGGAGACCCTATACGGCCAGTAAAGATGTCATAACCATTTGCATCGGCTGCATCAAATTGCACATCGAGCTCGGTATCCAATGTATCGCTAAGTGCATGCTGCT
The DNA here is from genome assembly GCA_028281575.1 of Cellvibrionaceae bacterium. Classification (GTDB taxonomy): domain Bacteria; phylum Pseudomonadota; class Gammaproteobacteria; order Pseudomonadales; family Cellvibrionaceae; genus Agaribacterium. The sequence goes on from JANQJP010000071.1 coordinate 1,954, forward strand.
CGCCGTAACGCAAACCAAAACCGTAAGGAAACAATGGGTCATAGTCTGCGTCGCCGCGATTTAGCGCGGCGTGTGACGCGTGTTTGGGCCATGAAAAGGTAAGCTTGCCTGTAAAATCGTGATTCGCTGTACCGTCAGTATTCGCGATAAGCACGTCGGCCACACCCGCTCCCTCAGTGCCCGGCAACCACGCGGCAACAAAAGCGTCAGACGCGTTTATCTCGCGGTTCACCCAGCGCGGTCGGCCCGATATAAATACAGAAACAACGGGAATCTCCTGTTGTTTTAAACTTTCGAGCAGTTTTGCGTCTCTCTTGGAATGACGCTGGTAGGCAATGGTTTCAACATCGCCCAACCACTCTGCATAGGGGTTTTCACCATAGACGACGACAGCAACATCCGGTTTTTCGCTGTAACTGCCATCCTCGCTCAGCAAAACCTTTCCTCCAGCAGCTTCTACCGCCGTTTTAATTCCAGCATATATGGATGTCGCACCGGGGAAGTCCTTATTTGGGTTGCCTTCTCCCGTCCAATTTATCGACCACCCGCCGGTTTGCTTGCCAATATTGTCTGCGCCATCACCGGTCACAAGTACCGTCTGATTGGGCTTGAGCGGCAGAATTTGATTTTTGTTTTTCAACAATACCAATGATTCACGCACGGCCTGCCGCGCAACAGTGCGGTGTTCGGAAGCGCCGAGTAATTCTTGGCGATTGGCAAAGGGACGTTGCTTCGGCGCGCCTTTTTCAAACAATCCACTGCGGATTTTTACACGCAGGATACGTCTTACCGCATCGTCGATACGCGACTCAGGAATGATGCCGGTTTTCACTTGCTCGACAGTGTTTTCGATAAACGCTTTCCAGTCCTCGACCACCATAAACATATCTAGGCCAGCATTTACAGCCTCGGGACAGTTATCGTTCGTACAGCCTTCGATTAAGGCATGAGAATTCCAGTCACCGACAATAAAACCGTCAAAACCCATGCGCTCTTTGAGAACATCTGTCAGCAAATATTTGTGGCCATGCATCCTGATACCCTGCCAGGAACTGTGCGATGCCATAATCGTTTGCACGCCGGCTTTTATTGCGGGGAAGTATCCAGCGGAGTGTATGTTTATCAGTTCTTCTTCTGAGCTTATGGTATCACCCCGGTCTACACCATCTACAGTGCCACCATCACCGACATAATGTTTGGCGTTGGCGGTGATATATTGGTCACCGAGAAAATCTTCAGCACCAACCTGACCCTGCAAACCGATAACCATTTCACCGGCAAACCTGGCGACGATCTCCGGGTCCTCGGAATACCCTTCATAGGCCCTGCCCCAACGATCGTCGCGAACAACACTCAGCGCGGGGGAAAAGGTCCAGTCCATACCCGTCACCAGTACTTCCGTCGCCGTAATCTTGCCTATCTCGCGAATAAGTTCCGGATTATCCGTGGCGCCTAGGCCTATGTTGTGAGGAAATAAGGTCGCACCAATAATTTTGCCGTGACCGTGCACGGCATCAGTACCATAGGTAATAGGAATTGGCAAACCACCATCCGAGGTATCCATCGACGCCTGATAGAGTGCTTCGACGTAATCGAGCCATTCATCAACGGTGGTATAGCGATTGCCATTTAGGAACGAGCCCCCCCCATGCAGGACAGAGCCAAGATGGTATTTCTTAACGTCTTCCGGCGTGACCCAAGTAATTTCCGCCTGAGCCATTTGTCCGACTTTCTGCTCCAGGCTCATTTGTGCAAGCATGTCACTGATACGTTTTTCGAGCGCAGGATCGTCTTTAAACGGGGATATATTCGCAGGCCACAACTCAAGCCCCGCCGTTTGTTTCGACGAAACCTCGTCTGCAACTTCGCTGGGTACGTCTTGCTGGCACGCAGCAAGAAGCATGAGTGCGCTGAGATAAATGGGTAGTATGAAACACGCCTTTGATAAAGCCATGACAACTCCTAACAGTCTATTCTTATGTACATAGTTTAGAGTACGTAAACAATTATGCGATATATCTCAGAACGAAAATATATCGGGGTTTATCGCAGAAGGAGTACTGAAAAATTGCACTTGAAGAAAAAACGGGCCCGCTAACGAAACACTGAAGCAAAAAGGGGAACACCGTTGGTGTTCCCCCCTATATCAAAAAGCTGCTATTTGCTAACAACTACAGCTGGCAAAGGATCTCGCAAACCTCTCCCTCTTTAGCAAGAGGTACCTTGTTACCTTCGACCTTTTCACCATTCACCGTCAGACCGTTACTGTGCTTGTTTGCACCGTTCGGGTTTTTGATTGTGATGTTATAGGTCGCTCCGCGGAACTTGCGCTCGATAGTGACTGAAGTCAATGTCTTCGGTATACACGGATCGACAACCAGCCCATCGTAATCCGGTTTAATACCCAGGATATGTTCAGTCACAGCGTGGTAATTCCATGCCGCGGTGCCTGTGAGCCAGGAGTTTTTACCTTCACCCGGTTTAAACGCTTCCTTACCTGCGACCATCTGACAGTATACGTAGGGCTCGATCTTGCGCAGCATTTGATCTTTTTGATACGCCGGCGCAACGCGCGTGTAGTAGTCAAACGCTCTGTCACCATTACCCAGCGCCGTTTCGGCTATCACAATCCACGGGTTGTTGTGGCAGAAAATCCCGCCATTTTCTTTGTAACCTGGCGGGTAAGTTGAGATTTCACCCAATTGTAGCTGGTAGCTCTTAAACGCTGGGTAAACCAAAACAATACCGTAATCGCAGGCCAAATGTTCGTTAACCGATTCCAGCGCTTTTTCTGCACGACCATCCTCGGCACCGATACCCGCCATCACACAAAAACCTTGCGACTCGACAAAGATCTTGCCATCTTCATTTTGCTTACTGCCAACAACATCACCGGCGGCGTCGTATGCACGCAAGAACCAATCGCCGTCCCAGCCGTGCTCATTGACCGCAGCAGTCATTTTGTCAACTTCAGCTTGTGCACGCACAGCTTCGCCGTCTTTACCGAGTTGCTTACACAGCTTGATATATTCCTTACCGAAGTAAACGAACATACCTGCAATCATGACGGATTCAGCCGTACCACCTTTTTGGTTTTCAGTGGTTTGGAAAGATTCGTTAGGGTCTTTAGAGAAGCAGTTTAAATTAAGGCAATCATTCCAGTCTGCACGACCAATAAGCGGCAAGCCATGCGGCCCTAAATTATTGATGGTGTAGTTAAACGAACGCGTAAGATGCTCAAATAAAGAACCGCGATTCGACTCATCGTTACCAAACGGTACCGATGCTTCCAAAATAGAAAAGTCACCGGTTTCTTTCACATACGCCGTAACCGACTGCAATAGCCAAAGAGGGTCGTCGTTAAAGTTGCCACCAATCGCCGCATTGCCACGCTTGGTAAGTGGCTGATATTGGTGGTAGGCCGAACCGTCATCTAACTGGGTGGCAGCGATATCTAAAATACGCTCGCGTGCGCGCTCGGGCACCATGTGCAAAACGCCGATTAAGTCTTGGTTCGAATCACGGAAACCCATACCACGGCCGATGCCCGACTCAAAGAACGAAGCACTGCGCGAAAAGTTAAATGTGACCATGCACTGATACTGGTTCCAGATATTCACCATGCGGTTTAGGCAATTGTCATCTGACTCAATGCTGTAACCGGCAAGCTGGCCTTCCCAATATTCTTTAATCTTTTCAAGTTGCGCTTGGGCTTTTTCGTAAGTATCTAACTTAGCAATAGTTGCTTCTGCACGATACTTATTGACGATGTTGGGGCCCGCCCATTTTTCATCTTCATTATTTTCTTCATAACCCAAGACGAAAACCAATTGCTTTTCTTCACCCGGCGCTAACTCGATATCAAGTTGATGCGATGCAATGGGTGACCAACCATGCGCTTCTGAATTTTCAGCACCACCGTTAAATACGGTGTCAGGGGTATCGTAACCGTTGCCCAAACCCAAAAATGTATCACGGTCTGTTTCATACCCACTGACGTCACTATTCACTGTATAGAATGCATAGTGGTTGCGGCGCTCGCGGTACTCCGTTTTGTGGTAAATGGTTGAGCCGTCGATCTCAACTTCCCCAGTTGAAAAATTGCGCTGGAAATTAGCCATGTCATCTTCGGCATTCCACAAACACCATTCGATAAATGAGTGGAAACGGAAGTTTTTCGTCGCTTCAGACTCATTTTTCAACGTCACCATTTGCACTTCAGCGTTAAAGCCTAAAGGGACAAAATAGGTTGTGCTGCACTTAAGTTTGTTGCGCTCGCCGGTAATCGTTGAATACCCTAAACCGTGACGACACTCGTAAGCGTCCAGTGCGGTTTTGGCCGGCTTCCAAGCGGGAGACCAGACTTCATTACCCTCGCGAATATAGAAGTATTTACCCCCGGTATCTGTAGGTACGTTGTTGTAACGGTAGCGAGTGATACGGCGAAATTTCGCGTCTTTATAAAAGGTATAACCACCACCTGTGTTCGAGATCAGGCTAAAAAAGGACTCGTTGCCCAAATAATTTATCCAGGGATAAGGTGTTTTAGGAACACTAACTACATACTCACGATTAGCATCGTCAAAATATCCAAGTTTCATAAGCACTCAACAAATTGTAGGTTGTGGTTGATCGGCAAACTGCAAACACCCCGCCGAAGCAAAAAAGCCTGGGTCGAGCGGAGCTGAAAAAAATTTTGTTCGAAAAATTGGACGCCGCAAAGGCAGAGCCAGCACAGACGTATAAGTCACGCGAGCACCGTGAATAAATAAAAAACGAAAAGTCTGCGCAATGAACCGGGACGTGCTCAAAGTTTTATCTTTATATACCCACAAACCGCGAGCACAACTTGCAGGCTTACCTGAAAATGTATGTACGCCGTAAACCATAGCTGCCATGACCATAGCAATATTATGTATTCGTTTTTTTCTCTATGCCTGGTGTTTGGTCCCAGCGAAGCAGCAACCAGATCTAGCTAAGCACTTGAAGGCCGCATGGTAAACGTTTACCATTTGTTGTCAACGCTTTTATTGTTATTACAAAACGCGCCAAATCAACCATATTTTCATAACAAACAAGAGTTGATTTTTGCGCCGAATACAATAAGTTGTGCCACTGGGTATTCCGATACGTTAAGAAGGGCCGTATATCGTTTTCCGGCCTCTTCTAAGCATAACCCAGTGTAGGATTTTTACCATTCTTAATAGCTGAAAACTATAAAACTAATAATTCTGAAGGATTCACCTTATGCCGAACGACACGATCGGTATCAAAGAACTCGCTGAAATAGCGGGTGTTTCAATCGCCACGGTATCGCGTGCGATCAGCAACCCAAAGCGCGTTTCAAAAGCCACGCGTGAGAAGGTTTTAGACGCGGTAAAAAAGACGGGTTACAGCCCAAACCGCCTCGGCGCGAGCTTACGCACGGCCAAAACCGGCAACATCATCGCAATCATGCCCGATGTAAGTGATCAGTTTAACTTTGGTGTGATCAAATCACTCGAGCTCGAAGCCTCCAAAAGGGGATACAGTGTATTGTTAGGGGATACGCAGGGTGACCGAGCGCGTGAACTCGCCTATGGGGCCATTGTGCGTTCAAAACAGGCCGATGGCATTATTCTTTTTTCGCACCGACTGCCGTATGACATTGATGTCGATGCCTTTGACGCAAACAACTTCCCACCAATTGTAAACTCCTGTGAAACATCAGGCCTACCAGGGCTGCCACTGGTTTCTATCAACAACAGGGCTGCCGGCGAAGAGGCAACCAACTATCTCATCGGTCTTGGCCACAAAAAAATAGCCGTTATTACCGGGTCCACCGAGTCCCCAAGTGCAGTCGAACGACTTAAGGGCTATTTGGCTGCCCTCAAAACCATAGGCATCAACCGTGACAACGATTTGATTAAATATGGCAACTATACGATCGAAAGCGGTGAAGAGAACACCAAGCAATTACTCGCTCTCACCGATCGGCCAAGCGCTATTTTTTGTTTTAGCGACGAGATCGCGATGGGCTGCCTGGCCGCGCTGAAAAACAGTGGCCTGAAAGTGCCGGAAGACATCTCTGTGATGGGCTTTGACGATATTCGTTTTGCACGCTTCTTCGACCCACCGCTCACGACTATTGCTCAGCCCGTGGAAGAAATTGGCAAACACTGTATCAGCCTGTTACACGAAAAACTTACCGATAAAGATGCTAAACCTGAAGATGTGATCTTACCGCATAAACTGGTAGTGAGATCGAGTACGGGCCCGGTGAAGCCAGACGAGTAAACCTTCTCCAACTAAATTATCGCTTGCGCAACTCGCAGACTTCGGCCAACGCGTTCAGTGATACGATTTCAAAGCCCCGGCGTTTTAGCTTTGGCAAAACGTAACTAAGAACCTTCGTCGTGCGTTCACCTCGGCGGCGATCTGCGCTATCGTGCAAAATGATTACGGACCCGTTTAAAGTGGATCGGCTAATTAAAAAATTGTGCCACGCTGACCACTCGATCAGGTGGTCCAGTGTATACATGTCTCCCAAGACAAGTTCATAGTTAAATGGCTCAGACCCGGCAATGTCTGCAAACACTTTACCGTAACTCCCCTTTGCCGGCCTGACATACCTCACAGGATTAAAGTCTTCAATTAGCGCGTGTGTTTGCGCCAAACTCGCGCGCGCCTCCTCGACACTCAGTTTTTTCGACGCAATGTCCGTATATGTGTGATTTGCCAACTCATGACCCGCGTTGACAATATCGATTAGCAGCGCCCGGCGTTTCTCTGCTTCAGCACCCGTTACAAAAAAAGTGGCCGTTGCCTGATTTTCTGCAAGGACTTTTAAAATATTCCGCATGTGTTCATCGCTGGGGCCGTCGTCAATTGTAAGCGCAGCGTATTTTTTCTCCAGCTGCGCGGGGCAGGACGCATTGAATATCGCTGGTTCTCCCTTGATGAGTGGTCCAATCCATCGAGACAGGTGTGCGCAGCTGATAGTATTTATTACGATATAGGTGAAAACACATACCCGTAAGGTATTGCTCACAACTAAACGGCACAATAGTTGTCTTATCACGACACTAGGGCCTGTCTACACTAATTCAATAAGTTTAATTCTCCACCTCGATTTCATATTCGCCTATTCTTAAGTTTTTCCAACGAGGTTCAAATAATTCTATATTTCCTGCACGAAGTTCCTCCAAAAACTTCTCATTTAAATCCTTGTAAGTCGAAATTTGTCTTATGTTCGTTTCATGCCACGCTCCTGCTTCCCAATAATAAAACTTCAAGTAATTTCCGTAAGTACCGCGATAAAACAACATATATTCTTTTTCTCCATCCGTATTGAGGTCCAATTCCGCAAGAAAACGCTGCTTAACATTTTGCGCATCCCAGGTAGAACCCGATACATGTCCATAAAGATACTCTCCCAGAGAGTCCGGAAGCTCACCGGACAATACCTCCACAGAAGCAATAAAATCCTCTTTTGAAAAAGCTTCTTCCTTAGCGTTGGGATCTGCATATAAACTGCTAATTCTATTTGCTAAATTCGGCGCGCTTTCAGCATACGTTTCTTTTATAGACTGCAACGCCAGATAACCAGGTCGAGCGAGATGCCGGCGAAAATAGTAAATATCAAAATCATCTGCAGTCACTTTTTTATCTTCCAGGCGAGCAACCTGACTCGCAACGACCACTTTGCGAAAATCGAGCAGCGGCGAGTTCACTAACAACATTGAAACCAATACCACCAAACCAAGCAGCACATTGGTTGTGCCCAAAATTTTTATCCAGGCGTCTCTCAAACGCAAAATACCGAACAGATAGCCACATGAAAATAGCGCTAAAATCACCCAAATAATAAAGGCCCAACAACGCATCACACTCCACCCGTATTGATCAACCCGGAGACTTAGGCCGTAATAACTGATTGCGCTGTAAATGGGCATAATCGCGACACCGACATAGATAAAACGGTGCAACCATGTGTTGTATGGAAGCGATTCAGTTTCACTTTGATAAACGGAGTTCACTGAAAACAGAATGATTGCCTGCAGCCAAAGTACAAGGTGACTGCCACCCGATTCCCACAACGGAGTCAAACCTGACCCGAGCAAAGCAATCAAAAAGAGACTTGCTACAGATATTAATGCCACCAATAAAAATTTTGCCAAGGCTTGCTGCAGACGTGTAATGGTGTCGATAACATGCGTCATTCTTCGAAAAATAATGATGCCAAAACCGTTAGCCAAGGCCAGCGCCGGATAGTAAAACCAGGCTTCGGTAAACAAGTCGTAGAAGAAATCGATATTTATCGCTTTAAACAGACCTGCACACAACATGAGTACGCCCCACACGCAGAGCGAAAACAACAGCGATAGTGCAAGCGTTAAAAAATTCCGCCAGGACCACGAAAAAAGTGCACCATAACTAAACTCACCACCGTCCAGTTTTTGTTGTATGTACATCAGCGCTTTAAATACGGCTATGGACATCGTAAGGACATAGGCAAACAGCAATGAATCGAAACGAATATGCGTCTTCGGTACAGCTTGCGAACCCACGTAGAACCCCAATAAGGCGGTGAGAAGTGTAAATGGCACAATCCATTTAAGCGCTGCAAGTATTTTATTTGTCTCCAATACGAGCAGAAGCATCGTAGGTCCAACAAACGCGATACTGTAGAAGCTAAAAAGCAAATGAGGCGCATCATTGGGCCAAAACTTATGTTCAATAGCCTGATGCAGTAACACTAAAGCAAGGCCTTGAATAAGCGCGATGAATACCAGCAATGTGGAGGGAAGTTCTGATCGATCTTGCATAAGGCAATTTACCTGCTATCCGGTTTTAAAAAAAAAGCCGTAAATTTTCATTACGGCTTTTTTATATCAATAATTATTGAATGCTTATAAAACGATTTAAACAGAGCCGTTACCATAACTCATTAAACGCTGGTAACGTTTCTCCAGTAAGGCATCAATATCCTGAGACTGAAGATCCTGCAACTGACCAACCAGTCGAGTTTTTAAGGTATCCGCCATCGCTTCGATATCCCGATGCGCACCACCTTGAGGCTCAGGAATTGTTTCGTCGACGATACCCAACTCTTCCAAAACCGATGACGTCACCCCCATCGCCTCAGCCGCCAAAGGCGCTTTTTCAACCGTCTTCCAAATAATGTTGGCGCAACCTTCCGGGCTTATAACGAAGTAGGTCGCATACTGCAACATATTAAGTTGGTCACCCACACCGATAGCCAGAGCGCCTCCAGAAGAACCCTCGCCTATCACAGTGCAAATAATGGGTGTCTTTAAACGCGACATCACCGCCAGGTTTTGCGCGATCGACTCACTAATGCCACGCTCTTCACTGTCGATACCAGGATAGGCGCCCGGTGTATCAATAAGAGTGAGTACCGGCAGTTTAAAACGCTCTGCCATTTCCATCAGCCGCAGCGCCTTGCGATAACCTTCAGGTTTCGGCATGCCGAAATTGCGATATACCTTCTCTTTAACGCTGCGCCCTTTTTCCTCGCCAATCACCATGACAGGCTCACCGTCAAGTCGACCTATGCCACCAATAATCGCGTGGTCATCGCCAAAGTGACGGTCGCCGTGCAATTCATCCCAGTCATCAAAAATACGCGCAATATAGTCTGATGCGTAAGGGCGCTGCGGGTGGCGCGCTACCTGAACAATTTGCCAGGGACTCAAATTTGAGTAAATGCTCTCGGTAAGTTTGATACTCTTTTCTTTAAGGCGATTGATTTCCTCGCCAATATTGAGGTCGTTATCAGACTCGACGAGTTTTAATTCTTCAATCTTGCCTTCGAGATCCGCGATCGGTTGCTCAAAGTCGAGATAACTGAGATTCATATTTGGTAACTACCTTTATTTGCGCTCAAATGTGCGATTGCTGACAGCAATACACGCTCTTTATTGGCGGGCAACGAAAAAATTTGCGCAAGTCTACCATTCCTTAAAAAACATCGAAAGTTAGGCTAGCGGTAACGCACCGCGACAGCCGACGCACCGTAATGACTGCGCAGTGCCTGCAGCAAATCGTCTCCAGGTGTAACGGCCCACTCCTGTCCCAGTTGGATTTCCGCGGAAACGGCGCCCTTTTTATATGTAACGACGATGGGGCACGAACCACCTTTATACGCCTGCAGTATGCCGCTGAGGTGCTTTGAATAATCCATCGGCAGTTCCTCGCTACACATGCTTAGTTCAAGCGCCTGCATTTTGGACTCTCGCGCCTGATTAAAGTCTTTTACTGCATCGGCGCGCATCTTTAAGCCCCCGTTATAGTCGTCACGGCTGACCTGTCCCTCAATGACCAGCAAAGCATCTTTGCGCAAACGCTCGCGATTTTCATTGTAGGTATCGGCAAAAACAGCCACCTCCAGTCGGCCTGTTCTGTCATCCAGGGTGATAAACGCCATCGTGTCACCACGCTTGGTTTTCATCACACGAAAAGCGACAACAAGCCCCGCTACCGTCTGTTTGCTTTTCTCAGGTTTCAGCTGAGACAAACGGCCACTGACAAAATGCTTGAGCTCGTCTTCGTATTCGTCAATCGGATGGCCCGTAAGATACAGACCGAGCGTTTCACGTTCACCGTTTAACCTGTCCTTCATGCTCCAACGACGCACGCGTTTAAACTCCCGGTAGGGGTCGTCGTTGTGATCTGCTCCGTGAACAACGTCGCCAAACAAGTCGGCGATGCCCGCATCAGCATTTGCAGCGCTTTGCTCCGCCGCCTTAACCGCCTCTGGAATAGCGGCATACATAATCGCGCGATCGTGATCCAACTCCTGTTGCATACCCAACCTGTCTAGCGCCCCGCTTCTTACAAGCGCTTCCAGCGCCCGCTTGTTGACCTTGCGCAAATCCACACGCGCGCAAAAATCAAATAGATCCGTAAAAGGCCCTTCTTCACGCGCGTTAAGTATGCTCTCGATCGGCCCTTCACCCAGACCTTTAATCGCACCCAAACCGTAAATAATGTTGTTGTCGCTATCGACGGCGAACTGAAGTTCGCCCTGATTCACATCGGGAGGAAGCAGGTTTAATTTAATGTTGCGACACTCTTCAATAAAGGTCACAACTTTGTCTGTTTTGTCCATGTCCGACGACATCGTCGCGGCCATAAAATGGGCGGGATAGTGCGCCTTGAGCCACGCGGTCTGGTACGACACAAGCGCATATGCTGCAGAGTGAGATTTGTTGAAACCATAACCGGCGAATTTTTCCACCAGGTCAAAAATCTTCATCGCCAGCTCAGCATCTATGCCCTTAGACGTCGCACCCTCCTCAAAGATAGAGCGCTGCTTCGCCATTTCTTCAGGCTTCTTTTTACCCATTGCGCGACGCAACAAATCTGCGCCACCCAGGGAATAACCGGCAAGTTCCTGAGCAATTTGCATTACCTGCTCTTGGTAAACAATGACACCATAAGTCGGTTCGAGAATCGGCTTTAAACTCTCGTGCTGATATTTTGCATCGGGATACGCAACCTGGGCGCGACCGTGCTTTCTATTAATAAAGTCATCTACCATGCCCGACTGCAACGGACCGGGACGAAACAGTGCGACAAGCGCGATCATGTCCTCAAGCGTGTCCGGCTGCAGGCGGCTGATCAGGTCTTTCATCCCGCGCGATTCAAGCTGGAATACCGCCGTTGTTTCAGCACGCTTTAACAGGTCAAACGTCGGCGCATCGGCCAAATCAATATCGTCAATATTGAGCGGGGCCTCTCCAGACTTAGCACGCTGAGCATTGATCATCGCGACGGCCCAGTCGATGATCGTCAGTGTGCGCAAACCGAGAAAGTCGAATTTTACCAAGCCCGCATCTTCGACATCGTTTTTATCGTATTGCGTCACCAGGCCCTCGCCGGCTTCATCGCAATAAAGCGGGGCGAAGTCCGTAAGTTTGGTCGGCGCGATAACAACACCACCCGCATGCTTACCGACATTGCGCGTAACGCCCTCAAGTTCGAGCGCCATTTCCCAGATTTCTGCCGCATCGCCATCGTTGGCTAAAAATTCACGCAGTGGCTCTTCTTGATCATGCGCTTTCTGCAACGTCATACCAACGTCGAGCGGAATCATCTTTGATAGCTTGTCGGCCAGACCGTAGCTCTTACCCTGTACCCGGGCCACATCGCGCACCACCGCTTTCGCCGCCATGGTGCCAAAGGTAATAATTTGCGATACCGCATCGCGGCCATAGTTGTCGGCAACATAGCCGATCACCTGATCGCGCTTCTCCATACAAAAGTCGATATCGAAATCCGGCATCGAAACACGTTCAGGATTGAGAAAACGCTCGAAGAGTAAATCGTATTGCAGCGGGTCAAGATCCGTAATTTTAAGCGAATACGCCACCAGCGATCCGGCACCAGAACCCCGTCCTGGACCCACCGGAATATCCTGATCTTTTGCCCACTGGATAAAATCCATAACGATCAAAAAATATCCTGGGAAGCCCATCTGGCAAATGATGTCGAGCTCGAACTGGAGACGATCGGTATAGACCTTTTTCTTGCTCGCGTAGTCCGGGTCATCTTTTTTGAGTATGCGCTCCAGTCTGATATCGAGCCCTTCATAGGAAATCTTCGCGAAAAACTCGTCTTCCGTCATACCGTCAGGAATCGGATACTCCGGTAAAAAATATTTACCCAAACGAATATCCAAGTTGCAGCGTTTGGCAATTTCCACCGTGTTCTCTATCGCATCGGGCAAGTCGGCGAAAAGCGCTGACATTTCCTCTGAGGACTTTAGATATTGTTGCTCGCCGTAACGCCGTTCCCGCCGGGGATCGTCAAGCGTGCGCCCTTCACCAATGCAGACTCTCGCTTCATGTACCTCAAAAGCATCGGTATCCAAAAAGCGCACATCATTTGTCGCTACTATCGGACAATTGAATTTGTCGGCAAGGGCCACAGCCTGATGCAGATAACGCTCGTCACCTTCTCTACCAGTGCGCTGTAGCTCTATATAAAAGCGGTCGGGATAACGCAACATATGCTCTTTGAGCAAAGATTCCGCCTGTTGCATATCTTCAGTTTCCAGCGCATGGCCGATCGCACCAAACTTCGCACCGGAAAGGGCTATAACCCCTTCAGCAAAGTCGTCCAACCACTCATGGCGGATATGAGGCACACCGAGCCGCTGCCCCTCGGTAAACGATCGAGAAATAAGCTCGATAATGTTGCGATAGCCCTGTTCGTTCATCGCATACAGCGAAATCAAACTATCCCTGCCTTCGTCGCTGGCAGCGGCGACACTGAAGTCCGCACCGCATATGGGCTTAATGCCCGCACCCTGTATCGCCTTATAAAATTTGATCAAACCAAAAAAATTGTGCAGATCTGTAATGGCGCAGGCCGGTTGCTTGAATTCCGCGAGCTGCTTGACCAATGGCTTGATCCGCACAACGCTGTCGACAAGGGAAAATTCGGTGCGAACACGCAAATGGACGAAGTGTGGGGACATATACCTAATGACCTTATTATTGGCTTGGCATTGAAATGAGACGACTTATATTGTCGCGGGCACGCGACTCAGATCTGCGATTATAGCTCGCTGAAGATATAACCCAAGCGTTAATATCAGAGACGACTGCATACAATATTTTTACTGCCATCCTGCACGTGAGCTGTATCTCTATTGCCAGCTGGTATCGCAACGACTCATCTGACCCAATCGTGAGACGCGTTTCTTATCGCGCTCGTTCTATTTATTTTCATTTACGGCATTTTTTCCATATTTATGGATCATTGCGATGAATTCATACCCCTGCGATCAGTTACTTAAAACAGTTCCCCACCAAAATGATAGCGCTTATCTTATTTGTAAAAATGACTAAATGTTTTTCTACACGCCCGACAGAAAGGCGTAGTTATTGAGCGCCGATTAAGAGACCCATGAGTAGTTAATAAAATATCTGACAAATCGTACATTTAGCCTATCAAAAATACGTCATGTGACGCCTTTCCGTAATTCGACTGTAAGCAGACGACGCAAATTTGACGAGTCAAATAAGACAATTAAAAAAGTTCCATTTTTTTTTATATTTTGTATTTCTATAAATCCAACTTTCCCACCGCTGAAAAAATATAGATAGTTTTTTAATAAACGAAATACGCTAACCAACCAAATAATATTGAAAAAACATATTAAAAACCCCGTGGCATTTTTTAGCACTTATGCTAGCAGCGAAATATTTAAAACATATCCTATTGAAAATAAAGAAAAAAAAATTAAGTGTCACCTTGTTCCACAACAACATTCCACTCGTCTTCGCCATTAAATAGCGCGTCTATACTCTCGCATACAGCCAGATCCCTTGGCTTTTTTTATTCGCGTTATTGGTAACAGACGGAATTCAACCATGAGCAACACCAAGCACTCCTCGCGTTTTTTCAGACGTGTTTTTCAATTGTTTTATATACCCCTACTCACGATTATTTTGACACTCGCCGGATGCGGCGGAGGCGGCGGAGGCTCATCACCAAGCCCAACACCCCCACAATCAACGACACCATCACCAACACCGACTCCCACACCAACGCCCTCACCGGCGCCAACACCAGCGCCAACACCTGCACCGACGCCGGCGCCAACACCGACTCCGGCACCGGTATTAGATAAAGTGACTTTGGCAGGGACGGTAACAACATTCCCAGACGCGGATGATTTAGCATCGTCAAAAACAGTCGCGCGTAAGAATTACGCCGCGGGGGCACATAAACTGAGTGCACATTCGAATTTCGCGAAAACCTCGGATTTCCGTTTTGCCGCGCCTGACGATGGTACGCTTGGCCGCGAGGACATGGTTCCCGCGTCTGCACTGGTTTCGATTTTCTTACTCACTGATGTCGATTACGCAGACCCCATTGCGACAGTCACTACCGACACTGACGGCAACTATGAAATTACTGCCGCAGACGTTGTCGATTATTTATTAAATAAATCGTTGGTATCTGAAGGCGCGAGTGAAGAAGACATCGTCACTGCCTTCCAGGCCCTCGGCAAAATGCAAGTACGCGCCGTTATCGTCAAAGAGAAAGACGGTGAAAAACAAGCGCTAGCGATTCAATCCATTGCCGATCCCAACGATGTAGACGAAACAGGCGAACCCAATCCAGTACCGGTTGATCCCATCGTACACCGGGTAGTAAAAGCCATCGTCGATGAAATTAAAGAATCCATCCAAAGTCTCGAAGCGCTCGGCGTATCCGCCGCTGCGGTAGAAGCGTTAACGGAAACAGTTGTAGAGGCCGTCGCAGATGACATTACCCGCGTCGTTGCTGAAGCAGCTGAAAGTATTATCGAAATTCCCGATGGCCAGACGCTTGAAGACGTCATCGACCAACAGGAAGCTGAGACCAAACTCGAAGTTGCCGCAGAAGATGTCGAGCAACTTGAAGATGTGATCGACGGCACTGTCGAAGATGTCGATACGGCCATCGACGAGCTCGAAGATGAAGTTGTCGCCGCGGACGAGGAAATATCCGAAGACGAGTCAACCCTTGAATCCTCACTCGACAGCGATGAGCAAGGCTTACTCGCCGGTCTGCAAGCCGCACTTGAAGAAGGCGTCACCGAAGAGGTTGATGTCTTAATCGAAGAAGCCACTGAAGCCGGTACGCTCGATAGCGTGCTCGCTCTGGAAGACGGGCAAAGCGCTGAAGATGCGCTGGCCGAACAAGCGGCGATCAAGGCAAAAATTTTGCGTGATTCAATCGGGCGTTTCTTTGTCTCCATGGGCCTCGTGGTCATGGTGGATGAAAACGAAGAGGGAGACGCCGGCGTCATCGCTTTGCAACTGCCTGCACCACCTCACATCGCCGACACTGATTTGCCCGGCGGCATTGGTTTTGGCAATCGTCAAATTCGTATTTTCAAGGTTGGCACCGGCACGCTTGACGGCGACATCGACGAAGACGAAAACGGCATTGCCGATGGCGACTTCACCAACGACCCAGACGCCGTTCTCGGTGCATTGAACGAAAACGGCGAAGCACAACCGCCACTTTATTACGCCCCATCACTGTCCGACGTTGTCACAAGTTTGATCGGCGATCAAAGTCTCGATCAATTCCAGGACACAGTGGATGAAGCTTTTGGCCGCATCTCCAACCAAGACGACGCGCCAACACCAGAAGATTTTGACTTAATCGATCGCCTGCGCCTCTACCACGCGCTGAGCGAACGTCTCGAAGACGGCAGTGTCGTATCCTCTGGCGTCATTAATGAAATCATCGATAACAGAGACAGCTCGATTAAGATCAAGCGCCTCGCGCAAGTGATCGCGTCTAACTTCAGCTGGGGACAGGAATCGGTTAACCTCACGCCTGAAGGCTTCCCGATTTTCAACGGCCGCTTCGGCGCTTTAGCTGGCGGACAAGACACTGTGGATAGCTCCGCCATCGTGAAGGCATTGAGCCTGTCACTCGGCGAATCAGCGGTTGAGACAGCGGAACTGCTGACCGAGCGTGTAAGTTTCTACGGTCAATTCGCACCGGATGCCATTCAGGCAGCGATTCAACGCGCCTCGTTTAACGCCGGCCCCGAGTTTGATCTGATTCAAGCGCTACTCGATATTTACCCCTCGACAGCTGAACAGTATTTCAACCTGATTGTGGGTTCAGATACATTGCCTGCGGCACCTGCATACAATGACGCGCGCGACCGTGTTGCACGCGGTCTCACCTCTGCGATTGACGCGGAGCTATTTGGTGCAACGCTAAACAGCGAAAGTAGCGTAAATATTCGCTCGGCGCTGTTCCTGTTAGATTTTGTGCTCAAAGGCAAATACCTCGTCGATCCAACCCTGGGCTATTTCGAAGATTTTGATATCCCAACTCAGGATGGCAGTGCGGCCCGTCTGGTACCTAATTTCGAAAACCTGAAACAGTTAATGGCCAGTGACGATGTCACTGTTGCAACACTTATTTCTGAGTTGCTAAACGTCACGCTGATCGACAACGGTGAGTTTTTCCGCACCATTGCACCCGTACTTAGAGACGGCCTGGACGGTTTGCCCGAACTGCCTGAATTCAAGGAACAAAATATCGATGAATTCTCCGACGACCTCAGCACACGTGCAGGATCGGTCGATATGTCCTGTACCGTTGAGCGCTTTGACGGTCAAGACCCCGACATTACGGATAGCCAGCTTAACCTCGAAGTATTCGCTGTCACCTATGATCCATTCACCGGCGCATTTACCAAAGGCGACGCACTCGACGCGACGATTTCGTCTGAACTTGTTGGCGGCGAAGGTCCTGTGCGCAGAACTTACACCGTATCTGGTTTGTCTCCGATTGTTGAACCCGTGGAAGATCCCCCGGTTTACGGTCGCGACTACGTAGTCCGATTCAGTATCGACGGATATCAAAACCCACTGCCCGAACTTTTCTTCTGGATAGATGGCTTTACACCGGAACTAAACCTCTGTGACCCTGAGCATCCGCTGTTTATCGGTCCCGACCAGCAAGTTGTGCCAACGCCTATCTTGGGGCTCGCCACTAACCAAGTTCGCCCAAGTGACAATGGTTCATCATTTATCCCCGAAGGTATCGACTTGTCGAACTTTGAACAGCCAGGCGCACCGATCTATATCACCTCTGAAGAAGAGGCTAGTGGCCTCGGCTCGGTCGACTTCACCTTCGGTGCAAGTGAAACTGGCTTTACCCTGAACGGCGCGGACAGTGTCGGCTTCGCACCACTGTTCGGCACCTACCAAGACGGTGAATTGGTTGTCGGTCTCAGCGAAGCGGGCGGCCTGGAACCCCTGTTTGATTTGCCCGGCATGCTCGGTGCCAATATGCGCGATCTAATCGAGAGCATCCTGGCCGACGGCAGTGCATTGAGTAACGACATCGACTTCAGCAGCGATCTGAGCCTGTTCGAGTACGGCCGTCTTTACATCATGCGCGACGCAGAAGGCCAATTCTGGATTGTTGAATTGCACTTCCTCAACACATTTATCGATTTCGATGGCTCTACCGTTGGCACTATTGATGTAAGGTTTGCGAGCATTAACTCACTCGGCAACATAGACGTGCCCGAAGCGGCGTTTGACGACTTCGGCGGTGGTCCAGGGCCCGGCGACGGCTCAGGTCCTGGCCTGTTCTGGCAGCACATGCTCTACGGCGACTGGCTGGTTTTGGACAACCCAACGAACTACGACGGCCCGATGCTACTCGAGCCTGAAGAAGTTGCCTTTGATCAAAGCGACGCCAACGGCTGGTATAACACGCTCGAAAACGCGACGGACGGCATTGTGATCCGCTATGCCAGCCGCCACTTCGAGGAGAACATTACCGGTGTTGAAGACTTCGATAGCATATTCGGCAACCCACCGGATTACAGTTCTATTCCTGTGCGCTTAGACGCAGGCCGCGATGGCATTAACTTTGTCAAACTCAGCTTTAGCAAACAAACACTGAGCTGGGTGATGGAACCTGCGCCCGAAAGCGCTGGAAGTGCCGTTACCAATATCGGCCACGGCGACCTGGTAGCTATCTTCGATGACAACTTCGAAAACGGCGAATCTCCGGTCTACCTCGGCCGCGCCAATCGCGACAAGCCAGCGGACGACCCCTATGCGAACTTTGAGATCGCATTCGAATGGATTCGTTTCGCCGATATCAATACCGATGGACTACCTGACGGCGAACTCGATCCACGCGAAGTCGTATGCTTCGAAGACGACGAGCGCAGTTGCCCAACGTCACATCCAACACTTGCGTTCTCGAGCGACCTGGAGACAACGGTAGGCACTATATTCGATGAAGACTTCGACGGTGTACCCGCACTGTTTGATCCAAATGACTTCGATCCGAATGTGCCTGGCACTCCCGCTGGCCCTGGCGGCGGACCTGGTGGCCCTGGCAACCATGAAGGCCTCGCGATTGTGCCTTACGCTGAGAGCGATGGTGCCAATGGCGTCGACCTGAGCTTCTTGCTGAAAACCTTTAACGTCTACCCTGGAGAAATCCAAGCAGTAGCGGTGACCAGCCCAGTGTTTGGCGAAGATGCCGGCGAGCAGGTGGTCTTCAGTTGTACACCACCAAAAGAAGATCAAAATGGCTTTTCTGACTTCTCGTGCAGCGCACGCGATGTTACAGGCGGTGTGGAAGTCGAGCGTGAATTCCAGAACGGCGGCGGTGTGGGCTTTACGCTCGGCGTTCCGGAGGAAACGCTCAGCACACTGCCTGACTTTATTGATTTCGACTACGAAATCAGCTTCCGCGCGCCGGTTGACCTTTCAGGCAATCCGTTTATGTGCGGCACCGAACCCTGCCCTGCGCGCCCAAGTATTTTTGGTGACGTCTCATTGCAGTTGCCGGAATCGCCTGCCGTGCTTGAAGACCTCAATATCACCGTTGGTTCAGGCGAGCCAGAGCCATTCAGTGAGTTGAGCAGCCTGGATGTCACACGTGAATTTGTGCTTGTCGGCGACCCTGTTCCGGGCGCGCATGAGTACGAACTCACCGTCTACTGCCCAGGCTCAGAGCCAGGCCAACCGTTCTTGCCAGAAGAGAATATCAGCTTCTTCTCCTTTGGTTTTGACGACCAGGGCCGCCCGGCTCAACCTGAGTTCTTCCTGCATCTCCCTAGGATCGGCGGACGTAGCTGTGACTTCACCTTGAATGCCTCTCTGCGAAATGATGCAGGCGACTTTATCGGTATCAGCGCGCTCACGATTGAAAGCGTGACTACCACAGGTGGCGACGGCGGCGGCTTCTTCGTCGACAACGAGCTCGACCTGGCAAATGGTTCTGAAGTGTGTCTGGTAGATGACGGCTTTGGCGGATTCAAACCTGAAGTCAGCACGTGTACCGATGAAAATCGTTTGTTCACTGCAACAGCGTTAAACGAAGGCGTTGCGACCATTACGCTCGGTCAAGGCGTACAGGAAATGCGTGCAGATGGCGGTCGCCTCTTCCTAACCGAAGGCCAGTTGTCAGAGAACGCCGTCGTTACGCTGAATGTGGACCTCGGTTCTGGTTCAGGTGATGACGTTGAGCCACCAACCTGTGGCTTGATCGATACCGATCCGTTCTCAGACTTCTGTGCAAACGGCGAGCATTCATCCGTTCGCACCAACTTCCTGCAAGTCGATGAGAGCGGTTTGTTCCTGGCCTTGCACCCAGACATGACCTTCCCGCTGCAGTTTATGACGCCTGCGGGCCCGGCTGATGAAATTTCTCTACTCGACGGTGGCTTCTACGTCCTGGCAGATGATATGGGCCATCCAATTATGGAAGTCGGTATCGATGTCTTCCAGGACGCCGACGGCAGCGCCCAGGTTTGGGGTAAATTCACCCTCACGGCGGGCGTAAACGAGTACGAGGCAGGGGACGACACAACTGAGTTCCAGGTCAATGCGCCGGGCTATATGAATATCTTCCATAGCTTCGGTCAGCCGGTCGACTTCGACCTGCGCTTCTCACGTGAAGGCGAAGCTCGCTTCGCGTGGTTCCTGCCACCGCCACGTCGGGACCTCGGTGGAGATCACGACATTAATGGTGACGAAGTGAATGATCTGAACGCCTTCTACAGTGACGGTGCCTGGGTATTCACCTTCGAAGGCGGTGACGACGCAGTGAGCTTCCTCGACCAATTCGTTGACGGCGCCAATATCCCGGTCGAAGCGAATACCGACGGCGACTATGTTGTCGGCGTAGACGAAGGTACCGGCTTTGCTGAATTCTTCGGACGCCTCGGCGGAGACGACTTCCGCGTAATGGCCTTCTTTGAAGGCGGCGGCCAGGGCACTCTGGAGTTTGAAACCTTCTTCGGCGGAGGCGGCAACAACCCGGGCGACCCAGGCGGCTGCCCCGACTGCCCAACACCGCTGTTTGACTTTGGTATGGGCGAAGGTGTGGTTCAACTTTCTGACGACGGCGACGCCGGCCTGAATATCGAAGGCGCGGGCAACATCATCTCTACCTTTACTGTTAGCCCGGACCTGATCGTAGTCAGCGTACCTGACACGCTTAGCGGCGTCACATTGGAGTACTTCGACTGGCGCACGAACCAGCTCGTCACTGGCAGCTCCATCCAGCTCATTCGCGACGGCAGTTTCGCCACTGTTAACCTGCGCGATAGCAACGAAGGCGGCCAAAACTACGACTTCGATGTGCAGGACTTTGGCTTCGATGTCGTGATCAATGTTTGGGAAGGCTTTAATGACGGCGGTAATCCTGGCGGCCCTGGTACACCACCCGATGATGCGCCTGGCAACCCCGATATCGACAACGACACAGTGATGAACGAAGAAGACAACTGCTTCCTCGTCCCCAACGAAGATCAGCTGGATACCGACAACAACGGTATTGGTGATGCGTGTGACATTGCCGTACCCGACGCCAGCGGTGTCTATCTGTTCACTGTCACCCACGATGCGGGCAGCCTTGACTTCGACGATGAAACCAATAGCTGTGTTGCAGCGCAAAATCAGGCTGGCCTGATTCGTGTCGAAATGATCGGCAACCAAATGATCCTGTCAATAGGCGATGATGACCAACTCTTCGGCATCGCCGATTCCAGTGGCAGCTTTGAATTGTTCACCGAAAGTGACAACTTCACAGCGAACAACGGTCTGTTCGATGAGACAAGCAGCAGCTTCGGATTCGACTTCGTCGACATTAGCGATAATGACGATGGCAGCGTAACCTGCAATTCATCAGCTTCTGTCGCAGGTGCTGCACCAAGCGATGGCGTGAACGAGCAAACCGTATTCACTGCGGGGGTTAGCTGGTTTGAAGCTGAGGGGGATGACTTCGACGGAAACCTTGAATATGAATACAGCACACTGGCAACAAATGAATTCGAGCAATTCTTCAGCTGGAATTTCGATGCCGATCCTTCAGGCTGGGAACTCGTAAGCATTGACGAAAACGATGGTTACTTAAATAGCGGCGGTATTGTATTTGGCAACGACGTGCTTTTCGTTAGCGGTTTTGCCGATGGCTCGGACACCGCCATTGTCGAACCTTCGGCTAACGGAAATGTGCTCGGCGGCATTCAGTGGCATGTTGACCTGCTGAGCTGGGATGCCGAGGGCGTTAATATCGCCGGCGCACTCGACGAAGCCTATGGCGACGGCGTGGCTCCCGAGGTATTGTTCCCGGCAGGTGCAAGTATTTTCCTCGCGCAAATTACCGCAGCAACCGATATTTACGAATTCAATTGCGACGACGAATTTGCGCCTGACACACTCACCTGCCAGAACATAGTACCTCTAGGTTTTGATCAGGACCCAGGCACCGGCGCCTCCATTCCCACACCAGCGACCGAGCTCGACGACGTTATCTCTACACTTAGCGACGTTGAAAGCGGCAGCGCAATGGGTGAAATCTGGATTGGCGACGAGAACGGCACCGAACTCAAAGCCTACCTGGTAAGTTCCAATGGCACGATAACGGGCGAAGAACTCAGCGCAGCCTTAGTACTTACCAATAGCTTCACAGGCGCAAGAGATTTTCTCGGCCAAGTGCCAGTCGCGGAAAATACTGTAGGCTCTCTGCGAACCTACGACTTTTTCATCAGCGATGAATTCACGCAACACGTCGAACTTGACGATGATGAAAGAGGCCGCTTTATCTTCTTGGATAGCTCAACCGAATCCACACCTATCGTGCGAGTGGGTAACAAGCAGGCGGCAGGTACAGAGTTTATGGAAATCCTATTTAACCCAGCGGCAACGACCGCAATTATTTCCAACTTTGCACCACCCGGAGATGCACCTCCTGATGAGCTTCCGTAAGGAAACATTTTTCTAGTACGTGTAAGGAACGCGTAGCCCTTATCAAGCCCCGACAGCGTCGGGGCTTTTTTTTGCTCGCTGTAAAATGCTTTTATTCTTCACCCCATTTACAATACATCTGCTCGGTTTTATACATATACTGTTTCCAACCAAGCGATATCAGATCATCTAAGTCGTTGAAATTAAAGGCATGTCGCATTTATGTCGCCAATTTGTCGTAACGGATCACACTATTTCATTAAATAATTCGCCTCAAGGAGCACCTAAGGAGACATTAATGATTGTACGAAAACTACAATTACAACACGGTTGGTCTCAAGAACAACTTGGCCAATTGAGCGGCCTTAGTACCCGAACCATTCAACGCATTGAGCGCGGTCATAAAGCCGGTTTGGAATCATTAAAGTCCTTAGCTGCTGTTTTCGAAATCGAGATGAATGATCTAATACAGGAGCGCGAAGTGGATTCACAAACAAGCTTAACTTACGAAGAGCAAAAAGTTATTGAGAAGGTGCAGGATATTAAAGCATTTTACTCGCACCTGGTGTGTTATGTGGTCGTTATTGCAGGGCTGTTTATTCTCAATTGGCTCGTATCGCCAAACACAGTATGGGCCGTCTGGGCGGCTTTAGGTTGGGGTATTGGAGTAATTTCCCACGGTCTAAGTGTTTTTGAAATATTTTTTTTTTTGGCCCAGAGTGGGAAAAGCGCCAAATTGAAAAACGACTCGGAAGAAAACTTTAGTTATACAGTCTTCAAGCCGATAGCGTAATCAGCTTGAAGACAAAACTAAATTGACAGAAGTCGAGCCACTACCCCAGTAATCGCACCACTTTCCAAGAGCTTCTATCAACAACGGAAGGTGTACAACTGATACTAAACCAGGCCCTCCTCTCAGAAATACCACGTCTCGTGATAACGGTATTTGAAGGTATTTTAGTTTTCTTTTTACAATCAATAAGTTGTCAAATAAGTAAAACTAGAAATATCGTGCACGAGACGCTTTTCTCGGTTGTATATATTTTGTCCATCTCTGGGGCATTGACGTGGCAAGGGCTCCAGGGTAGTGTTCAAATTTTGTCCAGAAATACCTGTCACAGCGACGTACGTCTTGGAGACGGGTATTCAAATGTTATGTGCTTCTAGGGTCGAGTAAGTGAATTTATCTCTGCTAGTAATAAGAGCCAAAGATTTAGAAGAGAATTTAAAGTTCTATTCTCAGCTTTGTATGGTCTTCAAAAAAGAAAAGCATGGGGCTGGTCCTGTTCACTACTCTTCAACTTTCTCCGGTATGGTTTTTGAGATATATCCGTGCCGGGATAAAGAGTCGCCGACTAATAACAGGTTGGGATTTAAGTTTAAAAAAAGTGAGCCAAATTATTCTGGTATTGAACAATGGGCACAAGAGGTAGCTGAGTCTTCGTATCTAGATCCTATGGGCATAGAATACTATATTGTTTTAGATCCAGATCACAGAAAGGTAGAGGTGGGTTTTGAGCGTTAACACACATAACAAACGCATCTTGGTTCAGCGGCTGCGCCGCTTGGACCTCCGTTTCGTTGCTTCGCAACTACACTACGGCCCCAAATGCGGGCGTTAGCTGTTTCAAGCAGAGATTCTCATAGATGCGAAGTGACGTAAAAATCAACAAATTATGGTGGGAGCATTTAGCTCCGAAACCAATGATTGCTCGTCGTCGCGAAGTAGAAGCCCTGCTCAATAATTTTATTCAAACATCACCCAATGGTGCGGAATGGATCAAAGTTGCGAAGAATCCAAATGGAATCTTTAGGATAAAGCCAGGGCAGATGATTCCAGTTGTTCAGTTAACGTTCCTTGGGAAAGCCCCTGGCTTTATCGCACCTTTCCAAAAATTAAAGGCTGGTCATCGTACAGTCGGGGCAGCTACTGAATACCAATCAGGACCCCTCGAAGAAGAGGAGCGAGCGCTTCAGCCAATTATTTCTGTCGATCTTGTGACTGATCCATTGTTTATTCAAGCAGCGAGGCAAGGCCAAACAACACTTGATGAAAGTCAAATAACGCAGCCGAGCTTGCTCTTTTCTATACCCGCCCATTTCCTGTTGTCGCCAAAGCATTTTCCCAAAAGAGCGTATGTGCTTTATCAACATATTTTTGGGCACGGTGGCTCTTATCCAAATGACGGGTTCTTTTATGTAGGGGTCACAACGCGTAGTTGGCAGAAGCGGTGGTCTGAGCATAAAAGAGCCATCAACGGCGGGAGCCCTTTGCTGTTCCATAAGAAATATCGAGAAGAAAAGGAGAAAGGACGAATCACCTATGTTAATCACAAGGTAATGGGCATAACTGATGATCTTGAAAAATTGTACGCAACTGAAGTAATTTTTAGTTGAAGGCCATTGGGAAGATCAACGCCGCCTTAATATGATTCCAGGCGGCAAATCTGGTTTGCGTTATCTTCGAGAGAATGGATTGCTTCAACAATCAGTTGTCCCGATGCCAGATGAACGTGACAGAATCGTTAGTGAATGGCTCAAAGAGAATCCTAGGAAAGGTCTCCCTGCGCCTTGGGTAACTGAAAAATGGCGAGATAATGATTGGGCTGTTGCTCAAATTTGTGGTCGAGATGGCAGGTTGTCAGTTGAGCAAGTAAGAGCGATACGCCAACTTTCCAGAGAATATTCAGCTGAAGAAATATTTACGCGTATAGGCGCAAAAAATGTTGCTCAAGTTCAGCGTGTTCTTGATGGTAAAACGTATACTAGAGTCGAATAGCATGAAGCATTATCGAAATAAAAAATCAGCTAACAAGCGACTGTGGTCCAAAGTCAAGTCTATAGCACCGTATTTAATCTAATAAATTTAAGCTCCTTGCCATGCATTACCGTCGCGAATCATGG
>JANQJP010000096.1 GCA_028281575.1 Cellvibrionaceae bacterium
ATTAATATCAGTAAGCCCATCACAATAAGTATTAAGCGTCGTTTAAATGTCACGTCGATCCTATCTGAAAAATAATTTTACGTTGCTGTTACATAAACCCGAAGAGACATGGCGTGGGCACTTGTATGAGAGACCTTCACCAGCAAGTTCCGCCACGGATGGCGAACATTAGAACAACGCAGGAGCAGTTGTCGAGTGCTGATGCAGAGCCTACATGGGTGAAGCGGACTAAAGCGAAGCATTGCTTCGCTCCGCATAACGACCCTTATCTATGATTCTGGGCCGGACCTGCTTGCAGGTATTAACGGCGTGTCTCTGGTACAAGTGCCCACGCCATGTCTCGCACGCTGCTTAAACAACGCAAGGCTAATTAGTTGCATATATTCCAGCAATATCCCAAAAAGCTTATAGAGCGACAACGGCAGAACATATATCGCCAAATCCTAATCCAACGGCGGCAGCAAGCGAACCGAGGGTTCACCGATACGAATATCGGCTCTTATTCTATAGCCGGGAACCGCATCTCGCATTTTTTGGTACACCCATCGCGCATCCGCATCCGAACGCGCATAAATCATTATAAACTCATCAGTGGCGCGCACTTTGTTGGCGATGCCAGCGAGCTCTGAGATAGCGGCATCACTGCGAGCGGCAAGCTCATCAGCGTCTAAAAAGATCCGGGGTTTATCCTCGCGTTCTTTTTTTATCAGCGCTTGCCTCTTTGTATTTTCCGCCGCTATTGTCTGCGCCATATTTTTTTTAAATTGTGCTATCAGTGGTGCGGAGGGAAAGCGCTGTTCGAGTATTTTAAGCTGAGCACGCACTTGTCGACGTCGATTATTTTCCAGCGCTGTTCGCGCTACATCAATCTCATTGACAAGAATGGCATCTAAACCGGATTGTGCGTCCCGGCTGTCAGGATATAAAAGTTGCAACGCGCGATAGCGAATATAAGCGTTGTCTTCTTCTGGCGCTATGAGTTTACCCTCATTAAACAGCGTTTCAGCCTGAGCCAGCATCCGCTGATAGAGGGAGGGGCCGCTTTTTTCTACCTGAACTTGCACGGGTTCGACGGGTG
The DNA here is from genome assembly GCA_028281575.1 of Cellvibrionaceae bacterium. Classification (GTDB taxonomy): domain Bacteria; phylum Pseudomonadota; class Gammaproteobacteria; order Pseudomonadales; family Cellvibrionaceae; genus Agaribacterium. The sequence goes on from JANQJP010000096.1 coordinate 1,079, forward strand.
TAAGCGCATCAGGTTTTTGATCTGTTGTCGCACAACCCAATGCTAGCAAACCAAAACAGACTAAAAAAATATGCCTGACTTTTTGCCACTTAGTACTCATAAATGTAATGAAACTCCCCCCACAATCGACGCTTACAATATCATACCAAGCCAAATCACCTATACTTTTAACGTTTGTCACATCAGCCATCGCCGTGTTTCTTCTATGCCTTGTTTCCCTTTATTTCACCGTTTTCTCAAGACCTTAAGCTTGATTCTGGTTATCTTTTTCTCGGCCGCGCTTAGTCATGCTCAAAATCTGGGTGGCGATAGCCTGTTCGCGGTCGAGCAAGACGAGTTCCTGGAAGTACACGAAGCCTACATTACCAGCGGGAATATTGATGGACAGCAGGTGAGCTTCACTTGGCAGATTGAAGATGGCTACTACCTATACCGGCATCGACTTAACCTGCAAATGAAAACCGCAAAGCAGACAATAGACCTCAACTTTAGTGTGCCCGATGGCCTGCGCAAGTTCGACGAGGTATTTCAAGAAGAGCTCGAGGTCTATTACCAATCGTTAAACCTGCGCGCGGAACTGCCGGAGACAGATCAGGCCTACGAGCTTTTGCTCGGCTGGCAGGGCTGTGCTGACGCCGGGCTGTGTTATCAGCCGCAAGTCCAGATATTTAAGCCAACTGCCGGGACCTTAGCGCTGATTCCGGCATCGGAAATCATTCAGGCAAGCAATAGCAAAGCCTCGAATCCTGCTCAAGCCACCGCCCAAGACCAGCCGTTATTGGTACTGATCCTGCTCGGCGCGATCGTCGGCGGAATGATCTTGAACCTGATGCCCTGCGTTTTCCCGGTCCTTTCGCTAAAAGCATTGAGTCTGGCGAGCGGGAATGCATCCCAGCACCGTATCAACGGCTGGGCGTATACCGCAGGTGTTGTGATCTCATTTATCTTCGTTGCGATCATTATTGTCAGTGCGAAATCCGCAGGAACGACCCTGGGCTGGGGCTTCCAACTGCAGGAACCCATATTTGTCGCCGCACTGGTCTACCTCTTCTTCCTGCTCGGGATGAACTTATTTGGCTTATTTGACATTGGCACCAGTTGGATGGGCCTGGGCAATACGCTCACCCAGGGCAAGGGCTTGGGCGCTTCGTTTTTTACCGGCATTCTGGCTGCGGTTGTCGCAAGCCCCTGCACTGCACCGTTTATGGCGACCGCAGTGGGATTTACGCTGACCCAAAGTACACCCATCACCCTGCTGGTGTTTATCTGCCTCGGTTTTGGCATGGCCTTACCGTATTTGCTACTCAGCCACAGTCCAGCACTCGCTGGCAAGCTGCCCCAACCGGGGCCATGGATGGACACCTTTAAGCAATTGCTGGCATTTCCTCTACTGTTTACTTGTGTGTGGCTGCTGGTTGTTGTCGGCGAACAGACCAGCTCAGACAGCAGCGCCATGCTTGTCGGTGGCGCCATTGCACTCGCCATGGCCTTTTGGCTCTGGAAAAAACAGCCCGCCTCACCCTGGCGTTGGGCGATCAGACTACTCGCCATAGTGCTTGCCGCTTCTGCACTTAACATCGCACACAAGATCGAAAACTTTGGGCATAGCGAAGGGGAGCTTTGGCAGGAGTACTCACCAGCCCTGCTTGACGAGCTGCGCTCCAACGGTACACCCGTTTTTGTAGATCTCACTGCCGACTGGTGCATTACCTGTAAAATCAACGAACGCGTAGCATTGGACACTGAAAAAGTGATGAACTTCGCTCAAGCCAATGAAATAGCAATGCTGCGCGGAGATTGGACCAGTAGCGACCCTGAAATTACGGAGCTATTGAATGCGTTCCAGCGCAATGGTGTCCCTCTCTACCTAATGTACCCGTCTGCAAGCAATTCAGAACCTGAGGTCCTGCCCCAAATTCTTACCAAAGGTATTGTTCTCGACGCTATGAAACGCGCTTTAACACCCTAATCCTGGAATCTGTAGACACTCACACCGCGCTTTAACTGCGCGAACGTCGTCTAATTGCGTCAACATTGCTGCCATTTGCTTAAAATTTTGCATTTCAATGGACATAATGCGCAATTTTAGGCAGAATCTCACTTCTCTTCCCTAAGCCCGTCCTGCGCGGGCTTATTTGTTCTCGTTGAATATAGGCATCAGATATGGCGACGATACTAGCGTTACATGGTCCCAACCTGAATTTGCTAGGCCTTCGTGAGCCCGACATTTATGGCGAAACAACACTCGAAGATATCAATCAGCGCTTAACAGCGAAATGTCTCGATGCAGGCCATCACTTTCAAACACTGCAGAGCAACGCTGAATACGAGTTAATTAACCGGATTCACGATGCACAAGTCGAAGGCGTTAATTTTATTATTTTTAATCCCGCGGCGTTTACACACACGAGTGTTGCGCTTCGGGACGCACTGCTGGCAGTGGACATTCCATTTATTGAATGCCACTTATCGAACGTGCACGCACGGGAGGATTTTCGCAAGCACTCATATTTTTCTGATATTGCGCAGGGTCTTATCTGCGGTTTTGGTCCGCGCAGTTACGAACTCGCCCTGGATGCTGCACTCACGCATCTGGGGTAAAAAAACAATCACATATTTTGGTCAGTTACTAAGGGGAATCCATGGATATCCGCAAAATTAAAAAACTTATCGAGCTCCTGGAAGAATCAAATATTGAAGAGCTTGAAATAAAAGAAGGCGAGGAATCTGTGCGCATCAGCCGCGGTCAGAGCCAAGCCCAAACCGTTATTCAAGCGCCCGTCGCCGCCGTTGCACCCGCTGCCAGTGTCGCCCCCGCCGCAGTGCCGGCACCTACATCACCCGCCCCAGCCGAAGCAGCACCTGAGAGCACGCCGAGCGGTCATTCCGTAAACTCGCCTATGGTGGGCACCTTCTACCGTTCGCCAAGCCCAGGGGCAGCGCCTTTCGTTGACGTTGGTCAATCAGTGAAAGTAGGCGACGTCATCTGCATTGTTGAAGCGATGAAGATGATGAACCAAATTGAAGCAGACAAAAGTGGCGTCATCGAAGCAGTACTTGCGGACGACGGCCAACCGGTCGAATTTGATCAACCGCTTATTATTATTTCCTAGTAGCGAGGCTGCCCCATGTTTGAAAAGGTTCTTATTGCGAACCGAGGCGAAATCGCGCTGCGCATTTTACGGGCGTGCAAAGAACTCGGCATCAAGACAGTTGCGGTTTATTCCAAAGCGGACCGCGATCTAAAGCATGTTCGCCTCGCCGATGAATCCGTGTGTATAGGTCCGAACGCAAGTGCTGAAAGTTATTTGAATATTCCGGCAATTATTGCCGCAATGGAAATCACAGACTCTGTTGCTGTGCATCCTGGCTACGGCTTCCTTGCGGAAAACGCTGACTTCGCCGAGCAGGTGCAAAAAAGCGGATTTGTTTTTATCGGACCCGACGCTGATGTTATTCGCTTGATGGGCGACAAAGTCAGCGCTATCGACGCAATGAAAAAGGCCGGTGTCCCAACTGTCCCAGGGTCCGACGGCCCCCTTCCAGACGATAGAGAAGCTTGCAGCGTTATTGCTGAGCGCATCGGCTATCCGATTATTATTAAGGCAGCCGCTGGCGGCGGTGGCCGCGGCATGCGCGTAGTGCACACAGCTTCGGCACTTTGGAATTCCATCCAGGTGACAAAATCAGAAGCGAAAGCCGCCTTTGGCGATGACACGGTGTATATGGAGAAGTTTCTGCAAAACCCACGTCATGTCGAGGTGCAAATACTGGCTGATGGTCAGGGCAACGCGATTCATCTGTTTGATCGCGACTGCTCACTGCAACGCCGCCACCAAAAAGTTATCGAAGAAGCACCCGCACCAGGTATTGATATGGCTCTGCGCGAACAGGTTTATGATGCCTGTACCCGCGCCTGTAATGAGATTAGCTATCGCGGCGCCGGGACCTTCGAATTCCTCTACGAGGATGGCGGCTTTTACTTTATTGAGATGAACACCCGCATCCAGGTAGAACACCCCGTGACCGAGATGATTACCGGGGTCGATTTAATACGCGAGCAAATTAAAGTGTGCACCGGCGAACCGCTCAGCATAAAACAGGAAGATATAAAAGTTACTGGTCACGCGTTCGAGTGTCGTATTAACGCCGAAGACGCCAAGACATTTATGCCATCGCCGGGCTTGGTCAAAACATTCCACCCACCCGGTGGCCTCGGTATACGTGTAGATTCGCATCTTTACGGCGGCTATACAGTGCCCCCTTACTACGACTCTATGATCGCCAAAGTCATCACTTACGGCGATGACCGCCGCAGTGCGCTTAAACGCATGGAAATCGCGCTTGAAGAACTTGTCGTCGACGGCATCAAGACAAATACTGACCTGCAAAAAGAGTTGGTGCGAGACAGTGCCTTTGGTGAAGGTGGAGTGAACATTCACTACCTTGAGAAAAAGCTCGGTCTCTAGTGCTGCACCCGTTTGTTGCTAAAGCCGTGCCAGCAAGCGCGGCCCTCTAATGCCCTGGTTGCAACTTCGCATCCCCGCGCCGCCTGAACAAGTGCCACGTATTGAAAAGGCACTTTCCAGCGTCGGCGCGCGCGCTATTACCCTCGAAGACAACGCCGACCAGCCTATTTTCGAACCCGCGCTGGGCGAGACACCACTGTGGCACGAAACGCGATTGACGGGGCTTTTTAGCGCCGATATTGATTCAAACAAGGTCTCCAACGAAATATGCAGACAGGCAAAACTCGAGAAGCCGTTGTTGCACTGGTCGATACTTGAGGACAAAGACTGGGAACGCGAATGGATGCAGCACTACACGCCGATCCAATGTGGAAAAAACTTCTGGATATGCCCGAGCTGGACTGAGGTGCCCGACCCCGACGCGGTCAATCTTATGCTCGACCCCGGGCTCGCCTTTGGCACCGGCACACATCCAACCACCTTTCTTTGCTTAGAGTGGCTAGCTAAACAGGACATCGCCGGCACCTCGGTCATCGATTACGGCTGTGGTTCGGGCATCCTCGGCATCGCAGCCCTACTGCTGGGTGCAGATAGCGCTACAGGCGTAGATGTGGATCCGCAAGCGCTTGTAGCCACCCGGCAAAATATTGAACGCAATGGCCTGGATCTCACTCAGTTCCCAGTATTTTTCCCGTCAAACGCGCCAAATACACGTGCAGACCTTGTTTTGGCCAATATTTTAGCAGGACCACTGGTCGAACTAGCGCCTGCGCTTATCGCTTTGCTCGCTCCGAACGCTAAACTCTGTTTATCCGGCATTTTAGTTTCTCAGAAAGACGCCGTTATAAACGCTTATACAGGTGCTATTGATTTTGATGACCCGACAGAAAAAGGTGACTGGTTGCGCATTACTGGCATTAAGAGGAAGCACTGAAAAAGCCGCTTTTTGAGAAACACAAAGGTTTTATATTTTACCAACGCGATATCTGGGTATAGACTTCGAATCGCCTGAAAGCTTTGCAGCGCTGCTACACAAATATATGACTGAAGCGATTACTCGATGCCCTAAATGCAAAACCTCATTTAGGATCAATAAAGAACACCTCAACACTGCGCGCGGCGCAGTTCGATGTGGTTCGTGTTTGAACATTTTTAATGCGCGCGAACACCTTATCAAAGATGCGCACCAAGCTGCAGCCAAGCCCGCACCTAAAACCGAAGCAGACACCCGCCCATCGCCTCAACCCAAAACTACTGAGGACGACGACAACTTACTTATCAGCGATGATATGCCCGGCGACTCCGACCGGGAAGACACCGACAGCGGCGAAGCGTTTGACGAAAATATATTTGTCGCCAAACAGGCAGCCAAATCTGACATCAACTTATTTGAGCGCAAACTAAAAGACTTCGATGAAGATGAGTCCAACAACAAGGATGATGACGAATCGTGGGCACTGGACTTACTCGACGACGAAAACGAAGCCGAGCGGGCCAAAGACCTGGCAGATGAAAAAAAGGTAAGAAAACCTGCACCTGAAGAAGAGGAATATAAGTACGCATCTACATTCCAAATTATCGACAAGGAAAAAACCGAGCGCCCACTTGAGCACATCTTCGCCAAGCGCCAAACCCCTGAATATATCAATGACGACAGCGATGAAGGTGATGATTATTTAGAAGAAGGCGATGATTACCTGGAAGAAGCTGTTGAAGAACAACGCGAATACCCGGCTCAGGAACAGGAAGCTATCTACGAAGATGTCCGCAATAACGATTTTATAGACGCCATCGAAGCGGAACCGCTTGAGCTTCACGTCATTAGCGACAACCCCTTTTGGCACTCAAAGTATTTTTGGTTTGCGCTCAGTGTACTTGCCGCATTTATTGCAATTGCCCAACTTGCTTATTTTCAATTTAACGATTGGGGCCGCAAAGAACCCTATCGCGCTTACTACTCAGTAATATGCAAACAGCTGGGCTGTCAACTTCCTGTTTTACAAAATTTAAAAAAAATTCGCATCGACAATATGACCGTCATGGACCACCCAAACCGTGAAGCGTATCTGCTTGTCGATGCGGTTATCCTCAATTCCGCTAATTTCGATCAGTACTTCCCCACACTGCAACTGCGTTTTACCGATGCCCGAGGGGCGCTCGTAACCCAGCACGAATTTAGGCCTGCCGACTATGTCGGTGGCGAACTTGCCGGACGCACGCTGATGCCACACCAGCACCCAATTCATATATCACTGGAAATAGATGACCCCGGATTGAACGCGGTAAACTATCAAATCTCGGTAGTCAAGCCCTAGAGCTGCACTTTTATTGATCAATTTGTTCAATTACTGCATTCCCATAATGAGCTTCGTTAGGTATGATACCCCCCCTTTTTCGCAGGGTAGTTTTTCGCTGCGAGTGCGCGATAAAGTCGTCTTTTGGGGGGCGCGTGTTCTATATCGGGGATCAGCGAATAGACAGTCGAGTGCTTATGGCGCCAATGGCAGGCGTTACCGACCTGCCGTTTCGTCGCTTGAGTCGTACTTTTGGCGCAGGCTTGACGACATCGGAAATGCTGACCTCGGATACTTCACTATGGCAAAGCCGTAAATCGCGCTCGCGTTTAGCACTCGATGCGCAAACGCATCCGGTTAGCATGCAAATTGCAGGAAGCGACCCGGAACAGCTCGCGCAGGCAGCAAAAGCATGTGTAACGCACGGGGCGCATATTGTTGATATCAACATGGGCTGCCCAGCCAAGAAAGTATGTAAAAAGTTAGCCGGCTCTGCCCTGTTGAGCGACGAACCGCTGGTTGCATCGATCTTAGCGAATGTGGTTAACGCAGTAGATGTTCCGGTGACCTTAAAGACCAGAATCGGCACCTGCCCAGAAAACAAAAACGGCGTCCACATTGCAAAAATTGCAGAAGAATGCGGCGTCGCAGCTATCGCAGTTCACGGTCGAACGCGAGCCTGCAAATTCAATGGGGAAGCCGAATACGACACGATTGGCGACATTGTCGATGCGATATCCATACCTGTTTTCGCGAATGGTGATATCGATTGCGCGACCAAAGCAAAGGCAGTCCTTGCTAAAACAGGTGCAAGCGCTGTGCTTGTGGGTCGAGGCGCGCTAGGGAATCCCTGGCTGTTTAAACAGATTGATAAATATTTAAGCAACGGCGAACACGTTGCTGAGCCGCTTATAGAGGAACGGCGTAGAGTTATTGTCGGGCATTTGCAAAGCATTCATAATTTTTACGGCGAAGAGCACGGAACACGTATTGCACGCAAACATTTCGGGTGGTATTGCGATGCAATGAAACAAAATGTGGACAGCGTATCCGCAAAAAAAATATTCAACAAAATTAACACGGCTGAACAACAACTCAGCTACGTTAACCACTTTTTTAATGGGCTTACAACTAACGAGGAAAATGCAGCATGACTACAGCGGACACGCTATTGACTGAACGAAACACCGACTTCGCCAGCCAAGTACCAGCAGCCAAAGATCATGTCACACCAAAAGACCAGTCACTTCGCGATTGTGTTGACCGGGCTGTCTCCAACTATTTTGAACATCTGGAAGGCCACGACGTTACCGACGTCTATGAAATGGTGCTCGCGGAAGTCGAGGCGCCTATGTTAGAAGTTGTGATGAAATATACACGTCATAATCAAACTAAAGCGGCTCACGTGCTCGGCTTAAACCGAGGCACTCTGCGCAAAAAACTAAAGCAATACGGTTTGCTTTAATCCCCTGCTCAAATATTACTAGCCAACACCTATCTCAATACCATCGAAAACTTACACATAAGATTTTCGATGGTATTGAAAATAAAATCGTTAATTCGTCATCGTATTCACTGGCCCTGGCACCTAAGGGGACCCTGCCTCTTTTTAATTATTCCGGTGTCAGCGATGATGCTCAAATCATTCGCCACTTAGGCTTAAATGTATGACTCAAACTCAAGAATCAGTAAAAATAAAACGCGCGCTCATCAGTGTCTCGGATAAAACCGGTGTTGCAGAATTTGCCCAGCGTTTGCATGTCATGGGCGTGGAAATTTTATCCACAGGCGGCACACACAAACTGCTTTTGGAAAACGATATTCCCGCAAAAGAAATTTCGGACTACACCGGTTTTCCCGAAATGATGAGTGGCCGAGTGAAGACGTTACACCCAAAAGTTCACGGTGGTATTTTGGGACGGCGGGGCACAGATGACGACGTTATGGCCAAGCACGGTATTCAAACCATCGACATGGTGATCGTAAATCTTTATCCGTTTGAAAAAACCGTTGCCAATCCGGGTTGTGCATTGGACGACGCCATCGAAAATATCGATATCGGCGGACCGACGATGGTGCGCGCCGCCGCTAAAAACTTTAACGACGTCACCATTGTCGTAAACAGCAACAGTTATACAGCCATTCTCGAAGAATTAAATCAAAACGAAGGATGCCTGTCGCGCGCGACGCGTTTCGATTTAGCCGTCCAGGCTTTTGAACACACCTCGGCCTACGATGGCGCAATCGCCAATTATCTCGGGACACAATTATCTACGGACGATGCAGTATTTCCGCGCACATTTAATACACAATTTATAAAAGCTTCAGCGATGCGCTATGGCGAAAACCCACATCAGCGCGCGGCATTTTATATCGATGGTCATTTTACTGAAGCAAGCGTATCCACGGCCAAACAATTGCAAGGCAAGGCACTGTCATTTAATAACGTGGCAGACACCGATGCGGCGTTGGAAACCGTCAAGCAATTTGATGAGCCCGCCTGCGTCATTGTCAAACACGCCAACCCCTGTGGCGTCGCACAAGCTTCTTCGCTTGGCGAAGCTTATGCGCGCGCGTTCCAAACAGATCCCGAATCGGCCTTTGGTGGCATTATTGCATTTAACCGCGAACTCGATGCCAAAACAGCCAAAGCCATTATCGATCAACAATTTGTCGAGGTGATTATTGCACCTCGCATACGTTCCGCCGCAGCTGAAATTGTCGCGGAAAAGAAAAATGTGCGGCTGCTCGAATGCGGTCAGTGGTCCACAGCTCACACCCAGGGTTTCGACTACAAGCGTGTGACCGGCGGACTCCTCGTGCAAGACCGAGACAATGGTGTGATTGAAAAAAGTGATCTTAAAATTGTCAGTCAGCGCACACCGTCAGAAAACGAAATTCGCGACCTGCTCTTTGCGTGGAAAGTCTGCAAAATGGTCAAATCCAACGCCATCGTCTATGCGCTAAATAATCAAACCGTCGGCATTGGCGCGGGACAAATGAGCCGCGTCAACTCCGCGCGTATCGCGGGAATTAAAGCCGAACACGCCGGTTTTAAAGTGCCCGGTTCAGTGATGGCCTCAGACGCATTCTTCCCGTTTCGCGACGGCATAGATAACGCTGCAAACGCCGGCATCAAAGCCGTGATTCAACCCGGCGGTTCCATGCGCGATGAAGAAGTGATTGCCGCCGCCGACGAGCACGGTATCGCGATGGTATTCACCGCTATGCGCCACTTCCGTCACTGAGGCCACCGTCATGAACATTCTGATTATTGGCGGCGGAGGCCGCGAACACGCGCTGGCGTGGAAAGCAGCGCAAAGTAGCCATGTGAGCAAAGTATTTGTCGCGCCCGGCAATGCCGGTACTGCACGCGACACCAAGCTCGAAAACGTCGCAATTGCCGTGAACGCTTTTGAAGAACTCGCAAATTTCGCCCGCGACAATGACGTAACGCTCACCATCGTTGGCCCCGAAGCACCACTTGTGGACGGGATTGTTGACTACTTCAACAAGCACAACCTGAACTGCTTCGGCCCGACACAAGGCGCCGCGCAACTCGAAGGCTCCAAAACCTTCACCAAAGATTTTTTGCAGCGTCACAATATTCCCACTGCCGAGTATCAAAGCTTTACCGACGTCGCGCCTGCACTTGCCTACCTCAGGGAAAAAGGCGCACCGATCGTAGTGAAAGCCGACGGCCTGGCCGCAGGTAAAGGCGTGATCGTCGCCGAAGATCTGGCCACGGCAGAAGCCGCAGTCACCGACATGCTATCCGGCAACGTCTTTGGCGAAGCTGGCTGCCGCGTGGTCATCGAAGAATTCCTCAGCGGCGAAGAAGCGAGCTTTATCGTCATTGCCGACGGTGAAGACGTGCTGCCAATGGCGACCAGCCAGGATCACAAACGCGCGGGCAACGGCGATACCGGACTCAATACCGGCGGCATGGGCGCCTACTCCCCCGCGCCGGTAGTCACACCCGAGGTCTACGACAGGATTATGGCCGAAGTCATTATGCCGACCATCCGCGGCATGGCCGCTGAAGGCAACGCCTACACCGGGTTTCTTTACGCCGGCCTTATGATCACCAACGACGGTACACCTAAAGTCATCGAATACAACTGCCGCTTCGGCGACCCGGAAACACAACCGATCATGCTACGCCTGCAGTCAGACCTCGTCGAACTGTGCAACGCCGCAATTGAAACCAGGCTGGACCAATATACAAGCGAATGGGACGAACGCCCCGCCGTTGGCGTCGTACTCGCCGCAGGAGGCTACCCGGGAGACTATCGCAAGGGCGACGTTATCAGTGGCCTAGACGCCGCCGAAGGTACAGAAGGCAAAATCTTCCACGCAGGCACCGCTGAAATCGACGGAAATGTGGTCACCAACGGCGGTCGCGTACTCTGCGCCACCGCACTCGGCACCAACGTCACCGACGCCCAGAAAAACGCCTACGACATCGCCAAGCAAATCACATGGCAAGACGCCTACATGCGCGCCGACATCGCTTACAGAGCCATCGAACGAGAATCAAAGCTGAGCTAACGGTTCAAAACTGACTTGTGGCGCGATCGAGGAATGCCCTTGACGCACTTGCTTTTTAGACCGTCGCCAGCAAGCTCCGCCATGGATGGCGGGTGTTAGAACAACGCAGGAGCAGTTGTCGAGTTGCTGGCGCCGAGCGTACACGGATGTACTTGCAGCGTGTCTAAAAAGCAAGTGCGTCAAGGGCATTCCGCCAACGTTACTTTTAGGCCTTAACCGACCGATCGGCCGCCCAATCCCGCAAGCCCTGCACCCTCTCGGCATGCAACACAGAGAGCGGCTGCGTCTGCTGCAAGGCCATCGCCAGGCCCTCCTCACTCACTTCATTCGCCTCCGCAGCCGCACTGTACATCGCAGAAACCACCGCCTGCTCAATTTCCGCTCCAGTAAAACCCTCGCTTAAATCGACTAAACGCTGCCGATCAAACTGCAGATTCTCGAGCCCGCGTTTACGCAGATGAATATCGAAGATCGCAACGCGCGTCTCGGCGTCCGGTAAGTCGACAAAGAAAATTTCATCAAAGCGCCCCTTGCGCATCAATTCGGGGGGAAGCTGGCTGATATCGTTACTTGTCGCCACCAGGAAAACCTTGGTCTTACGCTCAGCCATCCAGGTGAGCAAGGTGCCCAAAATTCGTTTGCCTGTGGCATTTTCCTGGTCCTGGGCCAGGCCTTTTTCGATTTCATCCACCCAAAGCACACAGGGCGACATAAGATCCGCCAATTTAAGTGCCTCACGCAAATTCTTTTCAGTCTCGCCGATATACTTGTTAAACAGCGCCGCCATATCCAAACGCAACAAAGGCAGCGACCACATGCCCGCGATCGCCTTGGCAGCCAAACTCTTGCCACCGCCCTGCACACCAAACAGCAACAGACCTTTGAGCGGATCTAAATGACTTTCCTCACCAAACCCCGCCATCGCCGCTTCCCGCGACGCCAACCAGGCTTTGAGATTATCGAAGCCCGCCACATCGCTTAAATGCTTGGTGCTGTATTCAAAATGAAGCACACCCTCCATATCCATCAGCGCAAACTTCGCCTTGGTAAGCCCTGGTAAATCCGACTCGGTAATTGCACCATCGTCTGCAATTGCACCATAAGCCAGGCTGCGCACATCCTGATGGGCCAGACCGAGCAGGTTGGCCACAAGCTTATCTAACGTTGCCGTATCCGTTTTGATTTTCAGGCCGCGATTTTTTTCCTGCCAGCGACGCGCCTCTTCACGCACTATCGCAAGGATTTCGTCTTTGCCCGGCAGAGAAATCGACGCTTTCGCCGACAAACGACGCAATTCAGGCGGAATATCCAATGAGTGGCTAAGCAGCACGAACTTCTGTTTTTTATCGCGGGCGTGCAACGCAAGGTCCTTGAGAAAACGCACTATTTTCGGCTCATCGAGAAACGGGTGTATATCGCATAGCACGAAAAGCTGAGCGCCCTGTTCCTTGCGAATATGACGCAACACGGCCTCCGGCTCACAATAGTCTTCAGGATTTTTAAGCTCCACACCAAAGCCGAGCGGCGCCAGGCCCTCCGTGATCGACCACTTCCAGGCGCTGCCAAAATTGCCGCGCCGCAATTTCGCCAATAGCTCGAGCGCTTTTAGTTCGTCATACGTTTCCAACGCAATTAGTGGCGTCCGCCCCTTGAGCATCAGCGCCAAATCGTTATTATTCATAACACTCCTTCATGGTTCGCTATCCAGGGCCTGTTGATACGCATTTAATCACCACTGCCGGAGACCAAATGCGTATCAACAGGCCCTAACAGAGTGTAAGCGAATATAGCCACCCAAATCATTAATTATGAACACACGCCAATTAAGCCCACTGGATAAGTTTATTTGCAATGCCGACAGAGCACTGCGATCAATCACTACCCGCTCGCGGCCTCTGACACGGCCTTCGCCAGCTCAGCAACAGGCGGAAAACGAATTGTCCGACGAGGAGCGCGCCCACGCCGCCGGCTTAATGCGCGTCAATCACGCAGGGGAAGTTTGCGCTCAGGCGCTGTATCAGGGCCAGGCACTGACCGCAAAGCTTACCGACGTAAGAGAACAGATGGACGCCGCTGCAGATGAAGAGATAGATCACCTCGCCTGGTGTGAAGAGCGCATCGACGAACTTGGAAGTCATACAAGCGTGCTAAATCCTGCGTGGTATCTCTTATCCTACTCGATCGGGGCCGGTGCGGGCTTGGCCGGAGATAAGATAAGCCTCGGCTTTGTCGCCGCAACAGAGCAACAAGTCTGTAAGCACCTTCGCGAGCATCTGCAGAGCTTGCCCGAGCACGACTTGCGCTCACGCGCGGTGGTGGAGCAGATGCTCGAAGACGAAGCCAAACATGCAGATGCAGCGCTCGACGCCGGAGGAATTCAGTTTCCCATCGCTGTCAGAGCAGCAATGACGCTTGTATCAAAAGCAATGACCATGAGCAGTTATCGCGTCTAGCTATTGCGGCAACAGCCGCTGCAAAACCAGCTACAGCGTCATCTGGAAACTTACACCTCGATCAATTTGACGCTATGGGCGATATCCACCCCACCCTGTTCGAGCATAATGGATGCTGAACAGTACTTTTCCGCAGACAGCGACACGGCCCGCTTGACCTGGGCTTCCTTAAGGTTTTTGCCGCTTACAACAAACGTTAAGTGAATTTTAGTGAACACGGCTGGCACCGCATCTGCGCGCTCGGCATCAACGTCAACATCTATATTGTGAATGTCCTGGCGCGATTTTTTTAAGATGTTCATGACGTCAAAAGTCGAACAAGCGCCCAAGCCCAGCAAGAGCATCTCCATGGGTCTCGGTCCTTGGTTTTCACCGCCGTGATCTGGCGGGCCATCCATCGTTACCGTGTGTCCGCTGCCTGAAGTGCCAATAAATTTTGCTTTCTGTGACCAGTTTACCGAAGCTTTCATCGTCAATATCACTTATTTCAAATTTTCATCGACTAATATGCGGCATATGAATAACTTTACAAGCGCAATTGAAAAAATAGCCCACAACTTCCGTGCGCTCGTAGCCATAATCCAGCTAAAGCGCTGTATTTTCAAAAAAAATTCGTTATCCTCGGCGGTCGAGAGCTATACTCAGACTCAGTAAGGCTTCTCTGACCAGAAATTAATTTTGGAATTTTCAATTTAGAGGACTAAATTTTGGTAGCCGTTTCACTCACACCACATATAGAAAACGTTGACACATTTTTGGCTCATTGCCACCGTCGACGTTATCCAGCCAAAAGCACTTTAATATATGCTGGCGACAAAAGTGACTCGCTTTATTACATCATTAAAGGCTCTGTAACGGTTCTTATCGAGGACGAAGAGGGCCGCGAAATGATCGTTGCTTATTTGAACGACGGCGATTTTTTTGGTGAAATGGGCCTTTTTAACCAGGAAGATTCCCGCAGCGCTTGGGTACGTGCCAAAACCGAGTGTGAAATTGGTGAAATCTCCTACGCCAAATTTCAAGAGCTTTCCGAAACCCATCCCGAGTTTTTATTTGCACTCGGCACGCAAATGGCTAAACGCCTGCGCAATACAACACGGAAAGTTGGTGATCTCGCCTTTTTAGATGTTACCGGGCGAGTCGCAAGAACGCTGCTGGATTTGTGTAAAGAGCCAGATGCAATGACACACCCCGATGGTATGCAAATAAAAATAACCCGCCAGGAAATTGGTCGTATCGTTGGCTGTTCGCGAGAGATGGTTGGCCGCGTGCTTAAAACACTCGAAGAGCAGGGGCTCGTTTCAGTCAAAGGCAAAACAATGGTAGTGTTTGGCACCCGTTAAGCACCGCACGCAAGCCATACACTATCTCCTAGCTTTCAAAAAACTCCGCGAGCTTTGCTCCGGGGTTTTCCGCACGCATAAACGATTCGCCCACAAGAAAACTGTTCACACCGTGATTTCGCATTAATTGCACATCATCGCGAGAAACAATTCCGCTTTCGGTAACAACCACCCGGTCACTCGGAATCTGGTCGAGCAAATCCAAGGTCGTATCCAAACTCACGTTAAAGCTATGCAAATCCCGGTTGTTAATGCCAATTAATTGGTTTGGCAAATCAAGCGCTAATTCCAATTCGCTTTCGTTGTGCACTTCAACCAAAACATCCAGACCAATGCCAAGTGCCAATTCGTTTAATAATTGAAGCTCTGATGGTTTTAACGCAGCGACAATTAACAAAATACAATCCGCACCAATCACCTTTGCTTCATGGACCTGGTACGGATCGACAATAAAATCTTTGCGAATTACCGGCAAAGAGCAAGCATCGCGCGCCTGCCCCAGATACTCATCGGCCCCTTGAAAGAAATCGATGTCCGTCAACACCGAAAGGCAGGTGGCGCCACCAGCGGCATAACTCGCGGCAATATCGGCGGGAACGAAATGCTCACGGATTACACCTTTACTCGGCGAAGCTTTTTTTATCTCGGCAATAATTGCACTGCAGCCATTGGCATATTTGGAGACTATCGCGTCGACAAAACCGCGCATAGGGTCGGTGCGTGCTTCCGCTTTTTTTGTAATCTCGGCAAAAGGGCAACGCGAACTTCGCTGCAAAATTTCTTCTCGCTTGCGCGCGATTATTTTTTTTAAAACTGTTGGTGTGTCTTGCACAACACTTTAACCCTTAAATTCATTAAGCCGCTCGCGTAAATTGCGCTAACGCTGCTAATTTTTCTGCTGCCAAACCGCTCGCAATCGCGTCTTCGGCCATCTCCAGCCCCTGGGCTAAATTGGTGGCAAGCCCAGCGACATATATCGCTGCAGCGGCGTTGAGCGCAATCATGGAATGTGCTTTTTGCAATTGCTGCCCGGATAAATTCACCGCGGCCTTTTTGGGAGAAAACACTGCGCGAATAAGCGCGAGGGATTCTTCGGCACTCTCGACAACGAGTCCATCCAGATCCCGATAGTTCATTTCCAGTGACTGCGGCGAAAACACATATTCTTTAATATTTCCCTGATTTAGCTCGGCGACATGGGTTTCAGCGGCTATTGAAAATTCATCCAATCCGTCCTGGGCGTGCACAACCAAAACATGCTCACCGCCCAATCTTTTGAGCACCTCCGCCATCGACCGACATAACTTTTGATCAAATACACCAATTACCTGACGCGTGACACCAGCGGGATTGGTCATCGGTCCAAGCATATTAAAGATGGTCCGCATACCCAATTCTCGACGTGGACCAATGGCGTGCTTCATCGCACCGTGGTGCGCTGGCGCAAACATAAAACCAACGCCCAGTGTTTCAATCGCCCGGCCCACGACATCGGGGCCAACATCCAGGCGGATGCCCGCCGCTTCGAGAACGTCGGCACTCCCCGATGAGCTGGAAATCGAGCGGTTGCCATGTTTCGCAACGTGGCCGCCAGCAGCGGCGACGACAAACGCGGAAGCCGTTGACACATTAAAGATGTTTGCACCATCCCCTCCCGTGCCACAGGTATCCACCAGGCCGTCAACATTTATTGCTACTGGTGTGGCGAGCTCACGCATCACCTCAACAGCACCGGTAATTTCATCGACCGTTTCTCCCTTCATTCGCAGCGCCACCAACAGGCCGGCTATTTGGGCTGGTGTCGCCTCTCCTGACATCAACTGGCGCATCGTCGATGCCATCTCCGCCTGACTCAGGTCACAACCGCCCACTACTGACGCCAGGGCCTCATTTATCTTCATCAGTGATTCCTCAAAGTCAGATTCAAAAAATTTTGCAGTAAGGTGTGTCCGTGTTCGCTCATGATCGACTCAGGGTGAAACTGCACACCTTCAACAGCGAGCGACGTATGTCTCACTCCCATAATTTCGTGAAGCTCACCCGATGCTGTCTCTGTCCATGCGGTGACTTCCAGTGTCTCGGGAAGCGAATCTTTAGCGATAACAAGCGAATGGTAGCGCGTTGCGACGTAAGGCGAAGGGATACCGGAAAACACGCCACTGCCCTTGTGGTGGATATGTGAGACTTTGCCATGCATCACGGCTTCTGCGCGCACAATCTCAGCCCCGAAGGCCTGACCGATGCTTTGGTGCCCCAAACAAATACCGAGAATCGGAACCCTGCCCTGCATGCGCTTAATCAGTTCAACAGAAACACCTGCCTCGTTAGGCGTACAAGGCCCTGGGGAAATCACTATGCGCTCAGGTTTAAGCGCTTCGATTTCTTCTACACTTAGTTCATCGTTTCGCACAACTTTTACCTCAGCGTTCAGTTCGGCTAAATATTGAACAACGTTGTAGGTAAAGGAATCGTAGTTATCGATCATCAAGAGCATCGGCGCGCTCCGCAAAAAAATAGAGGGCCATTATAGGTCGGCCGGTTAGATAGACAAGCTGGTCGCGAGTAACCGACAAATAACATTCAGGCACCGATAAACGACATGCCTGGCAACGAATAAACAGCTCAAAGGGGAGTTAATTTCTAAACACATACTAAATTGTGTGATTTCCAACCAAAAATTACCTTCTTTTTGGGCGCAAGATGAGGCCAGATAGGGACACTTGGCACTAAACATGTGTAAAATTAGTGAATATTGCTAGGATTTTGCGAAGCTTACTTAAGTATGCACAATGCCTAGAAGTGCCGCAGCAGCTTAAACCAGAGAGTCGTCATGACAGCCCCAAACGATGGAAAAACAAATATCGAATTGGTGATTGAGAAGCCAAGCATCAGCGAAGCAGAATCGAATATACTCAACACTATCGCTGAGCGGAGTCTCGCTACTGTTGCAGAGCTGCTTGAGCATTTCTTTACGGCAACCGACGACCTCTTCTACGAACTCTCCGAACGCGCATCTACCAATAACGAAGAAAATCTTTATTTCGAAGCAATGCGCGCTATCAGGGTGTCAAAAGACAAACTGAGCCAGGACTTCAGTGAAAACCTGGTTAAAAATTTTAAGACGATTACGCAATTGAAAGCTGTGACTGAAGGCCGGACACCCGGTGACGAAACCGAGCTTTCGATCGTAGACCGCGAAGACCTGGAAGTCGACCTGGCGCAAAAAAATATGGCTGATCGCACGCGCGACACCTACAAACAGGAGCTGTACGATTTAGTTGCCCGCCTAGATGAACTGCTCACTCACTGCCAAGTAGATCAATACAATAATCCACTCGACCCCTTGCACCTGTCGAGAGCCTTTGTAAGCGCCAGCCTAAAACATCTGGGCCTTGAAATTAAAACACGACTAATCTTTTTTAAACTGTTTGAAAAACATATCCTCAAACAGCTCGGCCACCTATATGCCGAGGCAAATCAGGTATTAATCGAAGCTGGCATTTTACCCAAGGTCCTGCGCAAGAGTGTCAAGGACCCAGATGCTCAGGAACCGAGTACAGCGATTGAAGCCCAGGAACAGCACGCGGAAGAGCATGGTTTAGATGCCTTTGGTGGCGAAAAACGCGGTGCCGCACCGTTTCAACTTGAGAGCAACGCACTCGCGTCGCTGATGTCGTCGATCCGTGCGGCTCGGCAAGCAAATATTCCCGGAATCCAGGCGCTCGGCAACTATCATTACTTCAGCGCCAACCCCGGTGCTGTTATGCCGGTACCGGAGCTCGCCAACTTTCTGACCGAAACCCAGCGCAATATCGATCAACGCCTGAGCGATGAAACGCCGCAAAATCTGGTGCCACAAATCGTTACGGATATTCTGTCATTAAAGAATCCAGACGAACCTCAGGCACTCGACCAGCCCAACGAAGATATTATTAATCTCGTCGCCCTATTTTTCGACAAGGTACTGGAAGACGAAAATCTTCCTCTTGCTGTGCAGTCACTCATTTGTAGGCTACAAATTCCAGTCTTAAAAATCGCCTTGCACGACAAAACATTTTTGACCGATGAAAACCATCCATCACGCGCGTTAATTAACATTATTACCGAAGCTGGTCTGAGTTTTGATGAATCCAAGCCGCTCGAACGCGACCCGCTGTATCGCGTTATTGTCGAAGGCGTGCACAAGATTAATCATCAATTTAAACTGGATGACAGTCTTTTCACCGAGGTAACAGAAGCGGTTCGCGCCACTTTGAAAGCCGAACTGGATAAGTCCTCCGTTGTTGAAACGCGCACACAGCAAACCGAAACGGGTAAAGCCAAACTCAAGGCTGCGCGCACATTTGCACAGAATGCACTTTACGACAAATTAAAAGATGCAACCCTGCCAGAAATAGTTAGTGACTTTTTAACCAATACCTGGTTACAAGTACTTGTCCTGACCTATGTCAGAGGCGGTAAAGATTGCGCTGAATGGGTTGAATATGAACAACTTATTTCCGATCTCATTTGGGTCGCCCAATCACATGAAGAAGAAAAATCACAGGCACGCCAGCAACGCCTGGTGCCCGATGTCTTAACGCGTATTGAAACGGGTTTAGAGTCTGTTATTGATAACGAAGACGCCCGCCAGGCCAAAGTTCGAGAAATCGAAACTGTACTGAAATCCACATTCGACAGTACCCGGCAAGAACCTGTCTACAAAGAGCTGTCTGAAGAACAGAAAAACAAACTCGGCAAGAGCGATCCCAAGAAAAAAACCTGGGAAGAAATGACCGCGCTGGAGCGTCAACAAGCGCGTTACGAGGAACTTTCCAGCCAGTATTATCTCGAAGCGAAACACATGATGATTGGTACATGGCTCGAATATACTGATGAAATAAAAGGAAAAGATATTCGCTGCAAACTAAGTGCTAAAATCGACTCTGAAAATTATGTATTTGTAAATCGGTTTGGCTTTAAAGCGCTGGTGAAAACACGCCGGCAGTTTGCCTACGATATGCAATTCAAAAAGGCACGACCGTTAGATGCTACACCGATGTTCGAACGCCTTATGGACAAGGTTGTTACACAAATTAAGTCGATCTCTAACGAAATGTGATTGGCAAGCCACACCTTAATGAGATAAATGAACTTTTCCCCCTCGGTAACTGAGCTTGCATATTACGGCGCGGGCTTATTAAGCCTCATTTTTGCGTGTATCGTAACCATACGCTACCGACACGTGAATGTTGGCAAAACCTTTTGCGTCGCCGCCTACGTAAACGCTCTGTGGTTGTTTTCAATCGCCATACTGGACCCGATTAGCGGCAGTGAAGAAATTTTGCTTTTCGGTACTTCGGTCGACATAAAAACGCGTTTAGATTATTTGCTCGTCTTCGAAGTTTTACACTACGGCGCGTGGGTGATCGCTTTTACAAAATCGACGCAACGTTATTGCCGCAATTGCATACCCAATGGCCTGCGTTATTTTTCTTATCTCGCCGGCATATGCCTGCCAATCATCGCGCTTGTTAATCTTAAAACACACTTTTTATCCGATGTCGCGTTGCGCGTAACCATTTGGTCCGGCATTGTTTTTTCCGTTTTGTGCCTATTAATTATCGAGCAGCTTTATCGCAACATGACGAGTGACCGGCTGATTCGATTAATATGTGTCGCATTAGCGCTAATATTTTTATACGACGCTTTTTTGTTTTCGCAAAACCTGGTGGCTTTGTCGTTGGGCGAGGCGCTTTGGCAAATACGCGCATCCGTCATCATGGTTGCCTTTATTTTTATGTCGATCGGCATAATTACCTTGCAGAGCAACGAGTATAACCGCGCGAAGCTTTCTTTCTCACAACCTGCGGTGTTCTATACAACTTCGCTAACAATTACAGGGCTCATTCTCTTATTGCTAGCCACCGGCGGCTACTATGTAAAATTTAATGACACTAGTTGGGGAACGGTTGTTTATTCCTTGCTCGTTGCTGTAGGCCTCATTTCGATTGTACTTACTTTTTCCTCCGATAAATTGCGGCGCAGACTTAACGTCGCGATCAATAAACACTTATTTAATTACAAATACGATTATCGCAACGAGTGGCTGCGACTTATCCGCCTACTATCTCAGCCGACAGAACACAACGAATCTGCATCGCGTGCAATTGCGGCAAGTGCGAGTTTGTTTCGCTGCGAAAGCGGCGCATTATGGCAAAAGCGGGGCAGTGTTTTTCAACCAACCGTGCAAATGGGAAGCTTTGACACAAGTATTGTGCGGGAGGAACCGCTGAGTACCGGCTTTAGCCGGGTATTAAAAACCGGCTGGATTTTTGCGCCCGAAGCGATTGCACCAGATATGACGGAAAATAACGAACTCATTCCGGGCTGGCTGAAACAAATGAAAAACTGCTGGTTAATATTCCCTTTGCTGGTGGAGGAAGAAATTACTGGGTTTATGGTACTCACCGACCCAATCGATGGTGAACACCCCAACTGGGAAGATCTGGATCTGGTGAAAACTGTTGGACGGCAGGTTGCCAATTACCTCGCGCGCCACGAGCAGTCGGAGCTTCTCGCTCAGGCACGTCAGTTCGAGACCTTCAACAAGCTGTCAGCTTTTGTGATGCACGATCTGAAAAATCTCATCGCGCAACAATCTCTGGTTGTGAAAAACGCGGAAAAACATAAAGATAACCCCGCATTTGTCGATGACGCAATCAACACCATTAAAAATTCCGTCGACAGAATGAATATCCTACTGAGGAAACTGCGCCAAAATGAACCCGAAGAAACCAAGGTGCTCAAAGTCAAAGATATTCTGATCGACGCAGTTAAACGCTGCCAGAAAACACCTCCTGCACCTACACTGGCAAACATTGAAGACGACCTTCTCGTCAAAGCAGATTTCGATAGCCTGGTCATGGTATTCACCCATTTGATCCACAACGCGCAGGATGCTACACCCCAGGGAGGCTATATTGATATTTACAGTAAATGCGATGCACATTTTGTATCGGTTTCGATCGAAGACAATGGCGAAGGCATGAGCGAAGAATTTATCCGCACCAAACTTTTTCAGCCATTTGAATCCACGAAGGCGGGCAAAGGCATGGGCGTAGGCGTTTATCAGGCTAGAGAATATATAGAAAACCTCGGTGGCGAAATAGAGGTTGAAAGTACGGTCGGTCAGGGTACAAAATTCACATTAAGAATTCCGTTAGCGCAAGCGTAAAAAAAATGTCAAAAGCAGAAGAGATACAAAAATTACTCATTGTCGAAGACGATCAAGGCTTGCAGAGTCAATTGCGTTGGCACTTCGACCAATACGAAGTCATTATTGCCGGCAATCGCGAAGAGGCGATTAATGCCATCAGGCTACATGAGCCGCCAGTTGTTCTTCAGGACTTAGGCCTGCCACCCGATGACGAAGGTGTCGAGGAAGGCTTCAAGTGCATTCAAGAAATCTCTTCGCTTGCACCGATGACGAAAATTATCGTCATGACGGGAAATGCTGAATATGAGAACGCTGTTCGCGCCGTCGCAATGGGCGCATATGATTTCTACCAAAAGCCAGTCAACCCGGATACCTTAGATCTTATCCTGCAGCGCGCCTACCATATTTTTAAACTCGAGCGGCAGAACCGCCTACTGCAGGAACAAATGCAGTCACCGCTCGACGGCGTTATCGCCAGCGATGCTAAAATGGTAAAAATTTGCCGAATGATTGAAAAATTAGCGCCTTCGACAGTGACCTGCACGCTGACCGGAGAAAGTGGCACGGGTAAAGAGGTTTTGGCAAAGGCATTGCACAATTGCAGCCCGCGCAAAAACAATCGTTTAGTGGCAATTAATTGCGCTGCGGTGCCGGAAAACCTGATGGAAAGCGAGCTTTTTGGATATGAAAAAGGCGCCTTTACCGGCGCGAGTAAACGCACGCTGGGCAAGGTTGAAACAGCCAATCACGGTACACTTTTCCTGGATGAAATTGGTGATATGCCGCTGCCATTGCAAGCCAAGCTTTTGAGATTTTTGCAGGAAAGGCATATCGAACGACTCGGCGGGCGTGAGGAAATTCCAGTAGATGTACGCGTCGTTTGCGCGACAAATAAAAACCTGCAACAAATGGTGCAGGAAGGTACATTTCGAGAAGATTTATATTATCGAATTTGTGAAATGGAGATTCATATTCCCCCACTTCGCGAACGCCATGGCGACAAGCTATTGCTGGCGCGGCACTTTTTAAAACGAGCGGCCAAACAAAACAATATGTCGTCGGTAACTGGGTTTTCTCCCGAAGCGACAGAGATGATCGAGTCCTACGAGTGGCCGGGCAATATCAGGGAAATGGAAAACCGAATCAAACGGGGTGTCGTGATGTGCGAGGATAAACTCGTATCGTCAGAAGACCTCGGATTGATGACCGAAAATGAGCTCAGCCTCAACCTGAGAGAAGTGCGTTACAAAGCAGAACGTGCGGCTATCCTGCGCGCGCTAACAATGACGGATTACAATATCTCGTCTACTGCCAAATTATTGGGCGTAACGCGACCGACACTTTACGACCTCATTAAGAAATACAATATTTCCATTACCGACGATTAAACATCACCGGGCCAGGGATTAAGCTGTCTTAAAGGTAATTAAAAACAATCCCCGCGAGCTTTTCATGCCCAATAGTGTCTATTGCAGACTTGATCTGCGCGTCGGTTGCCTTGCCATAGGGCACAACCAGCACGACAAAGTCACACAGGCCTCCTATCAAACGTACATCGGCAGAGTATTCGCTTACAGATGGGCCATCCATGATGACGTAACGGTCTGAGTAGCGGGTCTTGAGTTCCTGCACAAACATATGCATTTTACTCGACGAGACGCGCTCAGTTGCAGCTTCAATGTTACCGCCAGTGGGAATAACGCGCACACGTGGAATACCAGAGGCATAAACGACAAATTCAACACCCATATCTCGAACGCTAAGATAGTCCGTTAGACCCAAATTGGCTTCGGCACCGAGCAGTGCTTCGGCAGACGGTTCATAAAAATTACAATCAACGATCACGGAAGTTTTGGTTTTGTCGAGCGCTATTGCCGCAGCCAAATTGCGAGATACGTATGATGCGCCGCCGTCATCAGTGACAGACGTCACCATACACACAAAATTCTTACCGGTCACGTGAGAATATAAACGGGTTCTCAGTTCCCGAAACATCTTGAGGACTTTTTCATCCTTCATTCCCTGCCGAAGAATCTTAAGGTGATCCAGTTCTGCGTCCGAAAAGCTATGGACCTCTGACATCTTCTCAATCTGTTCTTCAGATTTAGAACTGTAATTTCCTAGACTCGCAACTTTTCCTTCTACCATGACAACCCACTTCGTTGATTTGTTTCAATTCGACCACTATATCGCACAAAAGCATGCAAACTATACGCAAGGCTTCGATAATTCACTAGCGTCTGTTACCAGGTCCTGACGAAGATGCATCGAGTGTAAAAGTACCCGACGAATCTCTGTCACATTTAACTTCTTACCCAATCCACGGCACTAAACAGCGCCCTGGCTTTATTCATCGTTTCCTTCCACTCTAGCTCAGGAATCGAATCAGCGACAACACCCGCGCCTGCCTGAACATAAATAGTGTTGTTCTTAATAACCGCCGTACGTATGGCTATCGCGGTATCCAAACTGCCATTCCAGGCGAGATAACCAACGGCACCCCCATATATAGAGCGTTTCACTGGCTCGAGCTCGTCAATAATTTCCATTGCTCGAATTTTGGGTGCCCCGGACAAGGTACCCGCCGGAAGAGACGCTTTTAGCACATCAATCGCGTCTAAACCCTTTTGCAATTTTCCTACCACATTTGAAGTAATATGAAGTACATGACTGAATCGCTCCACCACCATGCGCTCCGTCAGTTTGACACTGCCCGCTTCAGCAACACGACCGACATCATTTCGACCCAGGTCAATCAACATCAAATGCTCAGCAATTTCTTTGGGATCGTTAATCAGTTCTTGCTCGAGTTCGCGATCTTCCTCCTCGGTATAACCGCGCCGGCGCGTGCCCGCGATGGGCCTTACGGTCACTTCTCCATGTTCCAGCCGCGCGAGAATCTCCGGGCTGGAACCAACGATCTGATAGTCGCCAAGATCTAAAAAATACATGTAGGGCGAGGGATTCAAGCTGCGCAGCGCCCGATACAAATTAATGGGTTCCGCCTCAAACGTGCACGCCATACGCTGCGATAACACAACCTGCATCGTATCGCCATCGAGCACGTAGTCTTTTATTTTGCGTACCGCGTCCATAAAGGGCTCACGGCCGAAACCCGAGACAAAATCCCGCTCAGAATCCGCTTTTTTTTGTGTAGAATCCGGCTCCAATCTGGCGATATCCACACGCGAACTATCCAGTCGCTGCACCAGCTCATCGAGCCGTTTTTCGGCGCTGGCCAACGCATCTGCATTGCACGGATCCGCACAAATAATTAGATGAATTTTTCCCTGAAGATTATCAAATACCAGAACCTCATCCGAGACCATGAGCAAAATATCGGGAACACCGAGTTCGTCCTTAGGTGTGCTCGCCTTGAGTTTTTTCTCCACAAAACGCACGGTGTCATAGGCGAAATATCCGACCAGGCCACCAAAAAAATTGGGTAGGTAATCAAGTTCGGGCACGCGAAACGACGCGTGGTAGTTGCGCACAAACTCAAACGGATCAGAGATGTCAACACATTCATCTCGCTGCCCGCTGCGCTTGATCACAGCGCGACTGTCAAAAACTTCGACTCGCTCGCGAGCAGATAAACCGATAATGGAATAGCGGCCCCATTTTTCTCCTCCCTGAACAGATTCAAAGAGATAGGTATAAGCGCCGATGGCAAGTTTTAGATAGGCAGATAGCGGCGTATCGGTGTCAGCAAGCACAGTGCGCGACACAGGAATTCGGTTAAAACCCTGCTCTGCATAGCGGGCAAATTGTTCGGTATTCATAGCGTTCATCTCAATTGTGGAAGTAAGTGGTGCACTTGGTTGTCAACGTTCAGCGCCAACGCTCCACAAATCGAATACCTGGAAAATAATGCCGTCTTAACACGTTTACCCCAAAACTAAAATTATGCCGCATCAAGGCTGGCCAATTGTGACCTCATGCCCGCAATCGCGTCAGTGTAATCCTGCGCACCAAATATTGCTGAACCGGCAACAAAGGTATCGGCACCTGCGCGCGCAATCTCAGCGACATTGGCGATG
Organism: Cellvibrionaceae bacterium; assembly: GCA_028281575.1. Lineage (GTDB taxonomy): Bacteria > Pseudomonadota > Gammaproteobacteria > Pseudomonadales > Cellvibrionaceae > Agaribacterium. Next base: position 27,427 of record JANQJP010000096.1, read on the forward strand.
CCAACCCCGCCATCAACCTCAATGCGCAAATTCAATCCACGCTGGTCCAAATAAGTTCGCGTCTGCGCGATTTTTTCCAGCGTGGACCTTATAAATTTTTGCCCGCCAAAACCGGGGTTTACCGACATTAGAAGCACCATCTCCAGTTCTTCAGCAACGTGCTCGAGGACAGATACCGGCGTCGCAGGATTCAACACAAGACCGGGTTTACATCCCAAGTCCTGAATCAATTTAATCGAACGGTGCACATGCCTGGACGCTTCCGGATGAAAACTAATGTACGTGGCTCCCGCAGATGCAAACGTGCTGATCAACTCATCGACCGGCTCTACCATCAGGTGCACATCCAACGGAGCGGTAATGCCGTAATCGCGCAGGGCACTGCAAATCATAGGACCAAAAGTAAGATTGGGAACGTAGTGATTGTCCATCACATCGAAATGAATCCAATCGGCACCCGCCGCTAATACCGCTTCACACTCCTGGCCTAAAACAGCCAAGTTTGCAGCCAGTATTGATGGAGCAATTATGTGTGACATCACCATTTCCCGCTATTTATCTAAAGCCAAGCTAAAATTGTACTTAATATATGTTGCGCTAAAAACCGTTGAATCAAAATGAAGACTGCATTCGTATCAAAAATTCTCGTAAGCCTCTGTACATTGCTGCTGTGCTTGACGTGCTTCGCGCAGGACGATGGCGAAAAACAAGTCGCTCCAGAAACAGAGGCGGACCCGAGCGCGGAAGAAGCTGCAGCCTCCACAAAGGACCCTGAACGGACGCTGCCCGACATTCATTCGCGCAACATCGCGCTGCTGAAAAGCCAATACCCGCCGCGCGACGTGCGCAAACTCAATGCCGACGGCAAAGCGTTTACAGCACTGTGGCGCAAGGACCAGAGCGGCGAAGCCTTTGGTGCGGTGCTCATCGTCCCAGCCAACGGGCAAACAGCAAACTGGCCGCATACCATTGATGTGTTGCGTAACGACCTGCCAAAAAATGGTTGGAGTACGCTCGCGATCGATATAAAACATCTTGCAACCCCGAACATCCCCAAGCGCCAATCCGAGCAGACAACAACGGAAAACGCTGAAACCAAACTCGAAATCGAGAACAGGCAACAGCTGATTGCTGTGGACGACAATCGAGCGAGGATTAAAGCCGCGATAGAATTCCTAAATAGCGAGGGGCAATTCAATATTATTCTGGCGGGCTACGGTAACTCAGCAGATAGGGTGCTTGATTTTGCCGCAAGCGGTATGAAAATGACGGCGGACAAACCGGTCGCCGCAGCGGTTAAAATGAAGAACCCCGTGCGCGCGCTCATTTTAATCAACGCCAAAAGCGTATACGACGGTGCGTTGACACCGCAGCTTTCCACCTTTCCATTTAAAGATATCCCCATCCAGGACATTATTTTCGGGCACCACTATTTGGATACCTTCGATGCAGATGCGCGCCGCACTGAAGCGAGAGCACTACGCATAAAAAACTACTTTCAACTCAAACTCATGGAACCGACAAACACGGTATTTGCCGAAGAAAACCGCCTCTCTCGGCGCGTGCGCGGTTTTTTGAACAAGCATGCTAAGGGCATCGAGATTAATCGAAGATAGCTGGGCAGGGTCTGTTAACAGGCCCTAGTAACTTGCCTCGTGAAGCTTGCGCACTTCTTCCAATCTCTCTACGGTACCGACATCAAACCATTGCCCGCAAAAGACTTCGCCGCTGATACGATGCTCAGTCATCGCCATCACAAGTGGTTCCAGCAGCGGAAACACTTCTCTTTTCCCGGAAAAATTCAGGACGAGCTCGGGCCTCAACAGGCTTATGCCCGAAAAGGTATAGCTGGGTAAGTTGGCCAGACCAGCGACAGGGCAGCACCGGCCATCGTCGTCGAGACAAAAGTCTCCACCGAGATTGTGCGATGGGTTATCCACCATAACCAGGTGCCCAAGGCTGCGGTCATCCAGACGCATTTCCGCGAGCGTGCGAAAATCAAAATCCGTCCAAATATCCGAGTTCACCAGCAAAAAAGGCTCGCTGCCGAGATAGGGCATTGCGCGTAGCAAGCCACCCCCGGTCTCCAAGGGTTCTTCCTCAATGGAGATGTCACAGCGCATGCCACGCAAGTCCATATTCCTGACAGCGGCAACGACCTGATCCGCTAAATACGCCGCATTGATCACCACTGTATTAACACCGGCCTCGGCGAGACGAATCATTTGATGTTCGAGCAGAGAGCGTTCACCAACCCGCAACAAAGGTTTTGGTGTCGCCAGGGTGAGCGGACGCATACGTCGCCCCTCACCGGCCGCAAATATCATTGCTTTCATAATTTGGCCCAAAATTGCCGTTTGGATGCTGGGAATACTTTGCGCTCAAAAACATCGAGTAAGGGCTCAAACTCGGCATACTTAACCAACACCGCCCTCACATACGTGAGTACGAGAGGTAGATCATGTAAGTAGCGTGTCTTGCTATCCCGCAACGCGAGCCGGGCAAAAATACCGAGCACTTTAAGATGGCGCTGAAGCCCCATCCAATCGAATTCACGCAAAAAGACGTCGCGATCACTGATGCTAACCGCGCCGGAATCACAAGCTAATTCAGCGTAAGCGAGCGCCCAATTTTCTACTTGTGAGTCTCCCCATTGAATGTAGCAGTCTTTCAGCAAGGACACCAAGTCGTAAGTCCACGGACCGACAACGGCATCCTGAAAATCGATCGTCGCGAGCGATCCGTCTTGCAACACCAGCAAATTGCGCGAGTGAAAATCGCGGTGAACGACCACTTGCACTTGACCTAAAGCACTCTCGACTAAAAGCTGCTTGGCGTTGCGGAAAACACTCAGCTCGCTTTGCGTGAGCTGCAAGCCCAATAACTTCTCAAAAAACCACGGCTGACAAAGCTGCATTTCATCGTCGAGCTTTTCAGCGCTATAGGCTGGGAATATCTGCGTATCGGGAGGGCTGTTCTGCAGATGTAGCAGTAAATTAGATGCTTCGCCATACAGGCCGGCAACAGAGTCATTATCGAGCACATCGAGCAATAATCGATCACCTAAATCCTCTAAAATTAAAAATCCGTTACTCACATCCTCAGCCAGAACTTGCGGCGCCCGCACACCATTAGCCCGCAACCATGTGCACACGCGAATAAACTGTGCGCTGTCTTCGGTTGCCGGGGGGGCGTAAACCGCAACCAATGTGGGTGCAGTATTCAAGCGAAAATATTGTCGAAAACCGGCGTCATTATTCAAAGCCTGTAGTTTAATTTCCCCATGTGGCTTCAGATCGTGATCGCTCAGCATTACCGAAACCCACGCGTTCAATGCTGCCAGTTCTTTGTTGTTAGTATCCAACTGCCTACTCCGAAAAATATGCCTATTTATTATTAATGAGATCGCAACTGTTGCGGCAAAATAAAACATCCGACCAGGGATTCTAGGATTATCACGCCGCGAACGGTAGAATGCCGTCGCGCAACCGAATTATTTTCGCAGAATCTGAAATTTATAGACTCACGAATGAATTTATTTGAGGGTAGTTTACTCCCCAGACACCTTTGCTTCATCGCTATCGCGATTATCATTGGCAAATACTCGCTAACAAGCCACGCAGATAACACACCACCTGCATCGTCTTGTCATTTCGATAAAAAACTCGACCTTTGGGTATGCGATGACGCTACCGAGTTGCGAGGCGCTTCTTTTGAACTCGATTGGGTACCACTCGAATACTTCAATGCTGAACAACAAGACGCTATCGCGCCGGGGTGCGCAGGCATGTATCTGGATCCCCTTGCAGCAGAACTCGCAGATCCTAAAGATATCAGCTCGCTGCCACTTGTTATCGAAGCCGATACCACACAGGTAGAAGACGGAATCCGGGCAACCCTGAAAGGTGACGTGCGCCTTTCCCAAGGTACGCGGTCCATTGCTGCAGAGCTTATGTCCTACGACCGGGAATTCGACAACGCGCGCCTGGCAGGAGATGTCACGATCCGTCAGCCAGGCATGCTCATCCGCGGAGATGACGCACAGATCAGCACGATTGAACAAAGCGGTAAATTTAGCAACGCGCGCTTCGTCATGCACGACACGCATATGCGCGGCAGTGCGGGCTCTATCGAACAAGATGGCCCCAATCGCATCGTATTGCGCGACGGCGCGATAACAAGCTGCGAACCGGGCTCGAACGCGTGGTCGCTCGAGGGCAAGGAACTGTCGATTAATCGGTCCGAGGGACAAGGTCGGGGCAAACACGTCAAATTAAAAATTGGCGGTGTACCCGTTTTCTACATTCCGTACATCAGTTTTCCCGTCGGAGACGAACGTCAGTCTGGTTTTTTATTTCCCAGTATCAGCACCAGCGGCGAAGGCATAGACATTTCACTGCCGTACTATTTGAACCTTGCACCCAACTACGACATAACCCTTACCCCGCGAGTTATCTCCGGCCGCGGAAGCATGCTCGAAGCCGAATTTCGTCATTTAAACGAGTTGTTTTACACCGAGCTGAGCGGCGCTTTTTTACCCAACGATGGCGGCGGCAATGATGAAGATGTCGACCGCTTGATAGAAGACGGTGTCGCTAAAGAGAGCGAGCTGCGACCACACAAGGGTAACAACCGTTGGCTGGTGCAATTTCGTCAAACAGGCGGACGGCGCACTGGCTGGTACAGCTCGACCGATTACACCAAAATTTCCGATGAAGATTATTTTAGAGACCTCGGCACCTCATCATTTGCCGTCACCAACCGCACGTTTTTAAACCAATCTGTGGATGTCGGTACCTCGCTCAATAATTGGGAATTCGCCGCGCGCGCGCAGGATTACCAGACACTTCTGCTCGATCTCGACTCACCCTATAGAAAGCTCCCTCAGCTCACAGCAAATGGTTTATATCGCACCTTGGGCGGCCTCAGGTTTTTGCTTAACCACCAGTTAACCCATTTTGACCACAAAGATGAATTTCGTCTGGACGGCTCGCCAATACTTACAGGCCAAAGACTCAACATCGACCACCGCCTGCAATGGGAATACCGCAACCAAAGCGGCTATATCAAACCGGAGTTGGGCTATAAATACCTGCGCTACAACTTAGACGCTGGCGACAGCGACAGCTTGAACGAGGATGCGATCGATCTCGGCGCCAATCAGGCGTCACTGGACATAGGCCTGGTGCTCGACCACCCAAATGGAAACTACTTACAGACACTCGAGCCGCGCATTTTTTATTTGTTTCGCGGTTTTGAAGACCATAGCGATTTATATAACGCGACCGTCGGTGGCCAATCGGTAAACTTTGATACCTCCGCCCGGACTTTTTCCTACGATCAGCTCTATCGCGACTCGCGCTTTAGTGGCAGCGACAGGCTCGACGACGCCAATCAAGTCACGGTTGGTGTCACCAACCGCTGGTACAGCCTGCAGGATGGACACGAGTTTTTTAACCTGAGCGTCGGTCGTATTAACCACTTTCGCGACCGCAGAGTCGGGCTGGAGCGGGAAATATCTGATACCGAAAACGCCTCTGAAATAGCCTTGGATTTTGCGGCCTTCTGGCGCAATGGCTCTGGACTGTACGGCGGACTGATCTACGACGACGCGGCGGAGGAAATGAACCGGTTTTCAGCTGGCTATAACTACGCGAGTCAGGATCAGCTATCGCTGTTTAGCGTGAGCTATAACTTTGTGCGTCAAAACCCCGAAGTGAGCGCGAGCGAGCAACTGGATCAGCTCGATAGCGCCTTTGTCGTGCCCGCGAGCAAACAGTGGTCCGTTATGGGGCGCGCCAACTACGATTTTCAGAATTCGCAGGAACTTGAGAGCTTCCTCGGGCTCGAATATAACGACTGCTGCTACCGTTTTCGCATCTTGGCGCGACGCTGGCTAGACAGTAATATCGCCAACCTGACGTCCGACGAAGACGCCATTTTCGACCAGGGCGTTTTTTTTGAAATCCATCTCAAAGGCTTGGGCGGTTCTGGAGCGCGTGTAAATTCGATTTTGGAAGACGCTATTCCAGGATATCGTCGGCGCGAGACCGCCTTAAATAAGTACTAATGTTGATAACTATGAAACCTATACACCACTTGATCACTTCCTTGCTCGCGAGCTTGCTTACTATCAGCTCAGTTGCACATGCCGAAATTCAAATGCTCGATCGCATCGTCGCGATTGTGGATCAAACTACGGTGACACAGTCTGAGTTAGACGGGCGCATCGAAGATATCGTGATGCGCAGCAGTGCCGCAGGCGTCAACCTTCCCGAAATAAGTGTGCTGCGCAAACAGGTACTCGATCAGCTTGTGCAAGAGGCCTTACAAATCAACATTTCCCAACGCTACGGCATTCAAACCAGCGATGAGGAAGTGCTGCAATCGCTAAAAAACATCATGGCTCAGCAGAAAATCGACGAAGCACAACTCGCGCAAAGCCTGGCTTCAGAAGGCATGACGATTAACGAATTTAAAGAAAACCTGCGCCGCCAAATGACGCTGCAAAAAGTCGCGCAAGGCGTTGTCGGATCGCGCATCCGCATATCGGAGCAGGACATAGATAATTTTTTGAAATCCGCCGACGCAAAATTTTGGATCTCACCCCAATATCACTTGCAACACATCCTGATTCCAGTTCAATCAAACTCAGGCTCCGACGCTGTCGCTGAAGCAGAACAAAAAGCCGAGTCGATCTTTCAGCAACTGCAGGAAGGCGCCAATTTCGGCGAACTTGCCATCGCCGAATCGCGCGGGCCCGCGGCACTTAAAGGCGGTGATCTTGGCTGGCGTAAATCTTCTGAGCTACCGACACTGTTCGCCGAAATCGTACCCACATTAGAGATAAACGAAGTTGCCAAACCCGCGCGCAGCCAGGCGGGCTTCCACATACTCAAACTGCTCGAAAAACGCGGTGAAACCAAACAAATGGTCACGCAATCCGATGTTCGCCATATTCTTGTTGAGCCGAACGAAATACTCGACAAAGAGGCGGCGCTCGAAAAAATCAAAGGCCTGCGCCAGCAGATACTCGATGGTGCCGACTTTGCCGAACTTGCTAAAGAGCACTCAGATGATATCGGTTCAAAAATGTCTGGCGGTTCGCTCGGCTGGTCCAACCCGGGAACATTTGTTCCCGAATTCGAAGCAACGGTAGATAGCATCGAAACCGGCGTGCTCAGTGAACCTATTTTGACCCAGTTCGGCTGGCACATTTTAGAAGTACTGGACCGCAGGGAAGAAGATTTAAGCGAACGTGTCATTCGCAATCGCGCCTACAACCTGCTCGTAAGCCGCCGATATGAAGATGAAGTTCAGGTGTGGTTACAGGAACTTCGGGACGACGCCTTTATCGAGATAAAAATTTAATAGCTTTATGCGAATCATATTGACGCCGGGAGAGCCCGCAGGTATCGGCCCAGAACTGGCGATTCGCGCCGCGCAGCAGGCCCAGGATTTTGAACTTGCAGCGGTTTGCGACCCCAAGCTATTGCACCAAACCGCCGGCGCACTTAACGTTAATCTGAACCTGCGTGTCATCGATATGCACGCGCCTCCACGCCCGACAAATACCGGTGAACTGGCCTGCCTGCCCATCCCCCTGCGCACTGCGGCCAAACCGGGCATACTCGACAAAGCGAATGCACCATACGTGCTCGAAACCCTGGCAAACGCGGGGGAATGCTGCCTGGCCGGCTGTGCACAGGCCTTAGTCACGGGACCCGTGCAAAAAAGCATTATCAACGACGCCGGTGTTGCTTTCAGTGGCCACACCGAGTTTTTTGCGCAACAAGCCACAGCTGGCAAAGTAGTGATGATGCTCGCAACAGAGGGCCTGCGTGTCGCGCTAGCCACTACGCATTTGCCGCTAAAAGACGTGCCCGCCGCAATCACCCAACCGGAACTGGCGCACACACTTACTATTCTCTGTCGAGAGCTCACTCAAACCTTTAGAATAAAGCAGCCGCGCGTGCTCGTGTGCGGGCTAAACCCGCACGCAGGCGAAGGCGGACATCTGGGCCATGAGGAGTTGGAAACCATTATCCCAGTGTTAGAGCGTATGCGCGCCGAAGGCCATAAACTTGTCGGTCCCCTGCCTGCTGACACACTATTTACACCGCATTGGCTGAACGACGCCGACGCCGTGCTCGCGATGTACCACGACCAGGGCTTGCCAGTACTCAAATACAAGGGCTTTGGCAGCGCTGTAAACATTACCCTGGGTCTTCCCTATATCCGCACCTCCGTCGATCACGGCACCGCACTCGACCTCGCTGGCAGTGGCAAAGCCGACAGCGGCAGTATGTTTTACGCAATCGAACAAGCGCGTGCACTCGCGCACGCGAAATTCACAGAAGACCTATGAGTGAGCAATTCGGATCAAAACACCAGGCCCGCAAACGCTTCGGCCAGAACTTTCTTACTGACGACAGCATTATTCGCCAGATCGCGCGGGCAATAGCGCCTAAAGCGGGCGAGCGTATAGCCGAAATTGGCCCCGGCCAAGGCGCTATCACAGCCTATTTGCTCGAGCACTGTCCGACACTTTGTGCGATCGAACTCGATCGCGATCTGGTGCCGCTTCTTCGGCAAAAATTTAGCGGCTTTCCCGATTTTCGTATCTATCAATCCGATGCCCTGAACTTTGACTTTAAAAGCTTGCTCGAATCACCAGAAGAAAAACTGAGGATCGTTGGCAACCTTCCCTACAATATTTCGACACCACTCATTTTCCACATACTCGGCTTTGAAAATGCGGTAAAAGACATGCATTTCATGCTGCAAAAAGAAGTGGTCGATCGACTCGCCGCAACAGCGGGAACGAAAAGCTATGGCCGGCTTAGCGTCATGGCCCAATACAGATGTGACGTCGAGTCACTTTTTGACGTAGCACCGGAATCCTTTCGTCCAATACCCAAAGTGATATCATCAATTGTTCGCATGACACCCTTCACACAACGACCTGCCGTCGCACACAACGAATACCATTTCGCTGAATTGGTTAAAATGGCATTTCAGCAGCGCAGAAAAACACTGCGCAACGCAATAAAGCCCCTGCTCCACGACCTCGATGAGAATGCCATAAACGTGGACCTCGGACGACGCGCCGAGCAGCTCACCGTCAGCGAGTTTGTTTCTCTAAGTAATGGAATGCAAAAGCATGACTAAGCCACAAAATTCGATACATATCGGCATCAAAATTGATTATCTGGAAGCTGAGTCTCAGCCTAAAGAAAGTCGTTTCGTTTACGCTTATACAATTACGATAGAAAATCAGGGTGACCTGGCCGCACAGCTGATGAGTCGCTACTGGAAAATTACCGACGCCAACGAGTCCGTACAGGAGGTGGAAGGGCTAGGCGTTGTCGGCGAACAACCAACACTTCTGCCCGGTCAACGCTACGAGTATACAAGTGGTGCCGTTCTTGAAACCGAGACTGGCATCATGGAGGGCGAATACACCATGCTTGACGAGCATGGCGAGGAATTTAAAGCGCCGATCCCCTCCTTCGCATTAGTGAGACAATCAGCACTTCACTAGGGTCTGTTAACACGCACCGAGATATTTCATATGGCAACGTACGCAGTGGGCGATATCCAAGGCTGCCTCTCCGACCTATATCAGCTCCTAAATAAAATCGGTTTTAATCGGGAAGATTGTCTTTGGGCCGCCGGTGACTTAGTTAATCGTGGCCCTAATAGTTTGGAAACTTTGCGTTTTTTCTTCAAACTTGGTGACAGAGCCAAAATCGTTTTAGGCAACCACGATCTGCACCTTCTCGCCTGCTGGCATGGCGCGCGCCGCCTAAACCGTAAAGATACCTTCAACGAAATCCTAAACGCACCAGATCGTGACCAGCTCCTCCATTGGCTGCAACGCCAACCACTGCTGTATTCGGACAAACAACTCAACTATACGATGGTACACGCGGGTGTTCCCCCCATTTGGAATCTGGATGAAGCGCTAAGCCATGCGCACGAAGTGGAAAATACCTTGCGCGGAGACCACGCCCGCGATTTTTTTCAACATATGTACGGCAACAAACCGACAACCTGGCTAGAAGGTCTCGACGGGTTTGAACGCCTCAGAGTCATAACGAACTACTTTACCCGGATGCGTTTTTGCAACACACGCGGCGAACTTGAGTTAGAGAGTAAATGCGGCCCGGAATCACCGCCTGAAGGATTTAAAGCCTGGTACCTGCATCCCGAGCACCGCTGTATCAATGAGCAAATTATCTTTGGTCATTGGGCGACAATGATGGGAAATACCGGTATCGATAACTTTATCGGTCTCGACACCGGTTGCATATGGGGCGGCTATCTTACGGCACTAAGACTCGAAGACGGTGCCCGCTTTCAGTCCGAATGCTGCTGAAAAAACCAAATCCTGCACAGTTGAGGGTTAGCGCGTCGGGTCCCGCTTTTAAAACCGTCGATTCAGGGATGAATCGCCGGAGCTATAAGGACATATCCATGCGTTTTTAAAAGCGGGGCCCGACGCGCTAGCGACGCAAGGTCAATAAAAGTTTTTTTAACAGCCTTCATGGGCCTACTCATACCCTTTCGGATTGTTAGACTGCCAACGCCAAGTATCCGCAACCATGCGCTCTATCGTTAACTCAGCCTCCCAATCCAACTCGTCTTTCGCGAGTGACGCATCGGCATAAAACTCGGCTAAGTCACCCGCGCGACGCGGCGCGATTTCATAGGGAATCGTTATGCCGCTGGCCTGCTCAAATGCTTTAACAACTTCTAAAACACTGTAACCCCGGCCAGCGCCCAGATTATATATATTGCAGCCTGGATCAGGCTTATCCAGCTTTCTTACCGCCTGAACATGTCCCTTCGCCAAATCGACAACATGGATATAGTCGCGCACCCCGGTGCCGTCCACAGTCGGATAATCGTCACCGAACACATTGAGCGACTTAAGCTTTCCGACCGCCACCTGAGCGATATACGGCATAAGGTTATTGGGAATACCCTGAGGATCTTCACCGATTTTGCCACTCTCATGTGCACCGATAGGATTAAAATAGCGCAATAAGCTCACCTGCCACTGACTTTCAGGTATACCACACGCATCACGTAAAATGTCTTCTACCATGTGCTTGGTCCGACCGTAAACATTGCAGGGGCCGGTAGCAAGTGTCTCAATGTAAGGAACAGGCGCATCCGGGCCGTAGACGGTGGCCGACGAACTAAAAACAATCTTAAAGCATGCGAACTCGGCCATAACTTCAGCGAGTGCGACCGTCCCGCTAACGTTGTTATCGTAATACGCCAAGGGCATTTGAGATGACTCGCCCACCGCTTTCAGCCCGGCAAAATGAATGACAGCGTCAATTTGATGCGAAGCAAACACTTTGCGTAAACCCTCGCGATCGCGGATATCCAAATCACATGTGACCAGGGCCTTACCGGTGATCTCTTCTACTCGCCGCAGAGCCTCGGGCTTGCTGTTGCAAAAATTGTCGACGACAACCACGTCCATGCCCGCCTCGAGCAATTCAACGCAAGTGTGGGATCCGATGTAACCCGCTCCCCCCGTTACTAATACTGCCATTTCAAGTCCTCAATCAAATGTTGCCAGTTTAGCCATCCAACATAGCGCATTCACTGAGAGAATAAAACGTCGAAGGTGGCTGATATTTGGTCTGGTTATTGTATAACATTACCAGGCGTCAAAAATTACGCATGGCTTGCCTGAAAACGGCGTAAAGTTTCTGTTAGCCGCCACGACTGATAACAAGATGTGTATCAATCGATGACAGCGCAAACTAAACAGTTCAGACAAATTTGTTTGGTGCTGAGGTAAATAATCGCCGAAATTTGTTGTCATAACTATGGCAACTAACTACCAGCACTTGCATATAAGATTGTGTTAGCGTTTTAAACCGCCAATGCTTTTAGGAAAAAAGTGCGCAATGTACGCCAAAAAACTCGAGGCCATCGTTGGGGACAGTCTATCCTTATTTTAACAGGGGCATTTTTAGGCTGACCAATAATCCGCGTTTATAGGAGTCTACTATGACGATATTCAGCCATTACCAGCAGCGCTACAGTGACACCCAGCAAGAAGAACTCTCGCTTCAAGAATATCTCAATCTGTGTAAAAAGGACCCGAGCGTATACGCCAACGCAGCAGAAAGAATCCTGGCCGCCATAGGCGAGCCTGAGTTGATCGACACTTCGAAGGATCCCCGGCTAAGTCGTATCTTTTCAAATAAAGTCATCAAACGCTACAAAGCGTTTGAGCAGTTTTACGGCATGGAAGAAGCCGTTAATCAGATTGTTTCTTTCTTTAAACACGCAGCGCAGGGACTCGAAGAGAATAAGCAAATTCTCTATTTGTTAGGCCCGGTAGGTGGCGGCAAGTCGTCGCTCGCGGAAAAACTCAAGTCGCTCGTCGAGAAAGAACCTATCTACTGCCTAAAAGACTCCCCGGTTTTCGAATCCCCTCTCGGACTCTTTGATCCGGAAGAAGACGCTAAGATCCTCGAAGAAGACTACGGCATTCCACCGCGCTATGTGAAAACAATCATGTCACCCTGGGCGGTGAAACGCCTGCACGAATACGGCGGCGATATCAGTAAATTCAGCGTTATCAAACTCTATCCATCGGTTCTCGACCAAGTTAGCATATCAAAAACCGAACCGGGCGATGAAAACAACCAGGACATCAGCTCTCTCGTCGGTAAGGTAGACATACGCAAGCTCGAAGAATTTCCGCAACACGACCCCGACGCCTATAGTTTTTCAGGGGGCTTGTGCCGCGCCAACCAAGGCATCATGGAATTTGTTGAGATGTTTAAGGCGCCGATCAAGGTGTTGCACCCCTTGCTCACAGCTACACAGGAAAGCAATTACAACGGTACCGAGGGGCTCGGCGCGATTCCCTTCGATGGTGTCGTATTGGCGCACTCCAATGAATCCGAATGGCAGACCTTCAAGAACAACCGGAACAATGAAGCCTTCCTCGACCGCGTTTATATCGTCAAAGTCCCCTACTGCGTGCGCGTGTCAGAAGAAGTGCATATCTATGAAAAATTGCTTCAAAACAGTTCATTGAGCACCTCGCCTTGCGCACCGGACACGCTCAATATGCTCGCACAGTTTATTGTTCTCTCGCGCCTAAAACTGCCGGAGAATTCCAGCGTTTTTTCCAAAATGCGCATTTATGACGGACAAAACC
>JANQJP010000049.1 GCA_028281575.1 Cellvibrionaceae bacterium
AACAACTTTGGTGGCCAGTGCCTAGCACCGTTGCATGTGGATATGCCGGGCGCTCGTTCAAATTGCATCGCAAAAATCGTGTTGTCGCCAGGCTTCATAGATAATCACGGCTGCAGCATTAGATAAATTCATGCTTCTGCTGCCGCTCAGCATCGGGATACGTACAATGTTTTCCGTGCCGAGTTCAGTCAGTATTTCCTGCGGAAGGCCTCGGGTCTCGGGGCCAAATAACAAAAAGTCGTTCTCGTTAAATTGTGTGTCTGAGTGATGCCGTCGCCCTTTAGTAGATAGGGCAATGATACGGGCGCTACCGCAATATTCGCAAAACGTGGCCCAGTCCCGGTGGCGCACGATATCTTGCCATTCGCCATAGTCGAGGCCGGCGCGACGCAGGCGCTTATCGTCTAATTCAAAGCCTAAAGGTTCTATTACGTGCAAGCGGCAGGGCGTATTCGCGCACAGGCGAATAATGTTCCCGGTGTTAGGAGGAATCTCAGGTTCGAACAGTACTACGTTGAAAAGACTCATTTTTTTCTACCGTTATTCCAGGGCTGTCTATACTAAATTGTAATGTATGGGAGTTCTGCATAAGCGGTGTGTTTGCTGCGGCGCAGCGGCTCTCATGGGTCGATATTGTAAAGTGGCTCGCATTTTACAGAATTAGCTATATCCGTTGGAGGCAGCGGTGCAGTGGTTGAATCAATTTTTACGCCCCCAGGGAGGAAGTATCGGCATCGAATTGCATGTCGATTCGATGCGCGTGGCTGTGCGTGGCGCGGATGGCCAGGCAATTCATAGTGCTGCGGTTCTACAGACCGATTCGGAAAAGCCGACGATGGCTGATTGGACTGCGTTGATGCAGGCCTATGTGGAGAAGCATCGCTTGCAAAAACATGCCTGCAATGTGGTGCTGTCTCCCCAGGATTATCAACTCATGCTCGTCGAAGCGCCAGATGTTCCCGATGCAGAGATGCGCGAGGCGGTGAAGTGGCGAGTAAAAGATTTGATCAGTACGCCGATTGACGCCAGCGTGATAGAAATATTTGCATTGCCCGATGACGCAAGTAAAGCGGGCAAAAGCATGCTTTACGTGGTGATTGCCGATTTGGCTCATGTCCAAAGTGTGATCGATATGACCCAGCAATGTGGATTAAACCTAAATTCCATTGATATTGAGGTTCTGGCTTTAAGAAACCTTTTGCAACTAAAAGCGCTTGAACGAGCGGCGGCGATTGTAAGGCTAAAGTCTGGCTCGGGTGACGTTTCGATTTACCGCGACGGCAACCTGTATTTATCCCGCCATTTTCAGCTTAACTACAGTGGCGGCTTGTTGGATGAGCTGCCTTCCGAAAGTCTGGCACTGGAAGTTCAGCGTTCATTTGATTATTTCGAACGGCAGATGGGACAAGTGCCACCGAGTGTGCTTTTTATCTGTGGCGAGGGCGTTGGCCCGGAAAAAATTGATGACGAGTTGCGACGTGGTATGTCCGCGCCTGTGGAATTTTTGGATTTAAATGAAATTTCAATGGGCTCAGAGGATATCGACGAAGGGATAATCCAGCTCTGCCTGGGCGCCATTGGTGCAACGTATCGGGAGGAGGCTGCTTAAAGTGCAAAGCATTAACCTCTATTTACCTGAGCTGCGGCCGAAAAAAGAATGGATGACGGCGTGGACAGCCGTGCTTATTTGCGCAGGGTTTTGCGTATTACTCCTGGGCAGCACCATATTAAACACGTTCGAGCTTAAGCGTTATGAGCAAAGTATTATCGTCTATGAAAATCAGCGTGTGGCTAAGAGTGAACGTATTGCTGTGAATCGTGAGCGACTACCTAAAGCGGACGCGGCTCGCCTTGATCAAGAAATTCAAAATTTAAAGAGCACATTACGGCATCGTATGCTCGTTAACGATGTGATAGAAGGGCAGAGTTTAGGCAATGAATATGGGTATTCGGCACGTTTAGAGGATTTGGCCGCGAGCTCAAGTCCGGCTATTAGTATTGAGCAATTTCGTTTTGCACGCGGCGCTGGCTTTGTTGAACTTAAAGGTGAGACAAAAGCGCCGGAAAAAGTTGCCGTTTTTATCGAAAAGTTAAAGCGCCAGGACAGTTTTCTTGATGCGGGTTTCGGTGCCCTGAGTCTTGTAGAGGAAAAAAATAAGCGCAACTATAAGTTTGCGCTTGGTTTCGATTCGCTGTTTCAAGGCGACGGCGAACTGGCGGTGGCCTCACCATGAACGCGTTTTGGGAAAAATACTCAGAGCAGTTTAATGCAAGGAGTATACGCGAACGTATTATATTTACCCTGTGCTTATTGGCAGCGTTGTATTTTGTTTTAGATTTTTTTCTGCTTTCACCCCAGGAAAAAAGGCGTGAAGAGCTTGATTTACGTTATGAGTATATCGATAAGGAAATGCTAAAGCTGTCAGCTGAAGAAAAAGTATTAGCTGACGGTATCCTTAATAATCCGAATGCAAAAAAACAGCGAGAAATTGTTCAATTGGAAGCACGTTTAGCTGATGTTGATAAACAAATTCAAGCGCTGTCTGTCGGTTTAATCGCAGCGGAAAAGTTGCCTGAAGTCATTCGGGATCTATTTTTACATAGAGAGAATTTGCAACTACTTGGTATGCAGGCGCTTGAGCCCGAACGGTTGAGGTTGGAGTATCTAACCGATGAAGAACAGACAGAGGAAGACGTAGAGGATTTGCCCGAAAACAACGTGGGTATATTCAAGCACCGTGTTATTTTTCGAATGCGAGGAAAGTACTTTGACATTATGTCTTACCTGCACACCTTGGAAAATTCAGGTTGGAGTTTCTATTGGTCAGAGTTTAACTATGTTGTTGACGCTTATCCCTATGCGATCGCTCAGTTGGAGGCATATACGCTTTCAACGGAAAGGGGATTTATAAGTGAATAGTTTTTTAGTTTTAGCTGTCGTGTT
The DNA here is from genome assembly GCA_028281575.1 of Cellvibrionaceae bacterium. Taxonomy (GTDB): domain Bacteria; phylum Pseudomonadota; class Gammaproteobacteria; order Pseudomonadales; family Cellvibrionaceae; genus Agaribacterium. The sequence goes on from JANQJP010000049.1 coordinate 2,945, forward strand.
TTTTTTGATGTTCTGTTCTTCGAATGTTTATGCTAACGACAAGTTGCGAGATCCCACTCGACCACTGTATTACAGTGCTGCAGCCGAGCAGGAACAAGCGCTGCAGTTGCAAGCGCTATTAAATAAGCGTGATGGTGTAACGGCGGTAATTAACGGAAAAACGGTAAAACAGGGAGACAGTATAGGCGGGTGGCAGGTTATTGATTTAACGCGCTCACAAGCTGTTGTGTCGGACGGTCAGACACGCAGGGTGTTGGTTTTGCGTACTTCGGTATCGAAGAAAGTACAAAGGTAATTGGGTAATTTATGCACAGTCCCAAACGATTTATTGAGATGAGTATGAGCATAAGCAAGAAGTTGCATTCGCGAGCACATATTATGTATAGCATTATTTTGCTCGCGCTCACTGCTTGCGGTGCTCAACCAGTAAATACTACATCAGCGCTTGAGCAATATGATGACTTTTTCGACGAAAGCTCCCGTGCTGAAGTACAGGTTCCTGAAGATGTAAGTCAAGCGCTGTTAGATGGATCATCGCCGAACGCGGCGACTGTGAGCACTACTGCAGTTTCGCGATTTGATGTTGCGGTTAGCAATGTGCCGGCAAAAACATTTTTTGTAAGTTTGGTTGCAGATGCTGACGTAAATGTTGTCGCACATCCCGATATTGAGGGTGTTATTAGCCTGGAGTTGCGCGACGTTAGCGTAGAAGAAGTCTTAAATGTTGTGCGCGATGTTTACGGCTACGAGTATAAATACGAAGACGGTATTTACACCATCTACCCAAGAAAGGTGAGAACGGAAATATTTCCGATAAATTATTTGGATGTGCAACGTGTTGGTGTTACCGATACAAGTGTGCTTATTGGGAAAATCACTTCCGATTCTGGCAACGGCAATTCTGGTTCGAATAACTCCGGTGGCTCTGGTCAGAGCGAGGACACCGCCAACTTATTAAGTTATCTAGAGGGAGCGAAAGGCGGGGAGAGTAGTGAAGGTCTTGCACCCGGAACGCGTGTTCAAACATTAAATAAAACTGATTTTTGGAGCAAGTTGCAGTTGACGCTTACCGGTATTATCGGCGGTGAAGGCGAGGGCCGTTTTGTAATGACGAATTCGCAGGCGGGCATGGTCGTGGTACGCGCGCTGCCTGCAGAGTTAAGCACGGTGCGTGAATTCCTATATAAATCAGAATTAAGTGTACAGCGTCAGGTTATTCTGGAAACAAAAATTCTGGAAGTCCAGTTAAACGACAGATATGAGTCCGGTATTAACTGGGGAGCGATCAGCGGTGAGCTTTCGCTGCAAAACACAGTGAGTGGTTTCGGTACGCTCGACGATATTTTATTTCAGGGTGACGGAGAAAGTGACGTATTGTTTTCCAGCACTTTACAAGTGACGGATATCACTAAACTGATAAACCTGCTCGATCGTCAGGGGGATGTATCGGTGTTGTCCAGCCCCCGCATTTCGACAGTTAACAATCAAAAAGCTGTGATACGCGTCGGTTCGGATGAGTTTTTTGTGACCGGAATTTCCAATTCGACAACGGCGAGTGCCGCTGCGGTGACGAGTGCACCGAATATCGAATTGAGTTCTTTTTTCAGTGGCATATCGCTTGATGTTACGCCACAAATTTCCGAGGACGGAGATGTGATTTTACATGTTCACCCGATAGTGAGCACCGTCCAGGATCAGTTAAAAGAAATCCAGGTTGGAGACGAAAATTTTTCACTGCCTTTAGCGTTACGCGATGTTAGGGAATCAGACTCAATTGTTAAAGCGGCGACGGGTCAGGTCGTTGTGCTCGGTGGCTTAATGCAGGAAACGAGTTCGGATGTATCAACTAAACGCGCCTGGTTAGGCGATGTTCCGGTATTAAATGTTCTGTTTAAGCACAAGAAGAAAGGCCTCAGAAAAACTGAACTCGTGATTTTAATGAAACCGATCGTTGTTGATGAAGATGGCTGGAGACGTGAAGTTGAAAAGGGCCGAGAGGTGTTTTCACGGCGCAATAGCAGCCGTTAGGCGGTAGGTCATGTACGAATCACATTTTGGATTTTCAGAAGCGCCGTTTTCGCTTACCCCGGATACGTCGTTCTTTTTAAATCAAAATAGCCACAAAGATGCTTTGAATACAATCTTGGTGGCACTTAAGCATTGCGAAGGTTTTATTAAAATCGTCGGTGAAGTTGGTACGGGTAAAACTTTACTCAGCCGCATATTACTCGCCAGGCTCAATCAAGACTTCGTTACAGCTTATATTCCCAATCCTTTCTTAACTCCGGATGAACTCAAATCGTTTGTCGCCCAGGAAGTTGGTGCAAGCATTGAAAAAAATATGGCATCGCATGAACTCATGTCGGCAATATACCGGCGATTAATTCAACATTGTCGCAACGGGAAACAAGTTGTTCTTGTGATTGATGAGGCTCAGGCAATGCCGCGAGATACGGTTGAGTGTTTGCGCTTGTTGACCAATCTAGAAACAGAAAAGAGAAAATTATTGCAAGTCGTTATATTAGGGCAGCCCGAGTTAGATGTGATGCTCGCCAGGTCGGATTTGCGCCAGTTAAAGCAGCGCATCGTTTTTTCAGAATATTTAAGTCCGTTGGATTTTGATGCGACTCGCCGTTATATCGAGCATCGGATGAATTCTGTCGGCGAAAATTGCTCAACGAATTTTGATAATCATGCGATCAAGCTTGTCTATGTTGCGTCGGGTGGAATTCCAAGGCTCATCAATATTTTGTGTCATAAATCGCTTATTTGTGCTTTTGGCCGTGGAGATCAACATATATCTGTTTGGCACGTGGCCAAAGCTGTGCAGGATACAACGGAGACAAAACATTTGGGTATGTTTTTATCACGCCTGCTTGGTATTGGCTTTTTTGCTCCCAATAGGAGGGCAGCGGCGTGAGTTTAATAAATGATGCACTTCGCGATTTGGAGTCCCGCAAGGCGTCGAATAAAGACGCGAGTTCGGTGGATACCGATGATTTGACGCAATCGCCCAATGCTTCCTGGCGAAGCATTATTCTGTTTACTGCGTTTATCTTTGCACTCGGTTTTTTTGCTTCGACGTTGTTTTTATCAGATTCAGGTTTATCAACGGTACATCAACTGGCGCATGAAGAAGCAAATGTTACGCAAGGTACTGTCGTTTCTCGTGTAGCTCCCATTGTAGAAAACACGCATGACACGAATCAAATTCACCCGGCGGAAGACAAAGCTGAAAAGTTTAAAGAACGAGTTGAATTACAGGAAACCAGTATTGATGAGCATGCTCATATGCTTGCGCTGTTAAACGATGCAGATGCAGCACTTGCGTCGGACCGCCTAAGCGTTGCGCAAGAAAGTAGTGCACTGGCGCTGTATAAAAAAGTACTGGCGATAGACACCAAAAATACACGTGCATTAGAGGGTATAAAGCGTGTGAAGCGGCGTTATCTGGTGCTGGTGGAAGAGGCTGTCAAAGCGAATGCACCCGATCTCGCGCATACTTATCATTCGCGGCTCGGAGCACTTATCGACGCCAATGACCCTGAAGAAATAAATCTTTCATACGATAGCTTGAGAGACGTTATTGCCCGCGCCCGGGTAAAAAATGTGATTCCGGAAAGCCGTTCGTCAATAAAAAAATCAGACTCTCAGACACGTAGAGACTTAATGGCGGAAGTCGAAAATAGTATTGAACAAGGCGATTTTCACTCTGCACTGCTTGTTCTCGAAGGGCTCCGGCAAAGCGAAGCTGATTTTAATCACGCGGCATCGATCAAATTGTTTGATCTGTATTTCCGTATGAATAAAAACACGCAGGCACAGCAACTGTTGGACGAGCGAGAGAGCAGGGGCGAATTTTTTCCACATCAGCGAGCAAAATTATTACAGCGCGTGTCTGGTGATGAAACGGCATTTCAATATTTGCGTGCGCAAGAGGCATTGCCACATGATGCTATGGCAATGTTGGCAGCTTTTTATCAACAACGAAGAAGTTACGCTGAAGCGTATAACCTGTATGAAACGCTTGTTCAATCCGAGGAGCGTAATAGTATTTATTGGTTAGGTTTTGCTGTATCTGCGGATGGTTTGGAAAAGTCGACGGAAGCGTATCGGGCTTATCTTGTTTCAAAAACACTTGGCGGACATAGCGCTGCGGTTGACCAATTTATTGCACGGCGAATTGATGTGTTGGGAAAGACTGTCGAAAAAAGTGTGGAGCTGACTCAATGGTAGCCTCGGGAGCCAAGCGGATTCGTTTGGGTGATTTATTGGTCGCCCAGCAATATATTAGCCAGGATCAGTTGGAGCAGGCGCTCACCGAACAAAAACGCACGGGCTTGAAGCTCGGTCGACAGCTTATTGCGCTTAAATTTGTTGAAGAAAATGCCTTGCTTGGGCTTTTGTCAAAGCAGCTCGGCATTCCGTTCGTTGAACTCAAACATTTTCGCTTTGACAAAGACCTCGTGCAGTCTTTACCCGAGGCGGTAGCCCGAAGATATCGGGTGATGATATTGAGTGAAGACGATGACGGTATTTTGCTGGGTATGGCGGACCCGACAGATATCTTTGGGCTCGATGATATTCAAAAGGTTATCGATAAACCGATAAAAACGGCTGTTGTTCGCGAGTCAGAATTACTGGATATTCTCGATATTGCCTATAGTCGCGCCGACGAAATAGCCAATCTCGCGGAACAGTTAGACGAAGAGTTATCCGAAGATGCTGTTGACTTAAGTGATATTGTTACCGACGCCGCTGACAGTGATGCCCCGGTCGTTAAATTACTGCAGAAAATTTTTGAAGAAGCGTTAAGTACCAAAGCATCTGATGTGCATATCGAGCCGGATGAAACGGTTCTGCGTATTCGTCAACGCATCGATGGCGTATTGGTTGAGCAGGTGATGAACGAGAAGCGGATTGCTGGTGCGCTTGTGGTGCGTTTAAAACTGATGGCAAATTTGGATATTTCGGAAAAACGTTTGCCTCAGGATGGTCGATTTAATTTGCGGCTCGCACGCCATAACATCGATGTGCGTGTATCGACGATGCCAGTCCAGTTTGGTGAATCGGTGGTGATGCGTATTCTGGATCATACCGAAGGTGTTCGACCGCTTCCTGCTGTTGGTATGCCGGATATTTATATTAACCGGTTTCGCAAAATTATTGCGCGCCCCTATGGGCTGGTGTTAGTGACGGGACCCACCGGCAGCGGTAAGACGACTACGCTTTACGGTGCATTATCAGAATTAAATACGCCCGAGAAAAAAATCATCACGGTGGAAGACCCGGTTGAATACCGGCTGCCCAGAATTAGCCAGGTACAAATTCACGATCGCATCGGCCTCGACTTCGGTTCTGTGTTAAGAGCAACACTGCGTCAAGACCCGGATATTTTGTTGGTGGGGGAGATTCGCGATGCGGAATCTGCAGAAATTGCGCTCAGAGCAGCGATGACAGGGCACCTCGTCCTTTCGACGTTACATACGAACGACGCCGTCACTTCCGCACTGCGCCTAATTGATATGGGAGTGGACCCGTATCTTGTCGCAGCGAGTTTAAAGGCAGTGGTCGCGCAGCGCCTGATTAGGCGCGTCTGCGAAAGTTGTAGTGAACCACATCCGCTTACCGAAGAAGAATTAGCCATTTTCAAAAATCTCACACCCGGGCGCGATTTAAACAAGGAACAATTTAGAAAGGGAGCCGGTTGCCCGCACTGTTTTAATACCGGCTACCGCGGTCGTGTTGGTGTATTTGAGCTGTTGGAAATTAATGGCGCAATGGCCGATGCGCTGCGAGAAAACAGCGTACGTGCATTTAATGATGCCGCACATGAACACCCGAATTATCGCCCCTTAGGCGCTAGTGCGCTCGATCTCGCGCGTCAGGGTGTGACCAGCCTTGACGAAGTATTACGGGTTTCCGCTGAACTTGCGGACGAAAGCTTGAGTGAAATTGCCGAGAGCTAATTATGACCCAATATAAATATCAAGGAAGAGCCGGTCGCGGCCAGCCTGTGCAGGGTTTAATTGAAGCTGCCACGCAAGATGCTGTTGCTGCTCAACTCGTCGGTCGCGGAATTACGCCGATTAAAATAGAAGAAGTTTCGGTTGGTGCTTCCTATCTTCGCAGGCTAAACGATCTTATTGGTTCCAATAAAATTCGTTCTGTAGACCTGGTTATGTTTTGTCGGCAGATGTACACGATTACCAAGGCGGGCATTCCTTTGACGCGAGGCATTCGTGGGTTAGCCGCGAGTATCCGCCATGAATACCTACAAGAAGTCTTGGGCGATATTGCAGATCGTCTCGAAGCGGGTTCGGGTTTGTCCGCAGCGATGCGCCACCACCCAAAAGCATTTAATCAGCTTTTTGTCAGCATGATTTCTGTTGGTGAAAGTAGTGGTAAGTTGGATGAAGTTTTCCGGCAAATCAGTTTTTATATCGAACGTGATGAAGAAACACGTAAGAGAATTAAGGCGGCGATGCGCTATCCCAGCTTCGTACTGGCTGCGATTGCTATAGCGATTGCTGTTATCAATATATTGGTAATTCCGGAATTTGCGAATTTATTTGAATCTTTTGGTGCTGAACTACCAATTGTAACGCGTATACTCATTGGTTTTTCAGATTTATTTGTTAATCATGGTCTTATAATTTTGTTTATCGTTTTTGGTGCTATTGGTGGCGTTGTATATTATTTAAAAACTGAAAAAGGTGCGCTTGCCTGGGGTAAAAATAAAATGCGTCTTCCGGTCGTTGGGGGGTTGATCATGCGAGCGTCGATGGCACGGTATGCGCGCAGTTTTAGCTTAATGCTCGGAGCTGGAGTACCGATTACACAGGCGTTGGGCTTGTGCTCTGAGGCCATCGATAACCCATATTTGGAGAAAAAAATCCTCGGAATTCGTGAAGGTATTGAACGCGGTGACAGTTTATTGCGTACGCATTTGCAGGCGGATATGTTTACCCCTTTGGTGTTACAAATGGTTGCGGTTGGAGAAGAAAGTGGCCAGGTAGAAAATCTTCTAGTTGAAGTCGCGGAATTTTATGAGCGCGAAGTCGACTATGATTTAAAGACACTTACTGATCGTATTGAACCGATATTGATTGTTTTTATGTCGGGTTTTGTTCTGATCCTTGCGTTAGGTATTTTTCTTCCAATGTGGAGTCTTTACGACGTCCAAACGAGTAAATAGTTTCGGTGAAATTGTATATCAACACTTCGCGGTCGCTGAATATGCGCGTAGCTGGATTCAGCTTGTTCGAGCTAGTAATTGTAATTTGTTTAATCGCACTTTTATTTGCTTTCGCAGCGAAGCACTACCGGCAGCCAATCACAGAGTCGCAAAAAAAAGTTGTCGGTTTTCAGGCAAATACATTTGTACGCTCTGTAGAGACTCTGCGCGCCCTGGGTGTGGCGGAAAAAACGCATATCCTTAATACAAGCGATGGTGTATATATCTATTTAAATAGGCATGGTTGGCCGTTTGCAGCGGGAATATCAAATAAAATCCCCAGGCATTTATCTAAGGATGAGCTTTGCGCTAGTTTATGGGATGGGATTTTTCAAAGCGTAGAAAGTAGAAGTGAGACTTCGAACACGCTTGCACAAGAATCTTTCGAAGTAACTTCAGTAAATAAACATATTTGTCGATATAAGCTAAGTAGAAAACAGGAAGGATCGTTTTTCTTTGACTATGATGTAAGAACAGGAAGGGTTGATATCCGATCCAGCTAGCTTTGTCGTCAAAACTATGTCAGCGAGCAGAATCGGAACTAACATTTTTATGTAAATGACGGTCCTCCGTCGAACGAGTATTAAGTGGAGACACACTATGAAGAAACAACAATCCGGTTTTACCTTGATAGAACTGATTGCTGTAATGGTTATTCTTGGTATTTTGGCTGCGACTGCGGTACCCAAATTCGTTGATTTGTCCGAAGCGGCGAACACAGCTTCAGCCAAAAATATTGCCGGCTCAATTGAAAGTGCGAGTGCATTAAATCACGCAGTGAATATTGCGAAGGATGCATCTCTTACCAGTGATCCAGTCACCGATGTGACTGCCTGCAACGATGCGACGGTTAACGCCCTGCTGTTAAAAGCATTGCCTTCGGATTTTTCCGTAAGTGGCGCAGCTACTCCTAGTGCTGAGGGTGAGTTATTTGATTGCTCGCTCGATGGTCCAGATTCCGTTTCGGAGACGTTCACCTTGATCGGTGCATGTGATGTGGATGGCTGTATCTAATGTTTGATATCGATGGATGAAAGTACATTTATCCGTCAAACAGGCCGGCTTTACGCTACTCGAACTTGTGGCTGTGATGATTATCGCGGCCATTTTAGCTGCCAGCGCCGCATCTAAACTCTTTTCCAATGCCCCTCTGGAGTTGATGGCGACCCGCGATAAGGTTGTCGCCGCATTTTCCTCTGCGCAACAACTGGCGATGGCGCAAGCTGTGCCGGTACGCTTTTCTACATCCTCTGGCCGTATTGATATTCGTCAGGACACCAATACTGATGATGTTTTTTCCGCAAGCGAAAGCGTCAGCATTGACGGTGTTCAATATCCCCTACCGATAAGTACATCTCAAACGATGAGCGCTGAGAGCTTTGATTTTCTCAATCGCCTGGGACGTACTTCCGCTGGCACAATAACACTCTCTCAAGATACAAGTTCGGTTACAATTTCCATCACGACATCTGGCTTTATTCAATAGGGGGCTGCATGCGGAGCTCTATATCGTGCAACGACTGTAGGGGTGTCAGTTTAGTAGAGCTTATTGTTTTTCTGGTTGTTATTGCGATAGCCCTTGGCGCGACTGTTTCTGTGTTTACCCAAAGCCTTTATAGCGCTAACGATCCGCTTATTCGAACTCGAGCACTTGAACTTGCGCAGGCACAGTTAGATGAAGTGCTCGCACGCAAATTTGCCGAAAATACACCAACGGGAGGTGTACCGGCGTGTGGCTCTTTAGATTCACCTTCCCCGTGCACGGGCTTTGCTACTTCTGATGCGGACTTTGACGATGTGGGGGACTTTGCTGGCTTTGTCGATAACACAACGTATCCCGGATACAGTATTTCAGTATCTATCGCCAACGCTGGGGGAGAGTTGGGAATAACTGCAGATCAAGCGCGCAGAATTACGGTGGTTGTGTCTACGCCGCCAATAAGCGGCGCCCCTTCGGGCACAAGTGTCACCCTCAGTGCCTACAGGGTGAATTTTTGATGAATAGTAAGCGCGCCGGATTTACGTTGGTAGAGTTAATTACGATCATTGTCGTTCTGGGTATTCTCGGGGCGTTTAGTGCGCAATTTATCGTGACGTCAGTCGATTCCTATCGAGACGCTCAAGTGCGTGCGCGTGTGCTGGCAAAAGGCCGGCTGGCGATCGAGCAAATCACACGCTATCTGCGCAATTCAGTACCTAATAGTGTTCGTGTGAGCGCGTCGGGTAATTGCATAGAATTTATGCCGAGCAGTGGTGGCGCATTTTATATTGAGCACGTTGCGGATTCAGTAAATGGGGCACCCGTCACTTCCGCAGTGACTACGTCGCCATTTAATCTCGACCTCGGAACAGCTGATCACATAGTTATTGGCAGTCTTTTTAGCTCGGAGATATATACGGCGGCGATGCCTTCGGCGCGAGTGGGTTTGGGCGCGACGACAGGTTCTCCTATCGTGGGGCTTAGCTTTGATTTGCCGCATCGGTTTATACGCAATTCTATTAACAAGCGCGTGTATGTCGGGTCAGATCCAAAGCGATTCTGCCTAAGCGCAGGCAGTCTTTTTCTCTATGAAAACTATGGCTTGGATACGTCTTCGATAGCGGATACGAACCCTGGAGGGGCGAGTGTGCTTATGGCGGATTCGGTATCCGCTGTGGGTACTGCCTTCACAATTTCACCTGGGACTGAGGATCGCAGTGCGGTTGCTGCCGTTTCGCTTAGTTTTCAGGAAACCGATATTCAAGTTGCTATAAACCAACACATTTATATTCGAAATGTTCCGTAAAAAGTGCGTAAATTATGCTAAGAGACAGCAGGGTTTTCTGATTCCGGTGGCCTTGGTTATTGTCGTTGGTCTTTCCGCCCTCGCGCTTGCAATTTCAAACCTTTCGTCACAGTCGGGCTCTTCTTCTTTTCGCGAGGGTATCACCATGCAGGCGTTTTATGCGGCAGAAAGCGGCGTGCAATACGGTATGCACCGGCTGCTGTTTCCCGCGGCAACACGTGCTGCTGCAAATACGGCGTGCACTGCTCTCAATGGTGATAGCATCAACTTTACGGCGACGGGACTAAATAATTGCAGCGCGGATTTTACCTGTACTGCAACTACTAACGCTGATGATACGATCAGTTTTTATACTGTTCAGAGCAATGCGCAATGCGGTAGTGGTGAGCTAATGGCACAGCGTAGTATTCAAGCGACGGCGTATATTGAATAACTCTCGCGGCGTTTGTCTTTATCTGAGCTGTCTTAGGGCCTTGGAGACTATAGAATTAGTGTAAGCAGGTCCTAGTAGTTTAACCAGCTATTCAATGCCTGCATCTTGAAGGTGGTATTACCCTGCTGAAACAATACGCCATCGGTTAGTATTTTTTCGACACGGATTCCCGCTGTAACGGTGGAGCGTTCGCGTAAAGTTTTTCCATTTATCACAATGCTGCTAGCGCCTTTGTTAGAATAGTGATGGCCACTGTACATTAGTGTTGGTATTTTTTCCTGAGCAGAAAAAGGCAATTCTTTAATCGTTTTTACGTTATCAAAAGCGGCAATGCTATTTTTTTTCTCCAACGGTTTTTTCGCAGATGACGCGGATGTATTTTTAGTCGGTTCTTTAACCTGAGCTGTCTGGAGTACATTTTTTTTGCTTTTCTCTTGCTGTTTTTTATAAAGTGCAGCAATTTGTTCAGAAGGTTTAGTTGCTGGTTTTGTTTTTAGTTCTGCTTTCGGGGGGGGGTGTACGGAAGCCACAATTTTTTCAGTGGCTAAGCCGGCGGGTTGTTTTTTTGTTTTTTCGTGTTCTATTACTTCATCCTTTTTAATTTGAGAAGAGGGATTGTTGTCTCCAGCATGTTGAACAATATTCTGTTCGGGCACTGTGCTGCGCGAATCGAAGTGGAAAAATAAGATGATAAAAGCGGCTACGAATAACAAAAGCCCGAAAGCTGCGATCAAGACGATTTTGCTTTTATTCGGGCTGGTTGGATTTTCTGAATGTTGAGCATCGAAGGATGGCACGTTGTTTTCTTCTCTGCGCTCTTGATCTGCTTTTTTTAATGCATCTAAGATAAGTGACATGTGAGTTATCCTTGTGCAACTGAATCGATATTGCGAATAAGCGTTGTTGTTATTCCAAGCTGTTCGTTCAGTTTCATTAATGTCCTTTCTCCGATGACTCCGTCGGCTTCAAGTAAATTATTAAGTTGAAATATCTTAATTCGCGCCTGCAGGTCCGAGGTAAATCTTGATTGCGTAATTGGGATGCTTTGACCATCGATCACAGCGAGTTGTTTGGCGACCCAGCTTACCACCGGAGATACGGCTCCGACAGACAGGGGGGCATCATAGCCTGTCGGTTTACGCCAGAGATAGATGACGTTACCAGTCCACTGATGTGTCAAACTTTGTCGAGAAACTTCCTCGAGTGAATTGTTTTCATTTACGAGTAGTGCCCGGTCGGCGTCAATACCGGCAAGCACTGCGTAAGCCAGGCTTTTTTCTTCGGTGAGAAGAGTGAGTATTATTGGTCTGTTAAGTTCTTCGATTTGTTCCCATGTTTGAAACTCTACTTCTGAGCAGCTCATGTTGTGTAAAGCGGTTTGCCAGCACGGGTGGTTTTCTGTATTCAAAATAATGTTGTGGTAGTTAAATAAACGGGCGTATGCGCTAAATGGGTTGTTGATACGATTTAACGATGCAGAATTCACCGGGTTGGCGTCGAGCGTTTCGCTGCTACCAGGTATTTTTTCCACACGAGCATCACTCATTTGAGTGTTTAATTCGGGTGCCGAACTCAAGTTAAGTGTAGGTAAAATCGTTGTTACAGTAATCCAAATTAATGCTATTGCGGCTATTGGTGCGAAGATTAGTCCCAGTAAATTAGAAGCTTTTGGGGGCGCTTGGGTCGCGCCTGTTTTTACTCCCTCTACTTCTTGAATGGCCAGGCGATATATTTGCGTATCAACCTCGTATTTATTATGGCCATAGGCGCCAACGAGAAGGCGTTCGCAAATAATGTTAATTAGGCGAGGAATTCCGCCGGAGAAGCGGTGAATTTTTTTTACAATATGTTTTGGAAAAATTCGCCTGGCTTCCTTTTTACCCGCCACGTGCAAGCGGTGGTTAATGTAGAGCTGGGTTTCGTCCAGGCTCAACGCCTGTAGATGAAAACGCGCGGTAATTCGCTGAGAAAGCTGGCGCAGACGGGGTTGGGCTAAGAGGCCATTGACCTCGGGCTGGCCCACCAAAACTATTTGCAACAGTTTATCTGAGCTTGTTTCGAGATTCGTTAACAGGCGAATTTGTTCAAGCACTTCCACTGATAAAAGTTGTGCTTCATCAATTAGGAGAACGGTGCGTTTGCCACTGGCGTAGTTGTCGAGCAATCGCTGTTGCAATGCATCCATCCAGACTTTGATGGATTTGCTGTTGTTATCTATTGGAATATTGAGTTCTTCGCAGATGGTACTGAGCATTTCTTCGACGTTTGCCATTGGATTTAAAACAAACGCAATTTCTGTATTGTCGGGGAGTTGCTCGAGCAAACAGCGAATGATCGTCGTTTTTCCGGTGCCGACTTCACCGCTAAGCAGCACGAAACCTCCACCCTGAACGCCATAAACAAGGTGGGCGAGCGCTTCTTTGTGTTGAGCGCTCATATAGAGGTACTTAGGGTTGACCGCTATCGAGAACGCGGGTTCTTTCAAGCCGAAATAGTCGTGGTACATATGTGCAGGAGGGACAAGTCGATGGCCGAAGAAATTTGTCGCCAATCATACTCGTAAATACGGAAATAAAGGAAGTGCTAATGATATTAGCGGCTATGTCTCGCCAATAAAGGCGGTGAGTTCATTTTTAAGTGTCAGCAGGGCTCGCCCGGTGCTGCTGTCCGGCTCCGTCTCAAAACGCTGAGAGAGCCTTTCAAGGGCTGAATCCAGTTTGTGTTGTTCGCCCCGATGTTTCGCGTCGATCACATTAAGAATGTCTCTAATCTTAAAGCCAGCACTCATCGCCATTTTTATAAGCTTCACCGAGTGAATGTCCTCGTCGTGAAAGCGGTCGTGGTCGAGTGAAGAGTTGCGATCACCAATCAAACCCAATTGGTGGTAGTGATAAATTGCTCTAGAAGAAACCCCGGTAATTTTAGATAGTTGAATGATATCCATATGCCGTTTTGTTGAGTTGTGCGCCAAGGGCGAGTAGGTATGCATTAAAATCTATTGTCACTCAGTGCTCAAGTGCTTTTTTAACTTATTCAAATAGATTCTTTAAGGAAAACTTCTATAAAGATTTAGGTCTAAATTTGCCGACATAAGTGTCTTGAAAAACACTGTAATTTTAGGGCCGGTTTTCGAGTTGGCAGTGGCGGCTTCGGTTGCATAAAATAGCGCAAGCTTGGATTTGGAGATGTATCTTTGGAAATGACGCTGACAACGCCGGGATTGCTATTTCCAGCAATTTCGCTGCTTTTACTCGCATATACCAATCGTTTTGTGGTAATTACAACGGTTATAAGGGATTTTGGTCGCTTGGAGGAGCGTTATCACAATGATCTTATACGCCGCCAGCTGGCTAGCCTGCGCCTGCGTGTGCAGTTAATTCGCGCGATGCAATTTTTTGCTGTGCTCTCATTCGCAATCTGTACGCTTTCGATGCTTGCGTTGTTTTTGGGGCTGACCCAGGTGGGCCAATATTTGTTTGCGGTCGCACTCGCTCTGTTGACTTTGTCGCTACTGATGTCCTTATTTGAAGTGCATATTTCCACAAAGGCGATAAATGTTGAGATTGAGCGTCTAGATAGAGAGACATCGCTGTAGGCAGCGCGTGTTGGCTCAGTTCGTGTGGCTGAGTTCAACGTCCAAATCAAGGCCCAAGTCGTTTGCAATTGAATCCATGCGCTCATGCAGGTTGGCAAGATCGATTTCGTCTGGCATCGAGACAATACCCCGAGCTTCGAAGATGGGTTCACCGCTGTAGGGCATACTGGAAAGGTTTGTCTCCAACTCTTCGACGTTGATACCTTGCAGCGCGAATGCGCTCGAAATTTCCTTAACAATGCCGGTTCTATCGGGGCCCATCGCCGAGAAGTGCGCCGTCTTTGCGGTATTTCGGACTTGATCCTGGAGGATTATTTCGTATCTGACCAGAATGCCAGTGGCGCTCAAATCGGTGAGTTTTTTCTCTAATTCAGTGCTGTGTGTACTGTCCAATCCGACCTGAATAACGCCGACGAACTTACCGGAAAGATGCGCCAGCCTACTCTCCAGCCAGTTTCCACCGCAGGACTCTATAATTGATGACACCGTCTCTACGACACCGGGTTTGTCGTCGCTGGTGATTGAAAGAATGTAATGGACTTGCATAGTATATTTGCCGCTGGGCTTATTGTTAGGTAACGTGCATAAAACGGCACGCTTTTCCTTAAGGCCCTAACTACGTGTCGTGTTGGGCCCATATGCTATGAGTATAATTCGCTAAAATAGAATGTCACCAATATGGCCACGTTAATTCCTCCCGATGCGCTCGAAAGTGCAACGTTGAACAATATTATTGAAGAATTTGTCACCCGCGACGGGACCGATTATGGAAATGTCGAGCTGAGCTTAAAAGATAAGACGGCGTCTTTGAGGTTGCGCGTTATGCGTGGAGAAGTACTTATTGTTTACGATGAGGCTGCGGACTCAGTGAACTTGGTTGAAGCAAAACTGTATGAGGAAAATGTATAGCGCAGAAGTTAGAGCCAAACTTTTAATGCGTGCTTAATTTTTCAAGATAGAAATTTTTTCTTCCTGGGACAATAGCGGTTTCATGGTATTGACAAGTTCCTGCCGTTCGCGGCTATGATACCAGCGTGTCCAGTCTTGATGAGATCGCCATTTGCACCAGAGAAAACGGTGGTTTTCGTCTTCAACTGAATGAAACGCTTCCCCAGATACAAACCCGTGAGCGACAAATGTGCGCTGTAGCGCTTTTTTTAAAAACTCTTCATAGGTGGAAAGCATGCCCTCGGCAACGTGGCGCTCAATCAAAACATGAATCATAAATTAAAAGCTCGTATTTAATTGATTCAGAAAAATTTATTGGTGCTAGATAGAGAAGTGTACTCGAACAGATCCTATAATTTCAGCAACTTTTAGCATTTCCGATGTCAGATAACGAACATTTTACAACGCATCATTTGGACACTTGCGGTCTAAGTTGCCCTGAGCCTGTTATGCTGCTTCACAGTGCCGTGCGTGATGCCAAGGCCGGCGATCATATTGTTATATTGGCGACTGACCCGGCGAGCGAGCGTGATATTTCTAAGTTCTGTGCGTATCTGGGGCATACGCTGGTGTCGATTGAAAGGCGAGAAAGTATTTTCACCTTTGAAATAATCAAAGGTGCGGTGTAAACCTGAACGGCGTAGATGCCGTTCAGGTAAAGGTAATTATAAAGTTAACTGGTGGAGCCGTTTGCAGACTCGTCAACAAGCATTGAAATGGCGGCCAGGGCTTCGGGGTCCTCAGATTTAATTTTGTTGGCGATATGGTGTTGAAAGAAATAACGAAAATTATCGTGTCCTTGAGCGGGATACAGGCATTTATCTCCTGGAAGAATCGGCGTGCTCTCGACTTTCTTTTCGTCGACAATCATTCCGAAAATTACACCGTCATGATGTAAACGCCAGCTTACGACCTCCTGCAGGGTAAGGGTTTTGGTTTTGGCGTTAGTCATCACCGCATGAGTACCGATAAGGTCAGGTATTTCCTGGATGATCTCGTGTGGGTCCTCGCATTGGTATTCGTAATATTCAGCGGCTGATTCAAGCTCTACCACTTTGTGTATTGGCGGTTCAAAAAATACTTCGTCAATACCCGGGTCATAGTAGCCTTCAAATTGGCCATTGAGTGGATCATTGATGTCTGGACATGCGAAGATACCGTCGAGCCATGGGACCAGGCCGACAACACCGCCATCGGCGCGCAGCGCCCAGCACAATACTCTTAAGCTAAAGAGCTTATCGCTTCCAGATTCGTTAGAATAGAGCATTTCGAGGCCGTCGAGCTCAGGGGCCAGACGGATAAACCGCCCTTCCTCAAGAGAAGAAAGAGGTTTTCCTGTGAAAAGATCAATCACGTTATCCGTATCGTGACTGGAGACCGTGTTTTTCATGGCAACGCCTCCAAAAGTACCCCGTAAGCACATGCGGTTGGGGGCTAATTGTGAATGCAGTAAAGATTACCGCTACGACATACAGTATATTTACTTAAAAGATAACACAAGACCTGAGGAACCTCTCATTAACTTTGTGATGCCTCTGCGTGACCTAAAGCGGTTAATCGTTAGGCGCGCTTCTTGTTAATGGCCTTAGTCCCCGGCAACTGCTCCTGCGTTGCCCTAATTACCTACATCCATGTAGGCATTAACAAGAAGCGCAACACCGCGAGTGACCGTTCTAGGTCGCGCCCTCCGGGGCCTTCAGGAATTCTCCCTGTCTGCGTTGATTTCGTTCGGAGGGCAACCAGCCCGCCTTACTCAATCGCCTAAACAGGAAAAATTCCTGAAAGCCAGAGGCATTACAAAGTTAATGAGAGGTTCCCTGGTAGCAAATTTCCTCCACAGTGAAATTGTGGGTTTATACCAAATGTGCAGTTGATCATAGATTAAGTGTAGTTCAGTTTAGTGTCAGAAAGAAATATGGGGACGGGGGCGTCGGTTAACAAACCTGTCGGAATCATTGTGGCTGTGTTTAACAGGCTATTTAATTGCCGCTGGGGAACCAGCCCTCTTGGTCGGTGGTGCCGTAGAACCGCTCTATAGCTCAGCGAGCGACCTGGGCGATTATCGCCTATCCTATCCACTTAAGTCATGTTTACAAGGCAGAACTTGCCGTAGGAGTACCAAGAAGAACTCGGCAGGAGTATGAGGAAAATGTAGGGGAAATAGACATTTTTCTTCAGAACTTGATTGAGGCTGCGGAGGTTGCGTGAATAAATATAGTAAAGCGGAGCAAGAGTATTGGTTTGCATTAGTGCTTCTAAAGAGTGGGAAAACTTAAGTAGTTGATACCAGGTCTGTTAGGTTTAAATTTACCAAAAATACTATAGTGCCTGAAGCTGCTCGAGGTAAAAGGGTATGTGCGGTACGAGCGCTATCCGTTGCTTTGTGACGCTATTTCTAAAGCTGACGTAGATCGAAAAAAGATAACTGCAAAACGCACACGTTACCGCTAAAATTGAGAAGCCAATTTCACAAAAAAACAAAGAAAGGGATAAATAACTAAAGCTTGAATACGATCTTTTGATGTCTGAGTATTTAAATGTAGTGCGGAGAAATTTCGAGCTTGAGACAGGGCTGGCTGATAGTAGGGGTGCGGAGCTTATTCGTTTGCTGAATAAGCTTTAGGTGTTCGTAAGGTTTTTATCCTTCTACGGGGTGTTTAAATTATTCAGTAAAGTTACTTTTATGAAAAAGTCAGTAGCAGGAATTTTTAAATGAATATCTTGGAAAATGATAATGAGTGCTGTCAGCATTTGATAGACGCATTTACGCAGATTTTTCCAAGCCTCACTATAAAAGGTGGGGTAGAAGAACCATTTTATCAAGCTCCAAAATCTGGCGAAATGGCGGTTTTGTATTTTAGGCATAACTACCCGCGAAGTTTGTTGCATGAGATTTCGCACTATTGTTTAGCTGGTGATCGGCGAAGGCAAATTGACGATTTTGGTTATTGGTATTCTCCGTGTGGAAGATCTCCAGAAGAGCAACGGAGGTTTGAAACTGTCGAAGCTAGACCTCAGGGGTTAGAAAAAGCGATGTGCGACATTTTAGAGATCAAATTTTTACCAAGTTTAGATGATTTTTCTGGACGTCCTCCATCTAAAACATTTTTGCACCAGTTAGATGTGTCTTATCAAGAGATGTTGGTTAATCCGCCACCTACAGCCAAAAGAGCGCTTATGGGGTTAAAACGTTATTTAGAGGTAGCTGCTTTATCTGCTCAAAAAGTCAGGCAATTCTAAAGAATTTTATATTTCGTTTAGGTGGATTAAATTAATACAGCACAGTCGATTGAAAATCAGCGATTAAAACAGTCGTTGGCAAACATATAGCGTAATAATCTCCCGAAGGTTACAGTTTTTGATCGTTTTAAGTGAAATAACTTTTCACCTATAAAAAATGGGGAAGATCATTTTTGTTTCCATAACTGTAGTGCATGAGAAGAGCGAGAAAATGTTCGCACTTATATGTGTAGTGCCCGAAAAGATATTTAAAAGCAACCCCTCCCCAAGCAGTCTGGTGGACTTGGGCGGTGTCTCCGGGGGAGGTGGTACAAACCACGGTATTGTCGATTTGGCGCCCAACGGACAGAGCCAGCAGTATTCTATTTTAAACCACTTTTGTGGCGATTAATTTTAGTATCTGTATGCTGGGCCTTTTTCCGCCCAGGAATTAAAATGTCTTTTTTACATATCACACTGCTGTCGGCGGTTAAAAATAAATCCCGGTTGTGCGCCTGTCTGATAGGCGACATCGAGAATGTCTCCTCCGGCAGGTTGTGATGCCAAAGCTGGATAGTAAGGGTGAGTAATACCATCTTCGTATTCATGCAGGCGGATATTATCGATAAATAAAAGGCGGGTGCATAAGGCGAAATGATAGCTTGCGTCCGGCCTCTCCAAAATATTGAGTGAGTTGGCACGGATCGTTTTTTTCTGGTGGCCGGCTTTGAGGTAGGTATGTCGATCAAGTTTGAATACCGTGCCGATAGCCCGGCGGAATTTTGTTATTTCTGTGCCGTTAAGCTTTTGCTTACTGAAGCACTGTTGCTGGACGTATTCGAGTTCACCAGATGCGTCTATCCAGTTGGCATGTATATCAATTTGACCTGGCAGTAATTGCCCGTCTTCAACCAAGAATGGAGCAAAATGATTAACCAGGGCTACATGTCCCTCTCGTTGGAGGCCATTTAACATGCATTCGAGTATCAAGACATCGAAGTTTTTCGATGGCTGCCATGTGCTTGCCTCAGCGCAGATCATATCAGCCACCATGTGGTCTTTGCCTAGATAATCTATCAGTTGCTCTAAGTGATTCAGTGCCGCTTGATGATAATCAATGAAAGTGATTTTTACTTGTGCATTTAGGTGGCCTGCCAGCAAAGGCAAAACTAAAGAAGCAAAAGGTCCGCATCCGGGATAAATAATATGAATTGTTTTTTTGTGTTGCTGCCGCGCCAGTGTGGCTTTTAAGGCGCGCCAATAAGCCAGAGTGCGGGGTGCGCTCTTAATACATCGGGCAGCTGTTTTCGGGGCAATACATATGCCCTGGCCACTTGTCTCGGTTGCACTGTTGTTGATCAGAGACGTCGAAGATATGTGTGACAATTGATCATGGATTTTGTTTAAGTCATGCTCTTTTTGTGTGGTGTTTGACGAAGTATCAAGTACATCCTCAATATATTTAGGTAACGCTTCTTTTAAGTCACTCAAGGCCATGGTGACACTCTTCAAGGTGTTGATTGAGCTGGTCTAACTGACAGCTATCTAATTTTGGACTATGTTGTTCCACCCAGCGCTCAAAGTCATCAAATTTTAATCTCGGTTGATATGAATAAGATAGCCATTGCTGGTGGCTGCCGCCTAATTTCCTGATCAATAGATCGTCCAATGGCCATTCGCGTTGCTGTAACTGTTTGTCCAGGTCATTAAATATATCGAGCTGAGTCTTCTGCCAAAATCGCTTCAAGTGAAAAATGCCCAGATTGCCCGTTTTATCAAAGGCTGCCAGGTTTGAATCCGGTCGATATCTCGGCACATCAAATTTAAATTCCGCTATGGGTTGCAACTGGTATTGATACGCAATTTTGTCTCCAGGTTTGATATCCAGGTTTTTTAAAAAAATGGGTATATTCAGGCTGGATTGATTTTCTTTCAACCAGTGATCGGCATAAACTTGAATATCCGTGCTCAACATTAGCGTGTCGAAAGGCGTGGATGATGTGGGAATTTGAAAGGTGCCGGCTATTTTAGGTGTGTTATCTGGATATTTGTTTTTCGCTAAAGTGTTTGATGTCGCGCGATTCAAGCGAAAGAAAGTTGTTAAGTGGTGCTTTTTCCCCTTGTCTGTCGCTTCACTGGTATCCCTGTTTAATCCCCATGCGTCCAGTTTTATCTGCTCTGGTATTAACGACCCGCTTGATGCTAAAAATTGTTGCAAGTGACAGAAAATAGCGATTTGCGGCTCTCTGCGCAGCAGGGTGTTCATGGTCTCAGAGACAATTAGATCAAATTCAATATGATCCGGATTGTCCCAGGTACATGCATCTGCGCAATGCACTCCCTGGATCGAATCCCGGATGTTTAAGGCGTCTATCATTTTGTGAATGGCATCGATGTTTTCCTGATGGATATCAATCAGGGTTACACAAAGCGTCTTGTCAGATAAAAGTGCGGCAAGGGGTAATAAAAGAATGCCGAACGGACCGGTACCCGCGTATAAAACATGCACCTTTTTTTTAACTTTTGCCTGGTCTATCAAAGCGTCCTTAATGCCTTTAATAAAGACCTGGGTGCGCAGCATTTCTTTCGTGCATTTTGCCGCTTGTACTGGAGAAATTGCGACACCATTGGCTGAATCGACATCGTGCCAGCGGTTCATATCATCTTCGCTGGAGATGCCGCTGATAATAGAACACAACTCAGCTATCCGATCGGTGACTGGTTTGACTAAGCCCGCCTGGTCGGGAAGTATTAATAGCTCTTCAACTGATTTGAGTAGTTCCAGCGCGGCTTGTTGATGATTGGGCATGTAAGTCTACCTATATAAGCTTCAGCATATTTTTGAGTGTAACCATTCGTTCGCCGTGCAGTCGATGACCAAATTGATTCTTGCTTCGAGTCCATTATTTGTTACCGCGTGTGGCTGGTCAGCGTTGATATACCAAAGGTCGCCAGGTTGCATGGCCAACTTTTTATTGTCGCTGGTAAATTCAACCGAGTCGCAAAACTGTAATGGCACGTGTAAACGTGCTTCGCCGGATTCGAGGTTCAGCTCTGCATCCCGATGTGGTTTTATTCTGGCAGCAGGCGCCAATTGCATTAAACGCACAGATTTTTTGTCACATTTAACTGCATCCAGAAATTTTTTTATAGTTGGAAGTCGTTTAAGTCTCGGTAGGTCCTGCCAGACACCGTTTTCCTCAATAGCAAAGCTTTGCAATATTGGGTGGGCATTCGCGTATTGGGATAATGTACGTAGAGGTAAGACAGACCACTGGCCTTCGTGGGCCTGAGTATTGACGTGAACGATCCAGTCTTGATCTGGTAGTTGGTGGATTTCCTTGACAGCCAATGCCACCTGATCGGAAAAGTTGAGATCAAGACATTGCGATGGATGATTTTCCTGAGCCATTGCAGTATTTGTGAGAGGGATTCGCATAGGTCAAGACCAGTCAGGAGCCAACGATTTTTCCAGGGTATTTCCAGACGGATGGCGTCATGGACATCTCAGATGTACACCCCGATAGATATAAATAAAGATACTATAATAATTGCTGCGATCAAATTAGTTTAGACAAGCCCTCGGCGTTTGACAAAAAAACTCCTTGCAAAATCCTTTTTAAACAAGTTGTTATTTATCAATAGGTGACATATATACATTTATGGATATTAGATTGCTAGAGGAGGCAGCCCACTGGTGTGTTGCCGGCGACGAGAGAAGACGGAAGCGGGATTACGGTTATTGGGACGCGCCAGATGGTCGCAGTGAGGCATTGGGCTAAATACGTGCGCTACTATTTGATTGATTGTTGCATATATATATTCAGATTTTATTTTTCTCAAAAAACGAGCTTGATTTCGCGCTCGGGCCGAGAAGTGTCGTCTGTTATTGCGTTTAGTCATTGGTTATTTAAATTTCTTGAAAAAGAGAAACCAAAATATGTAGCAGCTTGTTTTGATGAGAGTTTGGGCTCCTGCTTTCGCAACAAAATTTATCCAGAATATAAATCAAACAGACTCCCTCCGGATGAATCTCTTAGCTACGAATTACTCGCGTGTAAAAAAATATGTGAATTTGCGGGAGTACCTGTTTTTGCATCAAACGCTTTTGAGGCGGATGATCTTATTGCATCATTGGCGCACTTTTCGGAAGCTCGGGGAGTGGAGCCGATAATTTGTAGCCGGGACAAAGACCTGGCGCAGTTGCTCACGCTCAAAAATGCCCGTCTGTGGGACTATGGCTATGAAGAGCCAATGTCTGCAGAAGCTTTTAAAAAGCGCACGGGTATTGCGGCGAAAAATATGGCGGAATATTTAGCGATTGTCGGTGACCCGTCTGATGCGATCACAGGTGTTGAAGGCGTTGGTAAAAAAACGGCTGTCGCACTATTGGACGCCTTTGGTAGCTGGGATGAAATAAAAAACAATATCGACGCAATTCCCAAGCTTCCTATTCGTGGCGCTGCAAAAGTGGCGGACAGAATAAACAGCCAGCTTGCGTTAGTGGATTTTAATCTACAACTTACGCGACTCGACTGTGGAAGCCTTAAAGCCGATAAAATACGTTATCAACGAAAACCTAAAGATGAAGAGCAGCTGCGGATATTGTTTCAGGAATTTAATGCTCCGAAGTCACTTTTAGAGCAGGTAGGAAAAATTTAGTGTTATGAAGATTGTCGCTGATGAAAATATTCCATTTGCCGGGGAACTCTTTGCCCATTTTGGCGAGGTTACTTTGCTTCCTGGAAGAGAAATCGAAAACGCAGATGTTAAAAAGGCAAATATTCTCCTGGTCCGATCTGTAACATCGGTCAACGCTGTGCTACTTGAGGATACGCCGGTTGAGTTTGTCGGAACTTGCACGATTGGTGTCGACCACTTGGACCAGGACTATCTCACATCAAAAAGCATCGCTTTTCACAGCGCTCCGGGCTGTAACGCCCTCGGGGTTGTGCAATACGTTTTTTCTGCCTTGGCGCGCTTGGATTTACTCGACCCACAAAAAAAGGTGGCGATTATTGGTTGCGGCAATGTGGGTGGACGTTTATATCGATATTTGCGCGCGCTCGGTTGCAGGTGTTTATGCATCGATCCGTATAAAACCAAGAAGGATATTCCCGATTTAGCGCAATTTGAGGACATATACGATGCGGATATCGTTTGTATGCACACGCCGCTTGTAACTGAAGGTGAACACCCAACGGAAGCGATGTTGGGTTATGAACACTTTCGAAAAATGAAACCTGGAGCAGCGCTCATCAACGCGGGTCGGGGGGAATGCATTGATAACAGCGCGCTTAGGCGTTATTTAGCGCAGTATAAGGATCTAAAGGTGGTGCTTGATGTGTGGGCCGGCGAGCCCAATATCGACACAGCATTGGCGCGTATGGTTGATTTTGGCACGCCGCATATCGCCGGTTACAGTTACGAGGGTAAGGTAAACGGCTCGACGATGATATTTGAAGCGCTTGGACGTTATTTGAACGAGCCTCATGAAAAGATTCAGGCAATGCTCGCAGATTTAAGAGCGCGGTGCTTTGGTCCGCGCGAAAAGCTGAACGGTGAAAACCTCAAGGATCTTATTTTGAAATCCTATGACCTGCACCAGGATCATGCTCAGCTGCAAGCGGTGCTCGATAGCCTGCCAACGAGTTTTGACCGGTTGAGGAAGCATTACGCTAAG
Source organism: Cellvibrionaceae bacterium (assembly GCA_028281575.1). GTDB lineage: Bacteria > Pseudomonadota > Gammaproteobacteria > Pseudomonadales > Cellvibrionaceae > Agaribacterium. The sequence continues at coordinate 26,846 of JANQJP010000049.1, forward strand.
CGGCGTGAGTTCACGCATTATCTGGGCGAATTAACACAGGCTGGCGATGAGGGGGCCAGCACGGTATTGGCGGCCTTGGGTTTTCGTTAACATGCCATGTTCGTTAGAGGCTATCCGCGGTGCCTTAAACAGCTTTGTAAGTTCTGCGGAAGGACCAGACAGCGTGCGTGTTTTTCATGGCCGAGGACGCTGTTATTCGGGCTTGGAGCACGTTGCAGTAGATTATTTTGCGCCCACCTATGTCGTCACACTTTTTAAAGACTGTGGTGTTGCGTTTGAGCACACGGTCATCGACTGCATATACGAAGTGTTGGGTGAGTCTGTATCGCTGCTATTGCAGAGGCGTTTTGATAAGCATAGCCCGTTTACATGGGTTTCCGGCCGCGTGGAGGCACTTTTTGCCCAGCGTGGCGATCACAGGTTTTTTCTTAACACACAGTCTCAGAATATCGGTTATTTTTTAGATATTGAGCCTGCGCGGCAGTGGCTCGAAAAAAACGGCTCTGGGGCAAATGTACTTAATTTATTTGCCTATACGTGCACGTTTTCTGTCGTAGCGAAACATGCCGGTGCACATTCTGTGTTGAATATGGATATGAGCTCGCCAAGCTTATCTGTTGGAAGAAGAAACCATCAATTAAACGGTATTTCTACCACTGACGTGAAGTTTTTCGCCAACGATATTTTTAAATCGTGGGGCCGTTTAAAGCGCTTTGCGCCCTACGATATCGCTGTTATTGACCCTCCAAGTTATCAAAAAAACAGTTTTATCGCTGAAAGAGATTATGCAAAAGTACTCAGACGCGTAAATGACATGGTGTCTTCCAGCGGCTATGTGCTCGCGTGTCTGAACTCTCCGGAAATCAGTGCGGACGCGTTTTGTACGCTATTGGAGCGAGAGTTAACGGAGTTTAGTTGTGAGCAGCGTTTACCAAACAGCCCAGACTTTCCAGACGAAGATGAGCAAAAAGCATTAAAGATGTTTGTTTTTAGAAAAAACAGTGGGGGCTGTTCCGAGTAGCGCTTACTTAAGCAAAATATGCTGTTAGGTGAGGTGGAAGGTAGGGCGTGATGAGACCGTCGCCCGAGGGATTCGGGCGCCGAGACCCCATGGGTGGGTTTACGTCGTGTCTCATCACGCCCTAGCTTTCGCCGCACCGGGAAAAAATGCTCTTAAGTAAGTGTCTTCGGGTCTGTTGCCACTAGCTGACAACTGATTTACGGCTGTAGTGATAGAACTCGTGTAAAGCATCCATAGGCATAGGTTTTGCAATGCCGTAGCCCTGGCCCAGGTTAACGCCGACTTTTCTGAGTTCGCGAAGAATTTTTTCATTTTCAACGTATTCGGCAACCGTTTTTATTCCCATTTCCTGGGCGACTTCGCTAATCGCCCGAATCATGGCTTTATCAATATTATCGTCGACGATGTCTTTGACAAAAGAGCCATCTATTTTTAGGTAGTCGACTTCCAGGTTTTTCAAATAGCCAAAGGAAGAAAACCCGGTACCAAAGTCATCGAGTGCGAAACGACATCCCAGGGCACGCAGCGTCTGGATAAAATCAATCGCTTCGGGCAAGTTGCGAATAGCGCTGGTTTCAGTAATCTCAAAACAAATCTTTGATGCAGGGAAGTCGCGCGTTTTTACCAGCGAAATAATGGCGCTGCGTGAGCGGTGGTTGGCAATGGAGTGGCTGGTCAAGTTTATTGAGCAGCATCTGAGTCTCTCTGTGTGATCAGGGTTGCGACGTAAAAAGTCGAAGGTTTCGGTCATGACCCAAAGGTCGATATCTGTCGACTTGCCAAAACGCTCAGCGGACGGCAAAAAGTTACCAGGTGGTATGCTGTTGCCGAGCTCGTCGACATATTGGACTAAAACTTCATAGTGAATGTAAGGGGAGTGAGGTCTGTCCAACTGAATAATGGGTTGGAAACTCAAACTGAAATCGCCTTGTTTTATCGCTTTGTCCAAGCGAGAAACCCAAAGCATGCCTTGACGATGATCGAGGCTGGTATTGACGTCGTCGACTTCGTGTACACGTACTTGGTTACGACCATTTTCCTTTGCGGTGTAGCAGGCCGCGTCGGCAGCACTCAATAGTTCATTCAGGTTCGACGTCGTTGTGGTGCCGGTTGCGACACCGACACTAATACTCTGCCTAAATGACTTGCCTTCCCATGAAAATGTGAAATCTTCAGCGGCGTTGCGAAGTTCTTCCGCCAGCATGACGGCTTCATCACGATGACAATTGGTCTTAACGATGGCGAACTCGTCTCCGCCGATGCGGGCGAAAACATCTGCTTTTTCATCGCAGGTACTTTTCAGGATGGCAACAATTTGCTTAAGTAGCTGGTCGCCGGCGGTGTGCCCGCATGTGTCATTGACAACTTTCAATTGGTCGACATCGAAATAAATCAACGCAACTTTCGTATTGCTTGCAAACCCGGATAAGTGTTCGGAAAAGAATGCTTCGAGCGCGCGTCGGTTACATAGCTGCGTGAGTTCATCGTGAGCAGCCTGATAAGCAAGCGACTCGGACAATGCGCGTGACTTTGAAACGTCTTCGCAAAACAGGTATTTAGTATTGTTTTTTCCGCGTGAAATTGAATGTACGCTTATGGTTACAGCAATAGACTCGCGGTTTCGGTCGCGGAACTCTGTTTCAAACGTGGGTAGGGCTTTATTTTCGCTATGTAAGTTTGAGAGCAGGTGATCGACCCGGTTGCGCTCATCTGGCACCACAATGTCTAAAAAGCGTGAACTCACAAGTTCGGCGAAGCTGTAGCCAAGGCGTTCGCAGGCAAAAGCGTTGATATCATCAATTTCATTTTTGTCTGATAAGGCAATATAAAATACCGGGCTTTTATCAAATATCTTGCGATAGAGTTCGATGCTTTGCGAGCCGGAAATTTCTCTTCGATATTGGTTTTCTATAACCGAACCAAGCTCTTTTTTGAGCGAATCGATCATCGAAATATTTTCGTCGTGGCTGCTTTTGAGTTCCCCGATTTGTTTTTGTGCCTGCTTATTTGCATATCGCTCTTCGTGAAAGCGCTGCATGAGTGTGGGAATGGTTTTGCCTAAAATATGTACGAAAGTTAAGGTAATGAGCCCGGTACCGCAAATAAAGAAAATTGTATCGAGCCTCGTTGCGAATTCTGTCGCAAAGTAAGTATCGGGAAAAAGTTTTTGAATTTGGAGGTAGTCAAGCTGCGAATAGACGAGCAAGGTAATACCCATCAACATAGATGCAGACGCCCGTTCTAGGCCAAACTCAACGAGTTTTCTGCGCGATATTGTATAGGCGAGAGCGACAAGCATCAGGACGACGATAAAAGTGCCAGAAATGTCGATACTTTCGTGGAAAGAGAGCAAGTCTATTCCATTCTAATTTGTTAGGTGGGCCTTTTGACCGTTTAGTTATTATAGACTCTAAATATGGAAATCGACAAAAAAATGATAAAAAGTTCTAAAAAGCGCCTGGAAAGATAATAAATTTGTGTATGGAAAATATGTTTTGGCGGCGGTGAAGTTAATCCGGCGCGCGCAGTTGCCGGGAAGCGAAAACGACGAATTGGCTTAAAAAGAAGTTACCGAGTTCGGTTGAGTCCTTTTTAGACACAATGGATTCCAATTGGAGTATACGTGTCGGTAATTGCAGCCCAGGGTCGGTGGTGCCAGTGAGAAATATCAGCGCGTCTAGGCTGAGCACGGCTTCTTCCAGCGCCTCCTGGCGGATGGGAGTGCTAAAACGAAAAAAAACCTCTTCGGCAAGCCATATTGCCGCGCTAAAGCACGCAACATGGCGCGGACTGTGAAGACCAAATTCATCAATCGTATCCGGGCCACAAATGTCTTCGATGTAGAGCGTTGTTTTTGTGGGAAAGCGCCGATACAACAGCAACAATATATGCGCTGCGTCTTTATAAAAATCCCCGATATGCAGGTCGTGCATATTGCGTGTCCCCGGCAGCAGTGAATCAGAAGTTAACTATTTCTTTTTGTACGTGTGGATAAAGCGCGCAAATTTGTCGACGGCATCTTTCAGATCAGCGATTTGAGGCAGGAAAACGATTCGAAAATGGTCGGGTTTGGCCCAGTTAAATGCGCTGCCTTGCACGAGCAAAACGCGTTCGCGCAACAAAAAATCGAGAATAAGCTGCTGGTCATCCTCAAACCGGTACATCTTTCGATCTATTTTGGGAAAAAGATAAATTGCGCCTTTCGGTTTAACGCATGAGACGCCTGGAATAGACGTGATACCCTCCCACGCGACATCGCGCTGCTCCTTGAGTCGCCCGCCCGGCAAAATCAGGTCTTTAATACTTTGGTATCCGCCAAGCGCCGTCTGCACCGCAAACATTGCTGGAACATTTGCGCACAAGCGCATCGACGCCAACATTTCTATGCCTTGCATAAATTCCCTGGCCATATTTTTAGTGCCGCTTATGTAAAGCCAGCCGGAGCGAAAACCTGCGAGTCGATAGGCTTTGGAGAGCCCATTAAATGTCACACACGTTATATCTTCAGCCAGTTTTGCCAATGGAATATGCTCAAACTCGTCGTACACGATCTTGCTATAAATCTCGTCTGCAAAAATGATCAATTTGTGTTCGCGAGCGATGCTTACAAGTGCTTCGAGCATCGATTTTTCGTACACAGAACCGGTTGGATTATTGGGGTTAATAATCACAATCGCACGTGTTTTATCGGTCAGTTTGGAACGGATGTCCTGGAGGTCCGGTTGCCAATCTGACTCTTCGTCACAGATATAGTGAACGGGTTCGCCGCCTGCCAGTTTTACTGCCGCAGTCCACAAAGGATAGTCGGGGGAGGGAATGAGTACTTCATCACCGTCGTTCAGCAGTGCCTGGTTTGCCATGACGATAAGTTCACTTACGCCATTACCCAGGAAAATATCGCCGACATCGACACCCTGAACCCCCTGGCGTTGGGTATCCTGCATAATGGCTTTGCGCGCGGCAAAAAGTCCGCGTGACTCAACATAGCCTTGAGCACTTCGAATATTGTGAATGACATCCGCAATGATTTCGTCCGGTGCATCGAAACCAAAGGGTGCCGGGTTGCCGATATTGAGTTTTAGAATTTTGTGACCTTCTTCTTCCAAGCGATAAGCGTGGTTCAGGACAGGTCCGCGAATGTCGTAGCAAACGCCTTCGAGTTTTTTTGATTTTTCTACTTTTTGCATGTTTCTGGCTTTGTTAATCTGTGCTTTTAGGGGTTATCAATACTATTTCTTCTGTTCCTAATAAGCATAGCGTGTAAATCTGATCTAAATCGGAGGGGATTATGTCAGAAGGCGGTATAAAAGACGACGAATTCTGGCGAGATAAGCTCAGCCCAGAGGAATTCACTATTTGCCGAGAAAAAGGTACGGAGCGAGCGTTTACCGGCATTTATTGGGACAAAAAGGATAATGGTGTTTATCGCTGTAAGTGCTGCGGAGAAATGTTGTTTGAATCTTCCACCAAGTTTGATTCTGGAAGCGGTTGGCCAAGTTTTTACGCCGCCGCAGATAAAAAGAACATTGAGGAGCACATGGACACCAGTCATGGCATGGTGAGAACTGAAGTCACCTGTGCCAAATGCGGTGCTCATTTAGGGCATGTGTTTCCCGATGGACCCGCACCGTCAGGTATGCGCTATTGTATTAATTCTGCATCTCTCCAGTTTAGTGACAAAGAGAGTGATGAATGAGGTCATTTTCAGAGTTTTATGCACTTGCATGCCAGCATAAAGGTGGATCTGCCCAGGTAGATAAGGGTCTTCCCCGGGCCCTGAATGCCGAGCAACTTAAGCAGAAAGACGATGCGTTTTATTTATCTGCAATGAGTCGCAGGATTTTTAGGGCGGGTTTAAAACACGCGATGGTCGACGCAAAGTGGAATGACTTTGAACGTGTTTTTTCAAATTTTGATCCGCACATTTGTGCGATGATGAGCGATGACTTTCTCGAATCGTGCATGTCGGACACTTCGCTTATACGTCATCTGGGTAAATTAAAAACGATTCGCTCGAATGCGCAGTTTGTGCAGGAGCTTGCCCGGCAAAAGGGAGGTTTTGGCCATTATCTTGCGGCATGGCCCATCGAAGAAACCGTTGAACTTTGGTTCGACCTAAAAAAGCAGGGCGCCCATCTCGGTGGATATTCTGCACCTCAGTTTTTGCGCATGGTCGGGCGCGATACGTTTTTGTTGAGTCAAGATGTGCTCAGTGTATTACGCCTTGAGGGTTTAATTGATGATGCCGAGCCGAAGTCCAAGGTTGAACTGCGTAAGATACAGGCGGTGTTTAATGAGTGGCGTGCGCAGAGTGGCAAAAGTCTGTGTGAAATCAGCCGTGTTATCTCGTATACCGCGATGTGATTGTTATAGAAAAAGGGGATTAGGTATGCGCAAGGTTTGATGTTTAGGTTGCCTGCTAGTCGTATACCTGTTTCTTTTTCCAGATATCTTCATTATCCTTAGAGAACTTATCCCATTCACCTTCAAGTTCAGCTTTTTCTTCTTCGCTCACTGTGTCGACTTCACCTGAGTCTTCTTCTGTCATGCCCTGCTGAAGTTGCGTACAGACCTCTTTTAGCTGGCTGATTTTGGCATCAAACATACCCGACTTACCCTCGCGCTGCAGCAATTTGGCTGCGAGGTCGAAGTAGTGTAGCGCCAGTTTGGTTTTACCGTTTTGGTTTGCCTGTTGTCCGCTCAATACATAGCCATCGACGGTAACTTGCAGAACGAGTTGTTTAATTTGAGCTCTGTAGGTATCAGCTTGAGAACGTGTAACACGGCTTTGGCCTTCCATTTTAAACACAAAGCGATGCAGCTCTTCGAGGCTCATTTTGACTTCTTTTATCTGCTGTAGGCTCTCTAGCTGGGCGCGTGTTTTGGTGGGGGCCGCACGCTGTGCTTCGGTAAGTAGGTTGCTGTGCTGCTGCAATTCTTGCAGGTGAGCAGGTTCTTTGGGTTCAAGTTTTGACAGTTGCTCACACACCTCTACAAGGCTGCGCAGTACGATAACTTTTAGATCTTTAGTGAGAAACCCGTCAGGGCAACCACTAATCATGAATTTGAAGCTTCTCAACTGTGATTTGAGCGCAGCGAGAACACGTTTACGCTGTTCTTTTTTCTGGCTGATCGTTTGGGAGACAAATGCATAGCACACCAGCGCGGCGAGCAAGATGATAATACCGGTGATGACGGTTACAGAAGTCATATATTTAAGTATAGGGAAGCGTTACCAGTAGGCTAGTCATTTATCGTGCCATATGCAAACCCTAACCCTGGAAATGTAACTTATGAGTGCGTGTGCTTGTGTAATTATTGACTGATGGCTGAGCTTGATTCTGGCGCTTAAAACCGGTCCAAAGTGTTGACACGTATGAAATCGCTCAATAGAATGCGCGCCTCTTTGCATGACTTCGGTCATTGCGTCTAGTCCCCTTCGTCTAGAGGCCTAGGACACCGCCCTTTCACGGCGGTAACAGGGGTTCGAATCCCCTAGGGGACGCCATATTGTTGCGGGAATAGCTCAGTTGGTAGAGCACAACCTTGCCAAGGTTGGGGTCGGGAGTTCGAGCCTCCTTTCCCGCTCCAAATACAAAAAAACCAGCGTTATCGCTGGTTTTTTTGTATTTGCCTAAGCTTGGCGATTAGGCCGCCTCCTAATGCAGCGAGCAGCCAGAAGGGTACTGAACCGCCTCCCGAATCTGGAGATGGATCGAGCGCGATGTCCCGAAATTCGACTTCAAATGGCGTTAAGTCTCCCGCGAGTTGCAGGTCCGTAATGTATTCTTCCCCCATAGGCCAGCTGCCGAAACGGTTCCAGGGAGGGTATATTATCTGAGCTCTGGATACGCGCCCGCTACCATCCCGGTTTAGCTCCAAACGAGGTGGGTGAAAGCGTCCGGTGCCTTCTTCGCGTGCGTCGAAAACGAAGACTGGATCTTGTCCCTCCAATTCAGTTAATTGCAGGCCATCGAAAAAGCGTGCGTTTTCACTTACTTCAAACATTAAGGTGCTGCCTTGATCATAAAATTCTTCCGCGCTTATCGTCCTGACGAGCTCAAATGCGGGAAATTCTGAAGGTGTGCCCGCAGCTAATGTTCCCGAAACGTAGTAGTTAATGTTTATATTTTCAGGGTTAAGATATAAGCCTGGAGCCAGCCCTCCGGGAATTTCAATTTCAAAGCGGAATTCGTCGACGTCGCTGAAAATAGGTTCGCGAAAAGCGTCCAGAGAGTTGATCTCGATCGTAAATGCGGCTTAAACCTGAATACAGACATGCGATAATGATGCATAGCTTAGGCATAGTTATTCTCTTCAATATACTAAGCCCAGTATTCGTCTATAAAACCGGTAAATTGCAACGTGAAAATTGTGGTGAATTGGAAAAACGTGCTTACACCCACAATTTTAAGCTGAGCGTACATGAAGCAATCATAGAACAGCGTATCCAACATTCTGTTTAGGTCTGGGCAAAAATCGATCGAGATACAATAAGAAGGTAGTGTAAATGGCATTTGCTTTGGAAATCGAACATTTGAAAAAACGGTACGACACAGGGGTTGTTGCACTTGATGATGTGAGTTTGAAAGTCGAGGAGGGTGATTTTTTCGCCCTGCTTGGGCCAAATGGTGCGGGTAAGTCCACGCTTATAAGTATCATCTGCTCTTTAGTTACCAAAGGTGCGGGAAAAGTAAGCATTTTTGGCGAAGATATTGATAGCGATTTTGACGCGGCAAAGCGTCATCTGGGTGTCGTGCCGCAGGAATTCAATTTTAATATTTTTGAGAAAGTTGAAGATATCGTTATCAATCAGGCGGGTTACTACGGTATTGAGCGCGCTGAAGCGCGCGCTAGGGCGGCGCACTATCTCGAGCAGCTGGGTCTTTGGGAAAAGCGCCATCAGGCCTCCCGTTATTTGTCAGGAGGAATGAAGCGCCGCTTGATGATAGCCAGGGCCTTAGTGCATCAACCGCGTCTGCTTGTGTTGGATGAACCTACAGCGGGTGTTGACATAGAGTTGCGACGAACCATGTGGGACTTTATAGAAACAATAAACGCCCAGGGAACCACGATAATTTTGACAACACACTATTTGGAGGAAGCCGAGAGTCTGTGTCGTAACGTCGCCATTATCAATCACGGCAGGATTATTGAGCGTTCTGGCATGAAATCTTTGCTGGCGAGCTTGCAGCGCGAAACATTTATTTTTGATTTGGATAGGTCAGCGGAGCAAGTGATTTTTCCCGACCATTATCACGCGAATGTGCTTGAAGATAATTGCCTTGAAATATCGCTCGATAGTGGCCAACCGTTAAACCCTGTATTTGATATGTTAAGTAAGCAGGGGGTAAATGTTGTGAGTATGAGGAACAAGGTAAATCGCCTGGAAGAATTATTTGTCGGGCTTGTATCCACCTCGGGAGAAAAGCAGTTGTGAATAAATCGATAAGAATTTCTTTTTTGACTATCGTGCGCAAAGAGGTGCGTCGTTTTTTAAGAATTTGGGTGCAAACCCTGATTCCGCCGGCGATAACGATGGCGCTCTATCTTCTAATCTTTGGCAATTTAATCGGTTCCCGTATCGGTCAAATGGGAGACTTTAGCTATATGGCATTTGTTGTGCCTGGACTCATTATGATGTCTGTCATTAACAACGCCTATGCTAACGTATCCGCGTCTTTTTACAGCGCAAAGTTTAATAAAAGTATTGAAGAGTTGTTGGTAAGCCCTACACCCAATTATATTATTTTGCTTGGCTATGTGTGTGGTGGAGCACTTCGCGGTTTGCTTGTCGGACTTTTGGTGACACTGCTTTCGCGCATTTTTACTGAAATTCCGGTTCACTCAATTTCACTCACGGTCATTGTTGTTGTTCTCAGTGCATTATTATTTTCGATGGCGGGGATGATTAACGCTATATATGCGAATACTTTCGACGATATTTCGATTGTGCCAACCTTTGTTTTAACACCGCTCACCTATCTTGGGGGGGTGTTTTATTCGATTAGCATACTTCCCGGTTTTTGGCAGGGTGTTTCTCAGATAAACCCTATCTTGTATCTGGTCAATGCTTTTCGCTACGGTATGTTGGGCGTATCTGATGTAAACATCTGGGCCTCGCTCGCTGGAATAGCCGTCTTTCTCGTAATACTTTTTGTATGTTGCCTATACTTAATGGAACACAGTAAACGACTGCGCCAGTAGTTAGAGGTTAAGATCATGACGGATGTCCGGCTCGGCCAGGCGACAGCTTACAGCGATTCGTATGACGCGACATTGTTGGAGATTATTCCACGGCAGCTGTCCAGAGAGTCGATGAATGCAGATAGTTTTTCTGGTCGAGATATATGGAATGCCTACGAAATATCCTGGTTGAACCCCACAGGTATACCGCAAGTGGCGATCGGGGAGTTTTCTATTTCTGCAGATAGCGAATTTATTATCGAGTCAAAGTCGTTTAAATACTATTTGAATTCGTTTAATCAAACCGCCTTCGACTGCCGTGAAGATGTTCGCTCCGTTATGGAACGGGACTTGCGAACGCGGGTAAATGGAAATGTTTCGGTAAATTTGTATGGGCTTGATGAATTTTCTCCAGCGCACAATCAGATACCTGGCTACTGTATCGATCAGCTTGACGCAACAGTGAACGTCTACACGCCGAATAGCGATTTGTTGTCTCACTCCGTAAAGGGTGAGCAACAAGATGTTCAGTTGTATTCGCATTTACTGAAAAGTAATTGCCCTGTCACAGGGCAGCCGGACTGGGCGACTGTATGGATTCAATACTCGGGTAAACATATTCCCGAGGAAGGCTTGCTCAGATATTTTGTGTCTTTTCGCCAATATCAGGGGTTTCACGAAAAATGTGTTGAACAAATATATGTTGATTTAATGCAGACCTATGCCCCGAAAAGTTTATGTGTCTATGCGCGCTATACCCGACGTGGAGGAATAGATATTAACCCGATTAGAATGAGCCATGATGTAGCCGAAATGGCACTGCCATTTGCGCGGCTCGTGCGACAATAGCACGCTCTTATTTATCTCTAAGCTTATTCGCGATATTTTGGAGTTGCTCAGCAATGCGGTCGCGGTCGTAATTTTTTACTTTTTCCAGATCGACATGCATTGAAAAGCCCTGAATATATTCTTCGAAATAACTCTGGTTGCTTCCCAGCTCTTTTCTAAGATTGATCACTTGATAAACTTTTATTGGATGACTAAAACCTTTAGCTTTAATTTCACCCCTGTCGCGACACATAATGCTTTCTTTAATCAGCGACCATGTCTCGTGCGAAACTAAAATCTCTCCCGGCTCGGCGGCCGACTCCAAACGGCTTGCGAGATTTACATGTGTGCCTAATACGGTGTAATCCATGTACTCACTTGTTCCGAAAGTGCCCACTGTGCAGTAACCACTGTTAATTCCCATTCGAATTTTTAGTCGTTTTTTAATGCCCTGGTTATACCATTTGTTTTCGAGTTCTTTCATCTTCCTGCGCATGTCGAGCGCCATGGCAATGCAGCGCATACAGTCGGCCTTCATGCCACCGCTCTGGGTATCGCCAAACAGGACCATTAAACCGTCCCCCATAAATTTATCGATGGTACCGCGGTGTTTGGTTGCAATCTTAACCATCTCGGTTAGATAGTTATTTAGTAATTCGTTCAGTACTTCCGCTTCAAGCTCTTCAGACAGTGAGCTAAAACCTGCGATATCGGAAAAGAAAACGGTAATGCGTTTACGGTCTGCTTTAAGCGATGCGTCTTTGCCTTGGTTGAGCGCGTTCCACACGGTGGGTGTGACGTAGCGAGATAACTTGTAGGAGCGGACTTTTTGTAGAACGAGATCGTTGTAGTGTTTTTTATTTTCAAGTTTTAGTCGATGAAAACGCCGCTGAATATAGTAGGCGAACATAACGAGATAGCCCACGATGCCCAAAGCCAGTAGCGATAATGTTGGGGTAGTTGCAGTAAAGGCCCATTGAAAAGGCTGAATCATGGATGCGATACCGGCGCCCAATAGAAAAGCGCCTAAATCGGTCACCGTTTGGCGAAGTGATGCAATAATTGTCGCGTTAAAGAGTATTAAGGCCAAGAGGATCAGGCTAACAAATACATTGTGAAAAAAGTATGCGGTACTTACTGAAATAATTAGTGCGTCAGCCGTACTTATCTGGTGGTAGAAACTCTTGGTGAAGGAGCGAGATTTTGCAATTCGCAACCATATTCCAGTACCGGCAAAGTAAAGTACAGTAACCACCAGAACAAGTTGGTCTCGCGTTGAAAAAAAACGCTCGGAAAGTTGGCTTACAATAATTGCTACTACAGTTGCCCCCAAAATAAGCCGCACCGAGTTCTTTTTTAGAGATACCGGGGTAAGTTGAGGGGGCTTGCGAACGCTGATGTCGTTCATCGTGTGACGTTTTTTCTCATTGTTGGAGTTTTAAATCGAGAAATTTTTCTTCCAGCTCGTTGTATTTGGTTTCTAAATCAGTGAGTTCTTTACGCAGCCGCGCCGCGTCGTCATTGTTTGCTGTACGGGATTGTATCATTGCTTCTTTAAGCTTCTTCTGTAGTTTTCTGTTTTCAGAAACGGCAGAGTGGTATTTTAGATCTGTCTCGTCCAGCTGTTTGCGCAGGTTGACAACTTCGCTTTTGACCTGCGGTAGCTTATTTAATTTCGATTTCATGATTTCGAGATCAGCGTTGACGGTATTTAATTCGTCTTCGAGTAGCTGAATGCAGGTTTCCGACTCCTGGACAAATCTCATTTGCTTTTGCAGCTCGTCTTGCAGACCTTCAACAACATCGCTGCGCTCAGATTCCGTTTTGGCCTCGCGAAGTTTGCGTTGAAGCTCTTCTATAATCTTGTGTTGATCGGCCGCTACGGTGCGCAGATGTTTGACTTCGCTGGAGCTTTCTCCATTCGCTCGGCCTGTGCCTTCGAAGACAGGGGTGTTATCGGATTCCTTCTCGATGATTTTTGCAACCCCGTTGTAGCTGGCGTGATAGTCTGACAATGCCTGGTCGAACTTCTCTCCCGCACCGATCTCGGACGCCATAGAGCTTAAGTCTTCATAGCGCGTCTGCGCCTCTTTTTGAGAATCCTGAAATTTTTCTTCAAGCGCAAAATAGAGCGATTTGAACTTTTCCAGGTTTTTCACGCGTTTCCGCGCGTTGTCGAGTTCATCTTTGATGCCTTGAAGTTCGGCAGATATCTCAGGGCTGGCGTCCTCATCGTCTGCAAAGTCTTCGAGGAAGCTGAATATTCGATCGTAGCGGTTGCGTAAGCCGCGCCAGTCAGGCTCGCCAGAGTCACTGGTCTGGCTGATTGACTCCTTTTCCGCGAGAAGTAGGGCGTGCCTGAGCGATGCTGTGCGATGAGGCAGAGGAATTCCCGGAGCGATGTCCAGAGAAATGTCTTGATTGGAGTTTAACGAATCGTGATGGTCAAGCGTCTTCTGGATTTGTGCGTCGACGTGATCCAGATAGGAGAGGACATCCTGCTGAGCGTCTGCTGGGGTGCTATTCCTCCCGCCCTTGGCCGCGCGAGCCTTCTTCAGCTCTGCTACAAGATCATGCGCTTTCTGCTTGAGTTGGGATACGAGCTTGCGCAAAGAGCGGTTCTGTATAACCAGGAATATGCATACCACCAGCAGGAGCAAAGCAATCTCTGCTGCGACGATCAGCATCAAATTTGATGAGTCCATAATGCTCTGAGCCGCGGTTTCCGGATCTAGTCAAGCGTTTCTATTAGAAGATTATGGCCTATAAACCTGGACTAGGCGAATGACAGGCTCTAATTAATGTATTCGTGTGAAATAGCCCTCAGATCATGTCATTGCATCTGTAATTCGCATTGTGTAGAGTGTGCCGCCGTCAAAAAGTGGGGCGAATGAATGTCGAAGCGCGCTTCGACCACGAGGGAATCTCGGAAGCCCTCAATTTATATAAAGTTGTTGTGTAAGTTTTGGTGAGGTGTCCGACAAATCTGTCGGGAACAGATTTGGACGTCTCTCAGACGCCCCGTTAGGGGTGAGCCTCAGGAAGAGGCGAATCAGTGTCGAAGCTTGCTTCGGCCACGAGGGAATCTTGGAAGCCCTTGACTATAAAAAGTTGTTATTCAGTTTTGGTGAGGTGTCCGACAAATCTGTCTGGAACAGATTTGGACGTCTCAGACGCCCCGTTAGGGGTGAGCCTCAGGAAGAGGCGAATCAGTGTCGAAGCTTACTTCGGCCACGAGGGAATCTTGGAAGCCCTTGACTATAAAAAGTTGTTATTCAGTTTTGGTGAGGTGTCCGAGTGGTCGAAGGAGCACGCCTGGAAAGTGTGTAAGTCGAAAGGCTTCGAGGGTTCGAATCCCTCCCTCACCGCCATTTAATCATCCGATAAAGTCCGACGTTTTCCGAAAAACCCCTTAAAAACAAGCATTTAAAGCTGTTTTCACTCCATCAAGATTCACAAGGGTTTTGCAAAGTCCAGCGTTTTTAGTAACACTGAGCCAGCCTCCTTATTTGTGCATAGCTTCATGCTATGCACAAATAAGGAGGCCACAACAAAAAATGGTTCAGACCACTGTGAAAGGTTTTCTGTGCAACCAATCCTGTCCCAACGGCTTCCTTGATGCGAGCATCCCACCTTCTCAGAATTAATAAGTATTGAACCCGTTAGAATCCAAAGTAATCAGTTTCACTAACTTTGGATGAATAAACAGCCGCTCTCTACCGGCTTGCTGCTCGGTTAACACACCGACACTTACCAGCTTTTTCAAATACTCAGAAGCCGTCTGCCGTTTAGCTATATCCGCTTCCACCAAATTACTGATCCGGCAATAAGGCTGCTCGAAAATAACATCTATGAGTTCACGGCTATAAATCTTTGGCAGCTGTCCTCGCACATAATCGGCGGTATGATCGGCCAGGTCACGGATGCTAATAATTTTCTGTGTTGTCCACTGTGCTGTGCTTTCGACCGCTTCCAGCATATACAACAGCCAGGGTTCCCAGGCGTGCTCTCGAGTTACTGCCAACAGGCCGCTATAGTACTGGCTTTTGTTGGCGATGATATAGCGGCTTAGGTATAGAATAGGCAGAGTAAGCAGCTCTTCTTGCACCAAGTACAGGATATTCAGAATTCTGCCGGTGCGACCATTGCCATCGGTAAATGGGTGAATGGCTTCAAACTGGTAGTGCATGACTGCCATGCGAATCAGTGGGTCTAAGTCCGGCTGTTCATGAAGAAAGCTTTCCCAGTTGCTTAATAGGTCTCGCAATACCTTTTCACCCGCTGGCGGGGTGCTAATGATTTCACCCGTCCTGTCGTTGGCCAGTGCTGTACCCGGTACTTTGCGCACCGCCATATCAACCCCTTTGATTTGACTACAGATGGACTCAGCCATATTAGTGTTAATAGGGCGCTGCGCTAATCCCTGCCAACCCTCGTATAAGGCTCTACGATACCGAAGGGCTTCTTTAGTAGCCGGGTCCGCATGTGCCTCATCGTTATCAGCAAACTGGAATAGCTTATCGGTGGTGGTAACGATATTCTCAATTTCTGAACTGTCTTTGGCTTCCAGGGTAGGCAGGGTATTGATCAGCATGGCCTGGTTGGGAATAAGCTCAGTTGCTTGCTTAAGTTCGGCAAGAGCAACACGAGCAGCTATACAGCGTTTTAATACTGCCCGAGTTTCTAGTTTGATACTTGGAGGCAATAGAGGAAGGTCGTTATAGGGCTTTTCGGGGTGCCAGCTCATATATTTATAAATTCTAGTTTTATCGACATATTGGGAGCTTATGTCGATAGCATCGACACGTCAAGGAGTTATGTCGATACTTTTCAAAAATGTAGACATAAGAGCCAGTTCTCTCTCAATAAATTCAGTTTTTGAGAGGGTAAGAAACCAACTGCTTAAATTAAGAATAATAATGGGCAAGCGGCTAATTGGCAGGGAATGGGTTGTGAATTTGCCGTTTAGTAACACTGCAAGGAACACCAGAAAAGTTTTCTCTAACAATGGATTTAGCTTCTGGTAAAGTAGCTGGGCATTGCGAGATTGGTCTGCCGATAAGAAGAAGGGGATGATTGGGGTGAATGTTATATATTTCTTTGACTGGTAGTGCGATAGCTGGAATGCCTTGTATTGCCAAGTTATTCGCAAACAGCACGCGTCTAATACCTCTCTTTCTTTTCTTGTGCTTGTAATTGCAAACCAATATACGGTCCCCTGAGGTTCCTCCACCAAATGATCTCGGAATAGATGTGAATTCCTGTTGAACCTTTTCAAACGCATGCTTGTATTTGAACTCTCTATTTAAGTGTTTTAAGAGTGCAGCCTTCTCATAATGTTTGAAGATATTTTTGCCAAGCGCTTCGTAGAATTGGTTTTCATCTTTGAATGCATATCGCGAAGAGGCGTGAATCAGGACGCCTAGATTGGAATATTCTAAGCGTTTTTTTTGCTCGCACGAAAAAAACCAGTTTTTGTCTTTATCTTTTGCTTCGGAAGGAATGGCATAAACAATTAAGATCAGTAGCTTTAAAAGAAAAACTTTTTTACTTTTGAGAAAGTTATGAACGACATAGTTTATCTTCCTAATATTAAAGTTATCGACGAGGAGGCCTGGCCAGCCTTCGCAAACCTGAAGGCTCAGTTTTAAGCAATAAATTGCTGATAGCACATCGAGTGCACAATAGTATCGACATCGTTGACGAGCAATGAATTTTATATTTTCCTACTTCGACGACAAGGCCTTGAGGTGACACGATTTCAGATTGAACCGCCACTTGGGACAACCCTGACTATTCGTATTGAGCAAACAGATAAGGTTATTTGTAACGGGAAGATTTGGGCATGGTCGCCTCCTTGGAAAAGAGATGCCAAGTTAAAAAAACGAATGTCAACTGAGTTGATTTGGTGTATTACCAAGGCCTTCAGGTGAACGACAGATTCAACCACTCTCAGCGGGGATGTGTTACGTAAACGAGCTTAAGCCTGAAAGTAGAGATCGTTTAGGTCTAGAAGGTCTAGACGAGGGCTAATAAAAATCTTTTATAATTCAACCGTTTAAGTGAATAAAGCCTAGTCTCCTCGTATTGATGTGGCCCGTGATGAAACGGTGATATATCTGCGGGCGGAGCTCTGTAA
Organism: Cellvibrionaceae bacterium; assembly: GCA_028281575.1. Classification (GTDB taxonomy): domain Bacteria; phylum Pseudomonadota; class Gammaproteobacteria; order Pseudomonadales; family Cellvibrionaceae; genus Agaribacterium. Next base: position 44,020 of record JANQJP010000049.1, read on the forward strand.
GATGCAGGTATTTAACCCGACCCTAAACTGTAGCAGTAAACCTGTTACTATAGCGCGCTTAGTTATACGGGAGTTCGTGTGGAGTACATCCTCAATCAGTCCTTGTCGCCTGCTGCTCTGTTTTTCGGTGTCATCTTTTTATCTTGGCTTTGGGAAGATATTGCGTTGGTTTGCTGCGCTTTGCTTGCAGCAGATGGCAGGTTATCTGTGTTCGCGGCGCTGGCGTCGATTTTTATCGGCATTAGCTCGGGAGATCTGGCGTTGTATGTGCTTGGGCGCTATAGCGGACGCTGGCGCTGGCTGCGCTATAAGATGCTTAAATCGTGCAGAATTAAACGCTCGGCTCAAACATTTAAGCGACGTGTTTGGAGCAATATTTTTGTCGTTCGCTTTATCCCGGGCCTGAGAACACTATGCTTCACCTCCTGCGGCTACTGGCGCGTAGACATCCGCACCTTCGTTTCGGCGATGATGTTGGCAGGTGTCTTTTGGGTAGTATCCATCTTTTTTGCGGTGTTTTTTCTGGGTTCCAGTGAATGGCTCGCGGATTCGCCCTGGAAGTGGAGTCTTATTGCTTTGGCTCTAATGGTGCTTTGCCTGAACAATTTTCGACCTGGCTGGGCTAGCAGTAATGCACAATGATGGATAGTGATCCCTACAACCACGGTCTTCCAAAACTCAGCCACTCTGAAGGGAAGCCGCATTCTTTTTTTGAGTTTTGGCCCGCGTGGGTTTTCTATACGCCTGTGGTGTTTTACTGGTTGTGGCTCTCGCTTAAGTTTCGCAGTTTTAGCTTGCCTTTGATCGTCAACCCTTCGATTTATCTGAGTGGCATGGTTGGCGAGTCAAAAAGTGACATTCTCGATCAGTTTGGGGGGCGTGCCCGCGCGTATATGCTGCCTTATCGCTGTTTTCGTCGAGCTGATTTAGAAGAGGATTGCCGAGCTGTTGCAGCATGGTTAAGCGAGAAGGCTATTTCTTACCCCTGCGTCGTAAAACCAGATCAAGGTTGTCGCGGTTCTGGGGTAAGTAAAATTGAAGGGCCAGAGTCGCTGCGCGAGTATTTGCTACATTTTCCCGTTGGGCGCAGGTTTATTATTCAGGCTATCGCTCCATATACCGCTGAGGCGGGTATTTTTTATGAAAAGAAACCGGGGGCGGCGAAAGGCGCAATTACGTCTCTGACGTTAAAGTATCTTCCGTATGTGATTGGCGACGGTGAAAAAACCGTGCGCGAGCTTATTGTCGCCGACCCGCGAGCAAAAAAATTGCGCGGAATATACTTTGCGCGGCAGCAGGGCCGGCTTGAATATGTGCCGAAAAAAGACGTGTGTATGCCGCTGATTTTTTCGGGCAGCCATTGTCGCGGAGCGATTTTCCGCGACGGTAACGAATTTACTACCGCAGCGATGCTAGACAGTCTCGAACAGTGTCTTGATAATATGCCCGACTTTCATTACGGTCGTTTTGACGTCAAATTTAAAGACCTTGAAAGCCTTCAGCGGGGAGAAGATTTTTATATTCTGGAACTGAATGGTGCAAGCAGCGAGGCGACGCATATATGGGATGCTCGCGCTTCGCTGATAGACGTTTATAAAACACTGTTCCGGCAGTATCGCACTTTGTTTGAGTTTGGGGCGCTAATGAAGGCGCGCAGGGAAGTTCCCTGGTCGGTCTCAGACTTGTTGGTTCATTGGTTGCGCGGACTGAAAATTGGAAAAACCAACCCCGAAATTAGTTAACTTATTGTTTAGGTGAATTAGGTATGGAAATACTCAAAAAAAATTGGCGCTATATTCCAGCGGTATGGATCGCCTTCGTTTTTGTGCAATCGCTATTTTTTAAATTTAGTGGTTCTAACGAAACCCAGCATATCTTTGGCACATTGGGTGAGTGGATGGGTTTCGAACCGTTTGCTGATTACGGTGCTTACGTTGTTGGTACGGTTGAATTGATCGCCAGTATTCTGCTGTTTACGCGTGTGTGGGCTTGGGGGGCTGTGGTCGCAGTAGGTGTTATGGCCGGTGCCATCTTCTTTCATCTTTTTACGCCGCTCGGTATAGAGATGCCCAGATTTGACGAAGCAGGCAACCAGGTAGGCAGTGACGGTGGCGAATTATTTGTTATGGCCTGTCTCACGGGTATTTGTGCCCTAGTGCTTGTTGCCTACGATTGGTTATCTCCTGCCAGCCAGATTCGCAGTGTGTTGCAGCGGGCTCCAGCGGCAGAATAGTTTATGGATAAGAGCTTTGAGAATACGGTGGTCGGCTGCAGACAGGTTTTGCTGCAGGGGCGTTATTTGTTAGACAGGTTAACGGATACTCAGTATGCAAGTGCGCCTCAAACTTATTTGCAGAGCTCTATTGGGCAGCATTTCCGGCATATTTTTGATCTTTGGTTTGCATTGATTAATCCTGTAGTTGCGAGTAAACAAAAGGACGCGCAAATAATTGTGGATTATGATCGGCGCAGGCGAGGCGCCGAGGTAGAGTCAAAGCGCAGCGTGGCGATGGATGAAACCAGTCAAATACTCGCCGCCCTTGAAAATATCAAAAAAGATATGGACCCTCATTTACCGCTCGTGGTGTTATCTGAAGTGGGATTAGATCAAAGCTTAATTGTGCGTGCAGAATCTACGTTGGCGCGCGAACTGGTTTTTGTCAGCAGTCATGCAACACACCACTTTGCGCTTATCGGTCAAGTTGCAGCATTGCAGGGTGTTGAAGTCGCTAAAGACTTTGGTGTTGCGCCTGCAACTCGCAGCTACCTGCGTGAGACAGCAGAATAGTCCTATTTTGCATGTGTACAATCAGCTGGTTTTTTCACGATCGCGGTTATGAATTGTTTTTTAATCGCGACGAGTCACTTGAGCGAGAATCTGCGCAAACGCCTAAAGTCTTCGAGAAGTCTTTACGTTTTATTATGCCCATCGACCCTTTGGGAGGTGGGACCTGGTTGGCCGTCAATGAATATGGTCTGAGTTGTGCACTGTTAAATTTTTATCAAGGGCAACTTCCCAAAGGCCGTTTGTTATCCCGCGGTAAAATTGTTGCGAAATTAATTGAATGCTCAAGCTTGGCGGAAATAGAAAGCCAATTTTGTGAGTTCGATTTGCAGCGCTATACGCCTTTTTCACTGCTCGTTTTTTGTCGGCAAAACGGATCGGATACGCGTGTGCCGATGTTCCGTTGGACGGGCAAACATCTTGAGCGCGATGAACAAGCGAGCCCGTTGATTTCATCGGCCTTCGATTTTGAACGCGTGGCGCTGGCGAGGCAAAAAGCTTTTGTGGGAATGAAAAATTATTTATCGTCGACTGAAATAGCAACGGGTATTGGTCGGCATCGGAACTTACACGCCAGTCATATTCCCAGTGCATCGGCATATTCGATCTGTATGCATCGCAGCGATGCAAAAACAATGAGTTTTTCGCATGTGAGTGTCGATGGTGGTCTGGCCACCTTCAGATACACCGACGGGCCTCCGTGCAGTTCACCATTGATTGATTCGGCTGAGATAAATCTAATTTAATCCTTAGTGCATTTAGGTTAAAAACTTCAGTATGAGTGCCTTCGATGCGTTTGCGTGCTGATGATAGGTTCAAAAAATGCATAAATACCTCCTTGTAGCTCCGCCAATTCATCTCGATAACTGCTCCTGCGTTATTCTACCTCCTGCATCCATGCAGTCGTCGATAACTGCTCCTGCGTTATTCTACCTCCTGCATCCATGCAG
>JANQJP010000020.1 GCA_028281575.1 Cellvibrionaceae bacterium
TCGTCGTTTATTTGGAATAACCAAACTACTCTCCTCGCGCCTTGATTGGCGTATTTGCAGTCACAACAGTGGTGATCAAATTAGTGTCAACAGGCCCTAGTTTAAAGTGAAATTTTAGTAATTTATAGAGATTACAGTTGAAATTTACTCGCGGCTAAATATGGAATAGGTAAAAAGGGAGATTAAACTTTAATGGTAAAACTATTTCCACGAGCGCTAATGAGCTTCCCTTTGTAGCGAGAGAATTGAGGGCGCAGATATTCCATTTGGTCACCGCGAATTCTGTCATTGTTAATTAAGGCTAAATATTCGTAGGGATTGGGGCGATAAGGGAGCGCTAATAATTCCATATCAATTTCATCTAGCAGAAAATGTCCTTTTCTCTGATTACAACGTTTACAGGCTGCCACCACATTTTCCCAGCGATCTTTGCCGCCGCGGCTCACTGGGTGGACATGGTCGCGAGATAATTCGCTAAATTTAAAATAATTACCGCAGTAAAGGCATTGGCAATTGTCGCGATAGAACAAGCCTGTATTTGTAAGGGGAGGAACGGTGCGCATCGGAGCAATGCGTTCACCATCGCACGCAACTATCGCAGGTAGGTCTAAAAAAGTTTGCTCGCCAGTGAGGCGGGAGCGCCCTCCATGTGCCCGCCTAACAATACCACCTAAGGACCAGACGACAATATCTCGTGCGTAAAGGCTTACGCACTCTTTCCAATTCAACCATTCTATGGGTTGGCCCGCCATATTTAGTCTTAGAATTTTTGCTTCCATTTTAAGTCGCCTGCCAATTTAATTTATGACCACTTTCGCTTTAGCAATACGATGCTCGGTTCAACGCGTCCGCGATGACGGTGCACACGAAGCGCAGAACTTTTTAGGATAGAAGATTGAAATTGGTTTGCGTGTTTAGGAGGTTTTTTGAGGGGGAGGGGTGAGCATAACGCCGAGCATACTGGATGCGGCAAAGTATAATATGGGCTATCTAAACGTTTCGGCAGATGCACGGGGTGACCGAAAAGGCTTCTAACTAGAGCCACCGCTACCGAACCGCGCCCACTTGAGCTGGTTAGGTACTCGAAGATTTTACCCTCCAAATGAAAGCGTTTTTAAAAATATTACGCCTAATGACGCTTTAGTCAAGTCTAATTTAAGTGACTGGTTGTGACAAACAAATGACATTTTATAAAAAAATTTGGAAGGCTAGAGGGTGAGGGATTGGGTTAAAACACCGTGACTGTCCATGTCACGGCGCACTCACAGGATAGACCCGCATCCTCGGGTAATAATTGGCATAGGTCCTTCTTAATCCCTGCCCACATCCATTTGAAATCATCCCTTTATGCCTATATTACTAATACAATGCAAATTCAAATAGGCGTTATGTGCCATTTATACTGTGAGATATATCTTACAAATGGGGCTCGTTTAATTAGTTTTAATAGTTCTAGGTAGATCGGCGCGCTTTTAACTGGCTACTTTGACTTTGTACGATATGTTGAATAAGCGTTTCCTGGTTTGCACCGCTCATTCCAATAAAATCTACGCGACAATAGTAGTTTTGCGTGTCTCCTGACGTAAGTTCATTCGAAACGACCAGGCCATCACTGACGATTTTTGTTTCTTCAGGGTAAAGCGTTAATTCAACGTGAATCTGCGTGCCTTCGGGTATGGGTTCTTCGTGACTAAAAGCCATGCCGCAAGCACTGATATTTACTTCCTGTACGCGGTGAGCAATCCGATCCAACAGGCTGCTTTCCATTGCCAGTAAACTCGCCACTCGCTCAAGCTTTTGATTGAGTAGCGCTGCGATTTGGGCGATTTTAGGGTGCTCATCTTCGAGTTCGTGCACTAGCCTTTCTATGCGGTCGTCGTGCTGGGAAACCAGTGCTATCGCATTGGGTGTGAAAGTCTGCTCACTGTCGTTGCTTGTTTTGCCTTCCCTATCAAGTATTTGGATAGATAGGCCCACGGTTTCATTGATTCTAAAATAACGGCGTCGTTCTTCAGTCATAATTAGAAAATTTCATCTGGTTCAAGGTTAAATAAATATTCGGGTTCTAAGTTCAATTCGCGCAAAATATCTTGGCCTTCCTTGTCTTCCTTTAGAAGTTCAATATCTTCGTCTTCCAATTCGTCTTCCAGGCCCTGTTTAATCAGAATTTCTACACGGCGGTTGCGCGCGCGATTTTCTGCACTATCGTTTGGCACCAGCGGAACCGTGTCTGAGTAGCCTGATACTTGAAAACGCCTCGATGATATGTCGCCGCCTAGCATGAGTTCATGTGCAACTGATACTGCTCGCGATGAAGAAAGCTCCCAGTTAGATCGAAATCGCGACGTTTTTATTGGAATGTCGTCAGTGTGGCCCTGCACTTCGATCTTGCCTTTTTTTAGTGCCAGCACGGACTTTACTTCTCGCATCACATCCTTATAGGCTGGCGCCATTTCGGCGGAGCCAGAAATGAATGAACCTTTTTCCCGAATGCGAATAATAATCAAACGGCCGCGTGTCTCGAGCTCAACCTGACCGGCGGCGATTTGGTCATTAAGCGCACCCGCCAGTTCAAAGGCGTCTTCGCGCGTATCTTCAAGAAGTTCTTCCAGCTTTTGTTTGACTTTAACTTTTACGCCGCCCTCAAGGCCTTCATCGCCCTGCTCGATGTCATATTCCTCCGAGCACTCAACGTCGAGAGACATTTTGGTAATGTCTTCCGTCTTTTGCCATATTTCGTTGATCGGTGTGGGATCTGGGCGCCCTGGACTAAACTCCTGCGCGATAATGCTTGTGCCCTTGGGGATGTCAGTGACGTTCAGTTTATTTTGAACCCCAAATGCTTGAGCCATTGAGCCTGCCAAACGCTTAAACTTCATTGCATCCATTTCCGAAAACGACAGCAACAGCACGAAGAAACACATTAGCAGCGACATTAGGTCGGCAAACGTGCCCATCCACGCCGGTAAACCCGGTGGGCAGTCGCACTGTTGTTCGTCGTCGTCGCTCATCCGCTAACCGGCTATTCTGCCGCCTCGACAGCGCGTTTTGCCTCTGGAAGATAGGTGCGTAACATGGAATCGATCACGCGAGGGTTTTGACCACCCTGAATGGCCAGCAGGGCGTCAATGATCAAGCTTTTCGTCATTGACTCTTCCGCCGCACGCAGCCTTAGTTTGTCCGCGATCGGTGTGCATACTGCGTTGGCGATAATTGCTCCATAAAGTGTTGTTAGAAGAGCAACGGCCATAGCGGGGCCAATTGCTTTAGGGTCATCCATATTCGCAAGCATTGCAACCAGCCCAATTAAGGTACCGATCATGCCCATTGCCGGAGCGATATCCGCGAGTTTCGAAAATATTGAAGCGCCTAGCGAGTGGCGCTCTACTGCCTGGTTTTTGTCCTTGGCCAGCATTGTTTTGACAACGTCGGGGTCATGCCCGTCTACCAGCAGTTGTATACCCCGTTGCAAAAAGTCGCTGCTGACTTCCTTGCCCTCAAGCGATAACAAGCCGCCCTTACGCGCTTCGTCCGCCAGTCCTACGATTTCTTCGATGAGTTCATACACGTCGGGAAGTTTGGTTTTAAAGCTTTTGCCTGCGACTTTTACCGCCCCGAGAAACTGGCCGAGACTAAACTGCGCCATAACTGCGAAAAGGCTGCCGCCGACAACAATAACGAGCGATGGCCCGTTGACGAACATGACTAGCTCGCCACTCATTAACATCGACACGATAATCAGCGCGATGGCGCCTAGCATCCCAACGAGTGTTGCTAAATCCACACCCTCAACCTCTTTCTAGATAGTGAAATGTCTGCTTATGCTCTGAAGTCTAGTCTGAAAATTCCATATGCGTTGAAAGATCCAAACGTTATAATGCGTCAATTTGCTATATCGGCGGCGGTAGAGCCGACTTGAATAAGGCTTAGGTGCTTTAGCTCGGGTACCGGGTCGTACAGATGGTGCTCGCCGTACAGTGTGAGGATAAAAAATGAGCGATTCATCGGATATTAAGCACTTTGAAAAAAACCTGCTTGAGCTCGAAGAACTGGTAGAAGCGCTTGAGTCCGGTGAGTTGAGTTTAGAGGATTCACTTGCGCATTTTGAGAAGGGTATAAAGATGACGAAGTCGTGCCAGGAAGCGCTGAGTTCGGCGGAACAGCGCGTAAGAATCCTACTCGAACAGGAAGACGGAGAGCTGCAACTGGAAGGCTTTCCGGCTGAAAACGCTCAAGAATAAAGTTAGTGAGAACGGTGCTTTTATTCTGCGCTAGACTTGCGAGCAGCGGATTTGTTCAAGGTGTCACAATTCTGTACATATTTCCGCGGCGAGCTTGGCTCTCAATGACACTGATTTCCGTTAAACTATTCAGATAGTTTTTGCTCAAACGGAGCGTGCAGTGTGACCAAGGAGAACTACCTTGATCCATTAAAGTGGACTGAAGACGGTCTCATCCCGGCTATTGCTCAGGACGCTGTGAGTGGAAAAGTGCTTATGATGGCGTGGATGAATCGGGAATCTTTAGCGCAAACTGTTGCAAGCAGAGAGGCTGTTTACTGGTCGCGGTCTCGCCAAAAATTGTGGCATAAAGGTGAATCATCGGGCCACGTACAACATATTCAATTCATTCTGCTGGACTGCGATAATGATGTTGTGTTGCTAAAGGTTAACCAGGTTGGAGGCATTGCTTGTCACACTGGACGTGAGTCGTGTTTTTTTCAGGGGCTTGTCGGGAGCGAATGGGTGGCGCTGGAAAAGGAAGCCGTAATTAAGGACCCAAAGGAAATATATTCTCATGAATGATGTGCTGACAGCATTGACTGACATATTGGAGCAACGGAAAAAAGAAGGCGACCTGGATACATCCTATGTCGCGCAGCTACATGGTAAAGGTCTCAACAAAATTCTTGAAAAAGTTGGTGAAGAAGCAACAGAAACGATTCTCGCTGCAAAAGATGCAGAGCGTTCGGCGCATGTCGACTTGCTAATTTGCGAAACAGCTGATTTGTGGTTTCACTCCATGGTTATGCTTTCGCATTTAGACTGCAGCGCGCAAGACGTGCTCGATGAGTTGGCACGTCGTTTTGATTTGTCAGGCCTGGATGAAAAGGCCTCACGAAAAAATTGATTTATATAGGTAGCTAGTTATGGGTATTGGTGGAATTGGCGTCCCCTCGCTTATCATTATTCTTGTTATTGTGCTGTTGCTCTTTGGTACAAAAAAGTTACGCAATTTAGGTGGCGATCTTGGTGGAGCAATTAAAGGCTTTAAAAAAGCTATTGCTGAGGACGAGAAAAAGGATGATGAATCTGAAGGCCGTGACGACGCTAAAGTTAACACTACCGAACCTGAAAAAAAACACGAGCCCGAATCTAAATAATCATGAGTTTTTGGGAACTCCTGGTTGTTCTCGTTGTAGGTCTGCTTGTTGTTGGCCCTGAGCGCCTGCCCGAGGCGATTCGCAGCGCTATACTCTGGTTTGGCCGCTTTAAGCGCGCCATTCACGATACGCGAGCAGAGTTTGAGCAACAATTGGGTGTTGATGACATTCGTCGGGAATTGCACAACGAAAAAGTCTTGCAGTCTTTAAAGGCAATGGAGAAAGCCCACAAAAAAGCGGCATCTGAAGCCGAGCGACTTGAAGACTGCGTTAAGCAGGAAGCAAAAAAAATAGAGCATCAAATAACCCCCCCTGTCAAAACCGACACCCCAAGCCAACCTGATTCAAAAAAACCGCATGAGTGACGCTGAGAACGGCCAGGGACAATCTCTTGTCGAACATTTAATTGAATTGCGAGCCTGCTTATTACGGTCGCTGATAGCGGTCACTATCGTTTTTTTGGCACTGTTTAGTTTTGCCAACGAGATCTACGAGTTTGTTGCTGCACCGTTGCAGCAATTTTTACCTGAAAATAATACGATGATTG
>JANQJP010000056.1 GCA_028281575.1 Cellvibrionaceae bacterium
GTTATTTCCCAGCGAGGTCATCCTTGCCTATAAATAGAAACGGACCATTGTTCAAGTGCACAAGAAGATGAGCCGGAACCATGGAATCAGCGTCGGGGGGATATACGCCCTGAGAATTTCGAGAGCTGCATATTTACCCTATTCTTGAAGATCGGGAAAAATAATGCTGAAGGAGAATTATGCGGCTGCTGCATGACTGGTATAAAAGGCATAAGAACATGCCTGTGAATATGTACAAGGCAGAAGTTTTGATCTTGTGAAAAGTGTTTATACTGTATATTATTGACAGGTGACAAGAAAATCTGTAGTACAGGTGATAATGTTAGATATAAAATAAATTAAATCATGAATTCAAATGAAATTAAAAAGAAATTCGGCGATAATTATGTGGTAGATGAAAGAACATTTATAATGGGTATTGATCAACGATTCACTGAACATTTCGCTAGACGGTTTAAAGGATTAGTCGTCTTGGAAACTTGCACAGGAGCTGGTTTTACTACAATATCTCTTGCGAGAAGTGCCAGGCATGTATTTACAATTGAGATTGATCAGTTTATTCAACAACAAGCAATGAAGAATATTGAAAAGGCAGGGTTTTTACCCAACGTAACTTTTCTTAAAGGAAACGCTTTGGATGAAAAAATATTAGAAATAATTCCATTTGTAGATGCTGCATTTATTGATCCTGACTGGGCAGTAACTGGCCCTGATCACATATCTCATTTTAAAAATTCAAATACTCAACCGCCAGCAGATACTCTGTTTAACAGAATTCTTGAAATAACTGAAAATATTGCTATTGTGTTGCCCCCATCAATAGAAATACACGAATTCAATCAACTTGCAACACACGAGAGGGAAAGACTTTATATAGAAGAGAAACATGAGCTTTTTTGTCTTTATTTCGGGAAACTTATTCAAACAAACGGCGAAACAGAATTTCGTGTTTAAATAAAAGAAATGTCTAACAACGACAACGGAAGTCTATGATCTGATCGGCACCTCTTCTCTTACAGAGAATGCGTTATATCTGAATCTCGGTTACTGGCGGGATGCGGATACCATTGATGAAGCCAGTGAAGCGCTTGCGCTTTTGGTTGCGAAACGAGGCAATATGGGTGCCGGCGATATTGTACTGGATTGCGGGTATGGTTTTGGTTCAATCGTTCTGCAGAGAGTGCCTACGCCGGCCTTGACTATATTCTTTCTTATGCTGAAAAGCCATAGAGGTGCCCGTTAGAATAAAAACTTTTTTTCGTTACTTGATCTTGTACACACACCATCTTTTTGCTAACGGAGATTCACTACTATGATCACTATTATCGGGATAATTGTCATCGTTGTCGGGTTGATTGTCTACATCGGACAGAGTCTTAGCTTCTTTGCCCCGGAACTTGCTACAAAGATTGGTTTGAATGATCCGGAAGATGCAATGGATCAGTCACTCTATATTATCGAAACGAGAGCAAACGGCCTTAGTGACATACTGTTGACATGGATGCTGCCATTGTCAGGTTTGCTGATGATCCTCGAACATGATTCATGGCCGTTTTTTGCATTGGTTGGCAGCGGCATTTACCTGTACTTTGCACTGCTTGCGATCTTTTGCAGGATATTAGCCCTTCATCCGAAAAGACCGCATACGTTTTTAGTGTCATCTGGATTCTCTGTTCTGTAACAATGATTGCTCTGGCAATCCAGAACTTAGCCGTATAAAATGGATCAGGGCAGATTGCATAATACGATAAAGGGAACAAGCCCATGAGTAAAAAAAAGTCTGTGCATGTAAAAGGGCACTGGCGAACAACAGCGAGTGGTAAAGAAGTGTGGATTAGTCCCCACACACGCAGTATTTCAG
>JANQJP010000021.1 GCA_028281575.1 Cellvibrionaceae bacterium
TAGGGCCTGTTGACACTAATTTGATCACCACTGTTGTGACTGCAAATACGCCAATCAAGGCGCGAGGAGAGTAGTTTGGTTATTCCAAATAAACGACGATTGCTACATGGATGTGGCGTATTAGAACAATGCAGGAGCAATTGTCGAGGGCCGGACCAAAATTTCCTCCAGCCGCGTTGCCTATAGGACATAGGCAAGGGGCGAGAGCAGGAGCGGTAGCTTTGATATTCGCTCATGTGGAATAACCACATCACGCTCATATCGCCTTCGACTATAGGGATATAGTCGTTAGAGCGACGCAGGAAGCCAAAGCCGAGCTGGAGGAAATTTTGGTCTCCGGCAGTGGCGATCAAATTAGTGTCAACAGGCCCTAAAGAAAAAAAGGCGCTAACAAACGTTAACGCCCACGCTACGCAAGCAACCTAAAATGTATATGAAACACCCAGGAAATACTTAACTCCTGAATACTCCACAAATGCGCGGCGATTATCGCTAACACCCGTTGCGTTAACATCATTCACCACACGAACGATATCTATCGGTTCATCGGTAAGATTCAGCACTTGGAAATTCACTTTTAGTGCGTTGGAAATTTTGTACGCCATGCTGAAGTCTAAGAACTCCGCGTCCCTGTTAATACCGAATGCGGGTCGATAAAACTCCGAACGGTAGCGATAAGCAAGCCTGGAATTAAACTTCCCGTTATCGTAGTACAATGCCAGGTTGGCAACCGTATCGGAAAAGCCTGGTAAATCGACTGAGTAGTTATCATTTATCTCCACTTCAGCACTACTATCCGTGAGTGTCAGGTTGGCATTGATACCAAAATTATCAAAAGGCTTAGACAAACCGTAAAATGGTGTCTGCAAAGTAAATTCCAGTCCGCTTATTTCTCCGCCCTGACCGTTTACAGGTTGCGTCACATCAAACGCGACATCATTTATTACTTCCGTACGAAAGTCTGTGCTGATAAAGGTATCAATATCTTTGTAGAACAACGCAAGCGCTAATAAAGACTCTTCACTAAAGTACCACTCTAACGAAAGATCAGCTTGCGTCGCTTTAAAAGGATCGAGGGTTGGGTTGCCGCCGCTGCCGCGGCCACGCGACGGATCTTCCGCATTCGCGCTAAACGAGCGATTCGCAGAAAGGCTGTCAATCGGCGCCCGGGCAATAACTTTCGCCAGGGCCGTGCGTAAAAATAAATCATTTTGCAGCTCAAAGTTAATGTTTAAACTCGGCAACACATTGGTATAGCTATGCTGAACAGCGTAGTCGACAACGTCGCTACCAAAAACCAGCGTCGGTTCACCGGTTTCACTATCTGTCTCAACCGTAAAGTCTCCTCTAACGCTCGAAGAATCAACTTCCGTTTCGATATACCGTATGCCTATGTTACCGCTATAATCGACACTACCCATTGAACTAGAAAAGTCTGTTTGAATATATAGACTCGTTCGCTCTTCACTTACTTCGAACGATGCCTGCTGATCATTTACATCTAAACCATCAGACGGTGCGCCACCCCAAAATGCATCCACCACTTCCATAACATCGAAAGTAAACCACTCTTCCGGCACCTGCCCAAGATCTGTTAGATAGCTTGCATAAGGGAAATCGCGCGCGAACGAGGCATCCGTGCCGCTGGTATTTCTTGCGAGCTGATTGCGATCGCGATCGCGTGTATTTTCCTTGGTACGATCTATCCAGCGCAAACCAAATTGCACATTGTTAAAAAAGCCGTTGCCAAGTTCGCGTTCAAAATCCAGGCTAAACTCTGTAAGTTCATCTTTACGGGGATCTCTGAAATAATCCAAACGCCACGGCCAATAGTTGGTGGAATCCGTGATGGGCACATTGGTGCTGATATCTCCGTTATTTTCCCAATCGACTTCCACACCACCGGTAAGATTGCGAAAGGTCGTGAGAATATTAGTGCGCTCACGCTCAGTTTCCGAAAAAGCAAGGTCGCCAATCACCGTCCATTTACCATTATTCCACGCGACGTTTCCGCCGATCAAAAAACTGGTATCATTTTGCTGCAAATACTGACCTTGAATACTTTGGTTGTTTGCGCCAATATTCGTCTCACTCGCTGCGACAACTGAACCGTCACTGGTGATAGTCGCACTATCAATATTCGCTGCGCCACTGCGCAAACCAAAAAACTGTAAAAACGAACGCTGATCCAAGCCTTCTCTATCGGTATAAATTCCGTCAATGTTAATATCCAGTGAATCGTTGGGTCGCCACTGCAAATCGAAATAAACGCCGTGGCGCTCGTCCTGACCATCGGTTAAGCGATAAACGATGCCGCCAGGCGCAAAATCACCATTACCGTCACCATCAAAATCTTTATTGTCATCTGAGCCGCCATTAATGTAGCGTTGTGTCGCCGTGCCCTGATCGCGATAGGCATAACCGATGGCAATACCGAAGGTATCATTCATAAACTGATCAATATACGCGCCGCTTATGCGCGTACCGAAACCATCTGCACCATCCAGCTCACTTTCCAACTCTGAATAAATACCCTTCACATTTATTTTTGCTATGCGCTTGTCTTTATCGAGTGGGCGCACCGTTTTCAGATTAATAGTGCCCGACACGCCACCTTCGATAATACTGGCGATCGGTGATTTATATACATCCGCACCATCAATTAATTCAGACGGAAACTGGTCAAAACGCACATCGCGATCAGGTGCCGCAGTCGTCATCTCACGACCGTTAACAATAGTTAAACCAAGTTGTGGCCCCAAGCCCCGGATTGAAATCTGGCTACTGTTACCGCGATCGCGGTCAGCAGCGAGACCGGTAATACGCTCCAACGACTCAGCGATACTTAGATCGGGCAGTTCACCGATATCCTCTGACGATAAACTATCAACGATATTGCTCGCTTCTCTTTTAATATCGATAGCTGCTCTAATACTACTTCGATAACCGGAAACAATGAGAATTTCTTCTTCGGTCACAGCGTCGTCCTGTGCAAAAGAAATATTTGAATGTCCCGCTATACTCACGGTGCTTGCACAAATAAAGGCACTAAGTAATTTTTTCTTGAACATCGCCCACCCTCTTTATTTTGATAATATGGCTTTGAAAAACTGGCTAAGTCCTTTCGCGCAAACCCCAATATCTGCGAGAAGTAAAATCAAGCCTACTGGTATTAATGACAGAATTTGGAGCTAAACCCGCTACAAAAAAATATTTTTTTCTTGGGGTAAAATCCGCTATGGAGGAAAATCATATTTTTGCGGGCCAGTCTCCGGCCAATAATCAAAATTCCATTTATCTATTTCAGAGCGGGTTCTTGAAGAATTCATGAGACGCTCCGCTTTCGCAACGAGAGCAGGATATCGCTCAGCCAGATCTGTTGCTTCTGCTATATCCTGTGATAGATCATATAATTCTATTGTCGGGTTAAGTTTGCGTTCCCAAGTGTAGTGCCGTACAGCTTTCCATTTCCGTGCATTTTCATTAAACCTAATCGCCTGTTTATGTCCGCCCTGGTTGTTGTGAAATTCCCAATAGAGGTGATCGTGTTCTTTTTGAGTCCCTTTACTTAGGAAACTCGGCACCATAGAAATACCATCCGTTTTTTTGGGCAAATCCGCTTGGGCTAATTCAGCAAATGTGGGCAACAAGTCCCAGAATGCCGATAAATGTTCTGATTCGCTATTTGCCGCAATATATCCGGGCCACCACGCGATCGTCGGCACTCTTATACCGCCTTCATAAAGATCACGTTTATAACCTCTCAACGGTCCATTGCTATCAAAAAAACTCATGTCTGCACCACCTTCAGAACCGGGACCGTTGTCACTGCTAAATATGACCAAGGTATTTTTATCCAAACCGAGGTGCTGTAACTGCGCTTTAATTTTGCCGATATCACGATCCATATAAGAGATCATCGCCGCGCGCGCTGCTCGTGGTTTTTGATGCGGTAAATAGCCACCGATATAAGGTGTTTCTTCAAAGTGTGAGTACTGCTCCAGTTCTTCGTCAGGTACTTGCAACGCGGCATGAGGAATTGCATAGGAAAGGAAGAGAAAAAACGCTTGCTCACGATGTTGTTCTATGTAGCGCAACGCTTCGTTAGTCAGACGTTTTTGCGCAAAATCCTCTCTTTTATATAATGTGTAGCTTCTCGGATTATGGATATCAACATTTTCCGGCAACACTTGATGCGGGTGTAAAAATGTATTGTTTAGCGGAAACCACAATTCGTTTTTCCACAAATGTGTGGGGTAATGGTTATGTGCCTGTTTTTGGTCCAGATAACCAAAGAAATAGTCGAAACCCTGCTTATTCGGCGTGCCGTAGGATTGCGGACCACCGAGACCCCACTTGCCGATGAGCGCCGTTTTATAACCTGCATCACGCATAACAGTAGCAATGGTCATGGTATTCGGACGCAACGGCATTTGCCCCCACTCTTCCTCATCTAAAAATGTACCCAACTCATAATTGCCGCGAATCTGCACATTACCTGAATGCTTCCCGGTCATTAACGACGCACGCGATGGCGCACAAACAGTACTACCCGCATAATGCTGGGTTAAACGCATACCTTCTCGTGCAAGTAAATCCAGCTCAGGTGTTTTTATTTTCTTCTGACCGAAAGCACCGATATCACCATAACCTAAATCATCGGCGAGTATCAGGATAATATTTGGGCGAAAATCATCTCGCTTCTGTACTGCAGAATTTGTTTCTTCTGACTTTTGCTCGCATCCAAGAGAACAACAACAGAATATTAAAGCAACATATCTTAATAACATGGCGAGACCTTTAGTCAGTTGCTTCGTTCGCGTTTATTACGATTTTTTGCGAGCTTAAATTTGGCGAGCTAACGGTCACCGTGATAACACCCGGCTTGTCAGTTGCCTGAATAAGTGCAAGTGCTTTGCCCATAAAAGCTTTACGTGTTGGCACTTTATGCGGTTCCAAATCGAGAATATCGCCATTCTCTACACCAATAAGGCGCGCGGGCCCGTCAATTTTAAAGTTGACTCGGTTACTCGCGTGCGGCACAAAACTGCCATTTTTATCGACAATATCCACCGCCAGGTGCACAACATCTCTGCGGTTGGCAAAGATATCGGTTTTATCGTTGATGACGCTCACACTCGCGGGTTCACCAGCGGTACGATAGATTTGTTCAAGTATTTTTTTTCCATTGGTTTTGGCAACAGCTTTAAGTTCTCCCGCCTCATAGGGAATTCGCCAAACGAGTTGCATATCGCCTGTCATTGCCTTCTCACCAAGCGATGCGCCATTTAAAAATAGTTCGACAGACTGCTGATTGGTGTAGACAACAACGGGTATTGCGACACCCTCTTTTCCAGGGTGCGTCCAATGGGGGCTCATATGCACCATCGGTTTCTTCGACCACTGGCTTTGGTATAAATAATAGGGATCTTTGGGAAAACCAGCTAAATCGATAACGCCAAAATTAGAGGTCCGCGCAGGCCAACCAAAAGACTCACCGAGATAATCAAAAGCGGTCCAGCGAAATGTACCGATGAAATAAGGTAATTCGCGGGTTTTTTTAATTTCTTCACGAATTGGCATACGAACGAGCGAATTATCGTAAGACGAGCCATAAGTCATATCGATGCCCGGAAACACTTCTTCCTTGGTAAGATCCTCAACCGGATATACTTTGTCTTTTATCTTTTCCCAAATTTTTTTTGCCCGTGCAGGTCCCTCGTCTTTTAATTCCCAGGGCGCTGGATTATCGCGCGTGCGATATACGGTTTTGGAACGATATACGCCACGCGTATGCATCGTGTGCGTAATTTCAGTACCGACAATCGGTTTATCTGGGTGTTTTTTATGGTGTTTTTGTAAAGCGCCAACATACTCGCCGTGGCCGTTAAAGCCATCAATATCCAAATGACCTCCGGCATAACCACGCCCCTGTGTGACAGGTCGTGTAGTGTCGAGTGTTAATAAAAAGTCCTTTACTGTTTTTTGCTGCTCGGGCGTATACCCTTTCACTTCATTGCCAATACTCCACATAACAATGCTGGGGTGATTGCGTCCACGACGCACGAACTCAGTCAAGTCACGCTGCCACCACTCATCAAAATACAAACCGTAATCAAATTCAGCTTTTGCCTGCCACCAACCATCAAAAGCTTCATCCATAACCAGAAAGCCCATCTGATCGGCCATATCGTAAAACGCTTCCGCAAAAGGTGTATGTGCTGGGCGCAGAGCGTTTACACCCATGGCTTTTAACAATTCAAGGCGGCGACGTAATACATCTTCTGGCACAGCCGAACCCACAGGTCCGGCGTCATGGTGCAAACTGACACCCTGCATAATCATCGGCTCGCCGTTGAGTAAAAAACCGCGATCAACCGTGTATTCAATTGAACGTATGCCGGTGCGAGTTGTGTATTTATCAAATATTCGGTCGGCATCGCTAATCACTGTTTCAACGCTGTACAAATAGGGAGACACTGTCGACCACAATTTAGGATCGTTTAACGAAAGGGTTTGATTTACGCTTGTTGTTAAACCCGAAGCTAAATCTATTGAGGATGATTTAGTCGCTTTTATATTCCCCTCTGCGTCACGCACTCTGGTTTGGATCAGTAATTTTTTATTAGCACCGATTCGATTGGCCACCTCAGTGGTAACAATGAGGTCTGCACTTTCTTCCGAGATATTTTTGCTGCGCACAAAAGTGCCATTAACCGGAACGTGAATATTTGACGTTGCCGTCAGCCAAACATGACGATAAATTCCAGAACCGGTATACCAACGTCCACTGGGCGATTTACTGTTGTCGACACGAACCGCAATAACATTGTTGCCAACGCGTAAATGATCAGTGATGTCATAAGCAAAACTGATGTAACCATAGGGTCGCTTGCCAAGATAGTGACCGTTAATCCACACCTCACTGTTCATATATACGCCGTCAAATTCGATGACAACGCGTTTATCTTTCCATTTGTGATTCCAATTGATATTTTTGCGGTACCAGGCTATTCCGGTTGGTAAAAAACCACCGGCAATGCCCGCTGGATGATTTTCGTTATATTCTCCTTCGATACTCCAGTCATGAGGCAGGTCTAGCGTTCGCCAAGCACTTGTATCAAAACCTGGTGTTTTTGCCTCGGAGATATCACCCAGGTGAAACTGCCAGTCAAAATCAATATTGATTCGCTCCCGTGGCGACTGGTATTCATCAGCAGTATTTTTTTCTGTCGCTTGACACGAAATAAGAAAAACTAAGAGCAGCAACAACTGCACTTTGGAAAATAAACGGGAAAAGAAGCAGAAAGAAAGGCAGGCAGACATAGTGATCCCTTGTCAGACGATGTATTAGATCTACAACGCTATGACTTCGTAGCAAGGCTAAACCGCTACTCTTATTGATAGTATTAGGGCCTGTTGACACTAATTTGATCACCACTGTTGTGACTGCAAATACGCCAATCAAGGCGCGAGGAGAGTAGTTTGGTTATTCCAAATAAACGACGA
>JANQJP010000012.1 GCA_028281575.1 Cellvibrionaceae bacterium
ACGGCCGGGAGCCGTTTTGGACGCATCGCTGGCGATGACGGGTCGCAGACCCGAGGCCCAGGATGGGCCGAGTCAACCCCTTCCGGGTCGCCATATTAATGAAAGAATTTTGAACCCGAAGCAAAAAACTCTTATTGGCTGCCTATCCCCAATGGCGACACGCCTGAACATCTACGCTCACGAATAGTACTATAATTTAGCTCGCACAATATCCTAGGAGCTATATATGAATGCCACTTTCCTGCGCCGATTGGTTTTGCTGAACTTATGTTTCATGTTGTCGCTGATACTCGCTTCATGCACAAAACCGACGAAAACGCGTTTGGTGAAATCATTTCTGACGATGGCGAAATCGTCTACGCCAAAGACGCTCCTCTGGATCCTCGCGACGACGGCACCCAAATCGAAAACCACTTCCGTATTAATTACGCAGGATATTTGCAGCTGCAAGATAAAATTGCCGTGTATCTAAGTGAGGAATCCAGCCCGAGACAGTGGGAACTTAAAAACGCCCAAGGTGAGACAGTATTCAATGGCACTTCGAGCGATCGCCGCGTTAACGATTTTGCATCTGGTGATACTTTTTTCCTGATTGATTTTTCAGAATTTACTCGCGAAGGCAAAGGCTATTATTTAATTGCGGATGGTAACCAATCGTCTCCCTTCAGCATTTCAAACGACCCCTACGGTGATTTAAAGTACGAGTTTTACGATTATTTCAGAGATCACCGCCGCAGCGGCGACTTTTTTAACCGCGCAGTCCACGATTGGACCGATCATACATTAACACTCGACTTTATTGCGGATTCGGGAGATCAAGGATATTACATTGTAAATGCCGCGGAAGTTCAGTGGAGCTTAACCAATCTGTTGGAAACCTATCCGCAAATAAATGAATATTACAGCTCGAATGCCAAAGGCATGAGCACCGTTTACGACGAGCTTGCTTACTTCAGCCGCCCCTTAGACAAAGTCTTTTTCCCTGGTCAAAAACTGGCTGTAGCAAAATTTGCCACATTATCCGCAGCGAGTTGGGCGCCCTGCCCCGGAGCCAGTGGTGACAGTGGTGGCCCATGCGTGTCCCGACCTTCAACCAAAGCAACCTTTGCTGTTACACGCGCGGCGGCAGGCATGGCAAGACTGCATGAAAAATACGGTTCCGAAGAAGACAAATTAAAATATTACAATTTGGCGAAAATGGCGTTCAATAATGCCGAGAAGAACCTTATGTTTGCTTAATATGGAACGATTTCGGCGGTGAGGGTGGCTACTACCCTAACAATGATAACTGGAGCTTGTGGCACGAACCGAGAACACATAGAGACCCATGTGTTTCAGGTCCGGAGGCGGACCCCAAAGACAACAATATCAACGACGACCACTATGTTGCGATGGTTGAAATTTTTCTCGCCGCTGAACAGTTTGGTTTAAAAGACGAGGCAAACGCGCTTAGAAAAAAAATAGAAAACCACCCTCATCACCAGCGCATAGATTTATTTTTCTTCGCGGCGATATCAACAGAGGGAACACTTTCGCTGCTAAGTAATAGACCGGAAAGTATGGATCTTAGCAAAGCTGAAACCAATCTTTTTGCGTATTCAGATACGATATTGGCTTATCAAAAAGTGGGTTATCCAGGCATAACCTTTGATGTACGTTCTGACTACTGGGACTCGGATGATCAGGATGACGTCGACAATAATTTCCGCTGGGGTTCAAATCGCATGCAACTTAACGATGCGCGCATATTAATGGCGGCAGCAAGAATATCACACGAAAATAAACGCTATGGGGAGGCAGCGGCCTATACCAACGGTGTATTGAGAGTGCTCGATCAGATCTCGGGAACCAACGCTGTTGCGCTCGCCATGTATACGTCGCATAACTACCCTTTCATCGAAAAAGCAGTGACGCGCACTCACGACCGAGCGGTGTCTGACAAAGAAGACGGCAAATTAGCCTTGGGACCAAATAACTGGACAAACTCCAGCGATCCCGATATGCCGCCTTTCGGATCGATGCCTGGTATGAAGATGTTCACGCTTACCGGTACGGGTTGGGCATCGCGTGAAATTTCAATTGATGGCAATGGCGCGCTTTTTCCAGTCGTATATTTCGCGACAGAATTAGCACCTAAAATTCTACAGGATGCCAAAGAAGCAAGCCAAAACTAAAAGCGACCTGCTTGGCAGGTCGCTTTTTTAAAGATTCTGGTTACAGATTCCTACGGGCATAAGCAGGGCGTTATCGAACAGATAAGCCCACTTTATAACGGCCTAAGCTTGTAAGCGTGAGTAAAAATGTTTGAGCGCGCTCTTCAAAAACATGCGTCGCCGCCACCATCGACTGCGTGCAATCTGAATCAACGCACTTCGGAAGTTCGATTTTAAATTCCGGGTGGACATTAAATTCACGTATGCTCACTGAGTAAGCAATTTCAACTCCAAGTTCTGTCGACTCTAGCCATTGGACATAAAGCCGATTTGCCTCACCAAGTTCTTTAGTAACAACAAACCTGAGCGGCCCTTGAAAACCTTCACTCGACCATGTACCCAAAATTTCGCTTTTTATTATCTGCTCACGCGATTCATCTGGGACCCTCAAAATCTCCCTTCGCTCCCAATCTTCAGTACTGATTGGCGAAGCTATCGCAAATGTTGCGACACAAACTGTAACAAAGCCAAAAAAAACTTTCCAAAACACACTCATCAAGAATTCGCCTCCAATTACGCTTTGTTCACCACGCCAATAAGATTTTTTGGCCAAAGTTGTTAACCCTCTCCATCTGCAGTCATTATCTGCGTACGCGTTTCTTCAAAATAACTTGAAAAATGCGCTTGCCAAATCGCTTCGTCGACAATCCCTTCGCGCCGGTAAACGATAAATCCCTCTGCATCAATAAGATAGGTCTCGGGTGCTCCTGTAACGCCAAGATCAAAACCCAAGCGACCAGTATCATCGTAAACAGAAACAACATATGGATTTTTATATTTCTCCAGCCAACGAATCGCAGCACCGCTATCGTCTTTATAATTGACACCCACAATCTTAACGTTCTGCTGGGAAAGCTTTAAAAAGAAAGGATGCTCAATTAAACAGCTTGGGCACCAGGTTGCCCAAATATTTAACAAAAAGGGTTCGCCGACCAGGTCGTCAGCAGAAACTGACTCTGTCAGATTGGATTCCAAGGTCTTTAATTCGAAGTTCGGTATTTTTTGGCCTACCGTGACCGACTCAAGTTCGGTTGGATCTTTTCCCAGACCAAAGTACAAAAAAACAGCCATCGTAATAAATAATATTACGGGTATAAAAAGCTTTAGACGTTTCATGTGTTGTTGGCCGCCACATTCGGTTCTGGTTCAACAGCCGCTTCTTCCAACGCCGTTTTCACCGTCTCATTTTGCGGGACATTAACTCGCCGATAACGCTTATCCATAATTGCAATAAATCCACCCAACGCCATAAGCGCCGATCCCAACCATATCCACCTGACCAAAGGTTTATAATAAACCCTGACGGCCCAGTCTGTACTGTTAATTTGATTGCCGAGCGAAACATACAAATCACGAAAAAAACCTGCATCGATAGATGCTTCGGTCATAACGTTGCCGCCCGACATATAGCTTCGCTTTTCCGGTTTTAATCGCGCTACTTCTTTACCATTTTTACTGACGATTACCGAACCACGATCCGCCCAATAATTTGGACCACGCAATCGAGATACGTCAACAAGCTGAAATTTATAACCAGAGACCTCCACGTAAGAGCCCTTGGTCAAGCGCAAGTCACGCTGGTCTGAATAAATTGAATCGATCGATGCACCAAGCAAGGTCATACCAAAACCGATATGTGCGATCATCATTCCATAGTAACTCAAGCCAAACTTTCGCAACTGTACGTCAACACGCTTTGCATTTTGACTGCGCCGAAATACATCTATGATCGATGCACTGATGACCCAACTACCGATAAAAATCGCAACTGCGGCACCGACTGAATATCGGCCGGGAATAATTCCAGGAATAAACGACGCCAACCAAAGACTGAATAAAAATGCTGAAATTTGCCAACGCCGAATTTTCGTGTAATTCGTTTTTTTCCAATTGAGCATGATGCCCACACCCAAAAGTAAACCAACAATGGCCATAAATTTGGGGAAAAACATATTGAAATAAGGTTCCCCAACCGAAAATTTACCGAGATTTAACGCGTCGGCAATCAGCGGAAACAAGGTACCCAACAGCACAAAACAGCACGAAATTGTGAATAAAAAACTATTCGCGAGTAAAAATGCCTCTCTGGACAACGGAGCAAAACCCGCTTCGTTGCGAAGTACTGGCGCACGCAAAGCATAAAGAATAAGCGAGCCGCCAACCACAATACCGAGAAATATCAAAATAAATAAACCGCGTGCCGGATCTACCGCAAACGCATGTACGCTTGTCAAAACCCCGGACCGAACCAAAAAAGTGCCGAGCAGGCTAAGCGAAAATGCCGCGATAGAAAGCAACAAGGTCCAATTATTAAATACACCGCGTTTTTCACTCATCGCGAGCGAATGAATCAAAGCGGTCCCGGCGAGCCAGGGCATAAATGACGCATTTTCTACCGGATCCCAGAACCACCATCCGCCCCAACCCAACTCGTAATAAGCCCACCAACTGCCAAGCGCGATGCCAATGGTCAGAAAGCTCCACGCGGTATTGGTCCAGGGACGCGCCCAACGCGCCCACGCCGCATCGATGCGGCCACCGATAAGCGCGGCAATAGCGAATGCAAAAACAACAGAAAAGCCGACATATCCCATGTACAGCATTGGCGGGTGGATAACAAAGCCAGGGTCTTGCAAAAGCGGATTCAAATCGGAGCCGTCCACAGGGACATCCGGCAAAATGCGCTCAAAGGGGTTCGACGTCAAAAGTGTAAACGCCAGAAAGCCGAAGGAAATCATCCCCATAACGGAAAGCACGCGCGCCATCATATCGATAGGCATATTGCGACTTAACTGGCTTACCGCAAACGTCCACCCAACCAGTATCAACACCCAAAGTAACAGCGAACCCTCGTGACCACCCCACACCGCGCAAACTTTGTAATACATTGGGAGTAAACGATTAGAATGATTTGCGACGTAAGCGACTGAAAAATCGTCAACATAAAAGGACCAGGTCAGACAAGCGTAGGAAATGGCAACAAAAATAAACAGGCCCATTGCAAGACTTCGCGCAGTACCAATCCAAATCACTCGCCCATAAATCGTGCCCACCAGCGGGATCACCGCGAGACACAGCGACAGGAAAAAGGCAAAAACCAGGGCCAGGTGTCCGTATTCAGGAATCATAGCTTACGCTCTCACAGGTTTTGACATGCTCGGCACCCTGCCCTTTATACCCGGCACTTTCTTCAGAGGCCTGCAGATTTTCTGACACTTCCGCCGGGGTGTAGTTTTCATCATGCTTAGCGAGTACGCGCGTGGCATGAAGCTTAAAGTCTGCGTCAAGCTTGCCATCGACCACTGCCGCCTCTCCTTCCGCGAACAAGTCGGGCAATATGCCTTCATAGACGACACTTATCGTTGCTCTGCCATCGGTGATATCAAAGTCAATTTGCAGCGACTTATCTGATCGAACCACGCTGCCGGGGACCACACAACCACCAGCTTTAATATTTCTGCCCACTGGCGCTTCGCCATCGACAATTTTTGATGGCGGGTAAAACAGGTTAATGCTCTCTCGCGCCGCGTAAAGCATCAGCGCGATGACAGTGGAGCTCGCAATAACAATAAATAACACAGTAAATAAACGCTGTTTTCTTAACGGATGCATATTTGATATGAGCCTTCACGACTAAGATTGATGTGTTTCGGCGAGTTGGCTTGCCCTGAGCTTAGCCAATGCCACTTTTTGAGCAATCTGCCTGCGCTTAATACGCGCCTGAAGCACGATCAGGATCAGACTTATCACAGAAATTGCATAAGCCGCCCATACGTAGGGACCATGTCCCGCCATCGCGATAAAGCTGGCGAATGAATCAAATTGAAAATTTAGCGACATCACTGCAAATTGCCCTGTGTTACTGTCCAAAAATCGCCTGAACCCATCGGCTTTTTCTCTCTCTCTCGAGGATTTCAATCCTTGTTCTATCAAGCAACATCCATGTGTAAAGCACATAAAACGCCACAATCATCACAATCAACGGATAGGCCATGCTGGCATCGATGCTCGAAGGGCCTGTAAGCTTCAGGGTCGCGGGTTGATGCAGGCTGTACCACCAGTCTACCGATTTATAGATGATGGGGATGTTAACCGTGCCTACTAACGCCAAAATCGCACTCGTTTTGTCAGCGGCATCTCTGTCCTGATAGCTTGTTTGTAAAGCCCAGACACCCAAGTACAGAAAAAACAGAATAAGCATAAAAGTAATGCGCGCATCCCATTCCCACCAGGTCCCCCAAGTTGGTTTTCCCCAAATGGATCCTGTCACAAGCGAAATAAAGGTCAATACAGCGCCGATTGGCGCCGCTGATTTCATCATCATAAACGATATTTTCATGCGCCAAATCAGCCCTACCGCACCACAAATGGCCATCACGTAATATCCCGCCATCGCCAAAAATGACGCGGGGACATGAAGAAAAATAATGCGATAGCTATTGCCTTGCTTGCTATCTGCCGGAGCAAAACCGAGCCCCCAAATGGCACCAACGAGAAATAACACTATTCCGACGAGCGCCAGCCACGGCATCCACGGATGTGTCTTTTCATAAAACCACTTCGGCGATCCAAGACGATGAAACCACTGCCAATTCAAAATACTCACCTACCCGCTATGTACCCAAACTGATTTTAATTGATCCTGCTGCGGCGAAAGGCGCAATCATAAGCGATAACAACCAAATTGCAGCCAATAGCGCGACCTGTCCGAGATAGGGCTCGCCAAGCACGGCTGTTTGAACGCTACTGCTTCCTAAAATAAGTACCGGCACGTAAAGAGGAATAATGATTAACGATAATAGCAAGCCTCCTCGGCGCAAAGCTACGGTCAATGCCGAACCAATGGCGCCAATAAAACACAGACTGCCGGTGCCAAATAAAAGTGATACCACCAGGGCGACATAGCCTTCGCCGGGCAACGCCATCATGACTCCCAGTATAGGGCTAAGCAGCGCAAGCGGCAGGCCTGTTAACACCCAGTGTGCCAGAGATTTCGCTATGACTATCCAATATAGCGACTGACCGCTCAACACCATCTGCTCGAGAGAGCCATCTTCGAAATCACTTTGAAAAACCCTATCCAGTGACAAAAGCACTGACAATAGCGCAATAATCCAAATCATCCCGGGTGCAATCGGCGCGAGCGTTTGTGCATCAGGCGCTATCCCAAGAGGGACAAACATTGTAATCGAAAGAAAAAAGATAAGCGGGTTGAAGAATTCACTCCTGGCACGCGCGGCAACCAAGAGCTCTCGTTTAAAGCTCGCAGTCAGCGCACGATGGGGACCGGGAATAGCACTCACAACGCAATATCCTGCGCCTTCGGCCGATAAGCTTCTAGATCCAAGACACGAATCGCCTCAGAATCCCACAATTGGTGGCTGGTAAAAATAATTACCCCACCTGTACCCGCGTGGGCTTCCATAACGCCCTTTAACGCCTCAACACCTGCGATATCGATCGCTGTAAACGGCTCATCTAGTAACCATACCTCCGCATAGGAGCAATATAGACGTGCCAGCGCTGCGCGACGCACCTGCCCCGCAGAAAGCTGAAAGCATGGAACATCTGCAAACGCGGCCAAACCTACCTTTGTAAGCGCTGCGAGCAACGTTTCCCGAGACAGCGGAATTGATGATTCCTCGCTAGACTTAGTGCCATTTATTCCAAAGTACCACAACAGGTTTTCCATCGGTGTCATCAACAGTTTTATCCCAACCTGATGTCCCAGGTATAGAAGCGTCGATCTAAAGTCGAAACTCGATACATTATGCCCATTCCAGCTAATCTTACCTGCACTGGGTTGATGGATTCCGGCGATACAACGCATAAGCGTTGTTTTCCCACAACCGTTTTTTCCGGCAAGCTGGACGATCTCCCCCTGATGCCAGGTCGCGCTTACGTCCTCAAACAAATTGACGTCATCTCGTTCAAAGGCGACCTGCTCGATTTCTATACGATTCATTTATACTTATGACTCAGACAAAACGGCCGATAGTTTACATGTACATGTACGATAAATCGAAACTCCTCACCATGAATGCTCTTTAGTGCTCCAATAATGGATATCACACCTGCACAAGCGACCCAAGCGGCAAACCGCACCGCAGCCGGGTTTTCGAGCTTGTTGATAAGTCATAATCAACAAGTACTCGCGCGCATTGTCGATACCCTCGTGCTAAACGAACAAAAGATTGGCGAGCTGCTAAAAATTCTGCCCAAAGATGCCCCGCTGACATCGGAGTTTAAAAAGATTAATCAAAGTTTAGACACTGGCTCAGGGCGTAAAATAGCGCTGCCTATTTTAGCAAAGCTCGTAACGCAACATTTGGGCGGAGGACAGCGTGGTTGGGTCTTGCTCGACAAGTCGTTCCAAGTGGGAGAGCACATTTTATTATCGCGCGACAAACAAGGTTTGATATTTACCCACGTGCCAAACCCGAAAACACAAACACAAACACAAACACAAACACAAACACAAACACAAACAAGCTTGCCTTCTGGCGCCGAAAACACAAACCCCCGTGCAATTTTAACTTTAGCCAAAACGCCGGAGCTACACAGCGTTTTACAAATGGGCCAGCGCGAGTACCTTCCTCGCCAGGATAACGTATTTAAACTTGCCAACAACGCATTTCGCTCAGAACAACGCGCGCTTAACGACAGAATGAATACGCTTGAAAAATTGCCTCTTATCAATCAACAACAAATACCTGTTAAGCAACAACTCCTCGAACCTCTAAGAGCACTATCAAACTGGATAACATCAGCGCCGAGTTTTGCAAAAATAACGCCAACAGCCCTTGTGCAAACCCTAAAGGACTCCGGCATTTTTTTTGAAAACAAGCTCGCCAATGAAATAATTAGAAGCACAAATCTGGAACGACGCCCAGAGACAAATACTGATCAGCGATCACAGCACCTCACTGATATAAAAGGCATATTACTCTCGCTTTTAAACTCGACAAATCTCGCCTCGTCTTTTGTGAAGAATCATGGTGCTAATAAAGATAGTACCGCACTTGACGCACTGATAAGGCTGCTGTTTTCTGCCATTACTCCCAAACAGGAAGCGCCAAAAACCCGAGATCGTGTGCTTGTGCGACTCGCCGAAATTGAAACAATGATTTCCTCATCACTGGCAAAAATATCGAGCAACCAATTAAGCTCGCTGCAGCTATCTACATCTGAACAGGCACCACAACTTACGTTAACCACAGATCTGATTTTTCGTTTGGGTAATATTCCTATACCCGTGCATGTTCAAATCAACGAAGAGCATAAACGCAAAGACAAAAACCAGACACGCAAGCGCAACTGGAAAATTACAATGGAGTGGGAATTTCCCGAACACGGACACTTTTCATCGGATATTAAATTTCAAGATGAAAAAATAAGCTCTATGCTTTGGATCGAGAACGAACAATTGCGACAACGATTTAAACGCAACCTGCATAAACTATTTGATAAGCTCAACGCCGAAGGAATAAAAATCGAATCCTTGCAATGTATAGACGAGAAAATCATCCGGACTTCATCACCAAATACTAGCGACAGACTTATTGATATACAAACATGACTGACCTCAAAGACATACCCATCGCTGATTTAAAAAAAGCCGTCGCGTTGAAATACAATGGCGAATCTGCACCGACAATGGTGGCAAAAGGCGAACATGACTTTGCTGAAAAAATCATGGATCTAGCTGAAGAGCACAACATACCGCTGTGCGATAATCCCGCTCTTGTGGATTTGCTTAGCCGCTTGGAAATTGGTGATCAAATTCCAAAAGAACTGTATATTTCAGTCGCTTATATATTGGCATTTGCCTATGAAATGACTTACTTAAGCGGTGCAGATTAACGACAGAGACTATAGAAATTAGCACGAACAGCATGTGCTAGCAGATTGTTGAAAAAGTGAAATCCAGAAAATGGTGAGTTAGCCTATAGGGTTACGTTTTTAAAACGGTCGATTCAGGCTCCGCCATGGATGGCGGATGTTAGAGCAACGCAGGAGCAGTTATCGACGACTGCATGGATGCAGGAGGTAGAATAACGCAGGAGCAGTTATCGACGACTGCATGGATGCAGGAG
>JANQJP010000028.1 GCA_028281575.1 Cellvibrionaceae bacterium
AGAATGTCCTCTAGCTGCGTTGATAGTCGCTCATGTGGAATAACCAATAACCACATCACGCTTATATCGCCTTACTAAAGAAAATTCTGGTCTCTGGCAATGGTATCGAATTCGTGTAGACAGGCCCTAGATAAGTTGTGATCCTCAGCCTCGGAAAATACCTGCGCTAAGGCCTCGATAAACTCGATGTGCAATGAACCTTTCTTCCATATCTTGCTGATGGCAAGCCATATATGCGAAACACAGGTTTTGCTAATTCGTAAATCGTTTTGTGACTGTCGTTATTGCGTAGGTCATGGGTAAAAACACACCGTACCGTCGATCAAGTAGTTTTATTGATCACTTCGATTGTTTTTTGTGCGTCAGCTAATTTGACAGATTTCACATATTCAATATGTGGAGTATCGAGTAGAAAATATAAGGCCCTATGGTTTGCGTGGCTTTGCGCTGAATTGCTGTTTTTATTGGTTCGATGGTGTGATATTTGCTAGTCGTCCAAGAGTTGTTCGAGCTAAGTTTTAAGTCTTCTGACGCAATTCGTGCAACAAAACTAAAAAAAGAATATTTGGGGATATTATCTTATGATCAGCCGGCAACCCAACGCCTTGTTAGTCAAATTTTTTCTCGCCTTTGTTTTTGTTTTCATCGGAAATCAGGCCTACGCTCAACCCGGCTTAGACAGTCCCTCGCCGCTAGTGGCCTACTTGAACGGCGCGTTTCCTGATACGGCACCAGGGTCTGCGCAGGGTGATTGGGTGCAGGTGGACTATTATCCACAGCTTACTTTTGTGGAACCCGTGCGCGTTGTCGAGCACCCGGTTGAAAATACGTTAGTTGTTGTCGGTAAAGACGGTAAGGGCTGGTCAGTGACGCATGAGCAAGGAGCCACAGATAAAACCCTGTTCTTTGATATCAGCAGTATCATGCACGGAAAATCCGGGATAGGTGAGGGCGGTATCAGTGACCTCGTGTTCCATCCTGAATTTGGCCAGGCATCATCGGCCAATGCTGATTACGTTTACATCACCTATCGTTGGTCGCCTGGCAAAGAAGGTGTGTTTGATAACAGTCCCACCATTGATGGGTATAACCGCCTTTCGCGTTTTTCGGTCGTTAATGGGCAAGTCGATTTAAATACTGAGCTTGTCTTAATTAATCAATTTGATCGGGAACAATGGCATATCGGTGGCGATATGTTTTTTGGTTCGGACGGCTTTTTATATATCTCTGCGGGTGACGAGGGAAATTGCTGTAATCGTTTATTTTCGACACAGCGACTCGATGGCGGATTGTGGAGTGGCATCTTAAGAATTGATGTCGACCAGGACCCAACCCGCAGCCACCCAATTCGTCGACAACCGACACACCTTGAAGAAAACCCCCAATCCAATGGCGCGCAGTGGCCTGCCTCTTATACACAGAATTATTACATTCCAAACGACAACCCCTTTGTCGATGAAGGCGGTAATAATTTAGAAGAATTTTATGCGCACGGCTTGCGCCATCCGTGGACCATTTCGCAGGACCCTGAAACTGGAAATATATGGGTGGCGGATGTCGGTCAGGCGAGCATGGAAGAAATTAATATTATTCAAAAAGGTGGCAATTATCAGTGGGGTTATGGTGAAGGCACCGGTCCCGGTGTGATTTCAAAACCCGCGAACGTTATTGGCGATGAAGTGCTGCCCGTTTTTGCTTACCCGCGCAGTGAAGGTCAGGCCGTTATTGGTGCAGGTGTTTATCGCGGTACTAAATTCCCTGAATTACTCGGCAAGTATTTATTTTCAGATTTTATCAGCGGTAAATTTTGGGCAACGACACCAAATGGCGCATCCTTTGATACAACGCAAATTGGCACGGTAACGGCGGGTTTTCCGAATGGCATCAACTCGTATTTGCTGGACAGCAAAGGCGATATTTTGATGGCCAAAACCTCGGGCGGTTTAGATCCAAATGGCAAAATTCAAATGCTCGCCCGCTCGGCGGATTCAATTCCAACACCGGAACCACCATTATTATTATCACAAACGGGTGCCTTTAGTGACTTGCAAAATTTGGTACCGCACTCAGGCTGTATTCCCTACGATTTAAATGTGCCGTTTTGGTCGGATGCTGCACTTAAATCGCGTTGGTTGTGTATGCCTAACGACGGTTCACATAATGCGAGCAATGAGCAAATTGGTTTTTCCGAAAATGGCGACTGGGTATTTCCTGAAGGTACGGTATTAATTAAGCATTTTGAATTACTGACAGATCGATCTGATCCTAATTCAAATGTACGACTCGAAACACGATTTATTGTGCACGGTACCGATGGCTATTACGGCGTGACCTATCGCTGGGACGCTTCAGGTGCCGATGCTGTTTTATTAACGCAGTCGGAAGAAGCGGTTTATTCGATAACAACACCTGAGGGCAGCTTCGACCAAACCTGGCATTTCCCGAGCCGGGCGGAATGCTTGACCTGTCATAGTCGCGCGGCAGGTGGCGTGTTGGGACCAAAAACTCGTCAGTTAAATGGTGATACTTACTATCCAATTACTGGGCGCACAGCGAATCAATTAGAGACCCTAAATGCGCTTGGTATGTTTAATCCAGCGATTCCTCAATCAGGATTGCAGCAATTTTTAGATTCCACGCTTACGTCCACGCCGACCTTTGATACAGAGAAGAGTTTAGCGGCACGTGCGCGATCGTATTTGGATTCCAACTGTAGTTACTGTCACCGTCCCGGTGGTGTGCGCGCGAATTTTGATGCGCGTTTAATTACGCCGCTCAGTGCGCAAAATATTATTAACGGTAACTTGGCGGAATCGCTTGGTATCGACGGTGAAGCCGTTGTGGTGCCGGGTGACCTGGCGCGCTCGATGATTTATCACCGGGCGAGTACTGCAGGAGAATCGTTCTCTATGCCACCGTTGGCCAAGTCGTTGGTGGATAATGCGGGTGTGGAAGTATTAGAGCAGTGGATTCTCGCGTTGGCGTCGTTTGATATTGGCAACGATACGTCGACGGGCGGTGCATTTATCGATGGTCACCATCCGAGCCTCTATATCAACGAAGAAGATCTTTTCGTTCACGACAACGAACCGGGCGCGCTGTTTGTAAAAGAATTTAGGTTTTATGCGCAAGGCTCGGGAAACCCAATTACGCCACTCGTTGTGAAAGTGAATGGCGATAACGATTTCACTGTTTTGGCCATTGGTACAACGCGTACAGAAAGTGACTACAGCCTCGGCGAAAATGTATTTCCGTTTAGTGACTCGGGCGATGTGAGCGTGCAACTCGGTGCGGGTGATGTCGTCGCGATTGGATTTATGGACGCATTCCCGGATGGCACAGGCTGGGGTGCTGGCACAGTTATTCCTGCAGAAGCGGGCAGTGGTGCTAACCAAGATGAAATTTGGGGCCTGTTGCCAACGCCACTTATTAATCAAACAAGCCCCTACAATCCAAACCGGGATACAGCAACGGTTGCTGTAAATCAGCAAATTACAGCGGCCAATGCTGGCAAAGCGCTGGGTGAGTTTAATTTAAGTCGGAGCTACAAGTTTGCCATTAGCTTTGGTCTCGCGGCGGAGTCGGGCGGCCCGGTGGAGCCGCCAGCATCGCTGCCGCTTATCCAAAATGGTTCGTTTGAATCTCCGGTGGTAGCAAATTGGACAGCGTATAGCGCAGCTAACGCCATTCCAGGCTGGATGATTACTTCGGGTTCCGTTGAGATCGATCGTGCGCCGTGGCCCGCATTTGACGGTGATCAATCTATGGATCTCAGTGGTAATGTGCCTGGAAGCCTGGAGCAAACAGTGGCTGACTTTATTCCAGGTGCCACGTATAAGCTAGCGCTTGAATACGGTTTGCATACGGGTTCTCAGGTAGCGCAAAACGCTGAAGTGCTTATTGATGGCCAGGTTGTGCAAACACTAACGGCAACCACGGCGATGGTTCCCCCAGCCTACCAGTCGGCGAGTATTGAATTTATCGCCAATGATGGCCAAGTGACTTTTGGTTTTAATAGCTTGGGCTCAGGCAGCACAGGTGTTGTTATCGACAATGTACGGGTCAGTTTTGTCAGCGGCGGCCCTGATCCGGTCGACAGTGACGGCGACGGTGTACCCGACAGCCAGGATGCCTTCCCGAACGATCCAGGCGAGACGCAGGATAGCGATGGAGACGGCGTTGGTGACAATGCCGATGTGTTCCCGAACGACGCGTCTGAAACGCAGGATAGCGATGGTGATGGCGTCGGTGATAACGGCGATGCCTTCCCGAACGATGCATCTGAAACTCAAGATACTGACGGTGATGGCGTTGGCAATAACGCGGATGCTTTCCCTAATGACTCTACAGAGACACAAGATAGTGATGCGGATGGTGTCGGTGACAACAGCGATGCCTTCCCGAATGATCCAACAGAAACGCTGGACAGCGATGGCGACGGCATTGGCGATAACGC
>JANQJP010000029.1 GCA_028281575.1 Cellvibrionaceae bacterium
AAGAGCGCATATGAAAACGCTTCAGAACAAACCAAGCCGGATCAAAAAATATTTCGAAAATGAAAATATTCGATACGCTGCCTAGCAGACATATTTGTGCTCCAGGTTAATAGTAACCTAAAACTAAAATATAGCCTCATTGGAATATTTTTTATATGGGTTTGTATAGCTGTGTCTGCTTATCCGGTTTGGGCAATTGCTCAAGTACTAGCTGAGGTTCTAAACGTACCAGAGGGTGTTCCTGTTAGAGAACAGGATAACGGATGGTTATGGTTTGTTTTATTTTGCGTAGAGGGATCAGCTATCTTTGGTCTGGTTTATAGTTTGCTGGGCTATATTTTTTCTATAGCAGTAGGTTGGTCTTTTACCAAGTACATAGCGGTATTTTTTAAAAGTAAATATCCGCCTACATGGTGCAAGTAATCGATACACCATACAAGGGAAATCGTGTTATTCACACCATACAAGCAAATCAAGCTCGCCGCTGCGCGGCTGGGACCTCCACTGCGTCGCTTATTTGGGCGTTATATTGTGAGCAAGACATGAGATATATATTTTTAGTGCTAATTTCTTTTTCTCAATCGACGATCGCGTGTTTGTGTAACAATGAGGTAGTTTTTCATACGGGTGCTAAAGCAATAGAAGCTAAATACCCAGAATATAAAATTACTCGAGAGGAATATGAAGTAGTCGAATTAAAAGAAAAATGGATGGTTCTTCGGAAAGAGTTTGTATACGAAGAACAGCCGAAAGAGTATCCAAGGGCTTTTATATCAAAAGAGGGTTGCAAGCTTGAGAGAATATTTTGGTCAAAGTAAACACGTAACAACCAATCAACGCCCGCCAGCAAAGCTGGCTCGGACCTCTATTTCGGCGCTTCGCGCCTTCAGTACGGCCCGCTATTGGGACGTTATGTGAAAAGTGATGAATAAATTATTAACTGTACTATGGCTCTTCCTCCCTCTGGAAGCGATTTCGTATACATATGTGTATCCGAACCGGATAGATACAGTTAGTGAGTTAGAAAAGCTGTATGAAGAGTCAAATATAGTATTTTTGGCAAATGTAGAGTTTGAAGCACAAGACGAAGCTCGTCTATTTGTATGGAATTACTCGTTAATATCCCCAGCTGTAAAAGGCTCTGTTAAAGGAGCTGGCAAGCTGTATGGAACAGATAATCCGTGCTTGATGAGCGAAACAATTAATAAGGGTTTTTATCTTATTGGCTGGGTAAAAGAGCCTGAAAAGCTAACTCACAAAAATACAATCCCTATTGTGTATGGTGAGGGTAAGGTCGCAGAAGAGTGGGCTTTAAACTGGCTAAAAGAAAAACACATAACAATAAAATCAAAATAATTTGCGGGCTGGACCTTAATCTTCCCCCATATTTAGGTGTTAAATTCAGAACATAGAGAATGTTTTCACAACACAAACATGAGTAAGGAGAAAAAATATGAGTTGGAGAACTGGTGCTAACTTGATAGTAGAAATATGGCCCATAGTGAAAAAGCATATTCAAAGAGAAGAGGACTTAGAGTATTTTTCAAAAGGTCTTCTTAAACTTTTTATATCAAATGATATCGATACTGACGATATCAAGGGACTTGATCCGCTGCTAGATAAGCTTATTGCCGATTATTATCGAGATTAGTAATTTAACAAGTTGCTCTTGCTGATATTTTTTCCGTTGCTGTTACAGTGGGTGTCTGGCTAATTACAAGCAGCAAATATAAGATGAATCAAAGCGCCATTTTTTCAAAGTACTATCTTGCTACTCCCGTATTTGGAGGGCTATATTTCGTTACTGAGGTAAATTTAAGAATTTCTTTGCCCTGGGACGGGAACCATCTTACTTATATCTATATGGCCGTATGTTTTGTTTTGGGCGGACTTTTAATAAAGAAACCCCTTCTACTTCGTGTATTTACTATTTTTGAGTGCAGTGTTAATTTGCTGTTCTTGGCTTTAAGCGTATACATTCCGATCGTTACGGTTGCATCAGACCTGGAAAACTCTGAACCGATAGGACTCAGCATAATCGGAGTAATTCAATTTTGCTTGGTTGCGTGCATTTTGCTTTATGGGTTTTATGGCAATTTACATATCAAAAAAAATACTTAACAAACGAAACCGGCAGAAAAAATCAGAAGCAAAATGAAGATAAAAAATATTAATAACTATCGCTGTTTTCACCTACTACTCCACCTCACTCGCCGGTGAGGTGAACAAACTAAAAAAAGATGGCGGTTTCAGCTTTTCGATATGCCACTACGAACAAACTTATGAAATCAACATGTAGCGTTATATCAAAGATGCTATGCAAAACCAATGAATCTTACTATCTTATTAATTACATTGACTGCTTTTTTGGATTGTGTTTCAAAACCAACTGACATTCCTATTGAACAACTACATCCAACCATAAAGGAACACTATTATAGCGAAAGTCCTAAGATTGTATTGACCAACCCCTCGAGCGAGACCTCCGAAAAAATCGAACTTCCAAGCTGCACTTCACCTCAAGCTTGTGGAAACGTCGTACTGATAGTATGTGGCGTTGATGGGGTTATAGATTATATAAATAATACAAATGGTAAAGTTATAGAAAGCTCTGGGGGCCGGTGTAATTTTGGTTTTTCTTCAAAAGATAAAGACTGCAAAAAGCATTGCCCACCCAAAAAAATGGAGTTGTAGATAGAAAAAAAATCAATTTTAACGCATTAAACTACGCCTCACTAGCTAAGCCACATTGATATTGATGCAAGAATGGATACGAAACGCTCATCCTTAACACTAACTCAGGATGCATTAAGATGCACAGTATCTTGTGCTTTAAGAACTATAAGTCTTCATTAACCTCAAATTCATAACTTCCAACCGCTTAGCGAACGATATAAGTTCACTACATAGAGTAGTATCCTGAAAAATATTTGGATGGCGGTAATTCATGCAAAAATGAAGTAGTGCCTAAATCAGGGAAATACTTATCCTGCACGAGGCGTAACCATCACAACAAACGAGAGACACATAGACTTAGATACGTTTTATGTAGACTTGGTCTGCGGCAAATACACCCAATCCGAAGATTTGGTTTTTGAAGTATATAGTGAAAGCAAGACAAAAGAAGATCCGGGGTGGTTTATTCAGGTATTTTCACTATACTTTCGACAAAATACAGAGAGATGGTTTTACGCGACATTAACATTTCCTGGTTAGTATGATAAGTCACATCGCTTGTGTTAATACGCTTATTTTGGTCCTGGTTTTCCGCAACAGGAAGTTCCATCGAAATACCTTCAACAATTCTTTCTTAACAGGACGGCAAATACAAATGAAATCTAATATTAGTGTAAAAATCTGGAAATATCTGTTCTATGTAGCATTTGTATCAGGATTATATTCCGTCAATGCCTTTTCTTCAGATAACTCTTCGAAGCTTCTGGCGGTGGCCGACGACATCGTCAGCGCATTCAATGAACGCAACCCGGAGAGATTTTGCTCTGTTCTTAATTTTGACCACTTGGCCCGACTCTCTGCAGAAAAGAGTTTTGAGGTAAAGACAGAACAGGATAATTTCGTAAAAGGGTTTTTGTCTACAACATCTCAGGCATGCAACCAAATTATACAAAATGTTCAGCGTTCCGGTGGTCAGGCGAAGTTTCTTCGCATAACTAAACGCGCTGGCAGCGATAGAATCCTGGTTAGATTGGACCTGGGAGAATCCGGCTTTGACTATATGGAATACCTGGCTGAGCGGAAAGCTAATGGAGACTACCAGGTTATTGACTGGTATCAATTATCAACTGGGCAGCTGTTCAGTGATACAATCGGTGCGATTTCACGACTTATGATCGACCCAAATCCAGGCTTAGTCATGAAGTTTTTAGGCGTGAAGAAAGTTGACCAAGATGTAGTTGATCAAATTCGTACAATGACGAACTTGATACGCGAAGGTAAATTTGACGAGGCTTCTGACACTTATACAAAGCTTCCTTCACATGTGAAAGATAAGCGTATTATGATCACAGTAGGTATGACAGCTGCAATTCGCGGTGGAAACGAAGCGAGATACAAAGAGCTTCTCGGAGATCTCGCACAACATCATGGCGATGATCCATCAGCCGCTTTTATGTTAATCGATTATTATTTTTACCAAAAAACATGGGATAAAGTACTTGCTTCTGTAGACGCAATCGAATCCAGGTTTGGCCAGGATGCAATGCTGGAATTGCTTCGGGCAAACGTGTACCTAGGCAACAATGAGCTTGAGAAACTCGAACATCACGCAAGAAAAGCTATCGAAATAGAGCCCGATTTTGTCGATCCATACTTTACGCTATCCACTGGCTATGTTAACGCTGAGAAGCATGCCGAAGCAGTGAAAATCTTCGATGTACTTGTTTCAAAGTTTGGTTATCAATTTAACAAGGATGATTTCTACGCGGAGCCCCTGTATTCCAAATTTGTTCAATCAAAGGCTTTCAAAGATTGGCCGCATGTTAATGCTGTTAATTAATTGACAGCTGCGTAGGTTGCTGGAATGAAGAGCGCTACCTTAACTAAAGAGGCTACAATAATGAACAGGCTCGCTTCTCTAGACATTCTCCGAGACCTAAGTGTTTTGGCATGGTCCTCGTAATAAGTCCCGGTTCATGGCAATACCAATATACCTGGTTACAGCACGCAAAATGGGAAGATATTGTCATAGTCGATATGATTTTTCCTGCATTACTCGCCTTTACCATATCATGGTTATTTATGGGCTTTGCAGACAAGCCTCTATCCATCATAGGCGTGGATACCAGTGTAAGGTCGCTATTTTTCAATAGTTTCAACAGTAGTATTGGTAACGCCCATGCAGCATCTTTTTTATTTGCCACATCGGTTACTCTTTTAATCTATGGATTACTTTACCTCCTTTATATCAGGAAGGTATATATACGTATATGAGAAAAGTTAAACAATTAATTCCTCCTCTGCTCTTATGGATCGGAACCTCTTTCGCAGACCAAGACAACCCATGCGACGGCCCTGACGTTATGAATGCAGCGGTTTGCGCCGGACAGAAACTAGATCTTCAAAAAAAACATCTTAGCGAAGCTTTTGATAACGCGTTAGCCCGAGCCAAATATGAGGATAAGTGGTCACGAAACAGTGGGCAAAAACCTCTCGAGTCATTCGTACTTAAATCCCAAGAGGATTGGCTAAACTACCGTGATAGTCATTGTACTTTATTGGCGGAAAGCCGTGATGCGTACGGAGGCTGGAGTGGTATCCACGAAGCGAATTGTGTTCTTGAAATCACCCGGAAGAGAATCTCTTTTTTAAACTCTCTCTGGGCCGGATAGGTATTACAAAACGGCTTAATAAGTTTGAAGATTAAGGTAAACTTATGAGCACTTTATTACACATTATGAATAAAAAGGTGTATCTACTTATTTACATATGTATATTTACTGTCAATTCTCAGGCCTCCGCTCACTAACAATCACACCATTGTGTCGACAGTATATGACGAAAGCCTCTAAGCCACCCTAAATTAAATACTTGAATGGCAATCTGATTCCTTCGCCATATAGGCCGTAAGATTTTTTCCTTCTTCATCTTCAAAGGTTTCATCACAGTATTCCAGCACATGGATACGATCAAGTCGAAAATTACGAAAGTCCTCGCGCATTTCACACCAGCTCACTAATAGCCATACCGGACTAAAAAAAATCAATGCCAGGGGTCTCAGCATCCGTGAAGTCACCCGCTTCCCCTCATCACTATACTCAATATATATTTTACGCCGCGTACGGATGCATTCACGCAAACCGGAAAAACTAACTGTCCAAGGAAGTGTAACGCGTGTCGGCATGGAATACGTCGTGATCTGCTGCATTTCTCCTTGAAGATTTGTCGGCAATATTGCATGAATTTTTTCTAATGCGCTGTTGGCTTTAGCACTAAAGTTATCATCAGTCCACTGACGAACCATGCTGATACCCAAGCCAATCGCTTCCAACTCATCGGCATCAAAAGTGACAGGAGGAAGATAGTACTGCCTATCTATGACATAACCAACGCCCGCCTCTCCCGTAATCGGTACACCAGAATCCATTAAATCTTGAATATCCCGATAAACAGTACGTGTGCAAATATCGAATTCTTCCGCAATACGTTTGGCTGTAACCGCCCGCCGTCTGCGACGAAGAAAGTGCACTATTTTAAGGAGTCTATCTGCACGCCGCATATCATTTCCTTTAAGTTACCTTAACGCTAGTTTATTACAACACTACTGACACCATGCTGTCAGTAGGCGATTGTTACACTGGCGGCTCATTTTGGTCACGACATCGACTGCGGTTGCCCGACAGTGTCGGACTGTATATATAACGCTGATAAAAGAACGGAGCAAATACGATGAAGAATCCTGTAGGCTGGTTTGACATTTTTGTTGATGATATTGCGCGAGCCAAAGCATTTTACGAGTCGGTTTTTGATATTCAATTAGGTGATTTAAGTGATCCCAGCGATCCGACAGTGGTGATGAAATCATTTCCCTCAGATATGGAAGCCTACGGCGCTACCGGCGCTCTGGTGAAGATGGAAGGCGTCGCTGCGGGCCAAAACAGCGTGGTTATCTACTTTGCATGTGAGGACTGCGCTATTGAAGCGTCCAAAGTTGAGTCCGCAGGCGGCAGGATTGAGAAAGCCAAATTCTCGGTCGGTGAATATGGTTTTATTTCGTTGGCGATTGACACGGAAGGTAATATGATCGGGCTACATTCGTCAAAATAGCAAGGTAAAAGCCGTGTCCGGTGTTGTCTATTGCTTATAGAGATAAGTGATTGGCAAGATTGGACACCGGTGCTCGCCAGTGTCAAAAATCGTTAAGGAGTGATGATCATGACCAATAAGACATTCACATATTTATATCTAATCCTGTTCTTTGTCTCAACAAACGTCGCTTCCCATGCCCCATCTCAAAAGACAGACCTATGGCATAAAAACTCTTTTCAAGCAGTCGGTGTATATAAGGTACTTGGAAAAGAAATTCCAATTGAATTTAAATACGCCTCATCCAGCAAACAAATATATGTTGGTTTTAACGATGATGGTAACCATTCTTCTTTATTCTTAAACTGGAAAAAATTGCAACCCGAAGGAAAATGGTTAACGCAACAGGCTTGCTTGGCATTTCCGATGGCAGACGTCGCTTTTCCAGAAGTTGACCTTTTTGCGCAAGCGATGGCCCTACCCAAAATCCCTAACTCAACAAGCGGTGTTCATATCTTCGCAACAGAAAATAATCGCCGCATTTTCGTTGTGGATAATGATCCATTGCTTTTTACACTTGAACTCAAGGACCCTGCTCCTCTCAAGAGCGGCATAGATATCCCAGATACCGATGTCTGCCTTAACCCCGGCGCCTTTGGCTATATGCCTAAAGTAGATGAAGACGTGACGGAACACGAAAAAAATTCTGTATCGAAACCCGGACGCTGCAACCTAAACCCCTGGATAGAAGCAAACCGCGACTGGTCTGGAGGTAGTGTTGCACATGTCGAAACCCCGTATAGAATAAATTTGAATCAATATAATAGCCTTAGATCACGCTGTAAAAATGACCCTGATTGCGAACCCTCTATTCGACACTTCGACGGAGGTAACTATGGCTGGCATTGTGGCGCCGGCCGAGGAGAGTCCGACCTACCCTTTATATCCCCTACCGATAAAGCATGCGAAATGCACGATAGAAAAATATGGGCGAACGATTCAAGCCTGAATTGGTGCGGCTTACACCATGTGCTAACATGCAGACGGTCACAATTTAACGGGAACCTCTGGCGGGCTAGCGATTGGAAGGTATGCTTCCCTGCTGACGCAAATGCGCTTAAGACAATTCAAACGTATGCCTGGCTTAAAGCAGGTGGTTGCCGCATAGACCTCTCATGTAAATAAAAATAGCACCTAATCTTGCCTTAACCTTTATAGATAATAGGCTAGAACTGACATCGATACTCCACAAGCAGCGACAATATTAAAATGATAAACCTACTCGTTA
This sequence comes from Cellvibrionaceae bacterium, assembly GCA_028281575.1. GTDB lineage: Bacteria > Pseudomonadota > Gammaproteobacteria > Pseudomonadales > Cellvibrionaceae > Agaribacterium. The sequence goes on from JANQJP010000029.1 coordinate 8,051, forward strand.
ATATGCAACTGGACAGCAAGTCTGATGAATTCGTAAATGCAGCGCTTCCTGTATTAAGTAAATATGGACTTACTGATGATCCTGATGAAAATCAGAAGTACGGAAAAGAGAAACTCGAACATGTGTTTGAAAGCATCGAAAGCAACAGCACTGATAAGACTTTTATTTTCGACGCAGAGTGCATAGAAAATGACGAAGATTATTCCGATTTGGCACTGCAAATCATCGATTTTTCCGGACACAAAGGTAAGATAAAAAAAATAAAATCGTCCGTCAATTTTGAGAAGGAAAAAGCCGGTCTGGCCATGCTAATAGGCGACACAAACGAGAAACGGATTTGGTGGCAGTCTAACGACTGGATATCGGATGAATTCATTCAGTTTCTGAGCGAAATACTCGAAAAACATTTCGATCAAAAAATTGTTAACCTTCCGAGCACAGATCAGTGTATTCGAATACTTGTAGTAGACACTGAAGAACACGCTGCGATTAACGATCTAATTAACTACTATACGCATGGCGATAGCCCGAGAGAATTATATGCAGCACGACTGGTATCATCCATTGTTGCCTGTATCACCGGGGCAATTGTTTCGACATTTATTGGCTGGTATTTCCTAGGGTTTCTATGGTCACTACTGGCATCTGTCGGTTTGTGGAGCATCATTGGCGTTATACTCATACTGAAATATGCTTGGCGCTGCGCTCAAGAGGAAGAAGCAGAGGCAGAAGCGGAGAAATTGAGAACAGAAGACCCAGAGGCATTTGGCAGAGCTGTCGCGGCAGCATTTGTTGAGGAAGCCGCAAACAGAGAAGGAAATTCTGAGATGGGTAAAAGACTTAAAAAGGTCGCGGAGCTCAATCAGGCGCAATTAAAATCTGATAGAGGCGAGTAAGAATAATTTAACATCAAGAAAGACCACTTATAGGCAGTCTAAGTTCATTTATTAAGAACAAACTGATTTAAAATGAAAATTTTTCGGATCAATGCTCAGGATACGCTTCCATTAAGAGGTCTTGTACTCCGCCCTGGCAAACCTAAATCTCACTGTATTTTTGATGGCGATGAGTTGGAAAGCACAGCACATTTCGGCGTCACTGAAAACAATAAAATTTTGGGCATCGTCTCTGTCTACCGACGCAACTCAGACAAAATTTCACTGGCTAATGGCTATCAAATACGTGCAATGGCAACAGATCCAACGGCGAGAGGTAGAGGCATTGGCACTATGTTACTTAGCGCTGCGGAGAAATACGCCTTTGAGCATGGAGCAGAATATATTTGGGCAAATGCCCGTGTTGGAGCGAAAGGTTTTTATGCTAAGGCGGGATACAATGTCGATAGTTTTGAGTTTGAAATTGCCGGCGTAGGCCCGCATGTGCTTATACGAAAGGACAGAAAACCTGATTAGGTCCGCCTTTTTAACCACTTTTTTATTCTTGGAAGAAAGAACAGATAAACACCTGTGAGCCACATAAAAAACAATACGATACCTGTAGGGAGGAAAACATAGCGTTTAACCGGCTCAGAAAAGAAAGAACCATCATGAATAGATTCAATGACGTCCGAACGCCGGCGGTTTACACTCAGTATTTTAGCGGTATGTGTATCGACTTGAATTTCCCAATTGTCCTTGGTCACAAACTTTGCAATACCCTTATTAGGCTTTATATCAACGCGACTAAAGTCTTGAAACTTTGTGATATCTGTTTGTTCTATTGATTTTACTGCCATAAATAACTCATTAAATGTCTTAACTGGAACGTCGTTCGTTTCGCTCCCCACCTGGGTTGGCGGTTGAATCCAATCTGATTGCTTTTTCAGCATTAATAAAATGCCCGAGCTCACCATCACGCCAAACTGCAACATGATAAGCAGCGATCCCCAGTAGTGAATTTTTCGCAATAGCTTCTGCGTTTTCATTTCACCATTGGCGGTGTGGCTAATTGCACTGCATCGCTGCTTTCACAGGGGAAAAAACCGCTCTCCGGCACTTCTAGGGATGCCATATCTAACTGATCAGCTAACGTATTAAGTCGCGCCAGGTCATCAGAAAACACTTGTTCGAGTTCTTTTATTGCTTTGCCTGACCACTCGGAGAAGTCATCAAACATGTCGTATTGTGCCGCTGTTGGACGCGCTTGCGAACGGCCGACAAAATTCGCCAGACGATAAAACTTGTCGTTCACCTTGACCGGGTTAGCGTGCAGGTCTTTTCTATATTTTGCTTTTGGCTGAACGAGTTCCTGCTCAATCTGTGCAATTTTCGTATCGATAGTCGCTGCAAGTAACGTGAGCTCGTTGCTATTCGATTCAGCGACAAGTTCACGTAGCGCCACGCGAACCTGCCGGGCCTTATTAAATGATGTGTTTATATCGTTAATTTTATCTCTGATCTTTAACAAGAAGTTCAATTGTTCCTCTAAATCTTTTTTCGATGCGGGTATACGTGGATCTTTCTCTACGTTTAATTCTGTTGAAAACTTTGCGCCGTCTACATGCAGGTCAACGACGTACTTTCCCGGGGCGGCAAAGGGTCCCACCTGGGTATTACCGCGAGTCACAATGCCCTGCGCACAAGATGCATTGGCATAACGCAGATTCCATTCAAATTTATTTAAACCTTTTTTTGCACCAAGCCCATCATCGATTTGCCTAACAATATGGCCAGAGTCGTTACGAATGACTAGAGAAATTTCTTCAGCAGGTTCATCTAAATAGTAGTAAATAGTTGCGCCATTGACGGGATTATCGTCACGCCACTCACCAGCGAGCCGAGCTGCATCACGAGGTTTAAATAGAGAACTACCATGTTTAATACGTACATCCAACTGCCTTATAGGACTTAAATCGTCAAATATCCAGAACCCGCGCCCATGCGTTGCTATTACCAAGTCATCCCTTTTTATTTGCATGTCATATACGGGTACTGCAGGCAAGTTCAGTTGCAAACGCTCCCATTGTGCGCCGTTATTTAAAGAAACATATACACCCGTTTCCGATCCTGCATAAAGCAAACCTTCGCGTTTGGGATCGGCGCGAACGACTCGCATAATTTCGTTTTCATCCAAACCCTTGGTAATCAGCTGCCAACTTTTGCCAAAATCGTCAGTTTTAAACACCATGGTTTTGTAGTTATTTAACTTGTAGGCGGAAGCCGTAATGTAGGCTGTACGCGCATCTAGCGGGGATGCATCGACGCTGGTGATCATCGCATAATTAAGCAAATTTTTTGGACTGACATTGGTCCAATTTTTTCCGCTGTCTCGTGTAAGCTGCACGACACCATCATCAGAGCCGGTCCATAGTATTTTTTTATTAATGGGTGACTCCGAGACGGCATAGAGCGTCGAAAACCAATGATCACCATTGCTATCCCGCGTAATCGGCCCCCAGTACTTTTTATTTTTAGACGTGTCTCGTCCGGGCAATGGTGTTAACTCCAGCTTATCTGGATCTGCACGGGTAAGGTCGGGACTGATTTTTTTCCAGGTCACACCCCCGTCGAGCGACTTATGTAAATATTGAGAGGCTGTATAAAGTACTTTGTTGTGATGATGAGAAAATTGTACTGGGAAAGTCCAGTTAAACCGCAACGCAATATCACGCGTGCCCCAACCATAATTGGTTTCATCTCTCGGACCCACATATTGGATGGACCCCGCCGCCCTATCGTAGCGCAACAGCCAATGGTGATCACTTATATAAAGTATATTGGCGTCGAGCGGATCAACCGCAATGCGCCCTGCTTCAGAATATGAGATATCGTAAACATCAGGTTCCGGTACACGCGCGTCGCGCCTTCTACTGGGAATGACCAAGGTCGACCAATCCTGCTGTGAGCCATAAACATTGTAAGGCACCGCGTTATCTGTAGTCAGCGAGTAAAATTGTCCGGTTGGCTGATTGTACAACGTAGACCAGGTTTCACCGGCATTAAAACTTATTTGCGCTCCGCCGTCGCTGCCGTCAATTATTCTCTGGTTGTCTTTGGGGTCGATCCAAAACGCGTGATGATCCTCATGACCGGATTTAATTGCTTCGAAAGTTTTGCCACCATCGGTGGAGCGCAGCATATTGTAATTCAACACATAAACTGTATCGGCATCGACGGGATCGGCAAGCATTTTCATAAAATAATAAGTACGGCCGGTCATACGCGGATCGCTGCTTACTTTTTGCCATGAGTCGCCGTAATTCTCGCTGCGATATAAGCCTTTATCTTTCTCCGCAGATAAAAGCGCCCAAATACGGCCGGGTTTTGTCGACGATAATGAAATGGCTGACCGCTCCCACATGCCCTTCGGCAAGCCGTCGTTTTCTGATAATTCCGTCCAACTCTCGCCACCATCACGTGAACGATACAGCCCACTGCCTTCACCCGCGCTGCGAATCCCCCAGGGAAAACGCCGTACATCCCAGGTGCTTGCAAATACTATTTTGGGATTATTCAGGTCCATCGCCAAACTGACGGCACCGGTATTCTCATCCACAAAAAGTACTTGCTCCCAGGAAGCTCCGCCATCCGTCGAACGAAATACACCACGCTGTTTATTTGGTCCGGCGAAATGACCGAGTGCCGCAACGTAGACAATATTGGGATTTTTTGGATGGATGGCAATCGCCGCTATTTGGCGTGTATCGGCTAAACCTACGTTAACCCAAGTCTCACCGCTGTCGGTGGATTTATATACGCCATCGCCGTGGGACACATCACCACGCAAGGCCTGTTCACCGGTGCCAACAAATAAAATATTTGGATCGGATTGCGCAATGGCTATTGCACCAATGGAACCCTTATGAATCTGACCGTCGGAAATATTTTTCCAGTTGGCACCACCGTCGTGGGTTTTCCAGACGCCGCCGCCCGTATAACCGGCATAAAAAGTCAGCCTATCGACGGGATGCCCAACGACACCGTTAACCCGACCACCGCGATCGGGGCCTATAAATCGCCATTCGGCATGACCGTTTATTGTGCTTTCAAAAAAATTTACTGGCGAATCTTCGCCATAACCGGTTAAAGAGAAAAATACTAATGATACAAACGTTAATGCTTTAGTTCGCATAAGAGATTGTTATTTCAAAGCTGCTTGATAAAAAGGTTTAAGCACTGTCTTCATCGGCGTTTTGCTGCTCGCGACGTTTTTCAAAATCGGATACGATCGTCGTCCAAGTCATATCGCCCATGCAGTTGATAGTCGTACTACCCATATCAATTAAACGATAAATGCCCGCAACAATCGTCGCTATTTCCGTCGGCAGATGAAACGATTCAACAAAAATAAGCGCGATAACAATCCCCCCACCAGGGATACCACCCGAACCTTCAGACAAAATTAGACCAATTAATAAGATGGTGAGAATTTCTCCCGGACCGAATTCAACACCTGCCGCCTGCGCTGTAAACATTAATACGCCTGCGAGCATAATGGCGGTGCCATCTTTATTTAACTGAGCCCCCAGCGGCAGGGTAAAACTAAAAATCTGTTGGGGTAACTTCAACCGGTCTTTTGCAATATTCATTGCGACTACCAGGCTGGCCAGGCTGCTGCACGTCGCCGCTGTGGTGGCGTAGAGCGGCCCTGTGAGCTTCAACCATTTTATCGGTGAACGTTTTACCAGCAACGCCAGTAGCAACATATAAAACATCGCCATAAATAATTGGGCGGACCACACAGCGACAATAAACTTCGCTAGTTTGCCAAAAATTTCGTCACCGTAGCTTCCTACCGTCGAGGCGGCAAGCATACACACCCCGACCGGTGCAAAATACAAAACAAGCTTCACTAACTCCCGAAAAAGGCTGGCAATGAGCGCAAAGCCGTTTTGAAATTTTTCTTTCTGTTCTGCTGGTAACATTAGGCATGTAATGCCGAGAAAAATTGCAAATACTACGACTTGCGCCACATTGCCAGAACTGAAGGAAGCGACTACATTATCGGGAAATAAATCTAATACGACATCTACGGCATTGGGCACGTTACCAAAATCTTCTTCGACCTTTTCCTGTAATTGAATCCCCTCGCCTGGCTTCATTAAATTAGACATAAACAGCCCAACTGAGAGCGCCATTGAAGTGGTCACAAGGTAAAATACGAGCGTGCGAATGCCGAGCCTGCCCAGAACACTGATGTCAGACAAACTGGTGATACTCGCAATTAAATTAAAAAAGACTAATGGTAACGCCGCCATCAACAACAGTTTAATAAAAAGATCGCCAAGCGGTTGTACGCGCGTCGCTTCTTCGCCAAAAACAATTCCGGCGACAACACCCACCATCATCCAAATAAGAATTTTGACGCCGAGCGACAATTTGCCGTAATAAGCAAACACGTTGGCCGTCGGCTTAGCTTCCGTTGATTCCTGCATAAAAACCTACTTATAAACTGGCTTTATTCCAACTCTGAGGAAATAAATCTTACTAACCCAGCGTTTGGATAAAGTCTTTAATTCTTAAAACACCTTCGCGCAGATCTGACCAACTGCGCACGCATGTTGCCCGGATATAGTGATCGCAACTCGGTCCGAACGATCCACCAGGAACTACGGCGACCTTGTGTTCCTCCAATAGACCTTCGGCAAACTGCAACGACGCCATTCCTGTTTTTTCGATATCGACCCAGGCATAAAAACCGCCTTCCGGCATACGCGTTGCCAACAACGGCAAAGCATCCAATTCGGCGGTGAGATAGCGACAGCGGTTTTCCCAATCGGACCACAACGGATACATGGACTGCGTTGCCTCTTCTGAGAGCGCAAACGCAGCTCCCGCCTGGCAAAACGAATTTGCACAAGTCATTAGGTGCTGTTGCAAAGTAACCATGGTATTGATTCGCTCGGCTGCAGCGTAAGCGTAACCAATACGCCAGCCCCCCATGCTATAGCTTTTGGTTAGGCCCATAAGACCAAGGGTACGATCCTGCATACCGGGCAAGCTATAAATGCATTGATGGCGACGCCCCTCCCAAGTCACTGCCTCATATATTTCATCGGCAATAACAAGCAGGTTATTTTCTATCGCCACATCGGCAATCACCTGCAAATCGTCTGGGCCATGCACCACACCCGTGGGGTTATTAGGTGAGCAAAATAGAATGGCTTTGGTTTTAGGCGTAATAGCCGCCTGCAATTCTGCCTTGGTCCAGCGAAATTTATTCTCAGGACGCGTAGGCACGCTTACCGGAATGCCTCCAGCCAAACGTATTGTCGGCTCATAGCTGACAAAACAGGGATCTTCGACAATAACCTCGTCACCTGGGTCCAGTGAAGAAAATAGCGCGAGCACTAAACCCTGTTTGCAACCCAAAGTCGCAATCACATTCTCTGCAGCCGATACATTCAAGCTATTTTCACGTTGAAGTTTAGTCGCAATGGCCTCGAGGTAGTCGGGCCGGCCACGCGCCTCCGTTTGGTGAGTTTGACCGCGCGATATAGCGTCGATCGCCACAGCGCAAATATTTTTTGGTGAATGCTCAACAGCACGACCGGCAGAAAAATCGATAACGGACTCACCCTGGCGACGCAAGCGTGCAGCAAGGTCAGCAATCGCAACGGTAGATGACTGCGGTAAACCTGAGGCACGTTCGGATTTAGGAAGTTCTGACACTATTCAATTATCACTTTTATTATTGAATGAAGGGCCCGAGAAATAATGATGAATTAGTCTCGAGCCTCGATGCACTATTGGAAATTAATTTTAAATGACGCCTGGACCCAACGGCCATTTTTTTCAAATTCTCGCAAGCGCGTTTCGCCAGTACCCACAAAGGTCGTTTTCTCTTCGTCGGTAATATTTCTTACGAGAAGCTCCAATTCATAAGTGTCACTAAACTGGTAGATGGCCTTAAGATCAATATTTTCACGCACACCTTCGACTTCATCCAAGAATGTATCGTCATACCCGGCGATAAAACTATCCGTGCGTTTATAAGCAATCTGGGTATACAACTTATCGCGCGAATAACTAAGCGCCAGATTTCCAGTGCTGTCCGCCTGCCCTTCCAGTGGAAGCTTGGTTTCACCACCGGTACGTGCATCGGCACCTTCTGAGGGGAACTCGACTTCGGAATCGACAATCGTGTAGTTAAAATCAACACCGATACCGGACTCAAATTGTTTTGTCCAACTAAACTCAAAGCCGTCAATAGAACCTTTTTCCAAATTGATAGGACGCTCTAATTCGATGTTGCCGGTAAAGCCATCGAACGAACTCAATCTATCTGTCTGCTCGGAAATAAAGTTTTCAATATCTTTGGTGAAGTAACCAATGCTAAAGGCACCGTATTTGTCTGAGTACCAATCGAGACTGATATCAATATTTTCCGATTCAAAAGGAAGTAGTTGAGGGTTGCCCTGTTCGATTTCGATAACATCGTCGGCAGTGCCAATCGTATCATCGTCACCTTCGTCAAGATCAACTTCACGCGCGGGCGCTAGATCATTGAAGTTTGGCCGTCTTATCGAGTTAGTCCAGGCCGTTCGGAAAACTAACTCGTCGGAAATATCCCAGCGAAAATGCAATGCGGGGAAGGTATCGTTGTAATCGCTTTCAAAACTCTGACGAACAGGATCTTCTGAGCCGCCGGGAAGATCTTCATTAATGACACTGTAACCATCAATGCTTAACTCTGTTTCCTCTACGCGAACACCTGCCAAGATAGCAAAGTCACTCCAGGAATACGTGCCCTGAATGTAATAACCGAGTACATCTACCGAGGCATCGTAGTCGTCGAGCAAGTCGTCTTCTGGGTCGGTGTCATCGTCCAGGTCAGAACGCGCACGAATTTCACTAAAAGTTGAACCGGGAATACGCGGACCAAAGCGGTAAATATCGTCAACGATATTACCTATCTCGTCACCCGCAAAATCTGCCAGCGTTAAACCTGCATCTTCTGCGCTAAATTCCAAATCATTTTCATCATTGCGACGCTCCCGCGTTGTTAGACGAAAACCAAATTGTACATCCAGTTTTTTATCACCACCGAACTCCAGGAATCGCGTTACATCGGCAGACAAGGTGTCTACATCATCAAATCTAAAGTTTTGACGATCGCGAATTCTGCGAAAGCCATACGACGCAGGATCAAAGGCACCCGAGCCAGCACCATGAGTAATTCGAGGTGTAAGTACCGAACCGCTACTGGTGTAGGTGGCATCAAAGTCAGGCTGATCCGTATCTGAAGATCCCTGTCTAAACTCAACCACTTCACGCTTGCGCAGCTCCTCAGTTTCGCTTCTACCCCACTGATATTTAAACTCCCAATCATCGAGTAAGGTTTCACCGCCTATTGCAAAGACAGTAAATTTCTGCGGTGTGAAGTCGAGCTGCTGATCGCGGAAAAGACGATCCATCTCAATAAAATTCGCGTCCTGAACAGTGCGGCTGCCGTCGCCAGCATCCACAACGGTGACATCTTCAACTGTATCCGCGCGACCAAAGGTTGTCACAAAACGATGACGCCACTCAGTCTCGTCAAATTCGTTAATAGATGCAGACGTGTATAGGCGCGTAGACTCCACGGGCTTCCATTCAAATACGGTGGAGAAACCCTGGTTTTCACGCTCCACCTCCATATTGCGCAATTCGGTCTCTTCAACCGAGAATTGGTTATCAATATCGTCACCATCATTATCGACATCTTCCCAACCATCAGTTTCGATCGTTTCGGCCTTGATATCGCGCTTATCGTATTGCGCTGTAATCGTAATTCCAAATTGGTCGTTGTTGCCGAAGGTCTGTGAATGCAAGCCGTTTAAGCCCTGGCGGTTGCCACTGTCGAGTTCGGTTTGACCGAGGGAAAACTTGAGGAAAGTACGTGGGTCCGAACCAAATGCTGTAGGGAAAGATAAATTAATTTCGCCGCCAATGGAGTTAGCGTCTTGCGCGGGTGTGGCCGATTTGGTTACCTCAATTTTGGCGAGCTGTGAAGCGGGAAATACGTCGAGCGGCACACCGAGGCCGTTACTTTCAGGACTACCCAGGCTCAAACCGTTAAGCTTCACACGGTTAAAACTGCTAGGAGCACCGCGGATAGAGACGAAGCGTCCTTCACCGCGATCATTATCAACATGAACGCCGGTCAAACGCTGTAACGCTTCAGCGGCATTAAAATCCGGGAACTGACCAATTTTTTCTGCGAGAACAACGCTCTTTTTCCCGACAAATGCGCGCTCAGCGTTCAATGCAAGTGTCCGATCACCAATGACAACCAGGTCTTCCTCCTCGAGCACAAGACCTTCGCCCAGAGTCGCACTCAATTCGACAGACTCACCGGGGGCAACGGCGACGTCTTTTACGAGATCGTCGAAACCAAAGTATTTAAATTCTAATTTGTACTCGCCTGGTTCAACCCCGCGCAAGGCGAAGCGACCATTACTGTCTGTGTAGGCTTCGATATCTGTACCCTGAATGCGTACTAACACCCCTTCCACAAACCCGGAGCCACTACGCGTCACAACACCGGCAATACGTCCGTCATCCTGAGCGATTGCCGCCGCCGAAAAAATGGCGCTAAAGAAAAAAACGAAACCCAGCAGCGCACCGGAAATTAATCCAGTGCTACGTTCCTTAAACACGTTCATTGGTTCTGCCCCCTAATGTTTTTGTTGTTCTAATTTGTTGATCTCGGTGAATGAAGTTATACTGGCAAGATCAAATGGCACACATGTCAACAATTCCTGACAGATGTCAAGTCTATGAACAAACCTGACACGTGTCAACAAACGAATTATCCGAAAACCAGACATCTATATTTTTTATTTTTGTAATAAAACATACCTTTTAAAACTTTTGGTTGTATGCTTTCGTCGATAAAGCGCATTTCGTACCAGCTGCATGCAACAAAAGTGTGCAATGGACAGCAAAATGCTCATTGATGAGAAAGGAATTTTTAGCTTAATCGACTTATAATAGTGTTTTTGGATAATAAGCTTTTAAGAGAGCGGTTTACTTAAACGTGAATATGAAGAAAATACCTCTGCAACAGCGGAGCATTGATCGACTAGCTGATATTCTGTGCGCGGCGGAAGAGCTGATAGAGGAAATGCCTCTAGAAGACATTCAACCAACGATGATTGCCAAGCGCGCGGATGTCACTCGCACCTCGCTCTACCACTTCTTCCCCTCTAAATACGATATATTCGATGCCCTGGCATCCAAGTATCACGAGGAGTTACAAGCGCGTATTGTTCAGTATTTTGACCCGTCGCAAAGCACGGATTATCGTTCTGCCTGGTCTGGTGTCTCTCACGTATTTTCAGATTTCTTCAATAAAAACCCTGCGGCAGCAACACTTTTGCTGGGGCGTAAAGCCTCTCGTCAGATCCGTTATACAGATTCGTCCAGCAGTAACGTATTTGCTAAAGACCTGACAAATTTAATGTGTAGCTATACCGACCTGCAGAAGTATCCAATGAAAGAACCCTCGGCCCGAGACGTATTTCAGACCATCCTCGAAATGCTTACCGCGACCTTCGCCTTGGGCATGCGCAACGAGGGACGCATCAGCAAAAAAACACGCGAGCGCGCTAAAGACGCCACCCTGGCCTATTTAAATAGCTGCATCAGTTCGGACTGATTCACTACCCAATTCCAGAACTTAAATCTATTTGCCAACCAAAAATTGACACCTGTCATATTTTGACGCTATGCTGACGCCACTTTTACTCACTGTGGCGTGAACAATTGCTATGAGTTATCGGGTGGAGCATGACAGTCTGGGCGAACGCCATGTCCCAGAAAACGCCTATTACGGTATTCAATCACTTCGCGCTCATGATAATTTTCAGTTGAGCGGAATACCGCTGCATCATTTCCCCAATTTAATTGTTGCGCTAGCCACGGTGAAAAAAGCGTGCGCAACCACTAATGAAGTGCTGGGCCTGCTAGAGTCCCCCTTGCGGGCGGCAATATGCGACGCGTGCGATGAAATAATTGACGGTAAACTCCACCACGAGTTTAAAGTGGATATGCTGCAAGGTGGTGCCGGTACTTCGACTAATATGAATGCCAACGAGGTTATCGCCAATAGAGCTCTGGAGTTGATGGGACACCAGAAGGGCGACTACAAAAAACTCCACCCGAACAATCATGTGAATTTGTCGCAATCGACCAATGACGTCTATCCAACAACAATCCGTCTCGCCGTACTGCTCAGCTACCCGCCGCTTCTCAGCGCGCTGACAGATATATGCGCGACGCTCGATACCAAAGCCAAAGAGTTCGCGAGGGTAATAAAACTAGGCCGGACGCAATTACAAGATGCGGTGCCGATGACGCTCGGCCAAGAATTTAATGCCTGCAAAACAACACTGACCGAAGACATCAGACGCCTTGAGGAAGTCGCAGCCCTATTTAAAGAAATAAATCTCGGCGCAACAGCGATTGGAACAGGCATTAACAGTCATCCGAGTTATGCTGCCACTGTCGTCGAAACACTATCCAGCATAAGTGATATTGATTTCGTGCTTTCTCCCGATTTAATCGAGGCAACGTCCGATACCGGCGTTTTTGTGACACTATCCAGTACCTTGCGCAGGGTGGCTATAAAGGTTTCTAAATTTTGCAATGACTTGCGTTTGCTCGCAAGCGGACCCAAGGGCGGTTTAAACGAAATTAATTTACCTAAAGTACAACCCGGGTCTTCAATTATGCCCGGAAAAGTTAACCCGGTCATTCCAGAGGCAGTAAACCAGGTAGCGTATCATGTCATCGGCAATGACCTTTCAGTAACCATGTCCGCCGAAGCAGGCCAATTACAGTTAAATGCAATGGAACCTCTTATCGCGTTTAGCCTGCTGGATTCAATGCAGCTTATGACGCGCGCGCTTGTCATGTTAAACCAGCGCTGCCTTTCCGGCATCACCGCAAATATAGATAACTGCCTCGAGACCCTCACAGCGAGCCACGCGCTCGTGACGGCCTTATCTCCCTACCTGGGATATGAAATGACAAGCGACATCGCACGTGAAGCGCATGAAAAAAAAATACCCATTCGGGAACTTGTACTTAAGAAGAAGCTTATGTGCAGCGAGCAGCTCGACGATATATTAAACCCGTGGAACAATATTCGACCACGCCAAATTATTTAAAATACTATGTATAAATTGGGGGCAGAATGCAAATAAAACGAATACATAAAAACGTAATAGCAACCATTGTCTTTTTTTCCGCATTGCTACTTATACTGTCGGGCTGCTCCGAAGAAAAAAAAGCAGAAGAGCAAGTCCAAATCATAGAATCAACACCCACTAGTAGAGTTCAGTTTTTTGACGATTTTTACCAACACACATTAATCCGTGGAGCACATATTATCCCCGAACATACGCCGATCAAGTGGCAGGGACTTAAAGCGGAAAGTTTTGCTAAAGAAGTAGAGCGATTACAGCTAAGAGATGAATTTGCTGCGGCAGATGATCAAACAAAATTACTTCGCGCTATTCTGAAACTGAGCAATGCGCGCAAGGACAGACATCTTCGACCAGCCGGCATCTTAAAAGGTACGCGCAGCTATGCCCCATTAAAACTGTATCCAGATTTTAGTGATATGCATAAACCTTTTTTCTATGTAGCAAATTTATCAGAAGGCGCGAGTAAACTAGGTATTAATACCGGTGACAAACTGATACGTATTAACGACATCGCTGTAGAGGATTACATCGAAAAACTCGACCCTTATTTACATTATTCCACAGAACTGCACCGCGACGCTAAATCACTTCCCACCTATCTCTCTGCAAAAAACTCAATCTATGGGCCGGAATTATATGCCGCAGACAACAAAGTCCATTATCAGTTTGAGAAAGCAAGCGATGGCAGTCGCTATCAAGCAACACTTTCATACAGCTACGATGACTTACGCAATATAGATTGGGTCCACGATTTAGTCCTTGAACGTAACAGAAAAGAAAAGCCGGAAGACGAAGCATTTTACGAAGCGATGTACGCGAACCACGGTTTTCGCCAGGTTGCAGATAATCGCACCGCATTTGCATTCTACGTTAACGATGAACAAAAGCTCGCGCTAGTCGAATGGTATCACTTTGTCGATACAGATAAGGCAATTAAACAGCTGCTCGATGCCGCAGAAGCCAATAATGCATTGGACTACAACCTTATTTTGGATATGACGCATAGCCGCGGTGGTGGTAGAAGTCAGCTCCTATTACAAGTATTAGCCGCTGAGCCCTTTAAAATGACCTTTGGCAATGTCCGTGTAGATGATGTCGACTTTGTAAGAAAAAGTGTTAAGCAACATTCACAAGAGGTTCAAGACTGGGTCTTGGATGCCATCGCCAAAGGCCGTTCGTTTACGACAAATGAACCATTTAAACTGGTCGAATTTCCCGCCGGTCACGACGGCGTAATGCAACCCGCACAACGTCGTTTCACCGGGCAAAAAGTCGCATTGTTTTTTACTTGGGGTGGGTCCAATCTGGATCAATTTGCCAGCATGATCGCCGACAATCCCCAGGTGGATATTCTCACTATGGGTATGCCAACCGGCGGTTACAGCAATACCTGGGAGTGGGCGGAGGATATGGATGTACCGGGCATCGGTCCAATGGAATTCGAATGGGACATCGGTCATACCGTGCGTCCAAACGGTGAAGTACTCGAAGGCAACCCGGCGATCCCCAAGAAAATAGTGCCATTCACACGTGAAAATTATCGGCGTTATTTTTCCGACCTCATCGCCAGCGCTGCCGACTTACTTGCCGAAAAATAACGGCCGGCCGCTCATTAAACAACATGCATAGAGATGCCAAATGAAGCCTATCCAAACCCATCTGGTTTACATCGCTTTCATAATCGTATATGCATGTTCACTGCCCGCCTCCGCCAAGCATGATACTGTTGAATATATTGTCGACATTACTCACCCTATCCATCACACGGCAGAAATTACCGCGAAATTTCCCAGAGTTGAAAATACCCGCTTTGAAGTGACGCTTCCCGTCTGGCGCACGGCAAAATATAAAATTTTAAATTTTCCAAGTGGCGTATCGAACTTTAGGGCTTTTGGTGAAAATGGCGAAGCACTTGTCGCAGTAAAAACAAATAAAAACACCTGGAATATTGTGTTAGATGCGCCACAACAAGTGAGCATTAAATACACCTTGTTTGCGAATGAGCTACATCTAAGAAGCCGACATATCGACGATAGCCACGCCTACCTCGATGCCACCGCCAGTCTGATGTACGCAAAACCATTTAGACAACTACCGGTTACAGTTGAACTGAATGTTCCCAAGGAATGGCAGTCCCGCTCAGGCATGGAAAAAGCTAACGGCAAGCACCGCTTTAAAGCCCAAAATTATGACGTTCTCGCCAGCTCACCGATAGAAACGGGAATACATAACTACCATGCATTTAATGCCGATGGCAAAGCCCATGAGCTTGTCGTTTGGGGGCAGGGAAATCAAAACGACAAAATGATTTTAGAGGATATTAAAAAGTTCGTACCGGAGGCAAAAAAAATCTGGGGAGATTATCCGTTCGAACGTTATGTATGGATGATACACGCCGTTTCGCATAAAAAAGGGGCGACGGAACATTTAAACTCGACAATTATTCAAAACAACCGCTACGAGTTCGCACCTAGAGACAAATATGTAAAATTTATTACGACCGCTTCACATGAATTTGTGCACACCTGGAATGTGAAAGCTTACTTGCCCCGAGGGATCTCCGAGTACGACTTTGACAAAGAGAATTACACAAGACTGTTATGGCTGGTCGAAGGCTCAACAAGTTATTTTGCGCCCCTATTACTTGTAAGAAGCGGCGTTATCGACGGAGAAGAATATCTGGACGAGTGGTCAAGCCGTATCGAAAGACACTTAAAAAGACCTGGAAGAAAAATACAATCACCCGCCGAAGCGAGCTTCGATGCCTGGTTAGACTATTCTGCTCACTGGAATCAGAATGCGAAAGTAAATATCTATACCGAAGGCATGCTGGCCTCCCTGGTGTTGGACCTGGAAATACGAAAACAAACCGATTTTAAACGAGGCTACGAAGACGTTCACCGCTTGATGTACGAACGCTATCGCAGACCATCTACCTATACCGAAGCCGATGTTAAACAGCTCCTCAACGAAGTCGCGGGTACTGATCTCTCAACTTTATGGCAGGCACATATTAGCGGCACACAGACCATCCCCCTGGACGAACTATTAAACCGGGTAGGGCTGCAGATTACTTATGCGCCAGGCGAAGATGCAGATGAATTCCCACGCTGGCTTGGGGTAAGTTTGGAGCAAGATAGCAGCGAAGCAAAAATTGCCGTCGTCGAACGGAACAGCGCCGCCTGGCGCGCCGGCCTCACAACAGGCGATACCATTATTGCCATAAATCAGCTGCGAGCAAATGCAAGCAATCTCGCCCAACTTATACGCGAACATAAACCTGGTAAAACCGTCACTATAAGCTTCTTCAGACAAGACACCTTGAGAAAAACAAAACTCAATATCGCTGCAAATGACAACGCAAAACTAAAAGTACTTCCGGTGGATAAGCCGAGCCAATCACAACAAGCCTTCTTCCAGGCCTGGGCGGGGATACCCTTACCGGTGATTGAATAAACCTTCCCTCTCATATTTCCCCATAAACCTCATCGACGCTTTAGTCTGGCGCGAGAAAAAAAGCGCTATAAGATGATGCCCTCGTTGAGATTTTATTGCGTCTATGGTTAAGTATTTCGCGCTATATTGATACGATCCCTAAGCAGGACCGGTGCTATTTTCCCTGGTGGCAATGAGAACAATGACATGCGAAAACTATTGCTTTTGCTTTTCCCTATAGCAATTTTATCCGGCTGTGGCTCTAACGAGTACTATCGACAGAAATATGGCCCCGCAACCGATGACATTCCTACACCAACCAGGGCCGAATTTAAACTCGAAGAACAAGTTGAAGGACATACCTGCGGTTTTCACGCACTCTCTACAATTTACAAGGCATATAGCTTAGACCCAGCAGTTAAAAACCTTCGCTTTCGGCTCGGCGTTGATAAAGCGGCTATTCCTTTTGACAGTTCTAGTCTAGGCAGCCTTCACCCAGACATATTCAGGGTTGCAACACAAGACGGATTTAATCTTAGCCTGATTGATCCCGAATCAGGCAATACCGAACATGTGTGTCAAATACTAGCAAATGACTATCCAATTCTGACACTTATCAAAAGGCGGGAAAACGGTAATCTTTATTGGATTGTATTGAGTTCTTGCCAGGACAATATGGTGACAGTTTATGATTCTCTTTTTAAGGAAACTTATAAAGAGCCGCTCCCTGAATATATGAACAACAACATTTTGAGTATGATCGCACTTGAACCCTCGTATCCAAAAGAAGAAAACACCGTTTGGAAAAAGCATAGAGAAGGTATTGCAGAGGTGAACAGTGTCGCTAACAAAATAAGACAAAGATAGGAAAGTATAGGTACGAACATGAATATTAAAATCTTAATTGGAGTTCTCTTCGTTATGTCAACCATCGTTAAGGTCTCTTTGTCTCACGCCGATGCCATTTGGATTGATGTGAGGAGTGCTGAAGAACACGAGCAAAGCAATATTCACGGTGATATTAGAATTTCACATACGGATATCGTCCCGGAAGTCAGCAGGTTATTCCCTGACAGAAATACTGAGATTCGACTTTACTGTCGCAGCGGACGTCGCTCGGGTATCGCGATGTCTGCCCTACTGGAAGCGGGGTATACAAATGTCTCTAACGCCGGCGGAATTGATGATGCTCGTCAAGCAAGAGAGCTTAACTCAGATTAGTCAAAACTGCTTATTAAAGAAAAGACGTGCAGCAAAATAAGAATAGACGAAAAGCTACACCCAATATTAGGGAGACTTATAGAAGATGAAACATATAAAACCAGTAATACTTCTGTTTATTATATCTCAGTTTTTAAAAGTTAGCTTTGCTGACACAGTTGTACTTTTTGATAGCAACACCAAAACTCGAGAAATCAACTTGGCTAACAGCAGATACAACGGAAGTTTTATTCAATATACGGTTGATATCAAATATAAAAAACCGAGAACAGTCATCGACCCTCGGACAAAAGACAGCGTATCCTCATCGACCCAGAGAGAAATATATATTCATCATTGCACCAGCAATTTTAGAAGGCGTTTATACACTGTTGACGTTGTAGATGATTCAAGTGAACAGCTTTTCTCACGGTTAAACTTAGATAATGAATATATACGTTCAAACGACAAGGAAATTACCGAGTTCTGCAAGAAAAATATCGTCGATCGCGATCATACCTACTTACGCGACATTGCTATACCTGATTCAATGATTGTAGACCTTAAAGATTTATCTCCTGGTGAACACAAGGAGGTAACATGGGGAAAGAGATCTGTTTTTATCTATCACCGAACAAAAGAAGATATTCAAAGATTGCTAAATAGCGAAAAAAGTAGAGCCTATGACTATACATCAACTGGGATTTTATTTTCTTCATGGACAGAAGGGGAACCCTATGATCCCATTACCTATAGCAATGAACCGCTACGCTCAAAAAAATCTGAATATTTAGTTGTTTTTCGTCATGTGGGTCTAAAAGGAGGTGGCAGATTTTATGCCAAAATCAACCAACTGGATGGCCCGGGATTTCGCGGCCCTTTTGGTGGAATGTTTGATTTGAGCGGCAGAATACTCGCGAAGACACCGAGCCCCAGCATGCTAAACCTTCCAATACCCATTCATAATTTTATCTCCGATAATAAAATTCTTTTAGGAGCCCAAAGTAACACCGCCCAGATAAGGCGACCCAAAAACCCAATAATGTACGAGGGTTTAGACAAGTATTTTACACTCTTGTCCGGCATCCACGCTCGTGACTATCAATTAACAAAAAAAGCTTTAAAAGCTAATAGAAGCCTTCAGGACCCACGGCTTCCGGAATTACATGCGTTTGAATGGGCGCTCTATAGATCCAGCCTGGATATTATTGAGCTACTACTGCAAAACGGTGCTGACCCAAATCAGGTCTTTGAACGTTCAAACGATAAGACTTCCCCATTATATATAGCCAAACAGAGAAGGAACCAGGCGTTGACAGATTTGCTTATAAAATATGGCGCTACGAGGCTAACATATTCACGCGGACACTCAAGGTAAACTAACTGGATTTTTCAGGTCCAATAGATAAAAAGCTATTGGACCTACTTAACTATTGAGCAACGCTACTGACCAACGGAATATTTTTGAATGTCAGAGTTCCGTTGTTTGAACTTAGATTAAAAAATACACTTAATTTATCAATTTTTTGTGTATTCGGCGCAACGCCATAGAATTTCATATCTGCCTTTGTGACAAGCCCTTCCGTAAATCGGTATCTAATGGATGAACTGCCTTTAGCCACCTGATCACCAATTTCCATATAGGCGAGTTTATATGTGTTGCCATTACCATCCGAAAAAGAACTGTGCGGCAACCAGGACTTCATATCCACAAAACCATCAATGGATTTTAAATTCATGGAGCAGAACATGATGGGGCCCTTTTGTGAGCAATTGTTCACGGTCACTTCAAGCGGGCCGACATATTTTGGTGGTAGCGTACTTTTTAACGGTGACGCCAATTTTACAGTCGTCGGTTTAGGCGGGACCGGTTCAATCGCCGGAACGGTGTTCGCAACAGCAGGCTGTTGCTTAAGATCTGCCAGCTGTTGCACCAGCAACGCTTTTTCACCGTTCGCCGCAGCCAGGGCCGACTTGGTTGCCTCCAGTTCACCGCTGAGTGACGCGAGCTTTAAGATCAGCTGCGCCTGATCTTTTACGCTGCTGTTTTGATCTTTCACGCTACTGTATAACTGCGTGTTTTCTGCCTCAAGCGCAGCGATCTTATCCCCGGATGTTTGCAACCGCGTTTGCAACAATTCGAGCTGGGACGCGAGCGCTTCCGCTTTCGATGCTTGTTTGCGTAACTTTGATATCTCGGCGAGTTTGGATTTTAGCGCAATTTCACAGCCACCTGTTTCACGCTCGAGCTCATCAAATATATCGCCATCCGCGACGACCTGCTGACTGAACATGCCCACGCATACTGCCAGTACTTTTACCAGTTGTTTCATTCCACTCTCCGTGAATTATTTGCAGTGCTAAGGCGCCATATTCTAAACGGAAACTTCGGAGATCCTACATTTAAATTTTCCATTTCCAATGAACAAATTGGGGTTTTACGCTCAACCACGCAAATCCGTGCTGATCCTATCTGCGGTGAATTGACGGGCACGCGCTGGGATTCAGCTTAGCTCTGCAACTAAAAAGTTAAATACTGTTCTCACTCGTCGATTGGTTCTCAGCTCGCGATGCGCAACCAGCCATATTTCAGTGACAAAGGGGTCTGCCTGAGGCAATACGCGTTCAACCGCAGATTCAGCGTCACCCACCTCGGTGACCATCACGCCAATACCAAGACCATGTTTGGTGAGCTCCCAATGCACAATATGGTTTTCGGTGATAACCGAAAAATTGTCCACGGTAAGTGCCAAACCGAAAGTTTTATAAGCGTCAATAAGCTGCTCGATATTCGCCAGCCCAATGTAATCTGCGTGATTTAGTCCAGCGGCCGTGCCTGGCGCGTCAATGCTTTGCATATAGGTCGGCGTCGCATAGAGGCAGGCTTCCACATCCCCTATTTTCCTGGCAATTAAATCAGGCTGCGTCGGTCGATACGCGCGGATAGCAATATCCGCCTCTCTGCGCCTGAGATCGTTCGTCGCATTCGACGCGATCAATTCCACTTGAATACCAGGTTGCAAATCACGCAGCTTTTTGACGATTGATGGCAATATAAATGCCGCCATGGCTTCAGTCGCAGTAATGCAAATACTGCCCTCTAAAGAATCCGACTGCCCCGTAGCGGCTAGCGAAAGTGAGTTTGCGGCCTCCCCCATTGCACGTACATGATCGAGTAGCGCCAAACCGGCCGGGGTAAGCTCAAGTCCTTTACCTCCGCGTTCAAACAGTGCGGTACCCAACTCTTTTTCCAAGGCTGCCACCTGACGCCCCAACGTTGGCTGGGTCATATTTAAGGCCCGGGCTGCCGCAGATAAAGAGCCCTCTTCCGCTGTGACAAGAAAGGCTCTCGCCCTATTCCAGTCAAAAGTAATTGATCGCCAGTCCATATCGTTTCTCTTCACAGGCTATACAAATACGCATAACTAAAATGCCAATATAGCCATTCTATCGCTAATTTTGCATTGCTATGATAACGGACGTTGATCAAGCACCCGTACGTTCACTTTCCAGTTTCATCGACATTAACGGAGCACAACATGAGTTCATCCAGCAGCTTTTGGGACAATTGGGCCGAGCGTTATTCGAAAAAGCCGGTTGCCGACGAGGCGTCCTACCAAACAAAGTTGCGCCAGACACGCGAATACTTCAAGCCAGATATGGAAGTGCTGGAAATCGGCTGCGGCACAGGTTCCACCGCACTCGCTCACGCACCTTTTGTCAAACATATTCGGGCGACGGATATTTCGAAGGATATGTTAGCTATCGCCCACAAAAAGGCTACCGCAGCAAACATCAATAATGTCACGTTTGAGCAGTCCAGCGTTGAAACACTGGAAGCCACAAACGAAAGCATCGATATGGTAATGGCACACAGTATTTTGCACCTTCTAGAAAACAAGGAAGCAGCTATTGCAAAAATTCACACCACACTCAAACCCGGCGGTGTTTTCGTGAGCAGCACGGCGTGCCTGGGCGATACGATGAAGTTTTTTAAATATATTGGCCCTGTTGGGAAGTTCTTTGGTCTGATACCGCTGGTCAAGGTCTTCACCGTAAACGAACTTGTCACAAGCTTAACCAGCGGTGGCTTTGTAATAGATCACCAATGGCAACCGGGGAAAGGAAAATCAGTTTTTATCGTCGCGAAAAAACCTGCGGAGTAATTACCAATTACTGACCAGGTCTTTTATGTAAACACCCGACTCAGTAAGTTCGTCGTCAGCCCACCCTCCTTCAACAGAAGCACCGGGCTTTAACGCAGAAGTACCTTCCACCTTGTCGTTAACAGCCCAGTTGACGTGGCTAAGGTTGTGGTCTCGAAAAAACTGAATCCAACGTTCGGTTTCTTCCAAGGCGATATCGCCGTCACCGCTCGCATTAACCATGCCCCACTCCGTTACAAACAAGGCTGCGCCTTTGTTCATCGCGCGTATCGCTTCATCGCGTAAGTCCTGCCCATGAGTACCAGCATAAAAATGCAAAGCATAGGCAATATTCGTTGTACTCGTAATCGGATCATCAGCGGCATCCTCAACCAACTGCGACCATTGTGGCGTCCCTACGACAATAAGGTTGTCAGGGTCATGGCGACGAATAGCCGCAATAACAGCTTCCGCATAAGGTTTGATCGTGTCTGTCCAGGATACGTTATTGAGCGGTTCATTATAAATCTCATAAATGACGTGATTGTAGCCACCATAGCGTCGCGCCATTTTATCAAAAAAATCTACCGCTTCAGATGGATGGTCTTCAGCGTGATGGCTATGCCAATCGATAATGACATATAAACCATGGCTTATTGCCGCTTCGACCACAGTTTTTATTTTATGTTTATTACTCGCGGGGCTTTTTATATAACCGCCCTCCGCTTCCACGCCCATCGATGCGCGCACGAGACCAGTATTCCAATCCTGTTTTAACCAGGCGACAACGTCAGCATTGTAATAGCGTTCGCCTCCCCAGCCATCGTTAGACCAAAACAGGCTGGTGCCCGCAATACTCGCTTTGTCGCCAAAGCGAACTTTTGTTCCCTCGACCTTTACCGCGCCAACCGGCTTTTCTACCAGCAAATCGCGAACCTCAACACCGCTCGAAGACTCACTCGACGAGGATTCCGTCAGCAACGTATTTCCGCAGGCACACAGTAACAGCGCGACAGCAAGACCCAAAGTGCTCTTCACTAACGCAATCAACCTGGTCACATTAATATTGAACATAGCCATTCTCATCATCATTCCTTCATTTAGCTTACACACAGGGTACTGAATCACATGCCTATTAATTTAGAAGAAATATCAGAAAGCGTAGGGTTTTTATGACACTTGGCGCATAAATAACTTTTATCGTCAATTCATGGTGCATCGAGATATATAAACCACAAGGAAAGTCACATATTCGCTATATAACGTTTTATAATTTCTCGCACTTGGGGATAAGTAGCTAAACAAGAACGATTTGTGACGTTAGGAGGATTTTTATGATAAATATAAAGTTAGTTTTCAGTAGCGTTTTTATCAGTGCCTTTTTGCTCTCGGGATGTACAACTCAGGAAGAGGAACCTGAACTTACGCAGGTAGAGCCAGTCACTCGCACGCCGACAGAAGTCAAACAGGCGATCGCGGACAAAAAAGCAAGAATACCCGCGAAAGGACAACGCACAAACCAGGAATGCGTTGACATTATTAAGGCATTTGAAGGTGTGCGCTTACAGGCTTACGTTGGACCTGCAGGTCACTGGCTGATCGGCTATGGCCATAAAGCCGGTGTCCGCCAGGGTATGACAATCACACAGGGCGAAGCCGAAGAATTTTTGCGCGATGACCTTAGAGAAATAGAAAAACGAATCGGACGTCTGGTTAAGGTTAATGTGAGTAACAACGAATTTAGCGCGATGACCTGCCTGGCATACAACATTGGCTGGGGTAACTTTTCTAAATCAACATTGTTAAAGAAAGTGAATGCACAAAGCTGGGCCGAGGCCGCCAATGAATTTCCAAAATGGCGCCGGGCAAACGGGGTGGTTAGCAAACACTTAGAGCAACGCCGAGCAGTCGAACGCAGCTTATTTGTCAGCGGTAAATAAACATACGAGCCGTAGGCTCGCATATATTATAGAGATTGTAGCCGCGCAGGACTCTGCGCGGCAGTACAGTTAATTTCTCACGAAAACTGCATCAACCCAAACACCTGCAACATCACTTCCCGACACACGGATCTTTTTAAGTGCATTGGCGCTGCCGGCAAATGGCAACGACGACGACTTCCAGGCGCCACCATTAAAATTGACGGTATAGCCTTCACCAGTAAAGTCCAGCTCTATTTCACGCAGCTTTTCTGGTGCAAAGGTGTCATTCATAAATTGCAAATCATTATCTTTGCTTTCGGGAATGGCCATAGCGCCATTTACTGGGTCGACGTAGTAAACACGTTTGTTATCACCGTTTGTGTTAGAGGTACCAAGCACGATACCGAAAAGCGCATTATCGCTTTCATCCAAACCGGTAATCGTCGTATCTTTTGCATGATCGGGGCCTGTTCGGCGCAAAGCAACCCTGAATGCAACTTGCAGATTATCTTCCGCGCTTACACTTTCCGGCAACACACCATCAATTGAAAACCCGCCGTTAACCAAATCGATAAGCATCGCGTTGTTACCCGCTTTGCCAAGCACGTCCACCCCCGCGGGCGGCACATTTTCCCATGTACCCAATAAGGTACCAGCATTAAGATTAGCTGCAGTCGTATCATTTTCTTTTACGCTGTTGGTAAACGCTGCGACAAAAAAGTTGGTTGCCTGCGGCACAGCGTTTATCTCGACACCCAGCGACTCTTTATCGAACTTATTTACCGCACGTACTTCGTAAATATAGTTAGCGCCATTTACCAAATCCGTATCGATATAAGCGGGCTCAGTCAGGTTTGACGCAATTAAATCAAGTGGTGCATTGGGATTATTACCGCGGTACACACGATATTCCTTAAATTTATGCGAGGCCCGATGGCTCCAACTCAAACTTACCTTTTCGTTGCCAACCTCCGCGGTAAGGTCTTCGACATGCCACGGTTCTCGTGTAGGAAAACGCAAGCGTGGAAATTCTATACGCGTGTACGACTGCGCGGGCAGGGTAGCGGTAAACGTATCGCCAGCCTTGTCGTAAGTAACATCTGTTGTCACATATTCGCCAAAACCATCTTCGGTATCAACCATCGTCACCGCATCGGCCTTGCGATCATCACAGCGACTTTGCAACCAACGATGCCACCAGCTTTTTGGTTCTGCAGGTAGCTTATTACAAATTCTATCTAAATACGGGTTGTGGTATTTAAGCGATGGTTTTAAATAAACACCGTCGATACTGATGTTAATAGGTTGCGGATCAAGCGACTTATTAATTAAAAATACCTGTACCTTTTTTTGGGTCTTCGCGCTAAAACCATGCACTTGTGCAAAATCAGTTTCAGACTCCACCAGCATCGAGCCCTGCGCCGAGGCGATTAAGCCCATGCCCAGATGCACCGGGTTTTTTCTAAAATTTTGTGCCGGACTCAATAAACCACCTAAATCGGAAGACAATACATTGCTCCAAAAAGCGGTTGAAAACCAATTGCCCAGAACATGCTCTTGCAGTACATCGGTAAGTACAAGACCACGAGAATAGCGATCAAACCCTACCAGGTTCGAAGCTTTACCTAGACCATATTCATTGTTAGCAATAAGTAATCCGGGGCGCCCTGCGTCCTTCGCTGCCTTGCGATACGTGTTAGCCGCGAACCGCCACGCGCGATTAGCATTTTTACGATCGCGCACTGGCACTTCCTCTAACCACTCTTCAAAGGTACCGGGTGGTAAGTTAGGGCTGCCACCATAGGGCCATTTACCGTGGGTTTCCAAACCATCGGCCGTTCCCTCATCGTTAGCAAGAAAACGCTGAATGGAGCTGCGGTTTGCCCCATTATTATTCCAAAAAATAAGAATATTTGGATCCACCGCTTTCATCGCTTTTGCATGAGCAGCAAATGTCTTCGCGTATTTGGCGATGCCTCCCTGTTCACTTTCCTCTTCATTACCGATATACCAAAGGGCACCGCCATAACCGCGGTCTTTCACGTATTGCACCATGCGCGCTGCACGGTCAATACTGTCTTGCTGGCGATTATGCTTTTTGCCCGACAAAGAATTCACACCAAACATTGGCCGAATGCCACTTTGATCAACAAAGGTTAAATATTCATCGAGACTCATCCATTCGGATTCGGGCGCATTATTGGCCGGATTCCAATTTGGGTTCCAGGGATCACCAGTGTTCACCCCCGTTGGGTTTTCCCAGTCCCAAAATTTGACAATAGTACCCCCAGGATACCGTGCCGTACCTATACCAACGCCTCTGTACCAGGCAGCGACCGAACCATCATCATAGATAATGTCTTTATCGTTACTATAAACAAAGTGACCGCCAACCAGGGTTTCGCTAATAACCCACTTTTCATTGCCTGCTGAAACGTCCACGTTCACCGCATAGACCGACGTCGACAAAGCTAAAATAAACAATAAGATAGATGTAGTGTGTAAATATTTTTTTAGTGTTTGCATCATTGATTTCACCCACATTTTAATGTGCGACAGGAAGATTGTCAGACATATATAGAGACAGGCAATAGTTGCAAAACCGCTAGCTGACAAAAAAGGAAAACGTTTTCACTAAAGATTTGAAGAGAATGTAGAAATACAAATACTCTGTGTTAACTAAAGTTAAAAAGATATTTCGATACCAACTGAATAGCGGCGACCAATGTAATCTATGCGGCTGAGTTCATTTGACTCCGGAAATTCCGCATAATCCATTTCTTCAAGCAGATTAGCTCCGTCAAAATACACACGAAACGTTTTATTAAATTTATATCCAGCGCTGATAGAAAGGCGCGAATCGTCAGCAAATACACGCTGATCGGGCGTCGTAAATGGACTTCTAAATATATACTGCAATCTAAAATTAGTATTATTTTTTGAATAGTAGAGCACGGCACTGCTCACTCTCTCGGAAAAACCGGCAACATCGATTTCAACATTTTCGTCTCTTGTAGAAAAAGCCCTGGCGCTGGAGTCCGCGTAATTAAAATTCAACATAACACCAGCACCATCAAAAGGTGTGGGTAAAAATGTGAAAGCTTGTTGATAAGTAAACTCCAGACCACGAACCACACCACCGGTATCGTTAATCGGTTTACGAATAATAAAATCCACACCATCTATGATTTCATTTTCTTCCCCCGAAACAATAAACGATTCAATATCTTTGTAATAAACCGATGCAAAAATTCCACTTTCGTTGTCGATATACCATTCGACAGACATATCAAAATGATTCGCGCGAAAGGGATCTAGTGTGGGGTTACCACCAACGCCGCGCAAGCGGGGCTGTTGTGTACTCAACGTAAGATCACGCGACGGTGTTAACAGGTTGGGTGGAGGTAGAGCCACTAACTTGGCGGCACCAAATCGCAGGAACAAATCATTGTTTAGTTCAAACGTTATATTTGCATTTGGAAGAAAATCAGTGAACTCTGAACTAACGTCTATTGGCCGTACGCCACCTATGCTTAAATTACCTTCATTACCTTCTAACACCTCTATATAACTGCTCGACAAAATCTGTCCGCGTACGATACGAAAACCGAGGTCACCAATGAAAGGCGTTTCCATAAGATTTCCTTCGAAATTTGTTTTAATATAAGCCGACAAACGGTCCTCCTCGACTTCCCAAAAGTCGAGGAGATCGGCGTCGTTTGGCGAAGAAAAATCTCGAGTCCCATAGGCCGCAATCACACCCTGCGCATCAAAGGTCGCCCACGGCACTCTCGCTTCATTGGCAATATCAAAAACAGTTAGATCGTCGAAAAAAAAATTTCCAGCTAGATTTTCGTCCACAGCTTGTCCAGCTATATGCATATTTATACGGTGTTGCTCATGATATTTTTTTTCGCGTTCCACATAACGCAGACCAAATGCTATTGATTGAAGGCTGATATCTGCGGGAAGAGCGAGATAAGCGTCTCGTTCTGCGTCAAAACGCAATGCAGAAATTTGGTCCTGAATATCTAAAACGCCAAAATCTGCGCGTTGATGGATAAAACCTTCAAAGCTGCTTAATTGATTTGCTTCGATAGGATAAACGCTACTGGGCTCACCGAACGGGGCACGAAAGCGCAACGCTCCAATATTATTTTTTTGAAAAAAGAGGTTGGTAAGTGACCTGTCCTGCATCGCTTTAGAAACCGCCACATCACCTGCAAGCCGCCAAACGCTATTGTGCCAGCTTCCATTTAAACCCAGATCATAAAGCTTGTCGGAACGATCAACCAATATCGTAGCGGTATCAATACGGTTTTCGTTGTTTGCGTCAAAATCAAATGCGCGTACACGATCATTATCGATACTAAGGTTTGATAGCGCCGGAGCCAAACCAAATAAATACTGGTAACGCAATTGTTCACGGTGTTTATTTTCCGTTAAACGGCTATAGAACAGAGAAAAATCCCAATTCCATGCGTCCGTCGGTCGCCACTGTGTCGATAGCACAGCACCGCCACGGCGTTGCTTCTCAAAACTTAATTGATATGCAGTATTGGGGAAACCAAGCTCGAGTATCCCGTTGTCATCATAGTCCTGATCCAACTCGACAGGTAAACCGTTGCTTGTACGCGCACTCGCGATTGGCGCATCTAAACCCGAAACACCAAAGGCAATACCAAGCGTATCTTTAAAAAACTGGTCGATATGAAAAAACACGGCCCGGCTACCATAGGCATCACTTTCAGCGGATGACTCGGCCAACTCATCATAGGTCTGGCGCAAATTAATGAGCGTGAGCTCTTCAGAATAATCCAGCGGCTTAACGGTTTGTAATTCGATAGTACCGGAAACGCCGCCTTCCAAGCTGTCGGCCGGACTCGATTTATATACGGTAACCGCCGAAATTAATTCCGCCGGATATTGAGAAAATCGAATATTGCGGCTGGGGGAAGAAGTTGCCTGTTCTCTGCCATTTAATGTTGCAGCCGTCAATTGCGGACCGAGTCCACGGAGCGATATCTGGCTACTGATCCCACGATTTTTATCGGCGGCAACTCCGGGAACGAGTTCAAGCGAATCGGCAATGGTAATAGATGGGAGTTGACCAATTTCAGACGCGGACAGCGACGAGCTAATACTTTCTGTATTTCTTTTTATTTCAGTGGCGCTGAGCAAGCTCTTACGAAAACCACCTATGCCCGATACGACCACTTCTTCAAGCACTGCGTCGTTGTGTTCGGGCACGCCGAGCGAGTTGCTGTTTTCTTTGGTCACAGGTTTAGAAACTGCGCGCACAGTAATAACGCCGTGCGCATTCACTTCAGCCTTAAACCCGGTCCCCCGCAATACCTGTGCTAAAGCCTGCTCAATGGTGTAGCGACCACTTACCCCTTCGGCTTTTATTGTTCTAACCTGTTCATAGGGAATTAAAAGGGGCGATTTTGCTTGAGCAGCGATTAAATTGAGCGCTTTATCTACAGAGAGCCCTGGCGCTACATTAAAATCAAAATAAGGCGCTTTCGCCACCGCCTGAGCAGAGGTGAAGATACATAGAAAAAAAAATACAAAAATACCGCGATTTACTTTTCTAGTTGTTATTTTTTTGCCTGTTTTCGCTATCATCTGACTACGATTTAGAGGCTTGGTATTAAGTGCAAAAACCTCTTATCAGACAAGGATATGCAATTGGCACCTTAATTCAACCGTTTTTTCTACACGCGGCACTTACGACTTTTTCGATAAATACACTTTACCGCTATCTCTACGCTCAACGCGAATATCAAACGAATCTTCAAGTGCTGAGAGTAAACCTTCGGTATCGCCCGTGCGAAATCTGCCACTAATTTTAATACCGCGAACCGTAGCATCGGTAATCACAATGTCCAAATGGCTATAGCGCCCGATATCACTGACAACTTCCTGCAGCGTGTTACCATCAAAGACCAACATACCAAACTGCCAGGCCAGCTTTTGCTCGGTTTCCTCTTTACTGATGGGCGTAATTGAATCAATCGTGCTATTAAATTTGGCGTATTGACCTGCGCTGACCTGTGCCAAAGGCCGCAAATGCCGACTCGATTCCACTGGCAGGTCAGACGCATGCGCAGAGAGTTCGACAGTGCCCTCGGTAACTATCACTTCTACCTGGCGTTCACCGTACAAGACCGAAAAAGCCGTGCCAACAGCCCGCACGGCGTTTGTACCGGCGTAGACAAAAAATGGGCGTGCTTTATCGTGGGCAACATCAAAAACGGCTTCTCCACGCACAAGTGTAATCACGCGTTCTGAATTCCTAAAACGCTCTTGGATTTCACTTCCGCTATTGAGTACCACCGTCGACCCATCGAGCAACTTAACCGTTCTCTGCTCGCCGATCGCCGAGGCATAGGAGATAGGCTGAACTACAGGCTCTCGATCATACTGCGGAAGAAAGATCAGTGCCACCAGCACAGTAGCCGCGATGGCACCGACATACTTTATAGAGCGACGAAAACGGCCCTCTTGCCTGGATACTACGGAAGATACCGCTGCTTCAATTTCCGGCTCGAGCAGGTCATCTAGGCCATCCCACAACGAGGCTAAACGCTGAACTTCAGCCCGATGTCTCGGACTGCGCGCCACCCATTCACGGAAGGCCTGCTCATTCTGTTGTGACAATCGTCCGCCGTCTAAACGCACTACCCACCGGGCTGCCTCTTCGCGGATCGAGATGCTGTTCTTTGTGGCTCGATCACTTGAGCTCATGGCTTATCTATCCTCCACCGCTACGAACACGACCACCAACTCCCCGCAAATCACTGACGCCGTAACCGCTCTCTTCCATATATTCTGAACACTTGAGTAGCCCTTTGGTTAAATGGGTTTCCACCGTGCTCACCGATATCTGTAATTTTTTCGCTATCTCTGTAGGTCCCATACCATGTAACTTTCTCAGCATAAACACGCGCCGACACTGCGCCGGCAATGCAGCAACAGCGTGCGCGAAGGCTTCCATTCTCAACTCGCTGAGCACCTGTTCATCCAGCGGAATTGAACAGCTATCAATATTGCTATCAGCCAGCTCTTCTATATAACCCGTTACCATGGTTGACTTCTTGGTCAACTCGCTCAGTGCGATATTTTTCGCGACCCGAAACAAATAGGATTTCGGGGATCTAATATCGACAGTCTTTGCCTGATCGACGCGCACAAAGGTTTCCTGCAACACATCTTCCACATCCTCCGGGCGAGCAAAGTATCGCGTGATAAAGCGCCGTAACGAGGGTAACAACTCGAAATAACTCTTGTGCAGACCTTTACGCGACATATTCAGCAAAATCTCTATTCATACGCCCACCTTCCGCTCTGCGATCATTATTTGTTTTATTCTTACAGACAAAGACTGGCCAGGATAGCAAAACCACTACTCTGAGGCTAAGTGCTGCGGGACACGGCACCAAGAGTGCTTAACAGCGCCGGCTCAAGGAGAGCTTAAGACTGCCTGCCACTCGCCTTTTGGGCCCTGCACCAGACCGCGATCACCGCTTTCATCTATCCATCGATGAAGCGCTTGGCGCATTTTGGCTTTAGTTTGTTGATGTTCCGGGGAAAAAGCCAGATTACGCAACTCCCAGGGGTCTTCAAGCAGGTCATAGAGTTGCTCTTCCGGCTTTGCAGGTGAGAAAAATATTGCTTGTTCTGAACTCAGCCTTCCTTCGGCGTTTAACTTTCTGAGCAAGGGCAGCAAAGGACGCACAGTGGGGATGTCGTAATATGCGAGGCGCGCATCCCAGGGAACCTCTGGTAAAAAATTGCGGATATATTTATAACGCTTGCTCACAATCACACGACTGCTGTCAACGACTTCGTCATGCCGGTCCCTGGCGGCGAAAACAAACGCTCTCGCCCGATAGTCTCTGTTGTTTAAAAAAGCCTGCCCTTGTATATAAGAAGGCGGTCGCACGCCGGCGAGACGCAAAATAGTTGCCGTTAAGTCAATACCGGAAATCAGGTCATCCACCTGCTCGCCAACGGGTATATTTTTACCGCTGATAATAAGCGGTACGTGAATACCGTCTTCCCATAAATAACTCTTACCGCGAATCTGAGCACGACCGTTGTCACCAATAAATATAACGATGGTATTCTCAAATTTACTTTGAGCTGTTAATTGATCGACAATAAGACCAACTTCACTATCGATATACTCCAGGGTATCGTAATACTGTGCCCAATCCAGACGCACTTCCGGAAGGTCCGGCAAGTAGGGAGGGACTTTAATCGCTGCTGTAGCTACGGGTTTTCGCGATGCTTTTCTTATTTCTTCCCAACGTTTGTCTTTCGCGCGATGCGTCATTTTAAGTTGTATTTGCCAAAATAGCGGTTTTTTTTCGTCAATCGTCTTATCAAAAATCGGGGCAAGGTTAGCTTTGGAAAAATTAAGGTCGAGCTTTCGCCCTTGTTCATACACCAGGGATGAACCCAACTTGAGTGCATAACCGGCTTCGCGTAAATAATGCGTCATCGGTTTTACATACTCCGGCAGGATATTGCTTCGATCGCGATGATTATGTGCGCCAATGCTGGTTTGATACATGCCGGTCATCAATGCGCTGCGACTGGTTGAACAAATCGGCGAGGTCGTATAGAAGCGATTGTATTGAACGCCATTTTCGGCAAGCGCGCTAAGGTTTGGGGTAGAAAGTCCTTCCACTCCGTAACTAGGCAGGTCGGTTCCGATATCTTCCGCCATAAGCAAGACGATATTCGGCTTATCGTTTGCGCGTACAAAACCGACACACAGGAACAATAAAATTGTAAATTTAAAAATCATATTGCTAGGGCCTGTTGACACTAATTTGATCACCACTGTTGTGACTGCACATACGCCAATCAAGGCGCGAGGAGAGTAGTTTGGTTATTCCAAATAAACGACGATTGCTACATGGATGTAGCTTATTAGAGCAATGCAGGAGCAATTGC
>JANQJP010000051.1 GCA_028281575.1 Cellvibrionaceae bacterium
TTCTTAAATGCCAATTCATAGGTCATCTAAATTGACCTTTATACTTTCCTCGTTTAATCGACGCCTGGCGATTTCTAGCAGCTCCTTGTCTTCAATTAGATCCATCATAGCTTCATAGGCTTTGGCGGGGATGCAATAAAAGGCAGGTTCATTCCTGTTCAAAACAGCGATGGGCATGCCTTCGCCACTGGCCACAACCTTCATGGGATTGGCTTTCAGCTCAGAAATGCTGGCGGCCATATCAGTAAGTATCTGATTTGGCATAGTTTTCTCCTACAATTAAACCAAAAGCCCTGATAGTAGGTCTTTTAAGGGGTCTTGTAAAGGCCATAACAAGGCGGTAAAGTACGTCCACAAAGAACGTGGGCCGGACGCTCCTGGCGTCGCGCCGCTTACCTTATCGTTAAATTTAAGCGGATTTGAAATGAAATTTGTACTAAAGGAGCTTAAATTAATATTTTGGCTTGTTGTTATACCCTCAGTAGCAAGTTCTATATTAGAAGTTGCAACCACCTCAGATAGTCTTAAACATGCATGGTGGAAACTTTCTAGTTTTGAAGATTTTAGCGTTGGGTTTTATTATTTCCTATTTAGCATAGTAGTATACTTTTTTGTTATTGTTGGGCGTTTTCTGTTAGCAACAATGAATTGGATGAGGGACCGTTTTGGTGTGTACCGTCATTATAAAAATGTCGATAGGCCATGTGAAGATGAAATGTAACAAGGCAAATCACACTGACTCACCTGCGGCTCGCCAGTATTTGCGACGTTAGTACTCAATATGAAACGAGCATTACTTATCATTTTTTCGGCTTTGCTATTTTCTTGTGATTCGGGCGTAGAGTGGCGAGATAAACCGTATGAGGTAATATGGATCGATACCGGAGATAATCGTACGCTCAACCACGAAATAAGTGAAAATGCTTCAATCGGTCGAGTTGAGGCAGAGGTCATCGCTGTCGGAAGTAACGATAAATATGTGGTTGCAAAACAAAGACCAATCGGTGGTGACTCTATCTCGTATTTTTACATAGACAGAAAAAAAGACGATAAGTATCTTAACGGGGACGAAATCACTCAAGGCCCATTTTCGGAGGCCAGATTCTTTGAATTAAAAAACGAGCTTGGCCTTCCAGAGTTTAGCAAGGAGTTCTAGTGCAGCACAAAGAGCGTGCACCGGACTCGCTATCGCTCGCCAGTTATTGAAAGGTTATACGTAAAGAAATTATTTGCAAAAGGCGAAGATGAACGAAGCTTATTATTCTAAGCAATTGAAGGATGCTACACGAGCTATCTGGGTCTTTATAGCTATCAACATTTCAGTCTTAGTGCTTCACCTATTAGGAGAGAGTGTACTAGCCGTTGTAATGGTCGTGGTTCAATTAATAGCTATAGCCCTTTGGTTGTTGCCAATGCTCGCTTATAAATGGCTATATCAAAAGCTACCGTTTAGAGTGGCCATTTGCGGTACATTGTCATCATACCGAAGCATATTTTCCTACCTATCATGGTAAAAAATACGTATAACAAGGCGCCTAAGCAAGGACAAATATTCCGTTGCTTCGCAACTACGTATTTGCCGCCTGGCTTGGCGTTAGAATTCCTCCATCCTTGTACTTACTTCCTACATATAATGTATATGTTCAAATCATAAAATTTATAAAATATCCTTATAAATCAATATTTTATGTGATTGTGGTGTAGATATGCCTCCTTCATTCGTGGAGTTTGACCTTAGGCTTGTAAGTCCAAGTTTCGACTCGCCATTGACTGATGTCTTCATAGAACTAAATCATCTCAGAAAGTTGAGACTTGAAGGATCAACAGCACCTTGGATCTTTTTCCAACTAAAAGAAATATTCCATATTATGGAAAGTATTGGTTCTGCTCGAATCGAAGGTAACAGAACAACGATCTCAGAATATATTGAGAAAAAAATTGAAAAAAAAGAACGCTCATCCGAAAGGTTTTCAGAAATTGCAAATGTAGAAAAAGCAATGGACTACATTGAGGAAACAATTTCCGAGGGTGTAAAAGTAACCCATGGTTTTATTAGGGAGTTACATACCTTAGCCGTAGACGAGTTAACCGAAGAGGAAGATAAAACTCCTGGAGCATATAGAACTTGGAACGTTGAAATTAATTAATCTGAACACTCTCCGCCAGAGCATTATTTAGTTCGAGGTTATATGGATGAGCTTCTAGAATTTATAAATACGAATAAAGAAGAAAAGTATGATTTATTGAAAACTGCAATTATTCATCATAGGTTCGCGTGGATTCATCCGTTCGGAAATGGAAATGGTCGGGTAGTACGTTTATTAACCTATGCTCTGCTTATTAAATATGGATTTAATGTGAAAGATGGCAAGCTTCTCAATCCAACAGCCGTC
This sequence comes from Cellvibrionaceae bacterium, assembly GCA_028281575.1. GTDB lineage: Bacteria > Pseudomonadota > Gammaproteobacteria > Pseudomonadales > Cellvibrionaceae > Agaribacterium. Next base: position 2,394 of record JANQJP010000051.1, read on the forward strand.
TTTTGTAATGATAGGGATTTATACTATGAAAACTTAGGGAAGACTGATAAAGGTACAAGCAAAGCTTTATTAAATTGGTGTTACTATGTCCTATCCGGAATATTAGAAGAAATAACAAAGGTCAATAAATTTCTTGATTTTGAATATCTTTTTAAAAATATTTTTCTTCCAACGATAGAGCATGGAATAGACAGGGGTTATTTGAATGCTATCGAAGCCAGAATATTAAAGGTTGGTATTCGAGAGCAGGTGTTCAAAGCCGGCGATCTAGAAAAAGAAATTGGCGAGCTAACTCCTCGTCAGAGAACGCATCAAATTCAAAAAATGCGAGAATCTGGTTTTATTCGCCCTATAAAAAAGAACTCTAGATCTTATTGCGTGAGCTTTATGAATAATTATTTGATGCGAAGTCTTATTCAAATAATGGAAAAAGAAAATTTTATTCCACCGATAGATAAATAGATTCTAACAAAAAACTCCAGCCGAATGGACTTAACCACTTTAGCGGACAGTAAATAGAGGGCTTATCATGGGTAAGACACACTACGATAGTGACACGCTGGTTTTTAAAGAAAAGCAGACGAAAACAAAAACACCACCAACTCAAAAGCTGGTTAAATATACAGCTTTTTGAAAAGGCCAACAAGTGATGCAGCGTCTTGTCGGCCCCCGATCCCGTTGTTAATGGTTGTAATGAACCTTAATTTTATAGCTCTGGCGTTTCAGCGCTAACCTACGTTTGGCGACGGGGGTCGGCTCCTGTGGGCGGGGAGCATAATGTCTATGCTTTAAAAAGATATTGACAGAGCGTGCGTTTTTACGTACGCTTGGTATTTGGAGGTGATATTATGACCACATTTAATGCTACAGAGGCGCGCTCCAAGCTCTATGCACTAATCGACGAAACTACAAATACACACCAACCTATTGTTATTACAGGAAAAAGAGGTAATGCAGTTCTTCTTGCTGAAGATGATTGGAAGGCAATTAATGAAACTCTCTACCTCTTGTCAGTCCCGGGAATGAGAGAGTCTATACAAGAAGGCATGGCAGCTAGTTTAGATGATTGTGATCGGGATCTAAATTGGTGATGTGGCAGCTGTCTTACACTAAGCAAGCCCAAAAGGATGCTCGAAAATTAGCTTCCTCTGGGCTTAAAAAAAAAGCTCAAGAACTTTTAGCTGTTATTGAAGTAGACCCATATCAGAATCCACTACCCTATGAAAAGTTAGTAGGCGATCTTTCCGGCGCTTATTCTCGACGCATTAATATTCAACACCGACTTGTTTATCAGGTTTTAGAAAAAGAAAAATCAATTAAGGTGCAGCGTTTATGGAGTCACTACGAGTAAGAGGGTATAACAAGTAGCTACATCGGAAAAAATACTCTCTATGCTCAATTTTCCGGTGAGCTAGACGTTATTTATTAAATGAAAAAGGAAAAGTAATGAGAAAGTGTATTTTTGGAATACTTATATTTTTATCAATTTCGAGCTCTGTAGATGCTCATACTGGAGCGATAGAGATCAGGGAAATTCGTGTTGAAAGTGGTATGGTTTATATCTGGCCAACTACTAGCATAAACAATACAAAAAATTGTGACACTGCTACACCTATCAAATTAGACTACCGAGATTTAGGCTTCGATCAAATGTACAGTCAGGCACTTGTATCTTTTAGCTCTGGAGCAAAAATCCAGTTTTGGCTTAACTCCTGTGAAGCCTCACCTTGGGGACGTACAATTCCAAAAGCATATGCCAGTGGGCTAACGAAATAGATTACACACATAACGAACCAATCAAAATAGGACGCTGGACTTGAACCACTTTAGCGGACAGTAAATGGCTGTTTCACTATGGAGTCGATAGAAAAGAATATATCAAAAGTTACGGATGGCAGTTTCAATTCGTATTTGACCCTGAAGGAATCAAAGAAGATTTTTCATATAGTATCGGTTTCGAGGAGTCTTATGATCATCCAGAAATTATGATCTTTGGGTTGAAACGTGAAAGCATGCATGCCGTCTTATCTGATATCGCTCATGAAATAAAAAACGGTCGGAAATTCGAAGAAGATATTAAGTACAATGGCGTGCTTTTTGGTGATTATGCGGTTTATTTTAAACCTGTGAAAGAAGAGTTTCACCTTGAATATGCAGGTATCGCAACGCGATACTACAAAAAACCAATTCATGTGCTGGTAATGTTTTGGCCAGATCTAGAGAACAATAAATACTCTGAACTAGTCCAGGATGTAGAAAGTGGTGAAATTATTCACAGCAAAAAAGAGCCGCTTTCTCAACATCAAGTGTACGGTTCGGCTAAATTCAAAAAATCGGAATAAAATGCTTAACAAACAAAGCCACCAGAAATGAGCGTTTCTTGTGCTTTGGGCGTTAAGCCGATTAAGGAAAATTCGTGCAAGAAATATATATTAGCACTGACGTAGAAGCAGACGGCCCTATACCTGGTCAAAACTCAATGCTGAGTTTTGGGTCTGCTGCATATTTTAAAAACAAAGAATTAGTTTCCACGTTTGAAGCAAACCTTGAGTGCCTGGAGGGAGCTAAACCTGATCCAGAAACTTCGAAATGGTGGTCTACTCAAACGGAAGCTTGGGAATATTGTAGAAGCAACTTGCAAGAACCAAAAAGCGTAATGCAAAACTATGTTAAATGGTTAAATTCTCTACCTGGAAAGCCTGTTTTTGTTGGTTATCCGGTGTCGTATGATTTTATGTTTGTTTATTGGTATTTAATGAAGTTTGTCGGTTCAAGTCCTTTTTCGCATTCCGCTTTAGATATAAAAACAATGGCAATGGTGGCTTTAAAAAGTGAGTATCGCAAGGCAACGAAAAAGTACATGCCTAAAATTTGGTTTGACGATCTTCCGCATACACACAAAGCGTTGGATGATGCTATTGGTCAGGGAGCTTTATTTTGTAACATCCTGTCCGAGTTAGAATCTGCTTAACAAAGTCATCAACCGGACTGTAAGAAGCGTCGCTTTTTTTACCCTCCGCTTCGCTCCGGCAGCCCGGTTATAACGACGTTATATTTTCGCGATATGAAGATTAAGTCCTACGAAAAAGAAAATAGAGATATATTGTTTCTAGTCTTATTGCTAGTAGCAGCGCCATTTTGGTATACAGATCGTGGAAGTGATCAAATAGATTCCTCTATTTGGATCGGTTTATATCTAATAATTTTTGTAGCTGGCTTTCCATTTGCTTTGGGTCACTTTTTAATTAGGGCTTATAGGTGCCAAAAATATACTAGGTCAGAGTATGATGCACTAGATCCTATTCGGTTTCTTAATGCTGTCTTAATCGGCTGGTTAACTGTCATAATCGGCGGGCTGTTTTGGTGGTTTTCTCAGCTGTAAGACATAAAAATATAACAATGCCATCATGCAAAATATAAGAAATGATTGACTTTGGCTCTCTTTTTTTCACACTAGCTGTAATATTCATAGCGGTAGGTTGCTTCGCGCTATCAGCTTACTTATATATGGGCCTAATACAGGTCAAGGAAAAGCTATGGTCTCGATCGATTAAGATAGGTGCAGCTACATTAGGCATAGAGATAACCTCAGGCGCCGTTTTAAAGTTGCTATCAATTTCTTTCTTAGGGCCAATAGTTAGTGCTATTTTGGTGTATTTATATATTTCCAAGTACCTAACCGTATCAATAGCGCGCCGCGTGACATACTCAATTTTAATGCCTGTTACGGGGTTTCTTATAGGTTCCCCCGTTATGTGGTTGGTGTTTCGTGCAATTGCCTAGTATCAACTTAGAACTGCGACAGTACTGATTAAAAGCCATAATAAATTTCCTCAGGCGTTTTATATTGATGACGTTTTCTTGGTCGTTGATTAATTTGTGCAGCAATTCTGTTGCATTGCTGTTGGGTAAGTGATGCCATAGAGCACCCACGAGGTAAATATTGTCGGATTAAGCCGTTAACGTTCTCGTTAGAACCTCGCTCCCAAGAATGGTAGGGATTTGCAAAATAGAATTGAACGGGATGACGTGCTTCAATCAATTTGTATTGATTAAACTCAGTTCCGTTATCAGCAGTAATTGTTTTGAACGCAGCTGGGTCGCGGTTGATTAACATACATACTTTTTGATTGAGGGAGTCGGTTGTTCTGTCGCTAAGCTTTCCAATCATGACATAACCTGATTTACGTTCGTTTATAGTGACAATGCAGTCTTTAGATGTGCGGCTAACCACCGTGTCGATTTCCCAATGCCCCTTTGTTTTTCGGGATTCAACAGATGCAGGCCTTTCTGAGATATGTCGCTTGTTCGCGAGATGTCCGCGGCTATCTTGAGAATTATGACGTTTTCTACGTTGCTTGATCGACTGTCTCAAGTGTTTATAGCGTTGGCCGCCATTAAGCTTGTCGTTCCAGATGTAGCGATAGATTGTTTCATGAGAAGGTGCTTTAGCCCCTTGTCGACGTAAGTATCCTGTTATTTGTTCGGGACTCCACTTTCGTTTGAGGAAGTGGCGAACGTTAGTGAAGTCGGCACGCGTATAGTGGGCATTTCGCCGTGACCGACTGCGTCGCGCACGGGTTCGTCTTTGGGCTTTTGAAGGGCGATAGGCGCCATCGATATGATGGCAGCTGTTACGCTGAAATTCACGATAAATCGTACTTCGGTTGCGCCCTATTTGTATCGCTATTTGAGCATAGGAAAGTCCTTGCCAACGGAGGTGAGACATGAGTACTCTTTCATCTTGGGTAAGTTGTACATACTTTTTCATCGTTGATCTCTCTTTGGTCGGAAAGAAAAACGACGAGTATTGCAGCTTACCCTCTTAATTGGGTAGGTTGTCACACTTAGTATATGAATTCGGCAGCGAAGATAGTTGCAGAAACATACGAAGAAAAATATAACGCGTAGAAAAAAATCACATCTTAATAAGACTAATTTCGAAATTTTCTTTCGGCGTGATGTAAAGACCTGAAATCATTTTTTAAAGCGGTGCGATGTTACTGTTTTATTGAAAAACCCAATTTTCAGACGAGCGTCGACCTACCCTTGCGAATAGTTTGAAATACGTGCATTTAGAAGCAGGAAGAATCTAGAAAAACGCCCGACAACGCGCCAAGCCCGGTGTGCGCTGATAGTGCAATAATTGTGTTGCGCGTTTCAATGTCTGCTCGTTACCCACAAAGCTCGAGAACTGCGTGGTTAACGTCAGCCACTGATCAGGTTCAATAGCGAGCCGATCCAGTATCGGGGGGTGAGTCTAAAGTTTGAATGGGAAATTTCGGAGCGAATGTTTGAATCAACATTGGTTTCGTAATATCGATGAAGCGAGACAATTGATTGACCAATGGCGCGAACACTACAATCATGAAAGACCGCATAGCGTACTGGACTATATGGCACCAGCCGCCTTTGCAAATAAGGCTGCTTAAAATGAAAATTTCATCAAAGGCGTGGTGTTAATCTCGGGGAAAGGTCAGGGGTTGGATTTAGGGAACCTCAATCGTGCTCTATCTTCGGGCTCTCAATGCGAGTTTAAAACTTCGAAAAGGGTTCGGTTGCCAAGGTGCATCTCCACTTGGCAATGGATCTGTAAGTCGTTATATTTCCGAAGTCTGGATAAGCTCAATCATATTCAAGGAGAGCAAGATGCGTCACAGTTTATTGATAGCGATGATCAGTTTTTGGTTAACTTTTGCCAGTTTAACCGGGTTGGCAGATGACGGCATCTCAGCTGTTGGCTCCGGCAATACTGAAGAGGAAGCAAAAGAAAATGCGCTGTCATCTTTGGCTTACAGTATCTTCGTATCAATCGAGAGCCAAACCGAAAGCCTTGAGAGCTACAGCGGCGATAATAGTTTTTCTATCTACACCAAAACCAGCTCCGACATTCCGATCATTGGTTCTGCCATAAGCTGCACTAAAATTAAAAAAGTACACGAATGCGTGGCATCACTGTCAAAATCAAAATCGATCGCTAAATACAAAAATTATGTGTTAGACGCAGTCGCAAATATTAACAGTTTGCATAACAAAGCCCAGAAGTCCGCCACACGAAAGCACGAGCTGTTAAACCAATTGCTGGTAGAATTCGATGTGTATGAAAAGTACAGCACTGTCTTTCTTTATTTAGGTGGCAGGCGGAGCGAAAGTATTCATCCTAAAATTAATAGGAGCGCAGTGATTCAAGAGTTAGCGGAGCTCGAGGAGAAGCCTGAGTCGTTGGCCAGCGCTGCAAGATCAATTGCAAAAAATATTACTGGGACCGATATTTATGTCTATCCGGCCACAACTCAGAATTCCAAAGAATTCACACCCTTTGCGATAGCGCTTAAACAGCACCTCGATAAAGCTCTCTCTGCCCAAAGCTCCCCCGAAAATGCACGTAGGATATTACAGGGCGAATACCTGATCGGTTCGTCGTCGATTCAAGTCGCTTACCGAGAGGTCGAAAAACACAGTGGTAATACCTTGTCTTATAAGGTCGTCGAGTTACGTGATAGTAGCTACAAGCAATACGATTTCAAACCCAAAACGTTCGATTTGGATCAACTGTTCTTCAAAGGCTATGCTGTCTCGAGCGATTTAAAAATAGAGTTAAGCACGAACTACGGCAGTAGAAACCTTGTTTTTTACGATGGCGACGAGCTCGAACTGTTTGTGAAGGTCAATCGTCCCGGTTATTACTATTTGGTTGGTCATACGACCAGTGATAAAGGTGAAATGTCTTACCTTGTTGAGATGAATGAGGCACAGGGCGATCGCAAATTCATCAGCTATATAAATGCGGACGACGTGAATAAGCTCGTTTCCGTGGGACGTTTCGAAGTCACTAAACCGTTTGGGCTAGAGAGATTGCAAGCCTTTGTCTCTGAAGCTGATCTAGTCGGTAAGTTGCCCGACTATCAATACGATCCGGTGGCGGAGCAATATATTTTTTCCAGAGACATTAAAAAAGGTGTCTTAACCTCAAGAGCTCTCAAAAAAATTAAGGCATCGAAGGAGGAAAAAAATAAAGTCAGTCGCTCCGAAGCTGTGCTTCAATATACTACGATAGCTAAATCACTCTAAATCGAATTCACTCAAAATAAAATCGCTATTTTGAGAGAGCAATAGGGCTCCTACTACCCCACAACTTAAAGTTGGTCCACTCATAAGGATAGGCATCTAGTCTGTCAGCTTTGGCAAGCTTCTCTCTCAAGGCTTTTTGCGCTGTTTGCAGCGCTAGGTCCTTATCATTACCTTCCGCTAGCGCTTCATAAAATCGCTGCATTAAAAATGTCGTTGCCGTATCTTCGACTTCTTTTGTTGAGGAAACCACAGATTGCGCACCGGCACTCATAAATGAAGAGCTTAGTGAAGAAAATTCGTTATTAAGATCGCTGGGTTTCGTTGCTCCTGACTCACAGGCGCTCAGCACAACAAGTTGCAACCCCAGCAAATTAAGCTGTTTAATATCCTCTACAAATACTTCTGAGTACTCGGCGTTAGCGTCAAATAATACGAGTTTTGAATAATCGGGAAATTCAGGATTTAATTGTCCGTGACCTGCAAAATGGACTATCGAATATTCCGGAACATTTTCCATAAAGAATGATCGAGTGACTTTGTCATCAAGAGCCAACTTAGCTCCAAAGTTATTCTTGAGCGACGTCGCTTCGGCCTTTGCACCCGGCAGATCGGGTGTGCTGGGCACATTACTTGGTGCCATAACCAGCATTCTGTCTTTTTTTAAGTCGATATCTTGCGCGAATATCTGACTAATCGTTGGCGAATAGCGTAATAAATGCTTGTCGCCAAAGAAACCTTGAGCGTCACTAAAGCCCGCAAAGGGTACGTACTGTAGCGAACCATTTGCCACAATAACCACACGGCTTTTCAGCGCTGGAGTAAAAGGTTCTAATATAATGTTGTATATCTTGGCTAACTGACTTCGCCTAAACACTCTATTCTGATCGGGAAAGAATTTTTGTAGGTCATTGATGTTTATGACGTTATGCCGAACTTCATTGGCATTCACCACATGCATATAAAGCTTGTCTTTGGTAAGCCAATAAGAGAGCACAGACTGATCATTGCCTAAAAGCTGCTGCACCTGATGTAAACTAAAGCGCTGGTTAATACCTACGTTTTCAAACTGCTTTAGCGGCGTATCATCCAACACGCCGAATAATGGGTTTTGTAGAGAAGAGTCCTTATTGTTTAATCCAGCCGAAGCAGCTTTCGCCAATGCATACTCGCGTCTCAACGCTTCAGACCTTAATGGTTTTAGCTTCATCGTGTTAACTGACGATTCAATATAAAAGTATTGATCGACAACACTTTGGGCTTTGCTGTAATCCACCCATGGCATCACAGCGTTTAAAATATTGTTGAAAGCTCCGCGTTTGTCCTGCAACAGTGCTCTAAAATTGTTTTCAGGAGATATCTTTCGATAATTAAAGTTTACTTTGTCGAGTTTCGATTGGAATTTTTCGCTCTCGCCTTTCGCTGATGCCGAATTCTTCGCGTCTTCAAGCATTGAATCGAGTTCAGAGAAAAACAGGTCTTGGCGCGCGATCAAATGCTCTTCTGTAATTGCGTCGAAAAAGCTCAGCGAGTCGATCGTAGCGTTTCTCGAAAGCTCTATATAATCGAGCGACTTGAGATGATCACCACTGTTAAATTCGAATTCGATCGCTCTATCGAGTAACTGGTATCGATAACTGAATATCCCTTGAATGCTATCAATTAGGGTATTGGGAGAGGAATACCAGAGTGTGACTGCCTCAGCGTACTGAAGGCTCGCCTTTTGTTTGCTCCCCGTGGATTCGTGGTATCGAGCCGAAACGTACGCCTCAAATGCTTGCACGTTGACAGAATATTTGTGCCCTTTATCGGTCGTTGTTTTTGCATCTTGATCTAGCCATTTTTTAGCGTCAGCATATCTTCCTAGGTCTATATACAGTTCGGACATTCCAAGCTCAAATAAGCGGTGATTGTTGTGAAAAGACAATTGTTGAATGAGCGACGAGTTCATAAGGCCTTGCCTCATGGGGACTGACATCAGAATCTCAATATTTTTTGTTTTTGCCTGAGGTTCATACTTCAGTATATCTCTGTAAATGCTGGAAAAAATTTCGTGATTGAACAGTGCCCTTTCTATGGCTTTATCGATTTTTTCCTGTGGGCCTTGCGAAATGCTCAAAGCCCTTGCATAGCTGCTAATCAACCTTGTCCAATGAAGCACTGCATATTCCTCGTCTACAAGATTATATTTGCCAATTAAAGCTAAGCCTTTTTCGTATGCTTTTATAGCATCACTTGTTCGACCAGTGGACAATAGCTGATTGCCATATTGGTGGTATAACCTGATCTGGTTATCTTTATTTTTATCATCTTTTAGAATCGTTAATAAGTAGTCATACTGTTCGATTGTTGCAGCGCCACGAAGCAACATATTTCTCACGGTTACGTTAATTTTCATTTTGGCAAAAACGTTTTCTTCGATACCATCTAATACAGATTGCAAATTCACCCGGTTAGCTCCCGATTGATCAAGCTTTTTTTTGATCTCTCGTATCTTGGTCTTATGCCGGATGAACGATGCTAAAAATTCCGATTCAGTGAAATCGTAAAGCGTTAATGCGCTGCCTCTTTCTTTCTCAACGGCATTGAGCAGTGTGAACTGAGCTTGTGAGGCAAACGCGATAAAAATATTAAGGCCCAAGCCATTCTTTAATTCCTTGACTAGTTGCTCGATTTTATCGCTGTATAAATACCGGTCTTTATGGCTGAAGCGAATGTTCTCCTTCGGATTGTTCAGATGCCCTTCTATCGCCTGAACAATTGTCTTTTCTGTTAAAACAGCACCATAAACATCACTCTCTACCCATTGTTCCAAGCTAATCGCATTAAGCACTGACACAAACATATCGAATTCAAAAAGACTAAATGCAATAGGGCTTGATGTGTATTTTTCATCACACTTTATATTCCAAATTGCTGGAATATGCCCCGTTAGGCAAAGGGCTCGGGCGAACGAACTTTTAGCTTCGCCCTTCGACTTGTTTTTTGACTGGCTGAGCCCAGTTAGAGCAAGCCAGACAAATTCCTGATTGCGCGATTTTTTACTTATTTTTATCTGCGCTTTAGCAAGCGCTAGACTATCTTCGTAACTCTTGTCAGCGATCAAATCAGCAAACTTCAATAGATCTTGAAAATAGTCTTCCTCTTCCATATGTCGCTGCGAGATCGGACTAACTAGATTGCTATTATCTGTATGACCAATTTTAACACTATTTTTGATAAGCTTTTTGATTGCACGATTTTGATCGTCACCGTAAACCATACCAATTGATAAGGAAAGAATCAGCATTGCTCCGGCAACGGATTGGAGTGTTTTGATTGTTGTAGCGTTAGTCATAATTTTATCTCATCCATTGAAATATAATTGGTGAAACAAATTTTTTGGCATAAGAAGTCAGAAAATTTGTAATCTGAATTAATAGTTAAAGGGGGCTGGCCTGAATGGCACCTGTTTGAGTACAAGGTTTTGATTTAGATAAAAAACCCGGTTCAAATGATAAGGTGTAAATCACCAAACTCACACCAACATCAATGTATGTCGGTTATGTCTAATGCTACGCTTGGCTCTACTCAATATCAACAGAAAAAATAAATTATTATCTTGACGCCCACTGTAACTAAAGGTCAAACGGGGCTGAACGATTACAGAGCCCCGTATAAAGGGGGCGAATTACATTCGCCTCTGTGAAGGCTTAATCTGAAGTATAGAGCCAAATCGGCCGCAAATACTGCCAAGCGCTTGGCTGGCCATGCCGTATAGATCGCACACGCTAATATACGAGGGTGTACTCGTCGCGCGAACGGCTATGTCTTTTAAACGAAATCCTCACCTGCCCCGAATAAAACGCATCAAAAAAGTCGCTGGGAAACACTTTAGCCACGCTTGAGTTGTGGACGCATTGAATACCTCATACGTGGTCCAGTAGTGGTCAGGGTGATTTCTCGTACGTTTCGATTTTCCGTTGACAATCTTGTATTGAAATTCAGCTTGTGCGCCGGCAGGTTTGCTCCAAGCCATACACCGACCATTAGCGTGTCGATCAAAATTATGGTTATATCAAATGAATGAATAAATAAAATAAATAAGACAGCCACCCTAAGAGAAATAAAATCATTAGTTTCAACATGCTCTTTCGATCGGATGTAAAGACCTGAAATGGCTTGTTAAAACTGTACGATTTTACTGTCTGAATGAAAAACCCAATTTTCAGACGAGCGTCTTCATGTGTCTCTGCCATGCACGACCGTACGGGGTTCTGCTCCACATATGCCATACGAGACGCGACGGACACAGCGAGCAGGGACTATCTAGAATGTATCACATTACATTTTGCGACAGACGCGTTGTACAATACCACAGATACCGTAAAGCAGAGATAAACAGATGAAAATCCTAAAAAACACGTCTTTTTGGACCATATCATTGGTTATAGCCTTAATTGTCATTTTTCTTTCTCTAATGCCGAAACCTATTGACATGGACTTGGAAAAAATAGGCGATGGGCAGGAATCGGTGGTTTTTATTTATGATCCCAATCTATCGGTGAGCAATCAACAGACCATCGAAATCAATAAGGCGCGTGAAGTTATAGGTGAAAAAGTCACTTTCTTAATCGCCAATGAAGGAGACCCCAATAGCGAAAGTTTTAGAAAGCGCTATCGTGCTCGTTCTGCAGAGCTATTGTTCTTTAACGGTAACGGAGAACTAACTGATCGAAAGATAGCTTTGGTGAGTGCCGAAGAATTTATAGGAACAATGTCCGACCAGTAAACAAAACAATCACGCTAACAAGAATCAAGTCGTTACTGTTGTTATTTTCTTTGGGCGTTATGCAAAAGTCTAAATTCCACTAACTGTACACTCATTTTTCATAGTAGTGAGCGTTTGTAATTTCTCTAAACGCTACCGGAGGTAATTACCTTTGCAATAGAAATATGCAAACCCGTTATTACTTATACCCTTCGCTCACAATTTCCTCGATCTTTGCCTGCAAGGTTTTGACTAGCTGAGGGTTTTTATCGGCAATATTCTGTTGTTCGCTAATATCCACTGAAAGATCATAAAGTTGTGGCATATCGCTAATACCAATCTCAACCTTCTTGCCATAAATCCATGATGGTAATTCAGCTGTAGACTTTATTGGGGCAATATATTTCCAGTTTTTTTGGCGCACGGACAAACCGCCAATAGATTCTTTAAGCAGATATTCTCGCCCTTTTTTTGATTGACCGATAAGCGTATCCAGAATATCAAAACTATCCATCGCCTCTCCCTCTTTTAGATCGACACCAACAAGTTTTGCCATCGAGGCGTAGATATCCATCTGGGACACCAGGGCATCACTTTCAACAGGTTTTACCATTGAGGGCCAGGTAAGAATGGTGGGAACGCGTGTTCCCGCTTCGAACGCACTATATTTCGCACCGCGGAAAACACCAGCGGGCTTATGTGCACCCACCATTTCTTCGGCGTTATCTGTATAGCCGTCGTCCAGAATTGGGCCATTATCGCTGGTAAAAATTATGATTGTATTTTCTGCGATTCCCAGTTGCTCAAGTTCTTTGATTATTTCACCCACCATCCAATCCATCTGGACGATGGCATCGCCACGCGGTCCCATTGTGCTCTTGCCTATAAAACGCGGATTGGGTAAACGTGGCACATGTATATCGTGAAACGAGTGGAATAAAAAAAATGGTTTATCTTTATTCCTACGAAGAAAACTAATCGCTTTTTCCGTAAAGATATCGGGAAACTCTTCATCAACCCACAGAGCGGATTCTCCTCCAGCCATATAGCCAATACGGCTTACGCCATTAACAATAGTTTTACTATGTTGTGCATCAGCGGTTACCCTGAGCTGTTCTGGATTTTCGTAGCCAGTTGCCCGATTGCCTATTTTCTCTTGATAACTCACCTGAATAAGATCTTTCGGATCCAAGCCAACCACCCGATGATTTTCCACGTAGACTGTCGGAACTCTGTCGCCGGTTGCAGGCAATAAAAAGCTGTAGTCAAACCCAATTTCCAGAGGGCCGGGTTTAATATCTTTGTTCCAGTCAACGTCGTCAACGCCCAATCCTAAATGCCACTTACCGACAACGGCGGTGGTGTACCCTGCTCTTTTTAGCATTTTCGGCAGCGTTGATTGATCCGGGCTTATAAGTAAAGGCGCGTCACCAGGTAAGATCGCAGCTTTATTCCGAAAACCATGTTCACCGGTCAACAACGAGTAGCGCGACGGTGTGCACGTCGCGGCTGAGCTATGGGCATCAGTAAACCGCACACCATTTTTTGCCAAACGGTCAATATTTGGCGTTTCAACACCAACAGCCCCGTAACTTCCAACATCACCGTAGCCGAGATCATCAACGTACATAATAATAAGATTAGGTTTCTGGTGAGTTTTACTCACATCGACATCATCGCTACTACAGGCGATAAGAGAAAGGGTTAGAAAAACAAGACAGGTAATTCTATACATAGCTTAACCTTTAGAGGTTTTCTTTTTATCAAGGCAATGACTCAAATTTTTCGTGACTGCTTTAATTGCACAAGAATCAAAGGGCTTAATTATCGGTTTCCTACAATCGCACAGCTGCTATCGACAATTTCATCAGAGCGATTACGTGCCGATCATCACGAGTTAAAGGCAACAAGCGTAGAAGCTCATAAATACAAAGACTGAGAAACCGGAAGAACCCGCTAAACGACATACAAAAAATAAATAAAGAAAATAAACAAAACACCCACTATAAGAAAAACCAAATCATTACTTTTGATATTTTCTTAACGCGTTAATTACTGAAAGACCAGAAAGGGCTATAAGTCCATATATGCATGCAGATCAGAATGCCCAATATGCATGGTGGTTGTCCTATATCAAATCGCTCTCCCCCCAAAAAGCTAAGATACAAAAACACTAACCCGACAACCAAAAACCACCATGAATCCACCACCGCCAAAGGCCCGGCGGAGTGAGTTAATACGCCGCCTGCAAGGGCTCTACCAAGCCTGCCTAAAAAATGAAAGTGAGTACCAGGGGCTCATCGCATCAACCCTGCCCAAATGGCAGGATAGTGCCCGCAACTTTCTTCATTATCTGGTAGTTCGCTCCTATGACATGAGAGACATCCACGATCACCTCTCTGCGGAAGGTGTTTCCTCACTGCGCTCAGCGGAGTCTCACACTTTGGACAATCTGAAAAAAACAATCCAGATACTTTGTTTGCTTAACAATGAAAGCTGCCCTGTAGATGAAAACAACGAGCGTCTGGATTTTTACACAAGCCGGCAGACAATCTCTGACAATGCAGCGGCGTTATTGGGTAATCACACTCCCACCGGCAATATTATGGTCACCATTCCACCTCAGGAGGCGGGTAACGCAGAACTGATAACGGCACTGTTGATGTCAGGTATGACGTGCGCGCGCATCAATTGTGCCCACGGCAATCCCGGTAATTGGCATCAGATGGTCGATACGATTCGAACGGTCGAGCATGTTCTGAAAAGGCACTGTCAAATACATTTCGATCTGGCAGGACCGAAAATAAGAATTGCAAAAATCTCGGGCGGGCGGCGTTTTTTATCGCTGAACGCAGGCGATAAATTAACGCTTGTATTTAACGAAAAGCACTTGCGCAAAGGCGAAAATGCTATTTTTATCGATTGTCCTGCCGTTCGATCTGCAGTTAAGATCGGCGATAGAGTGCTTTTTAGCGATGGCCGATTTTCCGGTCGAGTAAGCGCTTGTGACGATACTGCCAAAAAAATAGAGGCAAGCCTCCAATTCTGCGAAAAGGGCAAGAAACTCAAGGTGAATAAAGGCCTCAACCTACCCGATTCAGCAGTTAATATTCCCTGCCTTACCCGCAAAGATATAGAAGACCTGGATTCCCTGGGTGGCGTGGCGAACTCGGTAGGCTTGTCTTTTGTACGCTGTGCGGATGATGTAAAACAACTGCAAATGGAACTGCGTCGTCGCAATCTCGATCAACTTGGCGTAGTCGTCAAAATTGAAACCCAACAAGCGGTCGATAATTTACCGGAAATATTGCTTCAATTAATGCAAAGCCAGAACGCAGGCCTTATGCTGGCAAGAGGAGACTTGGCCGTGGAAATCGGTTTCGAACGCATTGCCGAGATTCAGGAAGAAATTTTGTGGCTCTGTGAAGCTGCACATATACCTACTATCTGGGCGACACAAGTGCTGCAAAACCTGGCAAAGAATGGGATGGCAACCCGCGCAGAAATTACCGATGCCGCCATGTCTGGACGTGCGGAATGTGTAATGTTGAATACCGGCCGTTACCTCGTTGAAAGCGTCACTTTGCTCAATGGAATACTTCGTAGAATGAAGCAACACCGGGATAAATGTACCAGCCAGATGCGACCACTCGGCATTGCCCGCAAGTATTTTGATTCGCAACAAAATAGTTTTTTGGCTTCAAAAAATGAAACGTATAAACAAGACAACCACTCGAAGATACTTTAATGGATAAAAATGAAATACGGGAAATATTTACTAATTCTTATGCTGCTCACACTCAATTTACGAGCCTCTGAAAAAGAAGAATACGTATTAGTGATCGATAACTACGGAATCTATCTTGGTGATAGATATGAACCAATTAAAAGCCTATCACCTTTTGATAACTCGACAAATGGAATACTGACTACAACTGATCCTCTATTTGTATGCGAGACACGTCAGGTTCCCATGAAAATTGGAACTAGCTTTGGTATTCGATTTAAACTTATCGGACCAGAAGGAATGTTAAAGATCGATGATATCGAAGCGGAGACGCATCATCCCTTAATGCTAGATGCCGAAGATGAATACACAACAGTCTCTCGTTGGCGTTCAACTATCTCCCACTACGAAACTGGTGGTTATGTGGGCGGTATACAATTTGTATTCGAGGAAGACCACGAGCTTATTGAAGGTACTTGGTCTCTGGTAGGCAAGGCCTTTGGTCAACGAATAGAAAAAAGCTTTGAAGTTGGCGACTTCAAAATGCCAGATGCATCTGGCTGCCATTCTCTCTAACGAGACTGCAAGACCAAAACACTCACTTTAAAAGTGTTACAGTGGGTGTCCGGTTAATTCTCGTTAATTCATATAGGTAAACAATAAACATCATATAAGGCCAAGCACATGTGGCAAATCTTTTTAGATATCATCGATTTACTTTCCAAAGTCGCACAAACAGGCATCGCAGCTTTTGGTGCCTGGCTTGCATGGCGGGCATTTATCAAGGAAGAAACGCAAGAAGCGGAATCTATCGATTTAGACGAACCGGCGGTTGCGGATGTTCCAGATCTGAAGATATTTGAAACATCAAACCAAACCACCATCCTCAAAAAGACCCCTAGCGGTATAGAGTGTCACTTGAATGATCGGCGCCCGGGAAAAAAGCAGGGAAACCGATGGACGTTATCGCCTGCGATGGTGAATAAAATATTAGAAAGCGGTGATATCTACGTAAATCCAGGTTTCAAGCTACGTACGGGCCTTCTCTCAATAGGCTCCCACACTAACTGGCTTTATTCGAAAAAGCTGTTCCCCGAACCTGCTTTGTTGCATCATCGGGTTGTTGAGCTCTTGAGGTCGGTAACTGTTTAGTATCCGCGAATGTGGTACAAGGCCTTATCGCCCAAGCTTCTCCAAATTGTCATACTAGAAAGCTAATAAAACATCTTATGAAGCGAGACGACGGAATAGATACGATACGGGTATTGCTGACGTTCCTGGTGGTGATTCATCACGTTTCTATCGTTTATGGGGGCGCTGGAAGCTGGTACTGGAAAGAAACGCAACCCTTAAACTTCTCTCTGATTGTCTTTAATACAGTCAATCAATCCTTTTTTATGGGGTTTTTCTTTCTTTTAGCGGGATATTTCTCACGGCACTCCATAGACAGGAAGGGAACTAAAATATTCCTTTTGGATCGTTTCATTAGACTAGGGATACCCTTACTGGTCTACTTTTTTATAATCTCTCCGTTTACTATCGCGCTAGCACATCCGAGCCCTGGGGTTTCATTAATTACCCGAACGCTGCAAATGGCGCAGGCCAGCGAGTTTGAACCTGGTCCGCTCTGGTTTGTTTTTTCCCTACTCATATTTAGCTGTTTATTAGCGCTTATATATCACTATAAACCGACACTCATTGGGTCCTTGAGTAAAATTCCAAATACACTGACGATCGCTCTGACGCTTATCTCGTTGGGAGCATGCACATTTGCAGTACGGCTATTGATTCCTGTTGGCGAAACGGTTGTTTGGCTTCAGCTCGGCTATTTTCCGATGTATATCGTGCTTTTCATCTTAGGTGTTTTTGCTTTTCAAAACCGGCTATTAACATCCATTGAATTTAGCAATATCAAAATCTGGCTTCCCATTGCTGTTTTATTAATAAGCATACTACCTTTCATTATGGACAACCCTTTAGGGAACGGCCCCTTCGAGGGTGGGGCAAATCTAAACGCGTTATTTTATGCACTATGGGAACCATTCGTCGCATGCGGCATTATACTTAGCGCTCTCTACTTCTTTACTGTTCGATCACACAGCTTAAATCATTTATTTAAGCCACTATCTCCACTGGCTTACGGTATATACATCATACACCCGCCGATTGTAGTAGCTACAAGCATCACCTTACATAGCTGGCAGCAGGATGTGACAACAAAGCTTCTTGTAAACTCCGGCATAAGTATCGCAGCCTGTATAGCTTTATCCTGGTTTATTTTGAAATTACCTTATATTCGGCGCGTGCTATAAAAACCATTATGGAACTCGAACAACTCACTAAAGTTGAATTAATTGAAAAGCGTGATATTGCCAGGGTAAAGCATGATAAGGAGATGGTCGAGAAAATTGAATTAATCCTTAACACGCTAAATGAACAAGATTCACCATTACCCTTCAATTATGGGAAAGCTTACTACTTCTGGATGCTACTACCGTCATTCGTTTTTATACCACTTCTTATAGATATAATTCTGAGCCTTATAGGAGTAGACCTAGGATTTGTGAGAGAAACGATTGGTCCAACCAAATTAGGCAGCATTGGAACTAAGATTAGTATCAATTTTCTTGCGGTCTGGTATATCAGTATACCGGTATACTTATTTATCACATATAAACGGGTTCGCGACATAGGTCTGAACATATGGGTTTTCGTATTGTTTGTTATACCATCACTAAACCTGACTTTAATTTTTTGGCCCAGTAAGAAAATATAACTAATTCAAATTGAGAATAATAAAAACTCTATATGACATAACCAGAAAAGAATACTCGACTGGTCGATGATAAGACCTCAATATAGCATCAATCGAGTCTTAATTTATAGATACGAACCCTATTGCAAATATCGATTCCAGGTATACAATAGCGGTTTGGGATACATAATCAGAGGAAAAATTTATGAAATACTTGATTATTTTTACCTTTCTATTTTTTTCAATGGACTGCTTAGCCAACGACAAATATATGGAGAAGCTCGCCGGCGTATGGAAAATTCATTCTGCTGATGGCAAAGAGGTGCCCGCTGAATTCTATATGCAACTAAAGGAAGATGGTACAGCTGAGACCTGGCCAGTTTCTAAATGCTGGGGAGAGGAAAAAACCTCCAAAGGCAAATATAGAGCTACGAAGAAGGAATTTATCGTAGTAATGGAAAAGGGCGAAGATATAGCATCAAAGTATAAACTGAAGGGAAATAAACTTTTGATAAAGGCGAGAGTAGATACTGTCTATATTAGAGACGAAAACCCACCAAACCCTGGCGAGCTCAAGAATCCGACAGATAGTTCCGATTGCAACAAGAGGGAAAAGTAATTCATTGCGAGGCATTTCGATGGAAAACAAATTCATACTTGCTATTTATGGCTTCATTTTTACCTCGATATTCCCATATCCAGGCCATACGCAGGAAACTTGGATCTCAGAGAAAAATTTTGATGTCAGACCGAACTATGTAAACAAGAGCGAACTGGAGTATTCAGATATTGAAAATCATTGCAAGCTCGACAAAGCGTGCGAAAAAATCATTCTCAACAATACGATTTACTATAAATCAATAAGCATTGATGACGCTAACTACGAAAAACTGATACTCGGTATGTGGACCGGCGGAAGATGTACTGACGATTTTTGGTCGATGAGTAAAGACATGACATTTAATTCACAATACCCCATTGAAGACGGAATTTATGCCCGGAGTGGAACGTATAGTTTTAAAAATGGAATCTACTCAGAAATAGCTACTAACGCTGAAACCGGATTGCCGGAAATCAGTTCGGCGCGAATATTCTACCTTCCCGCTCTCAATAGGCTGATATACAAGGGGATTCCCAAAGAGACTTATCCAGATAGGCAGGACTATTTTTATTTTGATCAATGTAAATAACCTTAGGGAGAAGTCTATATTTTGCGCGCTGATAAAAGAGGTACTTAATGGTCGGTCCGAGCATACAGTCCTACCAAAAACCTATGGGACATATCGGCAAAAGAACTTAATACATTCAGAAATTCTCTAAAGTGCAGACTGGCACATGAAACAAGTAGATCGACAACGATAGTCGATACAAATAACGGATTTCAGACATATATAAACACATGGCGTTTTACTCAAACCCAAATGCTGGTTTTTTGACACCCCACCTTTAACAGTCATATCTAAAAACGCAATTTAATAGCACAGCTAGATAACTTCACTATAAGGCTGTTAGCCCCCTCGACTAATTCCATATCAGGTCTAGATTAAAGTGAGACCTCTTCACGGATTGTTGGAGTAATCGAGGAAATGAAAAGTCTCTACCAGGTATCGGCTGCGCTGATCTTATGCACATTCAGCCTTCCATCCACCGGTTCCGGCCTGAACTCAGGCTCCAGTTTCACGACAGGCCCTTCTGCAAATAAATTTTCCCTTTACTCGGCCACACGCAATCCAGCGATGATCAGCGCTGTGCTGGATGAAGACAAGCGTTTGAGAATGAATTACGCCCCCGGTTTTGCGTTGAGCGTCGAGCTGGGCGAAGTGGATAATTTTGCAGACGATTTGGATGAATTAATCGATATTATCGATGATTCCAGTTCCACTGATGAAAGCCCCAGCGAACTGCTCGACCGATTCAATCGCGTGCTGCTTGAAATGGGTGAATCCGGCTATGTGAGAACCAGTGTGGCGGCAAGATTGCCCGTCCTACCTTTGTATTTTCGTAAAAACGACATTGGTGATTTTAGTATTGACCTGAGCATCAACGCGGATGTTGCGCTGCGCGTACTCGACGACGAGCTTACTTTCGACGATCAAAGCACCAGCTTTGTCACAAACACGTCCATTTATTTGAAAAGCGGCATCGAGAAAAAACTCTCTGTCGGCTATTCGCGCCCGGTCTGGGGTGAGTACGACCAACTTGTCGCAGGGGTTCGCGTAAATGCCATTAATCTCGAACTTTCCAAACAAGTCACAATGCTGCAAGACCTCGACGGCCGTGAAGTCGGGGATGTTATCGAGGATGAATACGACCGCAATCTCGTCTCAACTACCGCCCTGGGCATGGACTTCGGGCTCGTATGGCTCGAAGAAAATTACGCCGTGGGTCTGAGCCTCGAAAACGCAAATTCACCCACCTTTGACTACGGCCCGGTCGGCATCAATTGCGAAAGCCGCCCCGAGGATTCAGCCGAGCGCAACAGCTGCGAAGTCACCCGGTTTTTTGTGGCACAGGGAAGGCTTCGCGATCGCGAAACACACACCAAGAACGCACTTTTACGTGCTGACGGCACCTATTTTTTAACCGAACGCTGGACCATAGACGGCTCATTGGATTTAGCCGCATATGACGATGCCGTCGGTTTTGAAAATCAGTGGCTGCACCTCGCCACCGCCTACGAGAGCCGACGTTTCTGGACACCGTCCTGGCGCCTGGGCTATCGCGAAAATCTCGCCGGCGAACAGCTCGCGTCTATGAGTGCGGGCTTAACGCTATTCGGCGGTTTAACCCTCGATATCGAATACGGGCTGGCAAGCATCACTGTCGAGGACACCTCTGTACCGAGACGCGTAGGCTTCGCCATCGGCTTTGAAGAAACGTTTTAAGCAGGTAATTAACATCATGAAAACATCAGCAAACGTGAGTACTTTAGTCATTTGCGCCCTCCTCATAAGCTGTGGCGGTACCGGTCAGGACTCGGCAAGCGTTTCGGAATTCAGACAGGAATATTCGGGCACTGCCATTGACGGCCATATTGCCCGCGCCACAGTGTATTTGGACTCAAATAACAACGGCGCGCGCGATCCCTGGGAAGCTTTCGCTTTTACCGATGACGATGGCTACTACGCCTACAACCCCATCACGGATACAAACTACTGCGCTGCGAGCGCCAGTGCGGAAGAACAGCAATTTTGTCTGGTCACAAATACACAATTAACCGACGTTGTCGTGAGGGTAAACGGCGGTTACGACGTGCTAACCGGCGAACCCTTTCTCGGTCAAATGAGCCGCAGAGTTTACGACAGCGAATTGGGCACAAACAGTGTTATCTCGCCTATCACCAGTTTACTTAGCGATGTCAGCGACACCACTACCCGCAATCAAATTTTGGATGTGCTGGGCATTACCGACGCAGACCTCAACACAAATTATCTCGATACAGACGGTGCGGGCGACATCGACGAAACACTTTTTAATACCGCACTTAAAATTCACAAAACCGTATCTTTGCTTGCCAATAGACTGGAAGATACCTATTCAGAGATCGGCGAAAATTATGGTACGCCGAGTGACGCGGGCGCCGCTGTTTACAGAAATTTAGCGCAAGAACTCGCATCCAATACGCCAGATTCATTAGACGCTGCAATTGGCGACGATAGTTTATTAACGCGCGTACTCGACAATGCGGAAACACATTTGCAATCGGTGTACACCCTCAGAGAACTCGATCTTCCCGCGGACATCGGCTCACCTGAAAACCCCGCTGGCTTTCAGCGTTCCATAGATGTTGTCAATGAACTGCCCGCGCTGGTCGACGCCTTAATCGCAACAGACGAGGAATTTACGTTTGCAGACGCGGTAGGTGCAGCGCGCGCGTTAGAATCGGTTGTCATTAAAGCCGCGAATGAAAATGGTGTCGATAATACAATTGAAAACGCGATTACTTTTTTTACCGAAGCCAGCAATGAAACACTGGTCGACGCCCTGGTCACATCCCTGTCAGAAGATAATGCGGATGTTAACGGTTTGGCTGGCAATGATTTCCAGGGCAGCGATTTTGACTCCGAAATCGAAATCACCGGGGCCGCTCAACTGCCCGAAGACGCAGCACCCTTTGCGGGCCTGCCCGGCAATAGCTTGCGCGTTTCTGATTTGGACCTGGGCAGTGAGCCCGATAACTTAAAAGACTCCGAGGTTGAATTTTATTTTGAAGGCGCCTCTACTGACGACAGCGGCCGTTTTACCGCCTGTGTAAAATTTATTGAAGACGCCAACATTGATGGGACGCTGAGCGACGGCAGCACACGTGGCGAACGGGTAGAAGGCTTTTGGAGCCTATTGGGTGGCAATGAATCATTTAGCCTGTTGTTGACCATCGAACTATTCGGCACCTCATACTCGGGCATTTTAAAGCCCGCAGGATTTGAAGAAATTCAAGGTATAAATTACCAGCGTGTGCGCGGTGATGCCGACGGTGATTTTCGCGTGTGGCACAGCGCACTGGGTTTACAAAGCTACGATAGTATTCCTGCGGATAACGACGCCTGTGAAGCAAGCCTGCCTTCGCGCATAGGTATTTAATCCGCTTGCATTACCCATGTCCGCCGCGCCCAGAGAAACTCCAGCAATAAAATACCACCAAAACTCAATGCGGCAGCGGGCAAAAATACCGCAAAAGCAAAAATTAAAAATACGAGCCCCTTGGGAAACTCACCTGTACCCAACGGTGGCGCGCCGAGTTTGCCCTTGGGTTTGCGCAGCCACCAAAGGTAGAGACCGAAACAACTCACAAAAATGACAGCCAATGCGGTGAGCACGCCGAGCGCTTGATTAAGCCAACCGAACAGCGCGCCTTCATGCAACGATATTCCGTGCGATACAAAACGTTGCACTGGATGGTGGTCCTGAAATTCAATGCGCATAATTTCATCGCCAGAATACTGATCGTAATGCAAGGTTACGCGTTCAGATCGCTGCGCGGGCATCGCACGCACCGTCCATACCCCGTTATTCGGCTTCGGCGGCATAATATACACTGGGTGTTTAAGCTCAGCGATTTCCGGTTTATTAATAATATCGTCAAGCGTAACCCGCGTTGCGCTCGAGAAAAAATCAAAAACCTCTGAGGTATTTTTTGCTTCGCGTTTATCGGAACGAATTTCCCAAAGGCCGCTATCCAATTCTGATACGCGTCGACTATCCGGAATTTTTGACTGCAGTGTCACGAACCACTCCTGCCCTGGCCCCTGCCATCCGGCAAGAGTTTTAACACGATCAAAACCGGCGCCCCAGAGTTGCGTCCACGGCAACCCTGTCAATAGCAGGATAAGTATTGGAATAGCAAACCAAAGACCGAGCACGCCGTGCAAACTTCGCCAGGTAAGCACCTTCTTTTTAGCGCTTAGCTGCGGCAAGAAAAACCGGCGCGTTTTTCCAGTTTCTTTTCCCGGTTTAGACAACCACAAATATAAGCCGCTGACGATTAATATAATAAGCCAACTCGCCATCAACTCGACGACATATGAACCGGTGTTGCCAAACAACAACTCACTATGCAATTTTTTGACTATTTGTAAAAAACGCCTATCGCTGTTTTTAACGGCGATAACTTTTCCGGTGTAAATATCGAGCCAATAGGTTACCAATCGATTATCAACATGCCGCAGCTCCACTTCAAAGCTTCTGTCACTCGGTTTATTTAACACCGCACGTTTAAGTTGCGCACCGGGATTGCCCGTTAACAAATCTTTAAGATAGCTGTCAAAAGCACTATGTGTTGGCGCAGTGGCAACGGCGGGTGCCAGCGCATTGATACGGGCTTCTTCATAAGCCGCTATCTGCGATTTAAATAAATAAATTGCTCCGGTAATCGCCAGCAAAATAGCAAACGGGCAAACAACCAAACCGGCAAAAAAGTGCCAGCGCCACAAGCAGTGGCGCAGCACTTTTGAGCTCCTGTGAGTAAACGTTTTAGTCACCTATTTGATACCGCGCATTGAGATGATAAGTTCTTCCCGGCCACGGGTGATGCACGTAGGCTTCTTCGCTAAATATATTATCGATGCCCAAACCTAATTTTAATTCGCGGTTGACCTGCCAATTGAGCTTTGTGCCCACAAAGGTATAAGCATCTTGCGCACCAAAGACATTTTCCTGCGTATCGCTATTATCCAGTTCGCCAAAACTATCGCTCGCATAGCGAACACTGCTACCAAAGTCCAGGCTGTCGGAGATACGGTATGTCAGTAGCAGATTACTTCGCCATTGCGGTGTGCGTGGAAATTCTTTGCCTTCAAATGCGGGATTAAATACGTTGTCAGTAATTTCAGCATCGGTGTAGGTCACATTAAAGCGTGCATCGAGCGGTATATCGAGTACGTCTTTTTGCTCCCAAATAAATTCCACACCACGAGTCGTGACTTCACCCACGGGTAGAAAAGTCGAGGTTCCGTTGCTGGCCTGTTGGTTAAAAATAACGTCTTCGACCACTTCATGAAAAAGATTTATCCGCACGCTGCCATTGCGAATATCCTGTGACAGCGACAGGTTGTGAAAAATACCGTCTTCAGGTTCCAGAGTTGGGTCCGAAATAACCATGGCGCCGCTGCCCTGGTTATCGTTCACATATAATTCTTCAATAACCGGAAAACGCAGTGCGCGTGCAACGGAGTAACGCAACTCACGCTGCCCGGACGGCATCCACGCCAATGAGAACTTCGGAGAAAATCCCGAGTGAGACCGGTCTTCCGTTTGCGTCGCTCCGATAAAACCGTCATTGGATTCCCAGGATTCGTAGCGCAAACCTACAGATATATCCCAGTGCTCGGAGAGCATATAGCCGTACTGCGCAAAGACCGCTTGGGTGCTCGCGGTTCCGCCACTGTCTGAACGTCCGGTCGATCTATCGCCATCAACTTCGTCGCTGTCGCGCTCGCCGGCAATGCTGTTGTAGTCGTCAACAATAAAATTTAATTCGTAGGCATCGTGGTGAAGGCCAACAGATAAACGTTGTTTATCATCGCCGCCAAGGCTATCGGTTGCGAATTTTAAATCGAAAATTTGCCAGCCGGTATCATCGTACTCGGTAATGCGCGCGCGAAAGCTTTCGTTATCCGCAATAAAATCGGGAGAGCTGGGGTTGTTGCCGGTACGCACTTCAACGTCGTCCAAAATACTGAAATAGCTGTAGAACGCGTCGCTTACCCAAGAGGAACCAAGCTCAAAACTCGCCCCCAGACCAAGCAGTAAACTCTCGCGATCCTGCATACGATTTTGCAAGCGACTGCGACCAAATTGATAGGTATCGAAAACCTGACCGCTGACATCGACGCGGCGATCAAAAATCGCATTCCCGTCAGCATCCCGTAAGAAATTATTTGCCTGGTCATTTACTAAGGATCGATCTTCATATGCAATCGAGCCGCGTAACTGTATTGTGTCGAGATCATAAAACAACTTCGCTTTAAGCAAGTTGGTCTCTGAGTTATTGGGGCCACTGTCACCGAAATAAATACCTTGTTCACCAAACTCATTGACACCCGCAATAGCGCCAGACGCGACGGAAGTTGTCGCAGTACCAGAACCTCCAGCATTAAATAATTGGGTTTGCGGCTGACCCTCGTTATCTAAATGCGTATGCGAAAAGAAAACGCCAAGTCGGTCAAATTTATTTTCGTAAGCAGCGAAGGTGCGGTAACCCGTATATAGCTCATCGGTGCCCAACACATCGTATTCTTGCGCAAAATACCCAGCCTCCAAAGTAATACGCTGGGATTCGGGGCGACGTGTATGCACATTGACCACCCCAGCCATCGCATTGCCGCTGTATTCAGAAGAAAACGGGCCGTAAATCACTTCAACATTATCAATTTCTCCAGGGGAAACTAAAGACCAGCGCGGTGCGCCGCGGAACCTCGTTTGCAGGTGATAATGCAGCGGCATGCCATCGACAAAAACCATCGAGCGCGTTGTTTGAAACATGTTCGATCCGCGCAATCCAATCACACCGTTGGGGTCACCGATAAAACGTTTGCGCACAACTAAACTTGGCTCGTGGGCCAAAGCATCTTCCACTGTTGAAATATTAATCGCTTCGAGCTGCTCGGCAGTGATAGTACTGGTGGGACTGACTAATACGGTGTCTTTAAACAACCGCTCACTAATAATGGTGATTTCTTCAACATCATCTGCGTATGCTGCACTCGCAACAAAAAATGCTAATGCGCATGCATACTGACTATTGCAGAAAAATTTGCGTGACATAGGAAGAGTCCGGCTATTTTTAGAAGGCCGGAATACTACCAATAGTTGCGCCAGGCAAAAATGTGACAAATTGTCGCAGGAGAATTAATCAACAAATATACGTGGCATATCCCGAAAAATTATCCCCTTCATTTTGGCACATCCTCGTTTGCGTGCCGGTGATAGATTCAAAAAGCGCATGAATACTTGCGAGCAGGACTGGACCAAAATCATAGATTTTGTGCGTTACGCGGAGCGAAGCAGTGCTTCGCTTTAATCCGCTCCACCCCTGTAGCTCCGCCAATTCCTCTCGATAACTGCTCCTGCGTTATTCTACCTCCTGCATCCATGCAGTCGTCGATAACTGCTCCTGCGTTATTCTACCTCCTGCATCCAT
>JANQJP010000079.1 GCA_028281575.1 Cellvibrionaceae bacterium
AACCTGTTGATCCGGTCGAACCTGTTGATCCGGTCGAACCTGTTGATCCGGTCGAACCTGTTGATCCGGTCGAACCTGTTGATCCGGTCGAACCCGTTGATCCTGCCGAACTTGTTGATCCGGTCGAACCCGTTGATCCGGTCGAGCCTGCTGATCCTGCCGAACTTGTTGATCCGGTCGAATCCGTTGATCCGGCCGAACCTGTTGATCCGGCCGAACTTGTTGGTCCAGTCGAGCCTGTTGATCCGGTCGAACCCGTTGATCCGGTCGAGCCTGTTGATCCGGTCGAGCCTGTTGATCCGGTCGAACCCGTTGATCCTGCCGAACTTGTTGATCCGGTCGAACCCGTTGATCCTGCCGAACTTGTTGATCCAGTCGAGCCTGTTGATCCGGTCGAGCCTGTTGATCCGGTCGAACCTGTTGATCCGGTCGAACCCGTTGATCCTACCGAACTTGTTGATCCAGTCGAACCCGTTGATGCGCTCGAACCAGCCGAGCCATTAGAGCCTGTATTAGAACCACTTGTGCTGCTTGTTGATGATGGGAGCGCATCAAGGATAGCAAGGGCATCTGAAGCCATCCGGTTAACGTCGGATGATGTGTTCGCTATTGACTGCTGAATATCAGTTGCCGCGAGTTTAATATACTCTTGCGTGGCATTTTTGCTATCACTCACCCGCATTTTCGATGCATCTTTGTTAATATCCTGAATTTCTTCTGTGGATTTACCTCTTAGTTCTCTAAGCTCTTCATCAGCCTTTCTTCGAATATCCTGAATTTCCTCGGCAGACTTATTTTTTATCTCTCCTATTTCTTCTTCGGCTTTGATATTAATGCTCTGAATTTCCTTGGCGTATTCACCTTTTATTTGCTTTATCTCTCCTTCGGCCTTGTTTTTAACATTCTGAATCTCTTTGGTTGATTCACTTTGTAGTTTTTCTATCTCTCTTTCGGCTTCTCTTTGAATCTTCTGAACATCCTCCGCAGACTTGCCTTGCAGCTCATTTATTTCCTTTTCAGCCTTTCTTTTAACATCCTGAATTTCTTTTGCGGATTCGCCTTTTATTTCTTCTATCTCTTTTTCAGCTTGGTTTTTAATGTTCTGTGCTTCATCTACAGAGTCACCTTTCAGTTCACCAACTTTTTTAGACGTATCTTGATCAACAGATGCATTTCTCTGTGTAGCGCTATCATTAACTGTTCTTTTTGGTGTATCATTATTTCTTCGTGTAGCGGCTGTTGTGGTTTCTGGTGCTGCAGAAGTCTTACCGCCGCTAGTGTTTTTGGGTAGCTCTGGATATTCTTTTACTGCTTTCGCCATAATGGCATCAAAGTTTTTGGAAACTAGTGCCAATTCTTGTTGAATGCGCTGTGAAGCTTTAGCTGCCTGGCCTTCATTTTTTGTCAGTTCTAATCGGTCTATATCTTTTTCTATCTTTGTAAGTAGAGTGTCTAGACCTCGCGTGGCATTTGAAAAACTGTTGCGCGCTTTTGACGATGTCGAAACATCATCAGCAAATTGTTCTTTGCTGGCCCTGATTTGTGTTAAGGACGCATTAAGCGATTGAGTGATTGTGGAAGCCCCAGAAGATAAGGGTGATCCGTTTGCGAGTGCCATAATGTTCACCATTCGTTTTTATTAAACAACCGGTGAGCCATGGCTCACCGGATCACTTATACCTCGTAAGCTAATCCTTAGGGGATTCGTCCGATAGCACCGGCGTTACTTGCGATGTTGTTGGCTTTTTGGTTATCCATTTGCTCTGCAAATTCGATTAGAGCCAAACCATTTTTAATGCGTGCAGTTTCTTGTCTTAGAAACTCTGCATCTTCCAAGGCTTGGTTACCTAGATCGACAATCGCTCCTTTATCAAGAGCAGATTGCGGAGTTGGAGTCGTTGAATTAGATGTTACTGAACCACCTGTATCTGAAAGTGCCATTGTTTACTCTCCAGTTTTATTGTTAAAGGTTTGATTAACGTAAAACGAATGTTGTTATACGTTGAAAGTGAGAATAACGCCTTAGTAGTAATACGAAAATATCTCAAAGGTTGTATTACTTTTGGGGTTTATTAAATTGGAGGCGTGACTTTTATATAGAATGTAAGATTTCATCAATGAAACGAAATAAAGACATCATATTTTTAACGGAATTGCAGATTTTGCAGTTGTGTAAAGCCTGGGGATCAACCCTGGAGTTGGTTGATCTGTTTAATAAGTACTTTAATTCGTTGCATTAATTCGTCGAGAAAGTGACTTTTGCCTGTTGAGGTCTGTCCGCCCCTTGACGTAACTCTCTCTCCTCCAGATGAAGCGCTGGCGTTACCGCCTTTACTTGAAACTGCAACAGGTTTTTTTCCTGACTCAGAGCGAGCCATAGCGAATTCGCTACCACCGTTCGAAGTTGCACTAGCATGGGCGCTGACAGTTCTTTTAGAGTCTCTTACTTGTCTGATTTCAGACGAAAATTCTTGAGCGGCGGAATCATTAGGATTGAAACTATTATCCGCGTAATGATTGTTTCCAGGATGATGGCTGATAATACTCTTTTCTAAGCTTTGTATTTTCATATTATTTTCTCATCTTTTTGACTGGTATTTAATTACCATCTGGTTAATGGTATTAAATACAAAGCAGGTGTCTAAAATTTATCAAATATATAATGTGTCTGATTTGATTTTATCAGAGAAAATTTTTAGTAAAATAATACAAATGTTTTAGTGCTTTTAGATAAATTGCATTCCATTGCAAAAAAAATTCAATTAAAATGACTTGACGTTATTATAGTAACTTATGAGAAATTAATTTTCTGTAGATGATCTATCAAAAGTATATGTTGGGCTTCCAGTGAGGTTCCCATTGGGACTTCGTTTAGGTGATGACCTGTCCTGCTGAGAAGTACTAGAATTTTCCCCTGTGGACCTAGGCAGAAATACGAGCATCTGTGGTACTTTTCCTTCTTGCATCGATTCAATAAACTCCTCAGATAACTGCTCGTTAGGACCAATTACGAGAAGCTGCGAAGCATCATAAACATCAGTTTCACGAGACTCCTGACGTTTTAAGGTGTTTTGCTGGATCGCGCTATTAAATGCTTCTGTCGCACCTTCTTCCGGTGGAGAGCTATTAGCAGATCTCACCTCATCGGCGATGAGGCGCAACTCATTAGTCTTATCGTCAATTTTCATCTTAGTATTCTCATATTTGTATTTTTGATTTCAAACCACAACTCATAAGCTATGAGACGTGTTTGTTGCACTTATATCTAAATTTAGACGGAATCAATATAGCAGAGAAAATATAAGTGCAATATATTGCATAGGTTCTAGTACCATTCATATTTTCAGCTATAAATTGAATATAAAGTACGTTTTTTGGAACAAATATTTATATACATCCTTTCGGTTATGATGCTGGAGGTAGCTCGACTCCAAGAAGCTGTTCTGCCCTTATCGCTGCCTGTGTGCGATTGGATACGCCTAACTCTCTAAAAATAGCCATGCAATGAATTTTCACAGTACCCTCTGATAGCTGTAAGTCTCGGGCTATCTCCTTATTTGACTTGCCCTGCATAAGTAATGATAAAACGTCGTATTGCCGTGGCGTCAGGTGAAAGTTATTTATCTGTTGTTCATCTACAGGGTTGAACACTTCATTTACAGATCTGGGAAGCTTGGGTTGTATCGGTGAAGGAGCAGTTTCGAAAGTACTTGAACTATGGTTTTGAGGAGCATCCATACTTTTTAACAGGGCTCGCATGCCATTGCTCAAAATAGTTTTTGATACAGTATCAAATAGCGCTACAACTGCCAGATCTGGATACTCTTGTTGGATCTGCTGAATTCTATAGAGTGCCTCGATGTTCGACGGTTGAAGAATTGTTATAACTATATTTATGTCCGGGCGCTCCTTGAGTAAAGATGCGAGCCGGTCGAAGTTGCCTACTTTATGTGTGGTTAGTGATTGAAGAACGTCCTCTGGTAAGATATTTTCGAAATCATCTCCTTGATTTTGACTCCATAAAACCGCGGACAAGGTCATTAGCACCCTCACTTAATTTTATATTACATAGACCAGTTTTTATATGTCTGTTCTATTTGCTAAATCTAGGTTCTCTATCATTTATGATAGTTAAATTATTTTTATATATGTATATGTCAGGAGTGGTAAAACTTTAGGTATAGATAATGTAAAAGTTCATCGAAAGGATTATAAATTTTTTGAAGAGTTATGATTATCTGATCTATATATAACATGTCCATCCAACGATAAACTTACTATTTTAGATAAATACCCTTCAATTTTTGCATCTATCTGACCGTTTTTCTCTTGGTTTTTATGGAAAAAAGTTGTTGCTCTCGGGTTTATCATTTCAAATCCCATAAAAACTTCCATAGGTCTGCTTTCTACCAAGCCTCTATGGTCTGATATGGTCCTGAGCGCCTGTTCCGTAGTAATAATCAAATCGTGACGCTCAAATCTGACGTGATTACCCATGCCTTGTATAGCGTAAAGTTCAATCGATAATGAAGGGGAAAACCCGCTAATCCGTACCTTTTTTAACGATTTGAGATAGCCGTACCCTCTGCTGTACTCTTGTATCCAATGGCTATGTATCTTTTCTCTCGGTTTCATATTTTAGTGGCGCTTATTAGAATTTATTCTTTATAAGTCTATTAAGTATTTCATAATATTACATATAGCAACATCAAATGACGTCTTGTTTTTATAAATAAAAATACTTCAATTCGTGCGAATGTATCGTAGGATGATTTAGTTATTATAGCGAATGAAGTTTTATGAAAGAATATAACATCAGTTTTAACAAAAGTTTAATGTTCGATTTTTTATATAACTAGCTCACCAGGGCTAGTCCGGAGTAACTTCGGCGTGCACTAGAATGTCGCGTAAGGCGTTGTGATAACACACGAAGCGTCAACATTAGTGTATTAGGGCGATAATATTCAGTTAAGTTTCCAAAATTTCGGCAAATATTTTGGCGATATCCTGGATGCTAGATGAAGGAATATATTGATTCAGTTCGCCTTTTTTTGCCAAAGTATTAGCGAGTTCTTCATCGACGAATATTGGGACCTCCAGATGCCTACAAGCTGATACGATTACGGCAGCGGACTCCTCTTTCTCTATAATCGTAATAAGTGGAAGAGGTGTTTCACCTTCGACATATTTGAGTCCAACAGCGATGCTGGAGGATGCAACAAGCACCGTAAGTTCTGTTAGACGTTGTTTGATATTATATTCCATATCCTCTTGTTGAATTGTCTTTCTTCTCCCCTTTATATGAGGGTCTCCTTCGGTATCTTTTTGATCACGCTTAACTTCATCTTTTGTCATCATTTGATCCTTGATGAAGATTTTTCGCTGAAACCAATAGTCGAAGAGGGCTGTAGTTAGAAATATCAGCACTGCTGCTAAATTAACCCACATGAAGATGTATTTTACTAGTTCCGTTGTGCATATTAGTCCACAGTGTGCGGACTGCATTAAATCTGGCGACATAAAATATATAATTATATAAAGGCACGTAACAAATAATGTAATTTTGACTATGGCTTTTACCGTCTCCATGAGATTTTTGGGGCCAAATATTCTCTTAAATCCAGAGATTGGGTTAATTTTTTCTGCTTTCGGAGTGATTGGATCTGCAGAAAAAACAAGGCCAAATTGAATCACATAACCAAAGATTGCTGTCAGTGCAGCGAGAACAACGGCGGGCATAACAATTATAAAGTAAATACTAGCACCGTGATGCGATAGAAAATTCGTACTGGATTCAAAATCCAGACTTGCTGATGAAAATGCGTTTGCGGTATATACCTCAATGAGCTGCCAACCATAATCCCAAATTCCCCACAGAAATAGGAACAAAAAAATAATACTTACTGTAGATGCTACATCTTTGCTTTGGGCAACCTGTCCCTTTTTTCTAGCTTGTTTCAGCTTATGTGGTGTAGGTTGTTCCGTTTTTCGGCTTTTATCATCAGTGCTCATTGTAATACGACGTTTAGTTTATCGAATATGGAATATATCATTGAATAGTGATCAAGAAAGTAACCGAATAAGGTATTTGCATAGATAATCAGTATGAATATTGCGAGCGCACCTTTAATTGGAAGTGATAGAAAGAATACATTTAATTGTGGTACGAAACGGTTAATGAGCCCCATTGCCCAATCAACTAATAGCATTAGGATTACGATTGGTGCTGATAAAGTTAAAGCAAGAAATACGATAAATTGCAGCTGATCGAGGAAAAATGTAGGCAGTCGTTCATCAAATTTTGGAAAGAATTCGAGAATAGGCCACATCAAATAGCTGCCATATAAACCGTTTAGAAGAATTAAAAACCCACCCCCGGAAAAAAACAAGACAGCGATGGTTTGTATGAGCATAATTCCCACGGGAGAGGTTTGTCCTCGAAAAAAAGGCGTAAATAGGGTGGCTATAAAAGATCCTCGTTGTAAATCGATGATGAAACCCATTGCTGACGCTGCCCAGATGGGGATAGATACCATAAAACCCAATAATAAACCTATAAAAACTTCCTTCACGACTATGCCCAACACGAAGAAAAAATTTAGTCCTTCTGCAGGTATTTCATGAGCAACGCGGGGAAGGGCTATAAGAACTAGACTAAAACCAAAAACCAGCCTAATAGTCTTGGGAAAAATTGACTCTGTTAAAAACGGCAGCATCCAAAGAACCATGGTAATTCTTGGCAGCGATATGATCGTCGCGAGGAAAAGTGATTGAATCTCAACGAATTTCGCCAATACAAACACTATTTTGACAACCCTGAGATATTGTCGAACATCATAATAGCGAAATTCTGTATCTCTACGCCGAGCCATCGACCTGTAAATACGAGTACTGCTATAGTGGCGAGCAAACGCAACGCAAACGACAGAGTTTGATCCTGAATTTGAGTTAGGCCTTGTAGCAAGCCAACAAGCAAACCCACAAGTGCGCCAACACCTACGGTAGGTAGTGAGAGGACCAATATCAGCATGAGTGCTTGTGACGTTATATATATCAGCTCGGTTTCAGTCATAGAATGCCTATTGATAACTTAGTACCAGACCGTGAAGCAGGCGCGACCATCCATCTACCGTTACGAATAAAAGCAGCTTGAATGGCATCGAAATAATAATGGGCGAAACCATAATCATACCAAGGGCTAAAAGTATGTTTGATACGATTAAATCAATAATGATGAAAGGAAGATATATTAAAAAACCAACTTCAAAAGCACTTTTAAGCTGACTGGTTGTAAATGCGGGTATGAGTACAAGCAGGTTTGTTTCTTCAAGTTTCTCATAAAACTCAGGTGGCCATATTTTTTTTGCTGCTTTTACGAAAAATTCTCTTTCTCTAGTGCTCGAATGCTTGTATAAAAAATTTCTTAGAGGGTCGACGCTTTTTTCAGCCGCAATTAATAATTGAGGGTCTCTGAGATTGTCTAAGTTGGGATTTTGCGCTTGAAATGTATTTGCCATTTGCATACCAACTGGCGCCATGATATATATCGTTAGTATTAACCCTAGAGCATTAATAGCTACGCCGGGAGGTACTTCGTGTAGACCCAAAGCGTTTTTTGTAATATGCATGACGACCACAAGTTTTAGAAAGGATGTTGCAACGACAGCTATTACACTTCCTAAAGTAAATATTATAAAAAATACTATATATACCGGAAAGCCTGGGAGTTTATTTAATAGTTCCATCATCCAGCTCCAATATTCTCACACCGAGACGTTTGCCAATTGAAACGATTTCACCATGACCGATTTTAAACTTATTTGCCCTGATTGTTACCGGCCTTTCTATTTCTGAATCCAGCTCCAGGGTGAATCCGGGCCTTATTTTTTTTATTTCAGATAGAGGAAGGGTTCTGTTTCCTATATCGAAACTAAGATTTACAGATATTTTTTCGAAGTGAGAATCGCTATCGACGATGCTGTCACCGTTTACCAGGTTATCCATGTTTATCTCCAGATGTGACTCAAATTTAATTTTGTTGTTTATTAGTAATCCGTTGAAACAGTAGTTGTCATCCAGTCTTATAGTAATGGGGCTTGGTTTTTTGGGTTGGTACTTGCCTATTATTAGTATGTCGTTTTCTTCTAGTTTTTTAAAATCTTCGATTGGGAGTGTTTGTCTTCCTATTTCAAATATAAGGTTTGATGGTATTGTTCTATCAATGTTATTTTTTTTATAGTAATTTGATATTTGTTTAGACTCAATAATGGTTCTTTTGGCTGATTCAGAAAACTTTACAAATATTCTTCCTAGTTTTTTTTGGTTCTTGGATATCCAGAATGCGTAGGAGCTCTTGGGTGAGACAACTTTTTCAATGTTGCTTATGGATTCTATTTTGCAACTGCATACGGTGACTTTCTCGATCTGTTCTAATGTTTCTTCAAGAATGTGGTTGTATAAGGCAATTCTTATTTTTTCAGGTATATTGTTTATATTTTTTGGGTCTGCAAATGATCCTATTAAAGATTTTGCTAGTGGTTCATCTATTAATATTTTTATATTTGAATAGTCTAGGTAGAGGTCTATTAATATACAGGCGGATATATTTTTTTTATCATACGATGCGTTTTCTAGTTCATATATATCGTTTTTTATTTTGAGCGGAATAGGGAAATTTAGGGTCGATATTATGTTGCCTAGGTCCGCGTCATTGGCTGACAGCTCGATGAAGCTTACTTTTTTATAACTTTTTTTGGTTTTTTTTATGGAAATTTTTTTTTGTGTGTTTTTTTGTTGGGTTGGTTTGTTTCTAATAATTTTTTTTGAAATGGCCTTGTATAGATCTTCGCGTACCTTGTCAATTGATTCGTCGACGTACTTTGAGATGCTATCATTTATTTGATCTTTAGCGCGTCTATGCACAGCTACTACCTAATACGCTTCTTTTCAGTTGTTGTCGATTAACAGATACCAAATGGAGTTTCGGCTTTTGTGCCGGGTTTCAGCTCATATAACTTTCGGCGTAGGGTTATATGCTATTCGTAAATATCTTGAGTGAAAATCCAGCAGTAGTACTATCACTAAAGTAGTAAGTGGGGGCTCGGGTCATATGGGATAAGAGGAGTGTTGTCGTAAGCCTAGGCCTTTTGGGTGTTTTCCTCTTTTGTCTCTTCTTGATGGGCTAATTCAGGCTTTGATTCATCTTCTTTCGCTTTTTGTTGCGAATCTTTCTGATGCTTCTTTTTTCGCCAGGTCTGGTTGTGGCGCTCTTTCTCTGAGTCTTCTTTTTTCTTATACCTTTTTTTTGCCAGTTTTAGCTTTGGGCTCATGAGCATATCGCGCAACGCAACGCTACCCTGGTTTATGCCGAGCGTGTTTACTGGTGCCGCCTCGGCCCTAGGGGCAGGTTGTGAGTTGCTCGCTTTTAGATCCTTTATTTGCTGATTGAAAGTCTCTTCCGATTTTTGTGTCGCAGGACCCAGGTCTTTTTCAGTTGTAGTCGACGATGTTTTGTTGACAACTACCGAGAAAGTAGAGGGAAATTCACTCATGATGAATACCTCCATGACAAGGCTGGGGCCTGCGAACAGGCCCCAGATTGTCAAGCCTTTAACATAGTACTGTTGAGAACTAGATTCACAATAGCATATGCTTAAGTGTCATGAATATACGGCGTTAGCGCTAGTAGTGAAGATGAATGATGCGGATGTGCTATGACTTTTGGAGTAGTTTTCTGGCAAAGCTGTTGCTGTTAAATTCGTCGAGATCATTTTCTTCAGCCCGTTCGTTGAGCATTTGTGTTTCCTGATCGCGAACGGATACCATATGTTCGACTTTTTCTTTCGCTTTTCGCGCAAGCGATAATTGCGTTTTTGCTTCACCTATTTCGACTAAAAGCGCCTCTTTTTGAATGTCGAGCTGGCTGATAGAATTTATTAGCTCCTGTTCCTGCCGATCAAGTTCCGTGTAACTTGCCTGATAGTTGTGTAGATCTTTTAGTTGTATCGTGGCACCTTTAAGGTTGTTGAAAAGCTGTGCTTCCTCCTCAATTCGCCATATTCTATAATCGTTAATCGCTATTTCCGTTCTCAGCCGTTCGTTTTCACATTGCGATAGCTGTGCGTTGAGCTTGCCCAACCGTATTTCGGCTTTTTGTTCAAGTTTCTTTCTGATAGACAAGACTTGGTCTAGCGATTTTTTCACGATTCAACTACTAGGCTCATGTCTTTAAGCGTATCTTGGATTGTATACGGGGTGTGGAAGTCCTGGCGCAGTAGATCTTTGATCTGATCAATTTTTTCTAAAGCTTCATCTGCCAGTGGGTCACTACCTTGGGTGTATTCGCCCATGCGAACCAGCATCTCGATTTCTTGATATTTGGAGAGAAGCTCACGCACACGACCTGCCATTTTAAGGTGGATAGGTGAAGCAATATTATTCATTACACGGCTAAGACTTTGGAGTATATCGATAGCGGGATATTGGTTTTCTGCTGCAATTTTACGTGAAAGTATTAGATGACCGTCCATTATCGAGCGCATTTCATCGGCGATAGGCTCGTTCATATCGTCGCCTTCTACAAGTACTGTATATAGGCCGGTAATGGAGCCGCGATCACTTTGTCCGGCACGTTCCATTAATTGCGGAATGGCGGAAAACACCGAAGGTGGATAACCCCTTCGTGTGGGCGCTTCCCCAGAAGCTAAACCAATTTCGCGCAAAGCTCTGGCGAAACGTGTGACGGAGTCCATTAATAGTAATACGCGTTTTCCATGGTCGCGGAAATATTCTGCTACTGTTGTTGCGACATAGGCCGCTCGCGCTCTTATCATTGCCGGCTTATCTGCAGTTGCGACGACAACTACTGATTTTTCCATGGCACTTTTACCGAGCTGATCGTCGATAAATTCTCTTACTTCACGCCCCCGCTCACCGATAAGCCCCAGTACAATGACATCGGCTTCCGCGTATTTAGTGAACATAGATAGAAGTGTACTTTTGCCGACGCCTGCGGCGGCAAAAATTCCCAAACGTTGACCTTCACCGCATGTCGTCAGTGCGTCTACGGCTTTGACCCCAAGACTTAGAATTTTTTCTATGGGTTGCCTCGACAACGGGTCAGGAGGCGTGGCGTTAATTGTTAGGCTGTCGACCAGGGCTGGGGGCTGTTCACCGTGGTATTCAATAATTTCACCCATGCCATTGAGTACGGCGCCCAGTAAATGAGGTCCGAGTTTTAT
The DNA here is from genome assembly GCA_028281575.1 of Cellvibrionaceae bacterium. Classification (GTDB taxonomy): domain Bacteria; phylum Pseudomonadota; class Gammaproteobacteria; order Pseudomonadales; family Cellvibrionaceae; genus Agaribacterium. The sequence continues at coordinate 11,241 of JANQJP010000079.1, forward strand.
TTCGTGCGCGCGCCCGGTAGATATGACCTGCGTGTTTATTGAAATGCCGTGTGTGTTATCTAAGGGAGTGAGTAGGGTACGCCCTTTGGCAAATCCGACAACTTCAGCCCAAATTTCTTTTTTTTGATAGGGGTCTCGAAGAATGCACATGTCACCCATTTTTGCGTTTGGACAAATAGCTTCAATGACTGTTCCGAGGACTTGGGTGACGCGTCCTTTCATTGTTGTTTGTGGTAATGAGTCGATCGCCTCACCAATAGACGTAGTAATGTATTCAAGCATGAGGTTACCTATAGGTGAATTCGATTAACAGGCTGAATGGATACTTCCGGTGTAAGCTCGTGGTAGGACAATACGGGTATGCGATGAATATAAGGGTCCAGTAAAACACGAACAAAACGACGGATATCCTGCGCTGCTATTAATACCGGTGGGGAGTCATGTTTGGCAACATCGTCAAATGCTGCCCGTATCTGGTCTACCAGGTTTTGGCTGATATCTGGTGCTAAGGCAAGGTAGTCTCCCGCAGGGCTGTTTTCAATCGAGTTGCGTACAAGCTCTTCTACCTGAGGGTCCAGTAATACCGCAATTAGTACGTTGTTCTCATTACTAAATTTGTGACTAATTTGTCGACGTAAATCGGCGCGGACAAACTCGGTTAAAACGGAGGGGTCCTTTTCGTCTTTGCCAAACCGCAAAACGGTCTCGCAGATGCTTCGCAGGTTGTGCACGGAAATGCCTTCTGAGACCAAACGTTTTAATACGCCACCAATGGTTTGTGTAGGCACAACTCCGCGTACCTCTTTAACGAGTTCGGGATATTTGGGTAATAGTTGGTCTAACAGTTGGCTGGTTTCCTGTGTGCCGATAAATTCGTCGGCATGACGTTGAAGAACGAATGATACATGATAGGCGAGAACCTGATAGCCATTTAAAAAAGGAATATTGGCTTCGATAAGCGGGTGTTTGTATGTGTGATGCACCCAAACGGATGGGATTTGAGAAATAAAATCGTTCGCGGCTTCATATGGAATGTTGAGCATTTTTAAACGCTCTTCAGAATCCTGGACGAATAGGTATCCCGGGCGGACCTCACCTTCGGCGACCGGAACTTCGTGTAATCTTATTTCATAGGATTCATTCTTGTTTCGGGGTTTATAGCGCAAATGGACCCCGGGGAAGGGTATGCCTAAATCTGTATATAATGAGTTTCTCACTTCTGAAAGCTCGCGGTTCATGAGTTCGTGTTTGAAAAAGCTATTTAATGATTCGCAGATATCTACTGAAAGCGGAGCAGCGGTGGCGAGCCCTTCCATCGGGTTGGCGCTTACAGATTCTTTAGCTGATTCGGCAACAGCCTCCATAAATGCGCCTTCGAGATCGCTATTGCGTTTATCGATGCGTTGCAGCGTAAAACCGACGCCGGCTGTCAGTATGCCGAGTAGCAGGAATATGGCGGTGGGGAACCCTGGAACCATTGAGAACGCGAGGAGTGCACCAGAGCCGATAAGCAGAGCTTTTGGTTGTGCCAGTAGTTGTGAGCCGATGTCCTGCCCAAGGTTGCCGCTTTCCTCCGTGCTAACGCGGGTGACGATAATGCCGGAGGTGATTGCGATAAATAGCGCAGGAATTTGCGCTACGAGACCGTCGCCTACTGTAAGAATAGTGTAGATATGCCCGGCTTCACCCAGGTCCATATCTTGTTGCAAACTTCCAATGGAGATACCGCCGATAATATTGATAAGAATAATAAATATTCCCGCAATGGCGTCACCTTTGACGAACTTCATGGCGCCGTCCATCGACCCATATAATTGGCTTTCTTTTTCCAATAATTGGCGCCGGCGCCGAGCTTCCTGTCCGTCGATAACGCCTCCACGCATATCGCTATCAATACTCATCTGCTTGCCTGGCATACCGTCGAGAGAAAATCTCGCAGCCACTTCGGCAACACGTTCTGATCCCTTGGTAATCACAACAAATTGCACGATGGTAATAATTGAAAAAACAACAATTCCAACTACGACGTTTCCGCCGACGACAAATTTTCCAAATGTGGTAATGATGTTTCCCGCGTCCGCATCCAGCAAAATTAATCGTGTGGTAGTAATAGACAAGGCCAATCTAAACAAGGTGCTTATCAGCAACACTGCTGGGAACGCTGAGAAGGCGAGGGGGCTTTTTATGTATACACTGATCATTAGTAGAATAATGGCGAGAGTAATATTTATCGCGATTAGTGTATCGACTAGAAGTGTGGGAAGCGGCAGAACCATCATAAATATGATGGCTAACAGAAATACCGCCAATATAATATCGTTTCGCTTGGTGACGGCTTGAAGGCTGGATTGAATGACTTGAGTATTCATAATATGTTTTTAGTCGCCATGTATCTTTGCATGATTTCACTTGCCTCTTTTCTTAACCCCAATTCCCATAAAGACAGGCTTTTTATAAACATAATTGGTGTGTTCTTGCTGCTTTCTTCTGCCCATTCCATATATGTTTGAGAGGCTCGAATAGATTTTTCATAATATCCTGTCTCCATATAAAGAAATGCAAGATATTTGTATATTTCAACTTCATTTGGAAATAGGTTGTTAATGCATTCAAATATGACCAATGAAGATTTATAGTTCGCCTGTTTTATTTGAGTGTAGCCTAATGCAACAAGTGCACGTTTCTCATTTTCTTTCAAGAAAAAATTCTGTTTTGTTAGGTTGCTACTTTTTCCTTTCATATCGGTAAAAGATATCACCAGATGATAGAGTTTCTTTGAGAGTTAAGGTAAGAGTTTAGTTTTTTTTGATATCTTAAGACTTTTTTTAGATCTTCAATTTTATGATTTTTTTCTTCTTTTGGTAGGTTTTCTATTTTTTTTAAAATTTCGTTTAGTGCTTCATGCTGAGATTCGATATTTTTTTGGAGGAATTCTGGTTTTAAGAAATTCATGAGCATGTTATGTTCAATTGAATTTAAAAGGGAGATCGGCCTTTTTCTTTCGGACTCAATATTTTTGTTTTTTTCTATGAGTTTATTCATTGTTGGCAGAGTGCTTAAGTTTGTGGATTAAACAACTTGTTTACTGAATCCAGGTTTCGGTAAGCTTCGCACTTCCTTAGCAGGCCAGAATAGTCAAGAAGAGAGTGGGCTTCGTTTGATGCTCCACATATAATAAATCTTCTTTTAAATTTTTTGCATAGGACGATTATATTAAATATCATTTTTAGTCCATGGCTCGTGATTATGTTTGTGTTTGATATGTCTATTACCACCGATTTGGTGGTGAGGTTTATGATGTCTTGAACTCGAGAGCCTATCTGTTGGCAGCCCAAACGATTTAAATTTCCTTCTATGCCAATGGTTATGTATTGGCCTTCATCGTATAAAAGAATATCGCATTTTTCTTGGCCCATTTTTCTTTCCAGCACCATTCAAAATGGTAAAGATTTTATTGGTAACGTAAACAATAATGCTGTGTGTGCTCAAGATAAATATGAATTAAGTACTATTACTATTGTTATGCGGGTTTTTCCAACTTAAAAATACTGCTTAGACAAAACGCTAGTTGTGCACTAAGTTTTGTTGGCGGCCGGCACAGTGTTAGGGTGGTTGCATTTGGCCGGCTGCTCAAGTGTATTAAGCGTCTGATTATCCTAAGTAGCTCCTTCAGAGATAATTTCTTAGGCGTGCTCGGAGCTTATTTTTTGGTTCTGTGGAAAGAGTTGTTCTGCAAGCATTGCCGCCTGGGTTCTATTTGACACGCCTAATTCTCTAAATATTGCCATACAATGAATTTTTACCGTGCCTTCGGATAAGTCAAGCTCGCGAGCGATAATCTTATTGGATTTACCTAGCATTAAACAATGCAGAACTTCTTGTTGGCGAGGTGTCAAATGACAAAGTCCTTCTTTTCCTGTTATATCATTTTCATTTATTAAAAATAGGCTTGTGCCATCATCATCTTCATTGTCACTTTCGCTTAGATCATCAAGACCTTCTTCATCTTTTTGAAATTTTTTATAGCGGGCCGGTAGAACATCAATACCTGCTGCGATAGAAGGTGTACCCTCCTTACCTAAGTAGGCGAATAAAGTAACATTTGGATATAGCTCCTGAATCTTTTGAACTTGGTATAGGGCTTGAAGATCGGTTGGGCATAGGCTGGTAATTACCATGCCAATATTTTTTTTATCTTCCAGCAGGTCGAGGACTTCAGAATATTGTTTGGCGTGAATAAATTCAATGCGCTGACTGGCATCCTCAGGGATAAGCTTTTCAAAACTCATTTGTGGACTGTTTGGCCATACAATTGCCGACATGCTCATTATTAACTTCCTCTTATAACAGTGGCTTGTGCTATTTATCAAACTGCGAAAGGTCGTAAATTGGCTCCGGTGTAGGCATAGCAAAAAAATGTACATACATATTATTGGTGCGCATTAAGCCAATGTGAGATCTAGCTCGAATGTACGTATTTACAATTTCCTCTGCACGCGTGCACGACATTTGCAGTCGAACCTTTTTTGGATCTGCTGGTTCCAGGGGAGACCAGGGCGCGGTGTTTTTATTAACTATTGTATCTATGCCGCGTTGAAGAGATGGTATTTGGGCGTAATTGGCATCTCAACTATATCATAAGACTATTGATTAAATTGAGAGTTTGTGTTTGATGGGGAAGAGAGGGTAGATTTATCGCGTGGCCAAAATTGATAATGTCATTAAAATCAACGATTTAGCTATCAGCTTGGTATGAGTGTTCCGAGAACTGATTCACAGCCATGACATAAATGATAGCTCACATTTCAATTTTATGTTTTCTGCTATGTGAACTGGGTCTCATTTAAGTATATGTCGCAATATACTTTTTAGTTCTTCCAGTTGAATCGGTTTATGTAAGAAATGGCATTGTAGCTCGCGTATCGCTTTTATAGATGCGGAAGACGTCTCTCCACTGATTAGAATGGTGGGTATTTTTTCTCCCAGAATATCGTGAATTGTAAGAATTGTGTCGATACTTGTCGTATCTTGATCAAGCATAAAATCGACGATTAAAACATGTGGACGGATTTCTTCTTTTTCTATAAATGCGAGTGCTTCTTCTTTCGATTTCGCAGCAAGTGCACTTCCCTCCCACGACTCGATTAACATTGTCATGCTATCGCGTATCTCGGCGCTATCGTCGATAATAAGCACGATAGTGCCAGGGAGCATCACAGAGCTTTTGGTGGGGCTGTTACCCTGGCGCACCAGCTCACTCTTCCCATAGGGCACTTGCAGCGAGAACACCGTTCCTAGCCCTTCTTTCGACTTAACGAAGATGGGGATATTAAGTAGATTGGTTAATCGCTTAACAATGGCGAGCCCCAACCCAAGACCCTCTCCGTGACCCTTGAGTCGGTAAAACTCTTTAAAAATATTGTTTAATTCCGACTCAGCTATCCCCTGGCCGAAGTCCCATACCTGTACGAGCAGATATTTTTTGTACGGACGGCAAGAGAGAAGTATTTTTTCACTATTTGAATGGCGGATAGCGTTGTTGATGAGGTTGTTTAGGATTCTTTCGAGTTGCTGAGGGTCGGTGAACGCGGTATGAGGTGTTGACCGAATGGTAAGGTCTATGCCCTTTTGTTTTGCCTCATACTCGTTTGCGACTTGTAGGTTTTTAAATATGTTTTCCAGGTGAAAATGTGATTTTGAAACTTTTTCTGCTTTCGAATCAATTTTAGATATATCTAAAATTGATTTTAATAACGATTCTAAAGCGCCAAATGCGGAAATGCACTTGGTTAACACTGGGTCTGTATTGGCAAATTTTTTGTATAAGATGTGAAGGTAGATCCCCAGCGCCTGGAGCGGTTGCCTCAGGTCGTGACTCGCGGATGCTATAAATTGAGATTTTGCAAGGTTAGCTACTTTCGCTTCGGCGATGCTGTCCTTCAAGAGTTCATTCGTATGCTCGAGATGCTGCATAGCGCTGTCCAGCTCTAGAGTCCTAGCCCTTACACTCTTTTCTAAACTTGCTTTCGCCTCGGTCTGCATGCGTTCGTTTTCTTCGCGCAGCAGGCGCATACGGTATGCCAGTGCAAAGGACAACAGAATTGCCTCCCAGGCGGAGCCAAATTGCATGCCGTAAACGGTGAATATGTTTGGTGGAAGGATGCCGTTGTACAGAAGAATATAGGTAATGATGCCTACCAGAAGTATGAACCAGGCTACTACGAAGTAGCTCGCTTCGCGGATTCCAATCATAAATGCGGCGGCAGCACAAAATATTAGAAGAATTGAAGAACTCAGCGAGAGCAGGGTGTATAAACGCATTTCCACATGAGTAGTGCCATCCAGGGGTAAAACGTATAAGCAGCAAGCTAGAGAAATATGAATTAAAATTAACTTATTGAGGAGTGGAAAATTTTCATTGATCCTTAAAAAATTTCGCGTAAATCCAAGCATTGCAATGACAGCCGTCGTGGCGACAAAGAACTCGATTGCAATGATCTCTAGCTTACCTGTCTTTCCGTAAACACCGGGCGCGGTCCAAATAAACTCATAGCTTACGCCATTCAAGGTCATTTGCAGACCGCTGTAGGTGAGTACAAAAATGCAGTAGTACAGGTAGTTTCGATCCTTGATTGAAATAAACAGCATTAAGTTGTACGAGAACAACGCAAACATGATTCCGTAATAGATACCCAGGGCAAAAAGGCGATGGGAGTGCTTAATGATGAGCTTTTCGGGAGCCCACACTTTCACAGGGATAAACAAGCTGCCTGATGTCTGCACACGAATATAGATGTCGACATGTTGGCCGGGATATAAATCGAAGGGCAGGGTGGGCATACCCGATTCGATGGCTCGTCCGGGGACGGGGGTATTATCACCGGTTAAATGGTGGATTGCTTCTCCATTGTCGTAAACAAAATACGTTTCGACCCTATCGAGAATTGGGCTTTCTATCTCCAGCCACCATCTGTTTCGAGAGCTGTTTTTATTGGTGACAGACAGGTGAAACCAGTAGCTGGAAGAGGTGAGACCAAAGCTTAAAATTTCGTCTACAGTCCTGAATTTGGATTTGTATTCGCTTGTTTGGACTTGTTCCAAGGTAAGCTGTGTGGTTGGATCTTCAAGGTAGCATATATAACCAATTGAGGAGTATACGTCTTTCGTATCCTTTAAAATCAGCTCGGGAGGGTGCGGATTGGCTATTACAGGTTTCGCTGTAAGCAAAACCATTATCACCGCTAACCCGAAAGCTAATGCTCTAGTCGGTCTTCGCGATCGGAAATAAAGATTGTTAGATAAGGTATGCTGCAAAGCGCTCATGATAGCTACAAATAGCCAAAGTCTTGGCGAATTTGCTGATTTGACGTTGGCTCTGTTTCAATTGTTTGTGACACGATAAAGTCATTAGTTCCGTTTCTAGTCATAATAATACCTTTCTGAAGAATTGCTAAGTTTGGGCGAGAGGTCTCTGCCAACGTGAAAATCTCGGTATATGTAGTCTTCCTGTAGGTATTCCCTTTGTTATACATCTTCTGCTGGATGATATTACTTCCGAAGTATGAGTACTATTCCTAAAAATCTTATTCAATCAGGCATATTTGTAGCTGCTCTCTGTTGAGGTACCGTAATGCGCGTCCATGAATCGAATACGAGTTTAGGTGATAGTCCAAAAGTACTGCCATGTACTATGCCCAAAATAGTCAAGCTTAAGAACTATGGGCGCAAGAAAAAACTGAGGAAAAAAGAGAAGCTTACTGGATTAAAGCTCGACGCAGCGATTAACCGTTCGGTATTCATTCTCCGCGATGCAAATAGTGAGAAAAATGGTGGTACAGGTGTTTTATTTTACCGCCACGACTTGGGCTATCCAGATGGATACTTATATTTTGGTTTGGCAGACAGAGACGCTTTTTGTCAAATGCATAGACCGATGATTCTTCTACATGACGATAAACAAATACCTATTTTTCCTTTAATGGATACGAATAAGGTGAATACAAGAGAGGTAGTGCTTTTTACATTTGAAAGTCACAAAAGACATGAAACGATTCCGTTGAGTAATCGTTTGGATGATGATGCCGGTCAGGGGTGTTTCTTCGGCGGGTTTCAAGCAGATGAAAGCTTTGATCTCGATGCATGCGGATCAGATAATGTGGATTACTATATATATTCAGAGCACTTTCAAAAAATTTATGCCAGCGATTTGAGCGTATCGTGTCATGAAACACTTTATTGCGGAGTACAAGGGAATAATTGGGCAAAAAAAACTGACGATGAAGAAGTAGCAGAAAAACTCCTTGTCCTTACCGGTATGCCTCTCCGTAAAACCTTGTCTGGTGGCGCGATTGTTAGTTCGATGGGAGAACTGGTTGGGTTGTTTAATTCCATAATCGATGTGGAAATAGGGTTAATTTCTGATCTTAGACCTATTTCAGCCAAAATTCGGCAAGATATGGTACGGGTGATCGCTCGTCATGCTCCAGGACGATATTGCTGATATGCGGTGGGAGATTGTTTTGGCTGTTTATAGTCGCGGCTGATGTCTGTGATGGCGAACGTGGCTTCGTTGCACTTTTTGGAAGTCCTTGTTCGTCGGCTATTAGTATTTGGGAAAGTAATGCAGAAGATCAGGTTTTAGAATCCGAGAGATTCTAAAACCTGAAAACGGTTTTTATAACGCTCTGTAAGAGAAGAGCTATTTTCGAGTAGACCGTTTTTCCAGCTTAAATATACCGCTAAGGTTTCCGAAAAATCCTGATGTGACGTTTTTTCCGCGTGTTTTGAAATGGCTGGTCCACCATCTTCCTTCATGGCGTTTTGCCATTGCTCCTGATCCGAAAACCAATTTTTACTCGCGTTCCACGCGTGAGCTAGCTGATGTAGCATAAGATCATCGAGTTTGTCTTGAGCTATATCCGTAGGAAGAACGATACCTTGCTTGCCTCCTGAGCCTCCTGAGCCTCCTGAGCCTCCAGGTTCACCTGCAACGATTACAATTTTATCTGTTTCTTTTCCTTCTCCTGACAAAAATTGAGCCGGCATTCTTCCCAAGATATTTCCGTAGTTTTTTGCGATTTCAAAACGTTGATTCTCGCTCATATCTTGCATACGAGCCAAATGTATTCTGACGGTTCTTTCCTTGCCGGTACCATCACTTATTGCAACATCATAGGCATGCAATTTCTCCGTAACATATTCTTTTTGGTTGCCATCATAGAAATTTACGGATTCTATATCAGATGCACCATCGCTGTTCTTATCAACAGCTTTAACGTTTATTGTTTTACTTGGCGCGTTGTCTGGAATAGCACTTACGTCCCAAACGGTCCCCGAAAATGGCGGCTCATTATCGTGACTGTGACTTGTCTTACCTTTATTTTGTGAAACGCTTTTTTCTTTGTTGGGGTCGGCTTTTACATTATTGCTTTTGTGGTCGTGGAATTCACTGTGAGAGTGATCTGTGTCGGTTTTGTCAGCGTCTTTTGAGTTGACTTGGCGCGGGTGTATTCGGTCGACATTGTTGTGTGTGTTTTTGATTTCAGAAAAATTACTGCCTTGCTGTTGCTCTAGAATCGCGCTTAATAGATCTAAAATTTTTCTTAAATAATCGTTAATTTTAGAGGTTTCTTTACTAATATCGTCAATTGTTTCATGGGCTTTTGGGGTTTGATGTTGGTATTTGTCATATCTACGCTCTGCACGAATAGAATCTTTGAATGAGTGTGCGTCTTGCGTGTGGAAATCTTTTTGTTGAGAGATACCCATATGATCAAACGCCCGACTTTTCATTGAATCGTTCACTTTCATTGTTTTTCTCTTGTGTAAACATTAGATCCTGTTTGTGCTACGTTCAATATATCTTATTGTTTTCGGCATGGTAATTTGTCATTTGATCTATCACTTTTGTTTAATTGTGCTTAGGGCTAGGGCTTATGCGTAGTGGCGCGGTGATAGCCCATATTCCAAAGAACTCACTTTTAGCGAGTGTGACCTTCCATCTCCACGGGTGAAAATGAAAACAATGCGGGGTTTTGGGTATCTGCCGTGACCAGGACAAAGCCGCGCTCAGGAGAGCCAAAAACTTCTAAGCGAATCACATGATCTGCCCGGCTGTGACCATTTTTAAACGCTAAGGGTTTGTCTATTGTGAAGCGATGCGTATCACCGTGCACGACAAGTATTGGCACGCCTAGTTTTGCACCTTCGTTAGCGAGCATGGCTTTGACGTCTCTATAGGCATTGGCCTTCCAATAAACGTCACTCCATCCGGGGTTGCCGTGAAAGAAAACGACCAGGCCTTTGGCTTTTTTTAATGCAACGTCATCGTAGGCTCCGGCAAGCCATTGAAGATTGGCTGCATTGCGGCGTTCAAATTCTTCAAAGGCATAACGGTCTGGGTAAACACCATTATTACTGCCTGGCATATGCAAGGTTACAAAAATCACATCGCCTTTTTGCCAACGTGCATTTTCCCGGTATTCACCTGTTTGTTGTAATAATGGCATGGGGTTTTGTCCCAGACTTCGGCCTTTGGGTACTAAGTCTTCCCGCAATTTCGCTAGACGCTCCAGTGGGTGCCAATCGCCCTTTCCCGGCAGGCGACAATCCGTCCAGGCGTTGTCACCCGGCGTAAATACGAGCGGACCCTCTACGTGGTTAAAAATGTCAACGGCTTCCTGGCGCTGTTTATCGGTGCATGGTCCGCCACCTTGGATATCTCCGACGAAAACGGTGAAGTCTGGTTTTGCGTGATTAATCTGGTCGACCATTGCCAGATCTTTAGCGTGGCCTGCGTCGGTCTCTTCCTGTATATCACCAAATACGGCAAAGTGAACCGATTCAGCGGCGGTTGAATTTGCTAGCGTGAGTAAAGCAACAATTGTAAAAACGAGGGGGCACTTCATAACAACTCCGTCGATATGCTAAGAACAGTTCGAAAAAATAATGGTTTTGTAGACTCAGCGCGAGTCAGTATTAAAGAGTAGGGGTAATATTATGCGTTTTGGTGACAACCAGGTTATCTGAAAGCAAATAGATTGACTCTTGCTGGCTCGCGATAAAAAGTGGCTTTTGAGCCCTGATAGTTTTTTTGCGCTGGCTAGAGAGTTAAATTCTAGAAGCCCAGAGACTCGAGGACTTGAAAACGATTCTTATAGCGTTCCTCAATAACAGAGCTGTTGTCTAATAGGCCATTTTTTAAGCTATAATATACGGATAGGGTTTCTGCAAAATCTTCTTTTACTGCTGTTTCTGCATATGTGGAAATAGCTGGTCCGCCATCTTTTTTCATCGCGTTTTGCCATTGCTCCTGATCTGAAAACCATTTATCACCTTGCTTTCTACTTGCATCCCATGCGTGAGCCAACTCATGTAGCATAAGGTCGTCGAGTTTATTCTGGGAAACGCTCGTCCGAAGAACAATGCCGTGGTCACCTCCGGTAGCCCGTGTATCTCCGTTGCGCACCACAATTTTATCCGTATCCTTTCTCTCTCCAGATAATAATTGAGCTGGCATTTTCCCCAACACATCACCGTAATTTTTCGCAATTTCTAAGCGTTGACTTTCACTCATATCTTCCATTTCAGCCAGGTGTATTCTTATATTTTTTTCTTTGCCATTACCGTCGCTAATTGAGACATCGTAAGCGTATAATTTTTCCGTGATGTATTTCTTTTGGTCGCGATCATAGAATTTCACTGACTCCTTATCTGCTTCACCGTCGCCGTTCTTGTCAACAGCTCTAACGTCTAGCGTTTTGCTTGGTGCGTTATCCGGGATAGCATCTACGTCCCAAATAGTTCCTGCGAATGGTGATTTGTCGTGATCTACCCGGCCACGATTTGCATTGTTATTCTGTTCTGAGCTGCTTTTCTCTTTACTTGGGCCGTCAGCGGCGCGATGTTTTACGTCGTCGCTGTTATCACTATGCGCGTGGTCGGTGTCATCGTTACTGGCTTTATTTACATCGCGCAGGTGTGTTGGGCTTATGTGCTTGTGCGTATTTGTCGTTTTAGGAAAAACGTTGCTATGTTTTTTTTCTAAAATTGAATTTAATAGATCTAAGATCTTTTTTAAATGGTCATTGATTTTAGCGAGTTCTTTGCTAATGTCGTCTATTTTTTCATGGGGCCTTTGGGGGCGATGTCTGTGCTTGCCGGATTTGCGTTTTGCGCGAATAGTATCTCTAAAGCTCTGGACATCTTCCGTGCGGACATCTTTTTGTTGTGAAAAACCCATTTGGTGAAATTCTCGGTTTTTCATCGGGCTGTTAATTTTCATTATTTCCCTTCTAATAAGTAAGCGCACGTTTTTTTAGCCAGTGTTAAATATATCTTATTGTTATTGGCATAGTAATTTACCGTTTGAACTATAACTTATGTCTGATAAGCGCTTTCGTGAAATATATCTTTGTTACAACATTTAATAGCGGATATTGGAGTCGCGTTTGTTTCGAGCAAAGCGGAGTCTCAACTGAGTTGAACGTAAACATTTGGCGAAAAAGCGTCTAGAATTTAGATTTAATAGGCGGATTTACCACTACTATATTGTCTATCGTTAACACATGCTGTATGGGGCGTGTGTGATGCTTTACTAAGGCTAATATTGAGTATTTATAGAAACCTCAGCTTATCCGGATTGGTTAACACATTGTTATTCATGTTGGCGATAAGCACTGCAATAAAAACCTCTGCTCAGGAGTGTTCCGGTATTCCGGGCCTTGTTGTCAATGGTGGTTTTGAGTCCCCAGACTTGGACCTATCTACGCCCTTTGCGCCACAAGTGTTTGGCAGCCCTCCGACCGCTGTAAAAATATATAACGAAGCGGATGTTTTGGGGTGGGAAACGACGGCTTCAGATAATCGTATTGAGCTTTGGCAGTCGGGCTTTAATGGCGTTGTATCATACGAAGGCGTTCAGCATGCTGAGTTAAACGCAAATTCCTTCGGTGCTTTTTTTCAGGACCTTATTTCAACTGAAAATACAGAGGTGCTGTGGAGTTTTGCACATCGAGGGCGCTCAGGGGTAGATACGGTTGAAGTACTTATTGGCCCACCTGGCGGTCCGTTGCAATCTCAGGGCACGTTCAGCACCGGAACATCGAGTTGGGATGTGAAAAGTGGTGTATACACCGTCCCTCCTGGCCAAACCGTGACAAGATTTCAATTCTTCGCGATATCCACTGGCTCGGGAAGTTCTACGGTGGGTAATTTTATTGACGACGTGCGCGTTGTGCCACGCTGTGACTACGGTGATGCACCTGCGTCTTATCCTGTGATTCGCGCGAATAACGGCGCGGCCCATCGACTCGATATTGGTTCTTTTTTGGGAAGTGGGATCGATACAGAGTTTGATGGTGATAGCGCTGGCAACAATGCGCAGGCCGACGACTTGGCTGATACCGATGACGAAGATGGCGTGGTTTATGGGGATGTGGCCCCGTCTCAACTTGTTCGAGGGAGATTTAATCCGATTGAAGTCGAGGCGAGCAACGCTGGTTTCGTAAACCTTTGGGTTGATCTCGATGGAGACGGGGATTGGCAAGTTGATGAGCAGTTGTTGGCCGATGAAGCGGTTAGCGCGGGGACGCAGGTCTTCTTTACCTTTATCCCTTCAAACGTGCCCTTGGGGCCTACTTTTGCCCGTACACGTTATACCACTGATGACCCAGGCGGTGCGCTCGGTCCAGGTGGAGACTGGGCCAATGGTGAAGTAGAGGATGATGCGATTGCAATTGCCGAATCCTCTGTCACACATTACGCGTTATCACACAGTGGCGCGGGCATTACCTGTGAGGCAGAGGCGGTGACAATCACTGCACATAATGATGCCCATGTTGCTATTAATAATGGCGGCAACACTATTCGTGTTTCTGCGACATCAAACACACCGGGGTGGAGCAGCTCTGACGCAACATGGGCGGTAGAGACTGGCGCCGGGAATTTATCCTTTGTAAGTGCGGGAGTGGTTGATTACCGGTTTGCCTCGGGAGAGTCGGAAGTTGTTTTGGGCTTGGGCAATGTTTCGGTAGCTGATATCGATATTGACGTGATGGACTTGGTGACAACCGCTGTTACTGATAACGACGGTGGTTCAGAAGACCCTGTGTTGACCTTCGTCGATAGTGCTTTTCGCTTTTACGATGACGCCAACGGCGATGGTGACGCGGATGGTACGAACCCAATTGTGTCAACGCTTGTATCGGGCCAGAGCAGTGCTCAACTGATTTTACGCGCGGTGGAAACCGATGCCGAAACTGGCGCTTGCCAGGCGCGTTTGCTCGGAATGCAGACGATAGATATGGCTTACGAGTGTGTTGACCCAACGACATGTGTGCGCAATCAGGATATGGAGATTAACAACAGCGCTATTGAAGAAAACGATCTGGGTGTCGTGTCGGATTATTTAGGCGTTGATTTGAGTTTTGATGCTGAGGGTGAGGCGACATTTGCGCTTGAATACTTTGATGTCGGTGAGGTGCGTCTGCATGCGCGCCTGGATCTTGCTGCAGGCGGTGGGGAGCCCGCATTTACGTTGAGCGGCACGAGCGCTTCAACGACGGTGATGCCTGCAGATTTACGTATTAGTTTGGTGGAGACTTCCAGCAGTGCTGCAAATCCAGAAACAACAGCATCTGGCGCCGGATTTATTGCTGCGGGAGAGCCATTTACCGTCCAAGTTCAAGCGCGTAACGCAGCAGGCGGTATTGCACCCAATTATGGGCGTGAGGTCGCCGCCGAGGGTGTGCAAATCAATGCGTTATCTTTAGTTATGCCTGTGGGCGGGAACCTCGCGCCGCTCAACTCAGCCGCCGGTTTTAGTCCAACATCTACCTTGGGCGAATTTGAAAATACTGCGGTGAGCTGGCCGGAAGTAGGTACTTTAACCATTAATGCCTCAGTCGCCGATGGGGATTATCTTGGTGCAGGCGATGTTGTTGGTAGTTCCAGTGTCACTATTGGTCGTTTTTATCCAGATCGTTTTGCGCTTGTTAGCGCCTCGAGCGGTGAGGAATGCAGCATGTACAGCTATATGTCAGACCAGTTGTTTGAGCATCGGCCGATCGACTTTAGCGTCGATATCACTGCGCAAAATGCGGCAGGTGATATTACTACCAATTATGATGATGCCTTGGGTTATCCCGTAGGTGGGTTTAACGCTGTCGCAGAAAACGCTAATGACGGCGAAGACCTAAGCGATAGAGCCTTTATCGCTGATGGTGTTTGGTCTTTAGGGCAATACCAATTGACTGGCGGTGACAACGGTGGTTTTTCCCGGGAGCTCGTTGGTGCAGACGAAATTCCCGATGGGCCTTTTCTTGATTTGCAAATGGGACTTCAAACAGACGGGACCGATTTAGATGCTGTGAATTTCCTTACCAGTTCCCTCGACATGCATCCCGCGCAAGATAATGACTGCGTTTCTGATACCGATTGCAATTCAGTGGCGCTTGGCGGGCTATTGGAGCTTCGGTTCGCTAGGCTTTATGGCAAAAGTGTACACGGACCCGAAAGCGCACCGCTAAATGTTCCACTGCAAATGCAGTATTGGACGGGCAGTGGATTTGTCGTTAACGAGGCCGATAGTTGCACGGAGCTGGCGATGTCCGATGTGAGTTTCGACAGTAATAGCCTGAGTGATGATAATAATCGCAACGTGGATGTTGGCGGTGTTGCGGGCGCAACGACCGGCACTTTCGGTATTTTTGTACCCGGAACGCGCTTGACATTTTTGCTGGGTGACGCCGATCTTAATTTTTCCGCTCCTGGCAGTGGTGTCACCGGCAATTTCAATGTGAGCATCGACCTCGCCAATTACGCTTGGTTGCGCAGTGATTGGAATAGTGATGGTGATTATTCAGACGATCCTTCGTTACCTGATATTAACGTGACATTTGGAAGTTACCGTGGTCATGATCGCATCATCTACTGGCGGGAAGTGCTTAACAACTAGGGCCTGTCTACACGAATTTGATCACCACTGTTGTGGCTGCAAAAGCGCCAGTCAAGGGGTAAGGCGAGTAGTTTGGTTGTTCCACATGAACGACGAACAAAGCTTACCGCATCCTGCTCTCGCCCCTTACCCACATCCATGTGGGCAAAGCTTAGCGCATCCTGCTCTCGCCCCTTACCCACATCCATGTGGGCAAGGCTTAGCGCATCCCGCTCCCGCCCCTTACCCACATCCATG
>JANQJP010000102.1 GCA_028281575.1 Cellvibrionaceae bacterium
GGTCCCCCTAAGAAAGTGCTTAATGATGGACAAGGCGGAATGATCTTTTTGTACCCCACGCTTTCATGTGCCTCAGGAGGCACTGCCAGGACTGATGTTACTGGTTCTTCATACGGAAACGCAAGTGCCACGTATGGATCAGCCACAGGTCAGAAGATCTACAATCCAGAACCAGACGCCTCTTACAAGGCGTATAAGGTCTTCTGGATTAACCCGAATGGCCGGATATACCGATGGTCTTTAAATGGTTTGTGATACAGCATCAATCAGTATGGCTTCTTAGGGTGTCCGTTTCTTTGTTGATAGCCCAATCTCGGAGAAGCAGATTTCACCGGCACCGACCTGACCGGTGCAACCTTCGAAAACTGCGATTTGACGAGGACCACCTTCGATCATACAATCCTCGAAAAAGCCGATTTCCGAACAGCCCACAACTTCTCTATCAACCCGTCAACAAACCGGATTCGGAAAGCACGGTTCTCACTGGCGAGCGTAGCTGGATTGCTGGATGTGTATGGGGTGGAGATTGAGTGAGGGAAAAAGTTGTTGAAATGCTGATTTGTTAAATCGTTGAGTGCTAATGCACCGTTAAACATAGAAATCACTCAACCACTTTTAATGCTAATAAACAACGTAATCCTCTATCAGCTTTCATCGGCGCTTTCACAACGACCCATTCTAAGAGAAAGAAATAAGCTCATCTTTCATAGTCTTTATTCTTTTGAGCAACGTTAAATCTCAGCAGTGAGGATATTTGGCTTCCGCTGAGGCGCCTTTGCTGGGCGAGCGCTCTCTCACTATCCTAAACTCCCGCAGTACACAAGTTCAACACCAGTTTCTTTTTGGATCATTTTAGCAAAATCTTGAACATTCTTGGCATACGCCTTCAATTTTTCATAGACATTCGATTCAAGATTAACATGCCAGAATTCACCAAACATACCCTGAAAATAATATATACCCCATCCATTATCACCTTCACTTACGGGTACAACTGTTGTATAGCCGAACCCACCGGACTGTGATGTGCCAAAGTCAACTCTCTTCCAACCTTCTTCTAATAAAAAATATTTTGGTGATACCAGTTTCATGACTGGAATAAATTTAAAACCTTTGATATTCCCCCGTGCCACTATCGAGTGCCCTCCTACTGTGCTAAATTGTGAATTATCAATAGCGTTACTTAGCCTTTCATGCAACTGATACACACTATTGTTATCTGCATTTGCGACAAAACGTGCTGTATCAACATCGCCTATCCAAAAAATACCATCATTTTCTCGCACAGATACCAAGCCTCCCGCTATCTTTGCAATCGCGGGTTTACTTCCTGATTGGGCTAAAAGAAAATCGACTTCGTCATCAAAACTCTGGTGTATCTGCTCTGCAAGTAATTTTATATTCCCTCTATATCCTTGTTTGTATATTCCATACAATCTACCATGCGCTATTTCACCTGCAGCACCTGAATATGCAATTGCTGTTTTTGCATCAATAAAAAAAATCTTTAATCCATGAAATGGCTTTTTCCCACTTTTTTCAGGATAAGACAACAAAGTATCAGCCATTAAAAAAACTTCAGTATTTTCTATTACTGCGATACCTAAACTCATGTGCCGATACGTTCATTTTTTACCGCCAAACGCCTGATATCAGTAGTCCGCGTCCTTGCATGTCTGCCGCATGTAATTGTTGGGTGGCCATTGGGTATAAGAATCGATTGGTATCGGGTTCTCATCGTCATGCAGCAGCTTATAGATTCTTGAAATATTACCTTTGTAGTTATCCCATGCCTTTCGCTCAAGTCGCCAGTAAATCACAAGCGTAGATACAAGGCTCGTGAATAGCAATACAGAAAGACGCCAAGTCGATGCCTCAATGAATAGCAAGTCAAAGTCAAGGAGCTTGGCAAGAAGCAGAAGCCCTGCCACAGGAGTTGACAAAGCAAAGGCCGTCCGAATTGCCTCTAACATTCTTGCCTCAGCGCGTAACTTTACGATCCGAAAGCCAGCTTCGGCATGCGCGAGGCGAATCCATTGATACTGACTTCGAAGCGAAAGCGGCTTTCGATCGTGAGAATCGAGGCTATTTTCGCTAAAAGATTCTGTCGTTATGTGTTTAGGTTCATGTGAGGGCCAAGTTAATCCACTAAGCATCCAGCCTATAACGTAAGCAATTATTACGAGAACCGCCCCACGTCCGATAGCTTCCACGACACTTGTCAATTCCGGCTTTATTGCCGCTGTTTGATCCGGGCCTATTGCGCCGTATGCCTCCACAAGAACGAGAACTATCACACCTGGAATCACCCGAGCAATTGTATCATAGAACAACTGTGGTATGACAATGGATATTTTCATCATGTATTATATTTCACCCAACGGCCAAGTTGAGCGGAATGTACGGAGCGTCAGACCGCAGGTCTGTAAGCGCAGGACATTTCCGTTCGAACGATTTGTTGGAGGCGCGCGAATCAGCGCGCGCCGGAAACGAATCGTTTGAGTTTACTCAACTCGGCCGTTGCAGGCGTGCGCAGCGCGCCTGCAACATTACTTATTATCTGTATTACAGATTTTCTTGTCACTCTCAACAATATACAGCATAAACACTTTTTTATCAGGCAATATATTCTGCTTACCACCTAACCGCAGGTAGATTCTGATGCCTTTTATACCAGTTATGCAGCAGCCGCATATTTCTCTATCAGTATTATTCCCCAATCAACAATGGATGTTGAGTTGTCGATGTGTTGAATCGTTGAGTTGTTTGCTTGCACTTTCTGTCAATGATTCTTGCCACTAAAAGGGTAAAAGGGGGACGTTGGCAACTATTTGCACAAATCATCCTAAAAAATAACCAGCTTTATTGCCGATAATGAGACTCCAAGCAGACAAGTTGCAGTTGCGTAGGATAAACCCAATTTTCTGACAAATGCAACCGCAAACCC
>JANQJP010000070.1 GCA_028281575.1 Cellvibrionaceae bacterium
AGGGATATAGTCGTTAGAGCGACGCAGGAAGCCAAAGCCGAGCTGGAGAAAATTTTGGTCTCCGGCAGTGGTGATCAAATTAGTGTCAACAGGCCCTAGGCGGTTAATTCGCCGTCTTTCTTTTTGGGGCCCCCATGCTTAATCATGTTATCCATGCAGTAAAGGACGCAGGTAGGGAAATTCTGCGTGTCTATAATTCCGACGATTTCGGTGTCGAGATCAAAGGGGATAACTCTCCTCTAACCAAGGCCGATAAAGCCGCCCACGATGTGCTGGTTAAAAGTCTGGCCACACTCGGACTTGGGCCGGTGTTGTCGGAAGAAGATGTTGAGATTCCCTGGTCGGAGCGAAAAACCTGGGAGCGCTATTGGTTGGTGGACCCTCTGGATGGCACCAAAGAATTTATCAAGCGCAATGGCGAATTTACGGTGAACGTCGCGCTTATTGAACACGGTGCACCTGTTCTAGGGGTGGTATATGCGCCAGTGACAGATTTGCTTTATTACGGTAGGAAAGGCGAGGGGGCCTACCGCAAAGATGGACACTTCGATGCGGAAAAGATTGTGCCTTCTCCACTTCCCGGTAAAGGAGAATCCTGGCGTATCGTTGGCAGCCGCTCACATAGCAGCGCTGATTTCGACGCCTTTATGGCAGGTTTTCCAAATGCCGGCCTGGTTTCAATTGGGAGTTCATTAAAATTGTGTATGGTTGCTGAAGGCAGCGCAGATTTGTATCCGCGTTTAATTCCTACCAGCGAGTGGGATACGGCGGCAGCTCAGGCTGTGGTAGAGGCAGCGGGTGGGCAAGTGCTTCACTGGGAAACTCTCGAGCCTCTGCGTTACAACACAAAAGACGAGCTTCTCAATCCATATTTTGTGGTGTGCGCGGAACCATCTGATCTTTGGATGCAGCTTAGCCCAGCGCGCAAGTAGTCTGTGAATCTTTAGCTAATCGTTGTGTGAGATATTGTTGGTGCACAGTATCAGATGTATTCCGTATATGAGTTTCTAGAGACCGAAGCTTAATTTGTCCACTCTTCCAGCTGATCTTGCGTTTCTTTAGGGAGGAGTTTTGCTGCGGTTTGGTATTGAGTAAAAAATTTTTTACCCATTTCTCGAGCCGAATCTACTGCTGCTATTACAGAGCCGGGAGCGCTTGTAAATAATACTTCTAAGAGCTGATTAGCCTGATCAATATCTTTTTTGGACTTTGAAGCAAAAGCGCTGGGTCGGCGTTGACTTACAACCAACTTGTGAATTGCGAAGCGTGCGGGATTTGGAACATTTACCAAAATACCGATATCGAAAGGGATGGCGATCGGTTGGGTTTCTTCCAATAAATAGTCGAGGAACCTTATAGGTTCGGCTTTGACATTGAGATAGGGGATGCTCACTGGTGCGGTTGAAGGCTTTCCAATTTCCGGCGTTAACAGTTCGACTAAAAATTCACCTCCTCGCAGTTTATACCGAGTGGTGGGGTGCTTGCGGTTCAAACTGGGCACCTCTAAGAAACCTAGACCTGATTCCAAAATCGCTTCTTTTAGATTGATCGGTTTCTGGTTTAACGCAATCGGAAGCCGAAAGTCAGCTGCGATATCAATATCACTTGTACTCGTGCTTCCCTCCCAGTTAACGCCGAGAGGCGCGCCTAGAGCTCTGAACGCCGGTGTGCCGATTAATACAGCCCCGGCCAAAAATATGCCGGTTCGCTCGAGCATTTTTAAGACTTTGCCTTCTTGGGGGCTGGGGCCAATGATGCCGCCCGCGAGTACAGCATTGACGAGCCTGGCTCTATGTGTACGTTCAGCTTCGCCGTTAGCCCATAGTGCTTTCTCTTTTTCGATAAGGTTTTTGGTTTGCTCGTTATCTGGGCCCAGATATTTTTGCACTGGGGTCGCGCCTATTTTCGTCGCGACGTAGATATAGGTTTTCCCTCGTATTTTCTTGCGATTGAAACTAATACCCTTGCCGTCGAATGCGTAAGCTAGACAAGCCGCTTGCAGATCGGCATAGGCATTTTGAATACTATGGCTAATCGAAGTTGACACACCGTTATACTCCTTTTTTGATTTTTTGGAGTATAACTCGATTTGTACTGAAAGCTATAGAATGGAGGAAAAACTGAAGTTATTGTAAAGCCCTTCTAGTACAAGCGGCGATGTCAATTAACAATAAAAAAGGCCACCCTGATGGGTGGCCTTTAGTTCGGAAAAACAGTTACATCCTTGTCCGCACATCCTTGTACTGTGCAGTGACAAACCCTTGTCACCTTAGAGAATTAGTGCATCCGTTGACCATCCTGGTCGACTCGCATTCCTGTCTTCCTCCATGGCCGTCGCGTCCCTGGCTATTTGCTGCGTCCTTGCTCACGTCCATGTGCTGACTATATTGAGGTTTTACGTGCCGATTTGGAAGCGTATTTTGCTCAGATTGATGTGAGATATTGCCTATATGGGTTGCCAGAAGTTGCATATTGGGGCGCTGAAACCACGTTCATTGACAAATTTACAAAGCTGTTTAATTGGTTTACCTTTCGTTAGCGCAACGAATGCAAAAAGAATCTGGCTATGACAATAAATTTAGATTGGGCAAATCTTTTAAAGCCGAACAAAGCGACGGCACTGATGCTAGCCAAGAGAGAGGTGGGGGTGCTAGTGCACGACGCAGTATTACTAGAGGGGATCAATTTCACTTTGCCAGAAATTCAAACCTTGCTGGATGGCATTACCGTTGGTGGGCATAAACTTGCGGATCAACAAGTTGCCACTAACCAGGCAGATGCGTGGAGACGAATATTTGCTATGGTGGAAAATGAACGTTTTGAGGTTTCTGAGAAAATTGCGTGCGAAGTGCATTCCCTGGCGGGTAAGGAAGAAGCCTTAGCGTGGGGTACATTTCGTTCGGGTATGGTGACCATCGCCGGAACGAATTACCTACCCCCTGAGGCGGGTACTCTCTCTCAAGCTTATCAAGTTTTGATATCAGAATTACGTTCAATTATGGATATATATGACCGGGCAATCCACGTTTTTTTGTCGATGGCGCGAAACCAATTTTTCTTTGACGTTAACAAACGTATGGGGCGTTTTATGATGAATGGCGTGCTCTTATCGGCCGGTTATCCAGTGATTAATTTGCCCGCGAAACGTCAGCTAGAATTTAATGAATTAATGATCGGTTTTTATGAAAGCGGTGACGAGCATCATATGAACCAGTTTATGCGCAGCTGCGTTGATGCAAGACTGGAAAAAATAATGTGCTAACGAATACTGTGATCATCCTAATTATCGCGGAACACGATAGCCTTAATTATCTTCGCGTGTCGACTTAAGGCTTTTGGTATGCTCGTTATTTGGCCCGAGATATTTTTGCACTGGGGTAGCATCTATATTTTGATTTTGCTGCGACGTAGATATAGGTTTTTCCACCGATGTTCTTGCGATTGAAACTGATACTCTTGCCTCTCAGAGTTAACGGGACAGCCGTGATTTTGTCGCATTTTGGGTACGAAAACAGGGGTTAATATCCATTGGGTATATAGGAAATGTGTTCGGCTTGTTTGTAGGTGTTGAAAGTGAGGCTGTTAAGAAGGCGAGCGCTGGCCGAATTCTCGCGGTAGGAGGCTTAAGGTCGTATACTTGGCGGTGTTGATATCACTTCATTAATTTTTCTATGGCGCGCGTACAGCATCAAAATCAACTTCCATTGACTCAGGCGCGAGACAGCTTGTCTAACTACTTTGCCCGGCGGGCCGACGTGCAGTTTGCTGTTTTAATTGGCAGTCACGTTGATGGTACTTCTCGAGAAGGTAGTGATTGGGACATTGCTATTCAGTGGGAACCCTCCGTAACTGGAGGGTTATCGCATTTGGCGCATATTGAGTTTGTGCGGAAAGACATAGCTGAGCTTCTAGGGCTTGCCGTCGAAAAGATCGATCTAATTGATGTTTGCAGTACTCAGTTGGCGATGCGGGAAAACATCGCCAATACTGGGCTTACGCTAACTGATCCGGAAGCTTTGCCGTGGCTGCATTTTCTGCAGCGTACATGGCGAGATCTTGAGGACGCTTATTGGGAAGCGCTGTATGTCGCTTGAATTGTATTTGCGCGAAACAGCTGTTTTAGCCAAACGCCAGGCTGCTTTGCTCGACAGCGCACGGGAAGTTTTAATCTGTGGTGGTGCTTTTATCTCCGCTTGAAGAAAATGGCGTTCTGCATGCTTTACAGGTATTGATTGGAAACGCTATTGGTAAAGCCAAGCATATTTTAAAGCAATCCGGAGAGCCTTCCCTATTTCAGCGTATGAAGCCATGCAGTCGCTCGTTTGTATCGACTTTTTAGATGAGCGCGCGTTCCCTGAATGGGTGGCTATCATTGGTCTTCGTAACCGAATTGTGCACGAGTATATGAATCTGGACATGGGCTTGGTACTAAAGTTAGTGCGTGGACGAGATTACCGGCAGGTTGTGGATTTTTTACTCGCACCTGTAGAGCTGAGATAATTCGGCTTCGTCATGATACAAGCTAGGGCCTGTCAACAAGGCGTCGGGAGTGACGTGTAGTTATTCTACATGAACGACCGACAACGCAGCTGGCGATAAAATGGGACCAGCCCTCGACAATTGCTCCTGTATTGTTCTACTACGCCACATCCATGTGGCTATAAGGGTTGCGCATGAAAAGCCCTCACTCTGCGTTGCCCACATGGATGTGGGTAAGGGGCGAGAGCAAGATGCGGTAAGCTTTGCCCACATGGATGTGGGTAAGGGGCGAGAGCAGGATGCGGTAAGCTTTGCCCACATGGATGTGGGTAAGGGGCGAGAGCAGGATGCGGTAAGCTTTGCCCATCACTGATTTGGAGTAACCACTAAAATGCCGGGAGCGTTTTTGCGCTTTAGCCCCGAAGGGGTGAGGCATAGGGATATGCCGAACAAACTACGTTCTTCGCGCCTTAATTGAGGGCTTTTCAT
>JANQJP010000024.1 GCA_028281575.1 Cellvibrionaceae bacterium
TTACTCACTTTAAGCAAAACAGATGAGTCAACACCATAGGCCTCCCCAACAACCTGAAGTATCTGCGCCATTGATGGACGCAGCAAACGCGCTTCTTCCGTCTTTACTTCGTTCATAGTGGCATCATAATTCGATGACAGTTGCGCAACGAAATCTTCATCACCCAATACCGGCCTTAAACGTTCTTGCCCATAGAACAATTCAAGTTCTTCGTGAGACTCATCACCCGTAACAAACTCACTGTATTTACGCTTATGTAATCTCTTTACATGAAGTTGGCCATAGACCTCTTCATGATAAAGCCAAGACTGACTCGGGGATTTACCAATGTAAGCGGGATAGCTAGACCATTAATAATTAGTAAGATCATCAACCATATGGGCTTCTAAAGGGTTGCGATGAATATAACGACTCAGATGCAATAAATATTCGTCCGCATCAACCAGAATGGCCTTATACCGTCCTCGAAATAACGGACCATCGGTTTTCTTAAGGCGGTTATAGCGCTGAGTATACACACCTCCCACATGACGCATCGCTCGCTGCAAATTCCCCTCAGGGGTCTTAACTAGCAAGTGAAAGTGATTGCTCATTAGACAATAGGCATAAATCTCTAAGCTAAAACGCTCGTGTGCTTCCGATAACGTCGCGAGAAATGCGTCGAAATACGCCTGATCATGAAAAATAGCCTGCCGACCACGACCTCGGTTCATGACGTGGTAATAGGCATCGGGGTACTCTATACGCAGAGGACGGGTCATAGGAGTGGATCGTACGACATAATAAAAATTTATCAATAGACTTGACCCCTATTGTCACAACCTCTTAGATAAGAACCCAGTGCATCCGCCGCCCTTTTTAAATGCTGCGGCTCCGCATTTGATGCCTTGGTCGCTAAATCTCTGTAATCCAATATGTCATCAGAGGCACTTAACTTAAGATCATCTCCACATTCTTTATCAATACTGTCTTAAGAATAGCTTCCCTGCTTCGTTGTTAAACAATAGATCAAAATCCTGTCGTACTTTTCGTAAAGCTTATATGTTCTGACTTTCTGTATCGTATCCTTAACTTTATCCAATGTTCTGTCGGAGGTTACCTGTATGGCAACGCGGCTACCATCATCAGCCAAATCAATGCCGGGGTAGTTCTTTCTTTCGTCTTCGTTAAGATTGCGAAGTGCAGGAAGGTCGTACAGCTCTTTAAAAAGGTCACAAAATAGGTTTTCGCAGATCAAATTGATATCAAAATGAGACGCGGCACTAAAAACCATTCTTTGGGCGAAACGGGGTTTCCAAATCTATCCGCAATCTCAATATCGAGCTTTGCGTTTTCAAAAAACCTGTGAAGCAGGTTTTCCAGCTTCACGCGACTTATGTTGAATAACTCATAGGTGGCAACTATCTCAACATCAGCCATTAAGAACGTCGGCTCAATCTTTGCGTTCGCAATACGCTGTTCTACTTTCCCACCTGTAACGCCAATCTTATGAATAACATCTCGGTTTTGAGAGACAACAGGATGATCAGATTTACTCCGAAGCACATAAATAATACCGCTTGCTAAATCTTCATCATCAGCAACATCGTCGAATAACGGCCCTGCCGATAGGGATACAATTCTTCGGCCAGCGTCATCTTCATAAAGTGCTTTTTGAAGTGAACGCAAGAGCAGATCGCTTTCCGTGCGATTGTCATAGATCACGCGAAGGCGGTAATCGTTTTTATCAAAGCCGTGATTACGCTCCTCACTAAATTCAGCAACATACGCCTTTTGGCCATTGACGATAAACCAATCGCCTTGCTCGATTTTTGCCATGTAATCACGATCTTTCTGTGGAGATTCTTCCGCTATTTGCAGATAGCGACGTTCAAGATCATTTTCAGCTGTTGGCTTGATATCTACCCGGTATTGTTTCAACGTTTAATACCGTGCTTTGATTCAAACTCAGCTGCAAACTCACCAAGAGGTCTACCTTCTTCGGACAAAGCTTGACGAATATTAATAATGCTGTCAGCGTAGTCAGCTAGTTCGGCCATTTTCTCATAGGTTTCGGCATCCTGGACAACCACAGCAGCCTTACCGTTTACTGTCAGGATTTCTGGGCGCTTGGTTTCCGCCAAGCGCTTGATATGCTCAGCAGGCTTGCGGCTGAAGTCGGTTACAGTATGAATATCAGAGCTATTGAACATCACCTTCCCTCTAAACAGATTTAAAACATATTATTCTCTGTTTATCCCATTTTTAGTTTCAAATCAAGAGCTTCAGCTCTTTTGTGCTTTTTAACGGTTTTTCCTAATGCAACCGCAATTCGAATATAGATAAAGCTGATAAAAGGTTTACAGAGACAGGTATTCGGGGTTTAAGTGAATTCAAGCCGCTTTAGCTGTTTGAACCCTTCGGACATCGCGACAAAACGCTCCTTGAGTCGCGTTTAGTGAACCTCCGGTTCAAGTCCTAGAACGCAATGGGTTGGAGCTGTATAGCCTCAAATTGCTTTGAAAGGAAAGATTATTAAGTGGTGCGCCAAGACGGAAAAGTCTTGAACCGCGTTTTGGATGTTTTAGCAGAGTGGAACCATGCACTCAAGGGGTCAATTTTAGACAACCCAACTGAATGACGGGGCTGAACCAACCCCGCTTTGATACCCGCTGCATTCACCTTAGGTGGAGATACATAGGATACGATGACATTTATGAATACCAGATTTTTCCATTCAGAGTTCATTAATCAGGCATATTTAGTAAAATAGACCACGGTAAACACAGTTAACTAGCTTTTTTGGCTTTCTTATGTTAATTGCTAATTCTTATTGCATCTGCATTTACAGATTGGCCTCCAGGTGC
>JANQJP010000025.1 GCA_028281575.1 Cellvibrionaceae bacterium
TTACTCACTTTAAGCAAAACAGATGAGTCAACACCATAGGCCTCCCCAACAACCTGAAGTATCTGCGCCATTGATGGACGCAGCAAACGCGCTTCTTCCCTCTTTACTTCGTTCATAGTGGCATCATAATTCGATGACAGTTGCGCAACGAAATCTTCATCACCCAATACCGGCTTTAAACGTTCTTGCCCATAGAACAATTCAAGTTCTTCGTGAGACTTATCACCCGTAACAAACTCACTGTATTTACGCTTATGTAATCTCTGGGTTAACGCCTCCTGTATTACGTCACGCGGTTCACTGAAGAAGCAATGATCGTAAAATAAATCTAATTGATACGCTCTCATGATCATCTCCTTATGATTCACACGATTCTAATTGTTGTTTGCGTCTACGCACTGGCGTAGCGCTACCATATTTACTTCTTACATCTTCCATGCTGTGTGAACCACGGCTACGACTTTTCCAATCTGACGGACGGAAATACCAGCGCTTCTTTTTTGATGCGTATTTAAAGTTCGCTTCTTTTATTGTTTCTTTGTGTTTTCTGGTTTCTCCTGATACCCACACCCAAGCACCGCATATTTCTATTTCTAAACCGTCGAGATGAATGATTTTATTCAGGGCTTCTTTACTGCCTCGCTATAGTTTTCTTCGGCATCACCTGTACTATCGCTAGTCGTATCACTGCTAGGAATTTCACCGTTAAAATTTTTTAATATGTCATAAGCGGCGTTAATCATTTTCATCATCTCAGCACCCGCTGGATTACGGTCTGGATGAAATTGTTGGGCTGCTTGTCTATAAGCTTTCTTAATATCCCCTTCTGTTACCTTGCCACTTACTCCGAGTAGTTTTGCTGCATCTTTAATATTCATGGCCTTTCGCTCCTGTTCTTAAAATTCACATTCCCCCGCAGGGGTTGAAAAACCCCTGAAAAAAGAGCGAGCCAAGAAGCGAGCGATAACGCGCTAACAGACGAAATCAAGGCAAGGGGAATCACCCTGTTTGCACACGCGCAGCACGGAAAATCGGGGAATGCCTTGATGGAGTGGTTAGGGTGTTAGTCTGTGTCTTACCCTGCGGGGGATAATCCCTATAAAGAAATACAGCTTTGCTGTTACCTACTAATACTTAGGCAAGTGGAACGCGGCAGGTGTGAGTGATGTGTAGCCTTTGTTTCTCGGCTCTGTGAGGAATGAGCGAAAAGCGAAGGCGAAGCAGCACGGCCAGAATGGACACACTCTTGTCGAATATTGACAATATATGTCATATTGATTAATATTAGATCAATGCTAATTTAACTTTTGCAAGGTATCAACTATGCCTACCAGTATGAATCTTTCGCTTACTGATGAGTTACGGGAGTTTGTGAACAGCCGTGCCGGAGACGGAGGCGTTTACTCCACACCCAGTGAGTATTTGCGCGACCTCATCAGGCGAGACATGGAAACGCAGGGTGTTGTGCGTCATGTACGCGAAGGGCTATCAGATATAAAGGCAGGACGCTTCTCAGATAAATCTATTCTCGATATAGCAGACGAAGATTAGCGCAGTGCCAAACACCTATTACACACTCACCCTTACTGCGGAGGATGATTTTAGAGCAGCAAGGCGCTGGTCTAATAAGCGCTGGGGAAAAGAGCTAACGCAGCAATATTTCAAAGATTTACACAAAGCCGCTGAGAATGCAGCCAAACAACCAGCCACCATTTCAAAAAAATCCCATTTGACTAACATTGAAGAATTAGAAATCGCGGTTGTCCGTGAACATTACCTTGTTTACGTTCCCTCTCGTGACAACCATATCATTATCGTTGCATTGCTGCGCCAAACGCAGGATGTGCCAGCCATTCTCGAAGCAAACAGTTTTATTATTCAGCGAGATGTGAAAGAAGCATTAGCTGCCATAGAAAACGGCAAGTAGCCTTCTGCCTTTTCACCCTTCTTTCTGCTACAGCTTAAACAGGCTCGGTGAATTGGCAGACATTAGGGCTGGAAAGTCCATAGTCCTGCTGTATGGGGAATGCAAAACGCTCGTTTTTAACAAACTTTGGTTATCAATTTTCATCGATTTATACTCTGAGGTTATTAACTAATCGAGAAAAGTTAGTAAAGGATATGGAGTGTTTATTTTCTCCCTTGACTAAATATATGAAATATCATATGAATAGATATGAGCAACGATAAACTAAAGCCCGTAGTCTGGATAGGCTCTGCTTACGATGACTGGAAGACTTTTCCTGATGATGTACAGGATGTAATGGGCTACGCGCTGCATCTTGCCCAGAGCGGTGAAAAGGCTGAGAGTGCCAAACCCCTCAAGGGTTTTAAAGGAGCGTCGGTTTTAGAGATCGTTGATAACTTTGATACTGATACATACCGTGCGATTTATACGGTCAAACATCAGGGAGTTGTGTATGTGCTCCATGCTTTCCAGAAAAAGAGCAAGAAAGGCATCGCAACGCCGCAAAGTGATATTAAACTGATTGAGCAAAGATTAAAGAAGGCGAAGGTATACCATGACGAACACTACACATGATGATGTTGTCGTTACTGCTCACCCTTTTGAGGGCTTAGAAAATGGCAGTGAACGACTTGCAAAAGCGCAAATCGCTAAACACATTAATAGCCATCTGGAAAGCCGTGGTTTAAAGCAGGCGAAGGCCGCTTCACTACTCGGCATAACACAACCAGAAGTTTCACAATTAGCCAATGGTCGATTGTCAGGCTTTACTTTTGATAGGTTATATCGCTGTTTAATCGCATTGAATATGGATGTTGAGATTGTGATTAAAGAGCATGTATCTAATAATCAGCCTGTTGGAATAGCCGTTTTTGCATAAGGGTATTTTTTGATGATAGGCGAGAAAATGCAAAAACATTGGGATAAGTTTACTGACGCAGAAAAACAGCAGATAGAAGCACGGCATGATGAATTAAGAGATAGAGGAAAATCATCTGAACTTGGTGACAAGCAGCCAAATTCTGAAACGCTTGAAGCAATACAAGAATCAGAAAATCGGCGAGGAACTCAATACAAAAATGCTGATGCGCTATTTTCTGATATAGATAGTGAGCATTGAGCCTATGGATATTGCAAAAGAAGACTCTATAGAAAAATCTGTAGCCAAGAAAAAATCTGAAATCAGAAAAATTAACGACTCTTTTTTTGGTGAAGTCATTGGGGTTTCTCAGGCTATTGGCGAGCTGAAAGAATCGCTAGAAGCAATCTCTAAATGTCTTGATGAACGGCAATTTGAGAAAGCATCTCAGTTAGGTTATACCGAGGTTGCCTCCGCATTTATTTTTCTTCAACGTGCTTTAGGTGGATTAAATGACACTAACGGAAGAAAGCAGGAGTTGATACAAGATGTTGGTCTGGAAGTCGGTAAAGATCATAAGGATATTCGCTATGAAGAGGTAGCTCTTTTTGTAGAAAGTGGCATGGAAAGCCTCAAGCCAATTAAGAACCCACTGAAAATTGAAATTTTTATTGGCGATAAAACGGTTGAAAAAATCAACGAGTTGGAAAGTATAAGAAATACTCCTAAAGAGCATCTTGTAGAAAACATAGTTGCTTCTGCCATAAAAAATGATACAAAAGGATTGTATGAACTAGAATCCAGTGAACTCCCTATACCTCATATAAAACGAGAAGAAAAAGAACTCTATACCAGTGAAGAAGTGTCCAATCGTATGAAGGCGCGCGCAGAACAGCACCGACAAAGAAGAGAAAATCTTTACTAAAACAAAATGCGAATTCGGCAAAGCGGTATGTCAGATCATCCCAAAAGTGAAAAAAACAACATTGATAAAATTAGGGATGTATTTGACAAACGTTTAATCGACTCGGATGAGCCTATAGTGTTATCTCTAAATGGAACGTGGGGTGAGGGAAAGACTTATTTCTGGAAAAAATATGCCAAAGATAAATTGCCACTGTTAACGGGTTTCGGGTCAGTATTTTCTTTAAAGAGGCAACCATGCTTGTTAACAAAATGCTTTGCCATCGGCGTATAAGCGGTTTCAAATATTTCTCTCATTAAAGCGTTACCGTTAATAACACGGGCAGGAATACCACGAAGGGCGAGTTGTACAAATAACATCTGATAGGTAATACGATTAAGCTCAATAGCTTCGACACTTAATGTTTCGGATAAATCAAACCCCTGTTGTTCAACTTGGTCAGCTATACACAGTAACATGCAGCCTGCCCCCGCCGCTGGATCACTCGCAGAAAAGAATCCATCACGCTCTATAGTTTTTGTAACATCTGGCAAAAGCAATTTACTCATCATTGCAGAGATATGATAAGGCGTAAAAAACTGTCCGTTCGCTTTATCCAGCACATTGAGCTGAGTAGCTACTTCTCCGAGAAAATCGGTGCCGCCGTGCTGTAAAGCCAACATGGTGTAACTCATTAATTCAGGCATACGGCGCACATCATCTTTATTTTTATAGGAATGCACTACCGACATATAACGTTCTTCAAAATTATCGGCTTCTTCTTTGCTAAACGCGGTTTGCTTGGCGAGGGCGCAATATGCCAGCGTACAGAAATTGCGAAAATGTTCTCCCTTATCCTTGGATCGGTCAAATGATTCCAGTCTTTTAATAAAGTTGTCCTTCCGTGTGTTAATGTCTTGTCCTGCCATCTAATTTATCCTTCTGTTGTTTTCTGATGGCTATCCAGAAGGGAGTGAGGCTTAAGGGGGAAAGACAAAGAATAAAAGCGAGCGAGCGCTGCTTTTTTTATTGTGTTTCACACTGACTCACATATAGCCAGACCACAGAAAACAACAGCAAAAGGATGAATTGAGCTACAAAGGCACTAAGATAAGCGGTGGAACATCACTCAAGAAGCACTAGAAGCAGCGATGACAGATGAAATCAAAGAAATCCTAGAGCAAGCCAAAGAACTGGCTACTCGCTATAAAAAACTCACGGGCAAGCCGCTCGGCATTACAGGCGAGATAGCAGAGTTTAATGCCGCTTCTCTACTAGATTTAAAGCTGGCTGAAGCTCGTACCGCTGGTTATGACGCTTACGATAAGAATGGCAGGAAAATACAGATTAAAGGCCGATGTTTACCGGATAAACCCACTTCAGGGCAACGCCTCGGGTCAATAAGACTCGATCATGAATGGGATATTATTGCTGGTATTAATGAATCAAACTTTTGAGGTGCTGGAAATGTGGCAGGCAGAACGACCAGACATTGAAACGGCATTGCTCGCCCCAGGATCAAAGGCCCGTAATGAGCGCGGTGCTCTTAGTATTAGCAAGTTCAAACAGATTGGCGTAAAGGTCTGGGGACAGCGCAACAATCCTCTCTTCCAAGAATATTGAAGGCTTAATAGTTTTCTCTTGGCGATTTTGAAAAATATGGTATGTTAAAAGTGAAAGGTTTATACAAACTGGTGCGGGTGTTCCGCTAAGTCTGCCCGCACCAGAAGTTTTAAGGCCTATCTGCTTCGACGCTAATCAAAACAGAAATGCCCTTAATTGTAAGGACAAGTTTGGCTTTAAACCTTTTTAATGGTGGTTTTCGCATTCGCAATCCTTTCCATTAAAAGGTTTATATTGCCTACTAAAAAATAGACACCCGCTTGGTTATTCAAGCGGGCAATCGATCATAGAGTTTTATTTAGCTGAATCAACAGCGAATAACTATCTCTTACTCGCATCGCGCTCCCCAATAAATCATTGCTTCGGGATTGAGTGAACTCCCTGAAGAATACAAATCCAATGTGAGTCGATCACCGATAGTATTCACTGCATTCGTGTCGCGGCTGGCATAAGCCATCATATATCCACCTACCATAGTGTCATTGACACAGATATAGCCCGATGTGAGATCTAGATAGGCGGGAACATATGTCCAGTTATCTATC
Source organism: Cellvibrionaceae bacterium (assembly GCA_028281575.1). GTDB lineage: Bacteria > Pseudomonadota > Gammaproteobacteria > Pseudomonadales > Cellvibrionaceae > Agaribacterium. The sequence continues at coordinate 5,898 of JANQJP010000025.1, forward strand.
TCACCTTCCAGCAGAATACCTCCCGGAAAGAACCGTATGTTATTCGTATTAGGGTCTGCTTCAAAACCCAATATATATTGAGAAGCAATCACATAATGATCCAAATCCACCTGGAGGATGGTAGGGCCAAATGGGAAGGCCAGTGTAAGATTGCTTTCATCTAATAACGATGTGGCGATATCAATAGCAATAAGGTCGCTATTTGCAAAGGCCGTGAAATCGACTTCACCCACCCCGCAAGGACGGTAAAGCACACCTTCAGTGGTCATACCGTCGTAAGATATGTTTATGCGTATCTCGCTGAATGTATCGGCGCTAGACACACAAATCACATCTTCATCGATCAAATAAGCCGGTTTGAAAACGTGATTGTTCTTCTCGGCAATCTGATTAGCGTCATCAGCAAGATAAAAGGTCGAGCCATTGGTATGCGTAGAACCGCTTACTCGGCTGGTATAGACAGTATCTACCTCTTGCAGAATTAACGTGCTGTCCTGAGCAGGCAGTATTTCAAATGCGGCGACAGGCGTTCCAGCTGGCAGATTAGAGCCTTCCAAAGGCGTATCATCGTTATTACTCCCCTGATCACTGCTGCCAGAGCTTCCTCCTCCGCAGGAAGTTACAAAAGTACATATTACTGTCGATAAAATGATCGATTTCCACATAGGTCATCCCCCATGATGTGATTATGCTGTGGATTTATGCGCTCAAATGAGCGCGCACTATAGAGCACAACTATTTTACGCTCTTTTGAGCGTATACGCACTATCGAGCGTAACCGATATTGAACCTTTTTGATGGGCACCGAACAGGGCAGCACATTTGAAGGGGGTATATGACTGATAGCAGCAAGCAAGTGTTTGGTGAGACACTGCGCCAATTCCGTACGAAAGATAACCGTACCCAGCAAGATATCGCTATGAGCTGTGATATGTCCTTGCGCTTCTACCAGGACTTAGAAGCGGGTACGAAACAGCCCACTATGACGACGCTATTTCGGTTGGCGGGTAGTTTGGATGTTGCCCCTGCTAAGCTCGTTGAGCCTGCCTACGAGCAATGGCAGAAAGAAGGGTAACTAGCGACTATGACTGCGACACGCCGTTTTTATCGATACACGATAATCTTATTCGTTTGCTTTCTAGTATCTTTAGTCTCGATTGATTACCTAGGATTCGATGACAACTTAAGAACTATTCTTATTATTTTACTTTTTCCTGTTTTCGGATTTATTTATTTTTGTATTTATCGGAGAAATCTAGGGGTCAACACAATCTAGTCTAGGGGTCAAGTCTATTGATAATATAATTAATATTTTTCGCAAGCTGACAATCAAACTTAACCTCTTCACTCACCCCATAAATCGCATTTGACACACCTCCATAATGTTTCAAACCAAACACCTCGACAATCTCATTTAAACGAAAATCACCGCGTTTTTGCGCCATATACATCGCTACCTTTCGCGCGATATTTTTCTTGCCTCGACCTTTACTCACTTTAAGCA
>JANQJP010000052.1 GCA_028281575.1 Cellvibrionaceae bacterium
AATAGACCACGGTAAACACAGTTAACTAGCTTTTTTGGCTTTCTTATGTTAATTGCTAATTCTTATTGCATCTGCATTTACAGATTGGCCTCCAGGTGCAGATAATTTAACAGTGTAAGAGTGACCTTGGATAAAAAAGAAAGATCCAAGGAAATTCCACTGTCCACCATTAATATTTTGCTGCATGCTTACAGTTGTATCCCCATTCGAATCTGCGACTACAAAACTTGCATTGCTAGTAGCACTGCTATCGTCAGGCCAATAGGCATCTATACTGTACGTGCCTGTATTTGGAACCGAAAATTTCCATTGAAACTCCGGCATACCGTTATTGCTAGAATTATTCAACCTATGATAGCTGTTTGCGTAAGCATTGTTCAAGATATTTTCTTCTAACCAGTTAAGTCCTGGGCCAGGAATAAAAAAGGTGATGTCCCCGTAAATTGGGATCCATGTGGCTAAAGGATCTGCGTAGGGATGCGCATCATCAACTATTATATTCGTTGGGGCTATAGGTGTTAAAACAAAGTAACTTTTTGATCCATCTTGTTTTATACCTTCACCTACAATCACTCCATTATTATTAATCTGTCTGACATCTGTTAAAGACGACCAACCATCCGAATTCATATTTTGTACAAGATCATTAAGATTCAATATTCCATTAACCGAATCCCAACGGAATGCAGTGCCAACCTCGACGCTATCGATGCCAACGAAAGAATTCCCAATTACAATCCCGTCATCATTAATGTCAACAGCAAAACTTCTTTTGTGCCCTGGCAGAAAATCTAAATATGTAACACTACCATCATCCCAAATAAAACTCTCAAAAATAAAACGAGGCTGAGACGGAATACCTCGAAAACCAGCAATAACCGAATTATTGTTTATCGATATTGCTCTAGAACCAGCAGGCATTTCCAGGCTCAATTGTACATTTCCATTGAATAGATATGGCTCCTCGATACCAGTCCCATCATATAAATTTGCGATTATTTCACCATTATCATTTATATCTCGAGCTATGCTGGGAAGCTGTGAAGAATTTGGAAAAAGCAAGGTCTCAATCCCATTGCTCCAATATACTGCATTTAGATTACCAGTATCACCTCTTATGTAACCCGAAGCTTGTCCTATGGAATTAATCGAATACGCAGCTCCATAAGAAGAGCTTAGTATAAGCGGATTCCCATTTTCATCCCAAGTTACAGGTGTCGCAATAGAATCAGATAAAAGAAAAGCGCTTCCTGCAATGTTGTTGGTTTGATTAACTGAAGAGACGATATTTACAGCAGAAAAATTGCTGGTATCTATAGAGGTAATATTTCCAGAATTCCAAATACCAATAGTGTTCGAATCATTACTATGAATAGAAAGAGGTGTTGAAAAAGCAACGCTGTTGAAGTCGTTAATACTAACACTATTAGTATTGTCCGGAAGAAGTAATTCGCTTATTTCATAGCTTGGTAAAGAGACTGCAAGCGGTGAAAATATGTAGCAGGTAAGCATGCAAAAAACATACCTCATGTCAATCTCCATTATTAAAAATTACTAGTTATCGAATAGCACATTGTCGTACCCCGCCATTCTTGTCAGTGTATACAATCCAAATTATGCGTTTTTAGATGCCCGCAAAAATCGAATTTTATTCGCTAGTCTGTTTGTTTTTTTGGAACAAAAAAAATCGAACGAACTTTAGGCACAAGAACATTGTAAGTCAACGGGTTGTTTGAATGGAGATTTCGGCGTCAAACTTTGTTCGGTAAGAGAATTAATAACTTAGCAAGATGGTGCCCGGGGCCGGACTTGAACCGGCACGATCGCAATGATCGGGGGATTTTAAGTCCCCTGTGTCTACCAATTTCACCACCCGGGCATTCGGGAAGGCTATTTTTATAGTAAGGTTAGTTGCCCTACTTAAAGCTTTTACCAGCGCTTCGCGCTGGACCAATTTCTCGGCTCGGGCATCCTGCTTCGCTCTAACGATCGCTTCCTGCAATCGTCGGCAACTGCTCCTGCGTTGCTCTACCTCCGGCATCCATGCCGTCGACCACCCGGGCATTCGGGAGGAATTTAATGGAGGCGCGAGCCGGAGTCGAACCGGCCTACGTGGATTTGCAATCCAGTGCATAACCGCTTTGCTATCGCGCCTTTATTTGCGAAGTGAGCGTTCTTCGATTGCTGAGTAAATCCGAACGAGTCTGCCATTTAGTCAGCGGTTCTGCACTGGATTGCTCCAGTGGCTCTTTACCTGCCGCCTCGCGGCGGGGTCGCCCTTTCGGGCTCGGCGCTTTGCTATTTAACATCGCGCCTTTATTTGCGAAGTGAGCGTTCTTCGATTGCTGAGTAAATCCGAACGAGTCTGCCATTTAGTCAGCGATTCTGCACTGGATTGCTCCAGTGGCTCTTTACGTGAATCAAAACAGCATTAGGCTGTTTTGACCCTTCGGGCTTCGCCATATAGATGGCTCGTTGCTGATAGCTGTCGCTATCGGTTCCGCCTGCGGCGGATCGCCCTTCGGGCTCGGCGCTTTGCTAATGCCTGGTCTAACACAGACGCCAGGCCAGAAAGGCCGCGCATTTTAGCCAAATTGCTCGAAATTTCCTAGTGTCTAATCTGAGTTTTTGCCACTCAGGCTTGGCCATGCGGCTTTAAGATAGAGCAACATGGACCAAAGGGTAAGCGCTGCTGCCAGGTACAGGCTGACCAAGCCGATTTTGTGAAGTAGCGGAAAACCGTCCTTTTGAAAGGCGAGCAATACCAGTATCGCAATAATTTGTAGGGTGGTTTTAATTTTCCCTATCGTGGATACGGCCACCTTCTTGCGACTGCCTATCTCCGCCATCCACTCACGCAGGGCCGAGATAACAATCTCACGGCAAATAATCACTGTTGCTGGAAGGGTAAACCAAAGCGAACTATTGGCTTCGATCAGCAACGTCAGCGCAACAGCTACTATCAGTTTGTCAGCAACGGGATCTAAAAACGCGCCGAATGGCGTTGAGAGGTTGTATTTTCGCGCGATATGGCCGTCGAGCGCGTCTGTGATACCCGCCAAACCGAACAGTGCTGCGCTGGCGAAGAAGCGCCATTCGAACTCGCTGTAGAAAACTATTACCAGTAGAGGAATAACAAGGACGCGAAACAGCGTAAGTTGATTGGGCAATGTAAGCATCGGGGGTCGCCTGGAAACTAGGGGTGCACACTACTCGCTGTGCAGCGCACTGTAAACCTCCTCCGCGGTTTTTTTGCTGATACCGGGAACCTTGGCAATCTCATGCTGACTGGCTTTTAACACCTCTTGGATACCCCCAAAGTGCGTGAGCAGCGCGCGCCTGCGTTTGGGACCAATGCCACTTATATCTTCGAGGGTCGATCGTTTGCGCAGGCGGTCACGCCCACGCACATGACCAGCTACAGCAAACCGGTGAGCTTCGTCACGTACCTGTTGAATAAGATGCAATGCTGGGTGATCGGCGGGCAAATCGATTTCCGAGCCATCGGCAAAATGCAGAATTTCCAGGCCCGCCTTGCGACTGCTGCCCTTGGCCACACCTACGAGTAATACCTCATGTATACCGAGTTCACCAAAAACGGTTTCCGCCTGGGCAAGCTGGCCTTTGCCACCATCAATCAACACAATGTCTGGCAGACGCCGCTCCTCTTTTTGCAAACGTGAGTAGCGCCGTGTCAAGGCCTGGTTCATCGCAGCGTAGTCGTCACCTGCGCGAATATCTTCAATATTGAAACGGCGATAGTCAGATTTTCGTGCGCCCTCCTGGTCGAAGACAACACAAGACGCCACGGTGTGTTCACCCGAACTATGGCTGATATCAAAACACTCAATACGTTCGGGTAATTCGTCGAGGTTTAATATGTCTTGTAGCTGGTTAAACCGATTGACGAGTGTCGTTTTACTGTTAATTCGCTGACGCAGGTTTTGACGGGCAGCTTCGAGGGCCATGGCCAACCATTTAGCCTTATAGGTTCTCACATTGGCGGTAAGTCGAACCTGCGTACCGCGCACTTGCGCTATTGCGTCCGCCATGGCATGTTCATCGACAATACGATGGCTGAGCACAATCTCCACCGGAATTTCCAAATTTTGCGAGCTTAAGTATTTTTGCCCCAGGAAAGTCGCCAATACCGCCATTTCGTCCTGAGCGAGTTTGTCTGCCGGAAAATAACTGCGACTGCCAATAATACGCCCTACCCTTACATACAAAATATGCACGCAGCTCATGCCCGCTTCCTGATAACAGGCAATCACATCCATATTGCCACTGCCCGCCTCTATACTTTGTTCAGCTTGAACTTGTTGCAAGGCACTCAGACGATCGCGATACTCCGCGGCATTTTCAAACGCGAGTTCTTGCGATGCCGCCTGCATTTTTTCACCCAACACGCGTTTGAGTTGTTCATTTTTGCCTTCCAGAAACAGACGCGTCTGCGCTAAATCTTCACCGTATTTTTCTTCGCTGATCATATTCACGCAGGGGCCGGAACAGCGGTTTATCTGGTAGAGCAAGCACGGGCGGGAGCGGTTTCGATAGGTGCTCTCCTCGCATTGGCGTATCTTGAATGTTTTTTGCAAAAAATTAAGGCTTTCGCGCACTGCCGATGCATTTGGAAATGGACCAAAATATTGGCCTTTTTTCTTTTTTGCACCGCGATGAAAACTTAATTTTGGGTACGCTTCGTCTGTTGAAAGAAAAACATAGGGGTAAGACTTATCGTCGCGCAACACAATATTAAATGGCGGTTTTTGCGCCTTGATAAGATTGTGCTCTAATACCAGCGCTTCTGCTTCACTCGGCGCAACAGTAATTTCAATTTTATGTATGCGCTTGACCAGCGCCTGCGTTTTCGCAGTTAAGCCGCTTTTGTGGAAATAGCTGGCGACTCGATTTTTTAGGTTCTTCGCTTTACCCACATACAGAACTGCCCCGGCGGCGTCATACATTTGATAAACACCGGGTTGAGTCGTGAGGTTTTTTAGGAAAGTTTTGTGGTCGAAAACAACTGCAACGTCATTCATGCGTCAATTAAAACGCAAAAAAATGTTTAGCGCTAATCCATATCCAGTAAATTGTGCTTCACCGCCAACAATACAAGCTCTACATCTGTACTGATATCAAGTTTTTCAAAAATCCGATAACGATAGCTGTTCACTGTCTTCGGACTAATGCAAAACGACTCGGCAATATCGTTAACTTTCATGCCGCTGGATATCATAACCGCTGTTTGCAATTCGCGTTCAGATAAATCATCGAATGGTGAGCGATCAGTGTCACCGCCAAAGTTTTTTAAGGCCAACTGTTGCGCAACAGCAGAGCTCATATAGCGACCACCGGCAATAACTTTTTGAATACCTTTTACTATTTCGTCAAAACCGGCTTCTTTCGTAACATAACCGGCTGCGCCCGCTTTCATCAAACGATCCGCATAAATATCGTCTGATACACCGGTAACTGCAATAACCTTGGTATTTTCATTGATCGACAAAATTTTTTTTGTCGCTTCGAGTCCGCCTATGCCCGGCATTTTCACATCCATAAGCACAACGTTTGGTCTCTTCTCACGCACGAGCTGAACCGCTTGCTCACCCGTGGACGCCTCAGCGACAACACTCAAACCCGGCACATCGGCAAGCATGCGAACAATCCCCATGCGCACGAGGTCGTGATCGTCCGCAACCAAAATGGTGGTTACCATTAATAACTTCCTAATAACTCTCTGTTTTTTATTGCTGTTCGCCTGATAGCGCCTGGGCATCCGTTGACTCGATACACCGGGCATTTCGTGGACATCGGCATACAGCTAAATCTGGCAAAAATGTAACATTCCTTAAGCGTCATGGCTAGAGCGCATACATTCGCATAAACCTTACAAAAACTAGTGCTTTTCGTTTTGTACATACACATAGCGGAAAGTGAGGTTTATGCGAGCAGCACATTTAGGCGCCAATTTTGGAATCGAATGTAACCAGTATTTTTGTACATCGCCATTCATAATAATGAGATCTCCGTCGCTTAAATCAACCTTTATAGAGCGTTGGCCGGGGCGCCAACCACATATGGCATATGCTTCTGGCTTCGGCTTAAACGCAAAGCAACGGGTTTCTCCCAGGCTAAGCGAAGCAATGATTGGCGACGTACCAAATTCTTTTTCATCGTCTGCATGCCATCCAACACTGTCATTTTCATCTCGGTAGTGGTTAATTAATACGCTATTAAATTGTTGATTTGAGACATGTATCACATTTTGCAGCAGGTCAGCCAAAACAGCCGTAAATGGCTCCGGTTTAAACGTCACGCCACTATAGGTAAACGCTGTGTCAGCGTCACCGTACCAGGCTTGTTGGCGAGGAATTCGCTGCCTTTTTCCCGCAACATATATTTGCGGCTCGCTCCACGTAACATCTGCCAGAAGTTGTTCAAATAGACTTTTTGAGGCATCCGCCGATAGCCACGCACGATAAATATCTAAAGCGCCTGCACCAGGTAAATCGAGACCCTCATTTTTTGGAAAAAATAAATTTTGCACCAACTACCGACCTTGAAGACGAGGGCAAAGTGGCTGAGGTTCAATTTCAAGCGCAATTGAAAAATGCGTTGCAACATCCTTCTGTATCCGCTCCGCCAACGCCATGACCGAGTCTAGCGATTTTTTGTTTGGATTGATCAACACTAAAGCATGGTTTTTATGCACACCCACACCATTTAATGAACGCCCTTTCCAACCCAACTTATCGATTAACCACGCCGCCGGAATTTTTTTTTGTTCGTCGTCAACGTTAAACGCCGGTAAATCTGCATACTTTTTTTTGAGTTTTAAAAACTCGCCATTAGCAATAATAGGGTTTTTAAAAAAACTACCGACATTAGGAAGTTCTGCTGGATCGGGCAATTTGCTCGAGCGGATCGCTACGACGGCGTCGCTTACCTGCTCTGGCGTCACTGCATCTAAATCAATATTTTGTTTTAATAAGTATTCTCGCAAAGCGGGATAATGCACTTTAGGCACTGCCGAGGTCGCCAGGCGGAAATTCACTTCACAAATAATATAGCGATTTCCAATGTCTCGTTTAAATAAACTATCGCGATACTCAAATGCACAATCACTTGCAGAAAAGTCTACCAACTGTCCCGTTGTTATATCTAATGCGGTGACTTTATGAATTAAATCGCCTACCTCAACTCCGTAGGCGCCAATATTTTGTACGGGTGCCGCACCAACCGAACCGGGGATAAGCGACAGGTTTTCCAAACCATAGAATTTTTTAGCGAGTGTCCACTCAACCAGGGCATGCCAATTTTCGCCGGCACCGATACACAAATCGGCATAAGTGCTATTCGTATTTGTGATCGTTTTACCTTGAACATCCATTCTGATCACCAAAGCGTCAATATATTTATCGAGTAATATATTGCTACCGCCGGAAAAAACACAGGCCGCGCACGCATTGGTTCGCGCCCACTCGAGCAGGTATTTGAGCTGGTCAACATTAGTACACGACGCAAAATATTTTGCAGAGCTTGTGAGAGAAAAAGTATTTTTATCAGTCAGATCTACATCTGAAGCTATCTCTAACGGAGACATAACGAGTACCTAAAAAGTATTCTGAATCGCACTTAGCAAACCGGCGGATGCATCCTCTGCGAGATCTATGACTAATTCGAAATCCTGTCTACCGCCATAATAGGGATCGGGAACTTCAACATATTGGGTTTGAGATGTGTAATCCAGAAAAAGTTTTAGCTCAACTTTTGCATCGACTGGACACATTTCTTCCAAAGCTTTTAAGTTGGTACTATCCATCGCCAAAATATAATCAAACTGGTAAAAATCGCTTTCGCTTACTTGTCTGCCGCGTAAATGTGCCAACTCATAACCGCGTGAACGTCCCGTTTTAATCGTTCGCGAATCAGGTGCAGAACCGATATGCCAGCTCGAGGTACCAGCGCTATCGACATCCACACTATCCGCTAAATGCGTTTCCTGAAGGCGTTTAAAAAAAACAGCTTCTGCTGTTGGAGACCGACAGATATTGCCCAAGCAAACAAAAAGTACGCCTACTTTTTTTGTCATAGACATTGTCCTAACAAGGCACAGACGCGATCGAGATCTGCTTGAGTATCTACGCCACCCGGCACAGGGTCACATGCGCTTGCAACATGAATTTTGTGCCCATTTTCCATCACCCGCAATTGCTCCAGCTTTTCTATTTTTTCCAGGCTCGCCGCTGGCCAGGTGACAAATTGTCTCAACAAAGCCGCCCGATAAGCATAAATGCCTATGTGTTTTTGCACTTGCTTAGACGCCATCAAAGCGTGCGCGAGTTCATCATCATTTTCACTACCGGGCTGCTGTAAATCGCGATACCAAGGAATTGGAGCACGTGAAAAATACAGTGCCATACCTGCATTATCGGTGACGACCTTAACTGAATTTGGATCTTTATATTTCTCCAACACTAAAATCGCTTCTGCGACCGTGGCAACGCTGGCCTGTGAGTGACGATGCAAGTTTGTAGCAACCTGATCAATCACCGCCGGCGGGATAAGCGGTTCATCACCCTGCACATTGACGACAATCGCATCGTCCTCAAGCGCCAGTTGGTCGACAACTTCAGCGAGCCTATCTGTACCTGAAACGTGGTCTTCACGGGTCCGGCAGACCTTGCCGCCAAAGGCGAGTACAGCCTGCTCGATGTCCGCATGATCCGTCGCAACAACAACGCTGGACGCACTACTTTTCGACGCCTGTAAGTAGACGCGCTCAATCATGCTTTTATCGCCAATCTTTAGCAGGGGTTTGCCCGGCAAACGCTGAGACGCGTAACGCGCGGGGATAACAACTGAAAAGTTCATCTCTTGTCCATGCAATCTCGAATTTGATTCGCTAAACCCTCAAGAAAGACGCGATCGAGCGCCGCTTCAACCTGCAGATACCAGGTATCCTGGGGAGCCAGCATTCTACATTTAACTGCATCTTTTGCCGTCATTAAAATGCGCTTACTTTCAAGCCCCGCAAAATCTTCTGGTAAATAGCGATGATGATCCGGGCGCGAGCGTTTACTAAAATGTGCGCCGAGCGTCTCCAGGCTTGAAAAAAACTTCTCGGGCTCACCTATGCCCGCGAACGCGACACAATCGCTTAATTCCAGTTCGTCCAGCGAGCGGCTTTCACCGGTGCAGACATTTATCCAACATTTAGCCTGAATGTTAAAGGTAAAACTCTTGGCCTCGCTCAGCACTAAGCTTTCGTCCTGAGCGCCACCGTTCCAAAGGACGTAATCAACATCCTTTAATCGCGTTTTCGGCTCTCTCATTGGGCCCACAGGTAGGCAATGGCCATTGCCAAATTTTCTGGTAGAACTCATTACGGCAATTTCTATATCGCGCGCCAGCGCATAGTGTTGCATGCCATCGTCGCAGAGAATCACATCCAAAGGGTATTTTTCTTGTAACGCCTGAACCGCGCGCACTCTGTCTGTATCGACGATAAGCGGAGACTTTGTCGCCGCATAAATTTCAAGTGGTTCATCGCCCACGTCGTCAGCTTGGCTCGATGCATCCACTTCAACTAAGTGCGTGCTCTGCCTGCCATAACCGCGCGAGACAACGCCAACCTTCATCCCGAGTGATTGCAAGTGGTCGACAAGCCTGATTAACACCGGTGTTTTACCCGTGCCACCAACACAAATATTGCCAACAATAAGCACTGGTATTTGGCTCTGATACGCTCGGGTTTGAAGTTTTTTGCGTCGCCGATGAATGATGAAGCGATAGAGCAGCTCTAACGGAAAAAAAATCAGCAGGATTCCCGGTGATTTGGCATACCACCTGCGCTCGACAAAACGTTGAACAAGGTGAAGCCTATTCGGTCGGCTAGCCGTCACCGGCTGGCTCTGCGTCTGCCGGTGAGCGAGTTGTCATACTCAAATTGACAAAACCGAGCTGGCCGGCCAAATCCATTACAGAAACAATGGCTTGGTAACTCACATTTGAATCACCCGTGATAATAAAAGGTAAACTCGTGTCACCTTCACTCACTTTTTCGATGGCTGCTTTCAGGGTTTCAATTTGCTTATTGACTAGCGCCCGATCATTGACAGTAAAATTTCCGGTTTCGTCGACAATAATTTCAATTTGTTTTGCGACAACCGGCTGCAGATCGCCATCGGCTTCGGGCAAATCAATTTCAAGATGTGTTTCTTTAGTAAACGTCGTAGAAACCATGAAAAAGATCAATAACAAAAACACCACGTCAATAAGCGGCGTAAGGTTAACGCTCTCTTCAGCGCTGACTTGGCGACGAAACTTCATGGTATTAAGAACTCTTCAGGTCGACACGGCGCTCGTTGTGTAACGCATCTACGAGTTTTACCGCCTCTTGCTCCATAACCACAACGAGCGAATCGACACGGCGTACATAAAAGCGGTGCGCTATCATTGCGGGTATTGCGACACATAGGCCAGCCGCCGTAGTAATCAGTGCTTCGGATATACCACCTGCCAACACCGCCGCATTTCCTGCTCCCTGTAAATTAAGCGAGGTAAAAACCTTGATCATCCCGATTACCGTGCCGAGCAAACCGAGTAAGGGTGCTATCGCTGCGATAGTGCCGAGTGGACCTAAAAAACGTTCGAGATCGTGAATGACCTGGCTGGCCGCCTCTTCAATACTATCGCGCATCACGTCTCGGCCGTGGCGCGAATTACCCAGGCCGGCGGCCAGGATGCGTCCCAAAGCAGATGAACGTCGCAGTTGTTTTAAACGCTCACTATCGAGTTCATTATTTTGGATCCAGGTCCAAACCTGCCCGAGCTGATGCTTAGGCGCTATTTTTGTTGGATTTAGCGTCCAGTAACGCTCGACACTGATCGCGATTACAGCAATTGAACACAAAACAATCGGCAGCATTAGCCATCCGCCAGCAGTAACTATCTCGTACACTCTACGTCTTCTCCTACATGGTTTAGAGCGGTTTCGGGGCGCAATGATACGCAATTAGAGAGCGCTGCAGAAGCCTTCATCGCGGTGCCAACGCCGCGCCCCAAAACAGCGCTGCGCCCTGACGTTCAATTCACCGTCAATTAATCTGATTGTAAGCGCGCCGTGGTGCGCAGTATTCCACACCTGACTTCCCAACTCGCGGTACCGCCTCTCAACTTTCGCCGCAGGATGGCGGTATCGATTGCGATAGCCCGCGCTGAAGATAACGTGCCTGGGGCGCGTATGTTCAACAAAGAGCACTGACGACGATGTCGCACTCCCGTGATGCGGCGCTACCAATACGTCCACATCTTTAGGCAGTCGCTTATGCGCAATCAGGTGATGCTCGACAGATTTCTCGATATCACCGGTAAACAAAAACGTCTTATCTAAATACCTTAGCAGCATTACGCAAGATCTGTTATTTGCGCTTTCGTGGGCAGCCAGATCAGCATCAGGCCACAACACTTCCAGAGTTAAATCTTCACTGACCACATCGCCAAAATCATGGGGCAGTATGCTGGAGCATTGATACTCACTCCCCAATTGCAAACGCTCAGGCTCCCCAGTAAGCGTGCGCCCTATTCTCACGCGTTCACGGAAGCTGTTATAGGCGCCTGCATGATCGTTATCGGCGTGGCTCAATACAAGCAAATCGATATCGCGCCGTCCGGTCGCGTGTAAATATGGAAGTAAAACTCGGCTGGCAATATCAAACTTTTCAGAGTGCTTCGCGCCAATATCATAAACCATCAAACGGCTGTTAAACGATACCACTGTCGAAAGTCCCTGCCCTACATCAAGCACGGTCAATAAAAAGTCATCACTGTTTTTTTGATTGGCAAAATAACTTAAGCCACCGAGGAAAAGCGCCAGAGGTAGAAAACCAAAAAACCGTGGTAATAAAAATAACAGTGTTGTCAGCAACAAAATAAAAGCCGTTGTAAATTGGCCCAAAGTGAACTGGTGCAAGTACGTGAATTGCGCCAAATATTCCAAAACAGACAGCAACACATCCAGTGAAACATCTGCCAGAGACAGTACCAAGTCTGCACCGGGTATTTGTGTGAGCATCGCAGCACCGGCAAGCAACACCGCCGGAAGTATGACGAAAGAAACCAACGGTACGGCTACCGTGTTACTCAATGGGCTTACAAATGAGCTTGGCAAACCAAACAGCGACATCACCCCAAACAAACCGAGCAACACAACGACCTGAGCTTGTATAAAAGCAACGAATTTAGATTTAGCTGTTTTTCTTCCAGTAAACGAAAACAGTAAAACCAAAACAGCGCTAAAGCTCAACGCAAAGCCAGGTTGAGTAAGCTGCATTGGATTCATGAAAATCACTATCGAAGCAACCATCAATAACAAATAAAGTGGACTCAGCTTTCGGCCGAGAATAATTGCAACACTTACGGCAAAAATCATAAACGTCGCCCGCTGAGTGGGTACGCTAAAACCTGCGAGCAGCGCATAAAAAACTGCACTGCCGACACATATAAACAGCGAAAGTGCCCGCAGAAAAAACGGATAATCCAGAAAACTTAGTGGTCGCAACAACAGGCCAGTAAGCAGCCCGCATGCGTAGGCAACCATGCCGATATGCAAACCCGAGATAGCCATGAGATGAACTGTTCCGGTGTGTTGAAACACATCCCAATGATGTTGGCTAATATCGCTTTTATCACCAATCATCAGTGCTTTAATTATTTCGGCATGCTTAAGTTGCCCTGCGCGTTTATCCAAACGCTCGGCAAGATTTGCCCGGATAGATAGAAAATCAAAGGCTGACGAACGCGTACCGATAAACACTGCATCAACAGAGTCAACGACGTATCCACGTGCAATAATTGCTTTTGCCAGCATCCATGCCTGGTAATCAAAGCCATGGGGATTCACCAGGCCCCTCGGTTGTTTTAACCTCACCGGCAGGCGCCAGCGTTCATTAGCTTTAATCGTATTTTCTGTTTGCCAGCTAAGGCTGATGCGCGCACCACTCAGGTCAGCTATTTTTCTCCCGGCAGTATGTTCTGCTGAATCCACTCGAAAGATAAAACGTGCCCGCGCTTCTTCTGTGTCGACCAGACTGTCGACGACGCCGCTGACAGTGATCAACTCTGACTCAAGATGTTCCTGCAACTGGCTTTCCACGACCGTGTTTACGCGATAGTCACCTATCGCATAAGCGGTACAAAAAAACAGCAGGTAGAAATGGCGAAAACAGCGATACTCGACCACTATAATAAATAAGATGATCGGCAACGCGATTGCTGGCTTTGGGCTGACAACAAACACGGGCGCAGCCAGCCCGACGAGGATAAACGAGAGGTATAGATATTTGCGCATGACTTCCCTGCCTTCGATAGAGACATCCTGTCTCTTGCGTCATATTAATCAATACCGCACGTGTTTAAAAGCCGTGGCGGGCTTATAGTGAAATCGGCATAATGGCTGCCCTTTTCACCCGACACCTTTAAACCGATGCCGAGGAAGTTGTTTAAACGCTGGACACCCGACCCCACTCATGTGCGCCAAAACCCCGCACTCCGGTTTCTCGGTGACCTATTGCACGATCCCAATCTTTTCCACCTAAACCGGCACTCCATCTCTGTCGCGTTTTTCGTGGGTTTGTTTATCGCTTTTTTGCCGATTGTCGGTCAAGTTCCGCTCGCCGCGATGGCCGCCCTGTGGCTCCGCTGTAACTTACCCATAGCCGTCGCATTAGTCTGGGTGAGTAACCCGCTGACTTTTCCAATTATTCTGTTTGTCGAGTATCAAATCGGTGCAAATATTCTAATGCGCCCGACAAATGATTTTAGCTTTGAGTTCAGTTGGGAATGGGTAAAAGACGTGCTGCCAGAAATTTGGCTTCCCCTGCTTTTGGGTTCGATTATGGCCAGTCTTTTTTTTAGCTGTGCAGGCTATTTAACCATGCAGTGGGTTTGGCGCTGGCACGTGGCTAGACGCTGGCGTTTAAGACATAAGCGGCGGCGCAACAAACGCTATTCGTAGCGCAGCACTTCTGCGGGTTGGGTTCGCGAGGCTCGCCAGGCGGGATACAGGCTGGCAAAAAACACCAGCGTAATGGATGTAATACCCACTCCCGCCAAATCAATCAGACTAATTTGCGCCGGAATTTCCGTCAGCGGATAAACATCCGAATGCAAAAATGGCGCGCCCAAAAGCCGCTCCAATGCAGTGACAAAAGGCTGCAGTAAAACCACAAAGAGGCAACCTAAACCAATACCCAACAGGGTACCTCCGACACCGATAAAAAAACCCTGCGATAAAAATATGAATAATATTTCCTTCGAGGACGCGCCCAAAGTTCTCAAAATTGCAATATTGCTCTGTTTTTCTGTCACAACTAAAATCATTGTCGAAACAATGTTAAATGCAGCTAAAGCCACGACCAGCGACATAAGCAGACCGATCATTTTTTTTGACATCTGTATCGCATGATAGAGATTGCCGTGGGTCCGCTGCCAATTACTTTGATAAAACGTCGGTCCCAACTCGCGCGCAATTTTCCCGGCAATATATGGTGCCGCATCTAAGCGTTCAAATTTAAGCCGCAAACCATCCACACTTTCTGCCCGATCAGGTTTCAATAAACGCAAGCCCTCAATATTGGCTAAAGCAAGCGTTTGATCGAGTTGCGAATTCGATCTAACCAGCGCAAGGACGTGAAAGAACTCTATCTGGGCATCTTTACTTCGATTGTTCCCAGGCGCGATAAGCATAACGTTAGTGCCCGGTTTTATTTGCAGACGCTCCGCAATTTCAACACCGAGTAAAATGCCACGTTTGTCTGCATCCAGTTTTGACAAAATGGATTCTTCGACAAATGAAGGAATTAAAGAAACCCGCTTCTCCTCATCGACATCAATACCATAAAACACAACAGGTTCTGCCCGGTTGCGATAAGAAATAAGCGCATCTACTTGAATAAATGGCGCGGTCGCGGAGACGCCATCGATCTGATTTAAGTCCTGGGCCAATGCTGGCCAATCCGCAAGCCCGCCTGCCTGATAAATGGAAGCCTGGGGCAGCAATCCTAAAATCCGCTCTCTGAGCTCGCGCTCAAAACCGTTCATGACAGACAATACGGTGACCAGTAAAGACACGCCTATGATTAAACCCGCCATCGATACTGACGATAAAAATGAGAGCAAACCGCTTTTTCGCGAACTCCGCGTGTAGCGATAGCCCATTGCAAATGCATAGCGCGCTTGCATAAACTACGCGTACTCCACGCTAGTTGTGGCAATCGCGTGCAATTTTCCATCCTCGAGCGAATAACGTGTGTCCAGCGAATTGGCCAAGTGCTCGTCGTGCGTAACAACGATAAATGCAGTGCCTAAATCAGAGGCCAATTCGTTCATCAGTTGACGAATATTAGCCGCATTACTTTTATCGAGATTGCCCGTTGGCTCATCGAGCAAAACACATGCGGGTTGCGTAGCAAGCGCACGGGCAATAGCGATTCTCTGACGCTCACCACCCGAGAGTTCAGCGGGTTTATGACTTGCTCGCTGCGTGAGACCAACACGTCCAATTAATTTTTCAGCCTGGACCTTGCTAAAACTGGAATCAAAGCCACCTATTCTCAGCGGCATCAATATATTTTCCAATGCGGTAAATTCGGGCAGTAAATGATGGAATTGGTAGACAAAACCCAACTTGCGATTGCGCAAACGTCCGCGTGTTGAATCGCTCAATCCTGAAAAAGCTTGCGCTTCAATTAGCACCTCGCCGCTCGTCGGTTTGTCCAGGCCACCGAGCACGTTTAGTAGCGTGGATTTACCACTGCCGGAAGCACCGACCACGGCGATACGCTCAGCCTTGTGCACACAGATATTGACACCAGTTAAAACCTTAACAGCGCGCGATCCATCTGAGTAGCTTTTGTGGAGATCGCGGCCTTCTAAAATAATTTCTTCATTCATAGCGTTAGTCGTTGTAACGAATAGCTTCGGCAGGTTCGATAAGTGTTGCTCGATAAGCGGGATACAATGTAGCGAGCACACAGCTCGCTGTGGCAACCGAACAAATAATTAGCGTATCAAATGGCTGCCAAACGGAAGGGATCTGTGTGACGAAATAAACGGTAGGATCAAATACTTGTAAACCCAGACTTTGCTCAAAGAAATGCATGATTTCGGGCAGATAAATCGCAACGGGAATACCAAATATAATGCCTGCGATAATGCCCAGAAACCCCGTCGCACACCCTTGGCAAACAAAGATTGTCATCACCTGATAACGGCGCATACCCATGGTACGCAATACAGCGATGTCCGATCGCTTTTCCGTCACCATCATAATAAGACTCGTAATAATATTGAACGCCGCCACGGCAACGATAATGCCCAACAATATACCGGTAACCGTTTTTTCCAATTTGACCGCCTGAAACAAGGTCCCCTGGGTTTCACTCCAGTCCTGCACAAAATAGTGTTGATCTACATCCGCTTGCAGTGCTTTCACACCTGCAGGAGCGAGATATAAATCACTAAAGCTCAAACGCAAACCGTCCACTTTATCCGCCATGCGAAACAGACGTTGTGCATCCCCCAGATGCGTGAGCGCCAAACCCTGATCAACCTGAGCCCCAACTTCAAATATACCAACGACAGTGAATTGCCGGCGGCGGGGGAAAACCCCAGCGAGCGAAACCGAGACTTTCGGTAAGGTAACAACCACCGTATCACCCACCCGAACACCGAGGGAATATGACAACAGGCTCCCCAGCACTATGCCAAATTCACCTTCCTCGAGCAGATCAAAGTCGCCGCTTACGAGGTAATCAGCAATTGGTGAGACGGCTTTTTCGTAGCTGGGTGCTATACCCTGCAATTCAGCACCTTTAACGCCACGACGCCCTGAAATAAGTACCTTCTCACCGATATAAGGCGATGCCGCAACAAGCGCATGCTGACCAACCACTTCGTCATGCAGCGACTTCCAGTCGCTCAGGCCCTGCCTGCTTTCAATAAAACCGTGCGGAAGTGCGCGCAACAGACGCTGTTTCAATTCCGCGTCAAAACCGTTCATGACAGACAACACCACAATTAAGGCAAAGACCCCTAACCCCATCCCAACCGTGGCAAAAATGCTCACGAAAGACATAAAACCGCTGCTTCGCTTACTCGCGATGTAACGCAGACCAATGAAAAAGGAAAGGGGATAGCGCATGCTTCTTTTTTGCAGCTCGTTGGGGCGCACAGTCTATCTTATTTGGCAGCCAAATAAATGCTCCCCAGGAAATTAGACGGAGAATCCCCGATGGAAACCCCTGTTGCTTGAAATACCGGACAAAGCTATCCATAGTTACTAGCAGGTTGTAGAAAAAGTCGAATCCTGCACTATGGTGAGTTAGCGTGTAGGATGACGCTTTTAAAACCGTCGATTCAGGGATGAATCGCCGGAGCTATAGGGACATATCCATGCGTTTTTAAAAGCGTCATCCTACACGCTAACGGCTCGAGGCCAAGGTCATAAATTTTTCAACAGCACGCTAAAGCCTGTTAGTACTAAATTTGTCGTATATCGCTATTTAAGACAGCAATAATAGAATTGAATCTCTACATATAATGAGCTGCTAATCACTATGGAAGCAAAACCAGCCACATCAAACGAAAAGCGCGATTTTTTTAGGGTTGACGAAGATATCCACCTCGAATTTAGAACCGTCAGCGCATCATTCGCGGAAGAAAACTATGTTGGCGATGCCTTTGAAGACAGTGATGAGTCTCTGCGTTTGATAGAGCAACTCAATAAAATAGAGAAGGAAAGCGACCAATCACTCAAGGTGCTTGCGGACAAAAATCGTTTACTCGGCGACTACCTGCAAACCCTGAACAAAAAGATCGACACGATTGGCCGTCACATCGCGTTTACATCGGAGGAGAGCTTAAAGCAACGACCTAAAACCCGGGTGAGTCTGAGTGAAGACGGCATCGGGTTTATTTGCGAACGCGCCATCTATAAAGACAGTCTGCTGGCCGTGAGACTTATCTTTCTTCCGAACTATGTTATGGCGAGCACTTTCGCTAAAGTGGTACGCTGCGTCGAGAAAGGCGATAACTTTCAAGTTGCCGCACGTTTTTACCAAATCTATGATAAAGATCGCCAAATTATCTCGCGCCAGATCTTAAAATCTCAGGTGCGCGGAAGAACAAAAAAATAGGAAGGCATAATGATGAAACTCACATTAATTGGTTTGTTGGCGCTAGCATTCGGTGCGACGTTCGCGAATGCAGAACAGGTAAGAATTCCCCTTGGCGATGCAAGCGATCAAATTCTGGAAAAACCCCACCGCGGACTGACATCACGTGCGGTTGAACGCGACTTTGGGCCTCCGCAGAGCAAGCATGGGCCGATAGGCGATCCCGCCATCTATTTTTGGGAATACGAGCAATTCACCGTGTATTTTGAAAACGACTACGTGTTGCATTCGGTCTCAAAAGTGAAATCTAAAACCCCCATCAAAACTTCACGCTATTAGGGTCTGTTAATACAATAAAGCGCTGACCCTCAGTTGGAGAGATAGGGTTTGCCTGCAGAAAATGGGGTGACCGATGGGACTTGAACCCACGACGACCGGAATCACAATCCGGGGCTCTACCAACTGAGCTACGATCACCATTGAGACTCGAAAGGAGCGCTTACCACTATCAATAGCATAGTCGCAGACGCCTGACTAAGCGACGGGCTATAAATAGCAACTCTTGTTTTCGCCGCTCCATCAATGTATCACTTACGCTAAGATGATGGCACGCCCGACAGGATTCGAACCTGTGACCGACGGCTTAGAAGGCCGTTGCTCTATCCAGCTGAGCTACGGGCGCTCGACTATTCAAATTGGATTACGCTACCAAATCGCGAGATGGTCGGAGTGGAGGGATTCGAACCCCCGACACCCTGCTCCCAAAGCAGGTGCGCTACCAGGCTGCGCTACACTCCGCCAGTCGGAACCGCTTGGCCCCCAAACAAGAGGCGTGCATCATACCCGCGAGCCTCGTGCCCGTCAACGGCCGAACTCAGGATTTTTATAGTGGCGCAAACCCAGTATTCACGCGGTGTTTCGGCTAGATTTCCCCACGCTGACGCAAGCGCAAACCGGCAAAAATCTTAGTGCGAGAAACAGATTCAAAACAGATCTTAGCTATGGGAAAATGCCGAGCCCCATTCTAATGAACTTTGATAACCTAATGACTGCAACAATCCTCGACGGCAAAGCCTTAGCACAAAAAACGGAAACCGAACTCAGCGAACGGGTTCGCGCACTCTCCGAAAAAACGGGCGTCACCCCAATACTGGCGACAATTTTGGTTGGCGATGATCCCGCATCGGCCACCTATGTGAAAATGAAAGGCAATGCCTGCAGCCGCATTGGTATGGAAAGCATCCGCGCTGAATTGCCCAGCGAGACAAGCACCGAACAACTTCTCGATAAAATTCGTTCCCTTAACGAAAACCCTGCGGTGCACGGAATTTTGTTGCAGCACCCGGTGCCAGAACACATAGACGAGCGCGCTTGCTTTGACGCGATTGATTTGCGCAAAGACGTTGATGGTGTCACCTGCCTCGGCTTCGGCAGAATGGCCATGGGCGAAGAGGCCTACGGATGCGCAACACCAGCAGGTATTATGCGCTTGCTCAATGCCTACGACATTCCGCTCGCTGGAAAACACGCCGTAGTGGTGGGTCGCAGCCCCATTCTTGGAAAACCCATGGCGATGATGCTGCTTAACGCCAATGCCACCGTCACCATATGCCACTCACGCACCCAGGATTTAGCCTCTCATATTAATCAAGCTGATGTGCTTGTGGGTGCGGTCGGGAAACCTGAATTTATTAAAGCCGAATGGGTTAAGCCGGGCGCCGTTGTGGTTGATGCAGGCTACCATCCCGGTGGCGTTGGCGATATCGAACTCGACCCCCTGCATGCCACCGCATCCGCGTTGACACCGGTTCCAGGGGGCGTGGGCCCAATGACTATCAATACGCTTATCTACCAGACGGTAATGTCGGGTGAGCGCTGTTTGACCTAAGCCATGCGGCTCGATCGTTTTATATCGGAAAACAGCACGTACTCCAGAACACAGATTAAACAATTGGTGCGCGAACAACGTGTATTCGTAAACAGTGCGTGTCCGCAAAAAAGCAGCGCTCACATTAATATCGACAACGACACCGTCTCCATTGATGGACAAACCATCACTGCGATAGGCCGCGTTTATATCATGCTAAATAAACCCCTCGGTCACGTCTCTGCACTACATGATACAGACCACCCTACAGTAGTAGACCTGCTCGAAAACGACGATCAATTTATGGGGGAAAGGCCCGAACTTGAGCGAATTCAACGCGCTCATCTTCAAATTGTCGGGCGCCTGGATAAAGACACCACCGGCCTTTTATTGCTTACCAATGACGGTGAATGGAACCATCGTATCACCTCACCCAAATACACTTGCACAAAAGTCTATATCGCAGACTTAGCAGCACCTGTTAATGAACGCGATGTGGCCACCTTTGCTGCCGGAATCCAATTACATAATGAAAAAAAACCGACGCTGCCCGCCAACCTGGAGCTTATTCATTCACACCGGGCCCGTGTGCATATTCAAGAGGGAAAATACCACCAGATAAAACGCATGTTTTCCAGCGTAGGCAACAGCGTTTTGCGCTTACACAGAGAGTGTATTGGTGAACTTAGCCTGGATGCGCGACTTCATCCCGGTCAGTTTCGACCGCTGACAACCACCGAAGTATTACTTTTTTAACCGGGAGCTGCTCTTGGATTCCTGTTACTCCTTACTTCGAGACCGAATACTCAACGACCACGCAAATTTCCCTGAACACAGGGTATTTATTTGGCTAGATGAGAATTGTGAGCTCGTACCAGAAGAACTAGCGACAATCAAAAATAAGCTAACGCTTGTCTGCAATCGCATTGATGTTCACATTCGTTTTTCAAACGCGGGATTCGACTCACAATTCAGCGATTTTAATATCGATAAAGCAGACACTTTCAATCGTATTTATTTACGCGTTTCGAAAGAAAAGCTGGTCTGCCACCATTGTTTGAATACAAGTATGTCGCTACTTGCCAGTGAAGGCGAAATCACACTTATTGGCCGCAAAGAAGACGGTATAAAAAGTTTAGCATCGCGTTGTCAAAAAAAATTGATGCTCAGCGGCTCATTGAAGAAACACGGTAACAGCTACCTTGGCTCATTCAAAAAAACGGCATTGACACACGAAGCGCTCAACGATGAAAGCTACTTACAACTGAGGCAGGTTGCCGAACAACAAATTGACAACAACGACTACAAAATTTTTTCCAAGCCTGGCGTCTACGGATGGAAGAAAATTGATCAAGGCAGCCATTTCCTGATCCAAACCCTGCTTGAAAATAAACAACTTTTACCCAAAACAAAAAAAAGCGCTTTAGATTTAGGTTGCGGCTCGGGCTATTTAACATTACTGCTACATGCGTTGGCGTTTAGCATGATCACGGCAACAGACAATAACGCAGCAGCTATTATCGCAACAAAAAAAACCTGCGCAGAAAATAATATTCAGGCGAATGTAGCCGCCACTGATTGTGGTGCCACACTCACGCAGAAGTTTGATTTAATTATCTGTAATCCGCCGTTTCACAAAGGTTTCAATGTAGAAAAACAACTTACAAAAACATTCGTCCAGCAGTCATTGAATCTCATGGCCACGGACGGATGTGCATTTTTCGTAACCAATGTATTTGTCGGCATAGAAGCACTAATTAAATCCAAAGGGCATGTTTGCAACGTTATTGCTAATAACGGACGCTTTAAAGTGATGCATATTAGGGACTGATAGCTATTAATCACTCCTTGTATATTTGGAAAAATTACCTTCTCTGTTTTGGCACTTACATGTTTACGTACCGGTAATACATTCAAAAAACCGTCAATTCATGCTCCGCCATGGATGCAGGAGGTAGAATAACGCAGGAGCAGTTATCGACGACTGCATGGATGCAGGAGGTAGAATAACGCAGGAGCAGTTATCGAGAGGAAGTGGCGGAGCTACATGGGTGAAGCGGATTAAAGCGAAGCACTGCTTCGCTCCGAGTAACGACCCTTATCTATGATTTTGGGCCGGCCCTGCTTGAACAACACAATCAACAATATGCATATAGTTTATGCAATTGGGCTACGTGCCCTCGAAGCGTTTGCGTGCCGGGGCTATGTGCCAAAAACGGAAATAGAGGTTTTCCCAAATGTACCAACAAAATTCACTTTTCAGAACCTATTCACTGCTGAAACCCTTCAGGCCGGCAGTCTATTTCAATATCCACTAGCTTGGTCTCCCAAAAACGTTTAATGCCATCCCAATCGCAGACCTCGCTGCCCAAAACAGAATGCCCCGTGGATTCAACCACAATCAAGCGCGAATCTCTGAGTTTCTCATCCAGGGCTTTGGCCCAATCGGTA
This sequence comes from Cellvibrionaceae bacterium, assembly GCA_028281575.1. Classification (GTDB taxonomy): domain Bacteria; phylum Pseudomonadota; class Gammaproteobacteria; order Pseudomonadales; family Cellvibrionaceae; genus Agaribacterium. The sequence goes on from JANQJP010000052.1 coordinate 22,498, forward strand.
GGCGTCACAGCGTCAATATTGCCACTAAAAATAATACTTGGTTTAACGGGATATGATTCTTCCTGAACAGGGCGGCTGTTATCAAACAACTCACTGTGACAGAGGTCAGTTTTGTAAAAATACTCCCAGTCAAAAATGTCTATCGGAAATTTATCGGCACTGGCTTTGAAGGCCTCAATAGAGCTTTTGCGGTTGTCATTACATTCAGTGGCGGTATAGGAAAGTAAACTGAAGTTTTCATCTAAAACATTTGTTATGTAAGCCTCAAGTACAAGCTGAAAATCTTCACTTTTTTCCGGCAAAGCCTGCAAGCCTCTGTAATAAAGATCTAACATGGTTTCGTCATACAGCACATCAAACTGCAGCGCCAATAGGCGGGTGGGATTTAAAACAAATAAAATGTGCTCACCCGAATCCCAACGCTGCAAACGCCAGCGTTGAGGATTTTCATCGAGGCTAAGCATCGCTCTTTTTAGCTCTTCCAGGTAATCACTACCGCTGTGTTTAGCTGCATATTCTCTTTTGTGTATATCAATACTTTTCGTCAATACCTTTGGCCAGTCTTCAATTAATCCACGTTCAAATGGGTAAGGAGAATCCAATAACATGGTAGCGACATCGGCAGATTTTGCAGTCATTAGAGCAACCCGCGATCCGTAGGACGTGCCCCACAAGTGATAGGCATCGTAAGCAAGTACATTCATAAGATGTTCAAGGTCAACGGCATTTTCAGCCGTATTTAATGCCTGTATACCCCGTTCGGGATGAGAGTGCCCCTTAAGAAACGAATCATAAAGTCGCATGCACGCATTTATTAACGGATCGAGTGCAACGATTTCTTCTTCCGCTGTTTTGTTTTCCGCCAGGAGATAAAGAAATTTTCTATCGTATTCTGGGCAATCCATATAATTACTTGCGTCCTTTGCGGCGCGAGGCTCATAAATAATGAGATCTCTCGTGATTTTTTTACTATGCATCCATTCAGCCCAATTAATAATCCAGTCCGCGGATGTCATAGCACCCTGCCCCGGCCCTCCGGGGATGACAACAATCGCTTCACGGTTCTTCTTACTCACGTCGCGCGTCTGCTTGGGAGAAAAAATATAAACGGGAAAATCGAAATGAGCATCGCGCCTGCGAACAGCCCTGTAACAGCGCTGCACCACGTAAGTCGAGTAGGTATAAGTGCAGTCGTCTTTCTGAAGACTCAAATACGGATGGTCCTGAGCCACAGACACGGGTTTCATCTCTTTTAACGCATGCTGATCACAACCTGAAATCGCTGTAAGTAGAGTAACCGTTATGAATAAATATAAGCCTCGCATTAAATTGTACCCCTATCCAAGACGAGTTTATCCCAATAGCACTCCATACTCTTTGCAAGAAAATAGTCCCCAGTCTTTGGACGACATTGATAGATAAATTCCACACCATTAAGCGTAAAAACTAAACGGAAGGCATGTAAATAAAGCCGGTCCGCGGCTTCACCACCGTAGCGTTCATCACCAAGAATAGGCATAGATATGGATTTCATCGCAACTCTAAGCTGGTGAGTTTTTCCGGTTTTAGGTGTGAGCAAGACAAAGCGACGCCTATCTTGCAACGCGACGCTGACAAAGTCTGTGTGCGCTGGATTCACTTTTGTCTGTAGCAACTTATAGCTTCCGTCGCGCGCCTGCGCCATATCGCCCTTAATCGTCCCTTGTTTTTTCTTTGGCGACTTGCCCTGCCCAAACCGTGTAATAGCAACATAGTTTTTTGCGATAAGTTGCTGTTGAAACATGTGCGAAAGCGCCCGATTCGTATCGGAATCGAGCGCAACTAGTAATAAACCACTGGTCAGCTTATCGAGCCTATGCACCGGATGGAAACAGTGATGTGGATACGCCTGTTTCAACCTGGTCATCAAGCCAGGGTTATCTCGCGTATCATTTACGCAAATACCCGCAGGCTTATCTATTACCCAAAAACCTGCCTGCTTATCCAGGATATCAAAACAAATCTTTAAGCCCCTTTAACTTTTCCTCTGCATCTTCACCAAGTGTGTCCTGCAGTTTTTCCTTCAGTTTGTTTTTCTCTTTCTCGATTTGCTCACCATATTTTTCCTCGAGCTTGGCTTTTGCAAGATCTTTAATGCCTTTTTCTACCTGTTGCTTGGCTTTGGCAATGAGCGGCTTAACAATCTCGGCAGCCAGCTGCTCTGGGGTTAGGCCCCGCTCACGCGAGCCAATATCCGTCTGCACAATTTCCGGTAGAGACAAAGTATGCGTGCCATAATCTTCGGTCGCCAATGACAGAGAATTATTCACAAACCTCAGCTTTTCTACGGCGAGTTTAATATCTTCAGATTCACTTTCGTCCTGTGTGGTTTCCGATGATTCACCGCTTGACAAACTTTTCAGCAATGACTGCAGGTTCGTGCTTGTACCTTTTTGCTCGGCAACGATAGATATACCACTAATTTCAAGTTCTTCAATGACGATTACATCTCCCACAACACTTGTTGGATCAAGATCAAGTTTTACCGTTTCTACAACAATTAAGTTGGGCGCCGCGTACCCCTCGTAATTAGCCACAGCAAACACATTGAGTTCACCCGAACCTTCAGTAAGTTTAATGTCCACCTTCTCTAACGAAACAGGCGTTTGCAGAACATCCGTACCGGTGCGGATGATAAGTTCGCGAATCAAACTGTTTTTGTTGTGAAACAAGTACCAAACGCCAACACCCAAAATAAGGACCACGGCTAAAAAAAGTACAAGTATGATCTTTCCAGCTTTCATTCGTTTTCTCCGTTCATTGATTAGGCGACATTTGTGATACCAATATACGGTATCAGCCCTATATATTGGGTCCACCCATATTCTTCGAGCGCAACAGAGGCGGTCAATTTAGTATTAACAGGCCCTGAAGAAGTGGTAGGATAGCGTTCCTATTGAATTAAATCGACGTGTCCGGAACGAAATATGCCAAGACGTCTTGCGAAGTTACGCATATTTGCCTTGTCTGCCTTTATATGTGGTGGTGCTGCTGCGCCAACCCAAGCGCAGTTTATCTTTGGTCCGGGTACACCTCAGGAGGAAACGTCTGCCGAAATACGTGACCTCAACTGGATGAATAACACTTTCTTGGATAAACAACGCCTACACGCTGATCAATTGATTCGTTCAAATTTTGGCAGGCAGCTTCGTCAAAACCGTGCGGATCTCGCACTCATTCAGCGCGTTATCGACGAAGAAATAGTAGATCTCGATGATGAAGAGAGCTTGCAGGCCCTAGGTACGGCGCTTGGTGATGTTTTTGCCAGGGAACACAGGAAGTTGAATTGGAAGGTTTATGAGGATGAACTTGCGGCTTCCCACGCTGTTTGCCTCGACGACTCGCAGCATTGCCTGTTTCCAATTACGATGTTGTCGCGGCGAGTAAAAGTCGGTCTTAAACCAAATGTCGAGCAAGTGTTTGAAGCATCGCTGAGTAGCATTAAACCTTATTTTCCGCATGTTCCCTACTCACGCGACTAGGTCCTGCCTACACTAATTTTTACAATTTTTTAGTCCGCATTTGAACCACATACGTATATAAGTCCGCATCAATAGATGTTTTTTCTTTTAGGGCCTGTTAATGGGGCGAAGTCGGAAGCAATACTAAGGAAGCGAGTAACACGCGTATGTCAGAAAAGCAAAACGGCACTGTAAAATGGTTTAACGAGTCGAAAGGCTTTGGGTTTATTAGTAGAGAAAACGGTGGCGACCTCTTCGTCCACTATAGCAATATCTCTGGGGGTGGCTTTAAAACGCTCAAAGAAGGTCAATCGGTAACCTTCACTGAGGTGGACGGCGCCAAGGGGCCTCAAGCCGAGGACGTCGAAGGCGTTTAATATTTAACCCAACGATGGTCAGCTGCATGCAGCACGTCGTCGATACATAGCACTGTAAACCGCTACTGCAGGGCTCGCATTCTCTGGGTGTTGATATAACACCCGGTCTATTAGCTTTGTGTGCCAACCCCAAGCAAGCCAAAAACACATCTTTCCAATCGTCACGCTTTTAGATTGTTCGTAACTAACGCTGACGGTAACACGATGACGCACTGGTGCAGCAAACAGATAATTCCGCTATTTTTCTAATATGAAAAAAACACTATTAATAGTTGCGGGATGGGCGTGCGTGATACTAGGCCTGATTGGCATCGCGCTGCCACTTTTACCAACTACACCATTTATTTTGCTTGCTAGCTGGTGTTTCGCCCGTTCGTCGCAACGTTTTCACCATTGGCTTCTCAATCATCCGAGACTTGGACCGCTTATATCAACATGGAAAAACGGTGGCGGAATCCGGAAAAGTATCAAGATAAAAACCGTGCTACTTATTTGGACAAGTATGATTTTATCAATGTATATCGTCGACAAATTATTCGTCACCATCACGCTTGTCGTAATCGCCTGCGGAGTGAGTATCTATCTATATCGCTTGCCCGAACCCAAGTAACTTGAGGGCTGTTCACAGGCCCTAGTCACTCCGATTTCGCAAAGGTGAGCAAAATTCTGTCAATGATTCGCGCGGGTAATATACGCGTCAAAAAACCCATGAAATAAGTGGGTTGGGTGACATAATATCTGGCGCGAGGCTTCTCAGAACTGAGTGCATGAACCAGCTTTTTAACAACCGCATCTGGAGAAAGGGTGTATTTCGATGCAGGTCCATCCTTGCTAAGCCGCTCCAGCGCAGCCTCATAGCGCCAGCCATGCCTGCTCTTACCAAAGTCCACATTGCTTTCGAGTGCCACTAAAGCATTGGCCCGAAACTTCGACAATATGGGCCCCGGCTCGATAATGGATACTTTTACCGACGTATCGTCTAACTCCATTCTCAAGGTATCACTTAGACCTTCGAGTGCAAATTTAGTAGCGACGTAGGCACCGCGCATCGGCATCCCGATGAAACCCAAGATCGAACTGTTTTGAACAATGCGCGCATCTTTTTGCGCCAAAAGTGCAGGCAACAACAGACAGGTTAATTGATGGGTACCAAAGACATTAACTTCGAACTGTTGGCGCAAGGTGCATCTGGAAATATCCTCTATCGCACCTGGCTGTCCGTAAGCAGCGTTATTAAACAGCGCAAATAAATGACCATTCGCGAGCGTTAATATTTCTTGCGCGGCAGACGCTACGGAATCCTGATCCTGGAGCTCTAGCAGCACACTGTCGATATTTCGGTGATCCTCAAATATAAGCGCGTCATCTTGTTTTCTCACGGTCGCAATAACGTGATAACCAAGATCAGCCAGTGCAAAAGTCGCAGCGCGACCTATTCCAGAAGAACAACCTGTGATCGCAACGACTTTCTTATTTTGCACGAAGGTAGTGTTCCTTAAGATAAAAATTTAAACGCTGCACACACAGTGTCAAACGATCAGCAACAACCTGTTGAGCCCAGCGAATATAGTCCTGTTGTAAAGGCCGGTTGGCTTTGGCGGTATAAACATTTTCCGCCAGCAGCTCACCTTCCGTTAATATCAAACGCAGCTCCATATTAAATGGCAGCGGTTTTTTCTTGCCAATGGGAATCGCTTGCCAAAAATCATCCTTTTGCGACACACCAAAGCCCATGTCCCATACGCGATGTAAATTCATTCTGCACTGTCTACCATCAAATTGAATACACGTAAGATTCCCACCCCGATCGTGAGAACAATCAGGGTGAACTTTTGTCATCGTGTGCAGGGGCTGATGCGCGTCTTCAATTAAATGTATGTAGAACGCGATAAGAATCGCTTCCTGTTTGATGGAAGTTTTGCCTTTAAGCGCTTCATCGATAAGCTTTAGGGATTTTTCCAGACGACCTGAATCGCGAATACGACACGCCTTTTCTTTATCCGTGGGTTTATAAAAAAAGTTTTGGTAGTGCCAATTTGAACTGTGACGATTTGCAACTTTTGCCAGCGCAGGCGGAACATCTTTTTCGAAAACTTCTGCCAGAGGTTTATTGCGAATGCTGTCTACCCATGCGGATAAGTCACTAAACTGAATATTTTGACCAGGTATTTGCAGCGCAAGCTGGGCGTAGTATAAGCGCTGATCATCCGACATTAATGTTTCAAGTTTGCTTCCAACCGCATTGTGTACTTGGCGCGACCACGCAGCTGCATCCAATGCTTGTACGAAAAATGTAGTCAGGATGAAGGCGTAAAGTGTTTTGGAAGCCATTAAGATTTCCGATTTTTTTTAATCAAGTCGTAGGCCGACTGAATCTCCTGTGACCGCTCAGTCGCAAGCTTAATCATTTCCTCCGGTACCCCCTGCCCCGCAAGCTTGTCCGGATGATTTTCACTCATTAGCTTTCGATACGCCTTTTTAATATCGGCATCGCTATCAGAGGCGGAAACGCCCAAGGCTTCATAGGCCAGACTTAGTTGGTCTTTATCCGCGTAATAGCTCGTACCATTGCTTTGGCGCGAATCTCGATAATAGGAATAACCCGACTGCGCGCTTTCGTGGCGCTCGCGAAAAGCCATTTGCGCGCGCACCATGCCAATCAACTGGTTGAATGCAAAACGGGAAAAACCAATATGTTCCGACACCTGCTCGAGCAAACTTTCTTCGCTCGGATCGAGCACGCCATCGGCAAGCGCAATCGTAATTAGGTATACGATAAAAATACGTTTAACGTCACCGTAGTTTCCACACACCGCATTGAATTCCGCAAGCTCGCTCTCCAAGTCGTAACCGCTTTGCTTACCACTCTTAAAGAGTTCAATCGCCCTGTCGCGCATGCTCCCTGACAAACCCATGCGTTGGATAAGCTCTTCTGTACCTTGAACTTCCTCCTTAGAAACAACACCATCAATTTTGGCGAGATGTCCAAGCATCGGAAACAGCGCATTGAAAAAAACTTCTTCAACCCTGGCCTTTTCTTCAGGACTAAATCTTGTATTAAGTCGAGCGCGACCCTGATCAAAAAAATGACCAACGATCACACCCAAAATAGCGCCGATTGGACCAAAAAAAGTGAAATAACCAATAACACCGCCCAAAACCTTACCGATCATGTGAATTTCCGCTTATTAATGTCGATAGACACCCTTGGTGCCACCGAAGTTATAAATATTGCCGCGCATCATTACAGTCAACGTCCCGTTAATTCGGAGAGACATGGATTGGGGCTTGTACTGGAGACCTTCACTAGCAGGCGCCCGCCATGAATGGCGGATGTTAGAACAACGCAGGAGCAGTTGTCGAGATGCTGGTGAGAGCCTACATGGGTGAAGCGGACTAAAGCGAAACAATGCTTCGCTCCGCGTAACGACCCTTATCTATGATTTTGGGCCGGGCCTGCTTGCAGGTATTCACGGCGTGTCTCAAGTACAAGCGCGCAATGCATGTTTCGTACCCGCTTTAATAACGCGACTCTTAATATGCATATCGCACAGTAACATCACAAAAAAGTTAATGGCACAACGATGTTGTCGCACAAAAAGTTTAACCCGCAGTGCATTTAGCTTAAAAACTCAGCACCTGTGCCCTCGAATCGTTTGCGCACCGGTGATATGTTCAAAAAACGCATAAATACATCCCTGTAGCTCCGCCAATTCATCTCGATAACTGCTCCTGCGTTATTCTACCTCCTGCATCCATGCAGTCGTCGATAACTGCTCCTGCGTTATTCTACCT
>JANQJP010000059.1 GCA_028281575.1 Cellvibrionaceae bacterium
TGGAGCGGATTCAAGCGAAGCACTGCTTCGTTCCGCGTAACGACCCTTATCTATGATTTTGGGCCGGCCCTGCTTGCAGGTATTCATGCGCTTTTTGAACGCATCACCAACACGCAAACAATTCGAAGGCACACATGCTGAAATTTTAAGCTAAATGCACCACGGGTTTCTTAACTAAGCACAAACCTTGCCCAAAAATGCCGTAAGATGAAATCAAATCGCATCTGTCTTTGCCGCCATAATGACGTCATTGCGATGCAAACCACCTATTTTGTGAGTCCACCACCGCACCGTAACCTTTCCCCATTCCAATAAAATAGCTGGATGATGGCCCTCTTGCTCAGCGATATCGGCAACGCGTTGCGTAAACAAAAAAGCGTCTGCAAAATTAGCAAAGGTAAAAACGCGCAGTAACTGCTTTACACCATCTTGCTCTATAAGCTGCCAGTGGGGAATCTGCACTTTCAGCGCCTGAAATTCCAGCTCAGATAATTTGGGCGCGTCTGCGCGACACGCTTCGCATTTGTTTTCGGATAACGATGTCATTGTAATACCCTCTACTCAATAGTGAGCGCCTGCTCCTCAATTTTTTTCTGCCAGATTTTGGGACCACTTTGATGCACTGCCTCGCCGCGGGTATCGACAGCCACGGTCACCGGCATGTCTTTAACCTCAAACTCATAAATCGCTTCCATGCCCAAGTCTTCAAACGCGACAACCTTAGACGCGACAATCGCTTTCGATACCAGATATGCAGCACCGCCAACCGCCATTAAATAGACCGCTTTGTTATCTTTGATTGCTTCAATTGCCATCGGCCCCCGCTCAGCCTTACCCACCATGCCAACAAGCCCGGTTTTCTCTAAAACTGTGCGCGTAAACTTGTCCATGCGCGTCGCTGTTGTCGGTCCGGCAGGGCCCACCACCTCATCGCGCACAGGATCGACAGGACCGACGTAATAGATAAAACGATTAGTGAAATCAACTGGCAAGTCCTGACCCTTTTCAATCATATCGACCAAACGCTTATGCGCGGCATCGCGGCCCGTTAACAGTTTGCCAGAAAGCAGAACGGTTTCTCCTGGTTGCCATTCAAGCAGATCATCCTTAGTCACCGTGTCGAGTTCAACGCGTCGCACCGAATCGCCAACTTCCCAGGTGATTTCCGGCCAATCATCAAGGTTGGGCGCACTTTGTAACGCGGGCCCGCTGCCATCCAGAGTAAAGTGCGCATGGCGCGTGGCCGCGCAATTGGGAATGATGGCAACCGCTTTATTGGCCGCGTGGGATGGATAATCTTTCACCTTGATATCGAGCACCGTTGTCAGGCCACCCAGACCTTGTGCACCAATACCCAATGCGTTGACTTTATCGAACAGTTCCAGACGCAACGCCTCTACTCGGTTTTGTGCGCCTTTTTCTTTGAGTTCCTGAATATTAATTGGATCGAGCAAAGCTTCTTTTGCCAGCAACATAGCTTTCTCTGCGGTTCCACCGAGCCCAATCCCCAGCATCCCGGGAGGGCACCAGCCCGCCCCCATTTGCGGCACCATCTTTAGCACCCAGTCGACGACCGAATCAGACGGGTTTAACATCGCAAACTTGGACTTGGCTTCAGAGCCGCCACCTTTTGCTGCAACATGCACATCGACGGTATTGCCGGGAACAATTTTGTAGTGAATCACCGCCGGAGTATTGTCCCCCGTATTTTTTCTCGCGCCATCCGGGTCCGCGAGAATTGACGCGCGCAAAACATTATCTGGATGCAAATAAGCTCTGCGCACGCCCTCATTAATCATGTCCTCTAAACTCAAATCCCCCTCAATAATGCACTCCATGCCAACATTCACAAATGCTGTGACAATTCCTGTGTCCTGACAAATTGGGCGCTTGCCCTCAGCACACATACGCGAATTAATAAGGATTTGCGCCATTGCGTCCTTCGCCGCCTGGCTTTGCTCACGTTGATATGCCTCGTGAACGGCGTCGATAAAATCTTTTGGATGATAGTAGGAGATAAATTGCAAAGCGTCCGAAACGCTATCGATGATATCGGCTTGGCGAATTATCGTAGGCATTCTTTAGTCCTGTGTTGTAGGGATGTGTAAAACGCGCTATTGCGCACCACCTCTAAGCTGTTGCAGCTGTTGATTAACTGAACGCCGAAAACCGTTGATTGCTTCGATGTCCTGTTCCGATTCTCTCAGCCTTTGCTCCAAGGCCTTTAACTGGTTCTCGAGCTTGGCGTTGTTTTCGTCTGCTTTCCTTGCTTGATTCAGGACGACTTTGCTAGCGTTCTCAATGCTGGTCAAGGCATTTTGCTGGGCATCCGCCAGATCACTGAGCACCGATATTTCTGAAGACAAGGCGTCAATTCTCCCCTCAGCTTTTTTCGTCTGCGCGGCCGCAGCAGCGAGCAGCGACTTATTATCCGCGATCGCTTTGCGATTGCGGTCGTAGGCAACGCCCCACAACTTACGAATTTCTGAATGGGCCTCCTTCAAGCTCGCCTGCATCACGGCGGCTGACGCGGTCGATTCGTCATCAGCCATAACCAACTTTTCCTCGAGTGCGGCAATGCGGCTGTTTGCCGTCAGCAATTGCTCTTGAGCCCGCGTGAGTTCTGTATATAAATAACCCGCCATAGCTGCAACCGCGAGCACCAGTAGGAATGCAAGTGGCGCCAGCTTCGACTTAACGACAACAGGACGACTACTTACCGGCTGCGCCTTATGGCGGCCAGTGCGACCGTTTTTAGGTGTGGTCTGCGCCGATTGCGCGCGCGCGGAAGGGCGCGCTTCCTCTGGATCGACCTTCAACCCGGAAATCGTCGGTTCACGTCTATCATTCATTATTTACAACTTGGACCTTTGAGAATTTATAAAAAAAGCACCAGACAAAATATCAGTGCCGCCAACGCAAGCCCCATGTGAATCACACCGCGAATGCTCGCAATTGGGCCCGGTTTACCAAAGATAGCATTAACTTCAATTAATAAAATCAACACGATACTCACCCACATTCCCAATGAGGCACCAGAACCAGAGAGCAAATGTTGCGCCGCATAACCCAAATGCGATGACGCAAGCATGCAAAATGCCATTGGCGCTGATAGTAAGGTATTGGTGCGCGATGCGAGAGCAGCTTTTGGTGCAGCCTGTGCCGCGTCACCGTCGGCAAGACCAAGCACTATTTTTTGATTCGGCCAGATAATAAGCCACACATTTAAAAACATAATTGTGCCCATTAAGGAACCGAGCACAATATAATCGTTGGTCAAACCGGTGTGGCTCATCCCGACCAACAGCACAACGCCGGTTAAAAAGGTAAACATCGCCGCCCAGCGAAACCATGCAAGTGCTCTTGGCGCGAGTTTCGCCTTGGCATCACTTAAGCCTTCTGGAGATGCTTCTTTAAAGTATTCCGTTTGTACAAAGTTGAAATAGTAAAGCAAACCTATCCACGCAATACCGAATAGGAGATGCACCCACTTAAATAGAAAAGTGATGATTTGCATGGCTTCCATAAGAAATACCCCCGCTTATATTGTAGTTATAACGGCGTAAGTATCCCGTATTGCACTAAATCCGGCAAATATTCCAGACTACGCGATAGAACCGCTCTCGCAGCCCCGCAGATGATCCTTTATACTCGCTGCAATACGTCAGCTACCACCTACCGACTATTTATAAAACTTTAAGGATACAAAATGAAAAACGCTTTACTCATTATTGTTACCTTGTGCACTACTATTGCGCAAAGCGCACTCGCGCACCCCGGACACGACCACAGTCATTGGCTCAGCCCTGCACTGCACGTAACCGCGTCTACGTTGCTTGCAAGTGCAATCGTCGTGTTAATCACGCTTTATATATTTCGAAAGAAGAAAATACGTTAGAACTGCCAGGATAGCGAAAGAATGGCTTTCTCTAGCCAGAGAAAGCCGAGCAGACGTTAAGCAAAATTAGCGTTCACAAATTCCCAATTTACCAATGACCAAAACGCTTCCATATATGCAGGGCGGGCATTGCGGTAGTCGATATAATAGGCGTGCTCCCACAAATCGACGGTGAGTAAAGGGATTACACCGTCGTCTGTAAGTGGTGTGGCAGCGTTAGATGTATTCACAATGGCCACAGACCCATCCGCATTTTTTACCAGCCAAGTCCAACTAGAACCAAAGTTATTAATCGCGGAAGTCGTAAACTGCTCTTTAAATGCGTCAAACGAACCAAACGCCGCGTTAATCGCGTCAGCAACCGCGCCAGCTGCCTCGCCGCCGCCCTGAGGGCTCAGGCAGTTCCAGTAAAATGTGTGGTTCCAAATTTGTGCAGCATTGTTAAAAACTCCACCCGAAGACACTTTAACCACCTCTTCCAGGGTTTTGCCTTCAAACTCCGTTCCAGGCACCAGACCATTCAATTTGGTGACATAAGTTTGATGGTGTTTTCCATAGTGATATTCCAAGGTTTCTTTCGAGATATGCGGTTCTAAGGCATCCATCTCATAAGGAAGAGCGGGAAGTTCAAAAGCCATAATATAAACCCTATTGCGTGTGTGTTTCAGGCACCGCAGCTACTATTAGCATGAGGTTACCCAAGAAAAATCATCGCCAATGATAGCAGACTACGAAAACCAGTTTCGAGTAGATTTACTCTATGTATACGATTGACGAAATTAAACTAGTGTCAACAGCTCTGAGGTAAGCGATAATCTTCAGGGCCTGTTAACAGGCTCAAGCCAAACCCGAAGACAGTCAACTCACCAGGTAAGCTATATGATCATCACCAATACCGAAGAAATCCCAGGAAAGACAATCACTACCTGCCTTGGCGTTGTTTCCGGCAGTACCGTGCGGGCAAAACATGCCGGCCGCGATATTATGGCAGGCCTGAAAAATATCGTTGGCGGTGAACTCAAAGGCTATACCGAATTATTGTCAGAGGCACGCGACCAAGCCATGGATCGCTTACAAGCCCAGGCACAACAGCTCGGCGCCAACGCCATTGTGAATGTACGTTTTTCAACCTCTTCTGTCGCGGCTGGCGCCTCGGAAATCTACATCTATGGCACAGCCGTCATTGTTGAATAGGTGTCGCTATGACTGAGTTAATTATTTTTGCCGCACTGATCTCGCTCGGCTTTTTTGTCGGTCAATATCTGGAAAAACGCCACTACGCATCGATTCAAATGCGTGAAAAGCAGCTGATAAATCTCGTCACGACAACGAGTAAAACACCCGTTGGTGATGTGGGCGAAATCAGCCACTGCACATTGGTATCTGGCAACGCCGTTATTTCCATCGATTATTTCAAACGCATTGTTGCAGGCCTGCGCGCGATTTTTGGCGGTACCGTGCGTTCATATGAGACGCTCATTGATCGCTCCCGACGCGAGGCCATCTTGCGCCTTAAAGAAAGCTGCCCAGAGGCCGCACAAATAATCAATTTGCGCATTGAGACCTCGTCAGTATTTAAAGGCAAAAAAAATGATGTCGGCTCGGTAGAAGTCCTGGCTTATGGAACTGCGGTTTACATCAAATAAAGAAATGCACAAGTGAGGGCCTGTCCACAGTGAAATACCGCCCTTCGCTCCCAGAGCAAAATGACAACGTATCGCACGAACACCCACTGCGCGAATTCTTTGTATTGCTTGCCGGCTTGTGTGTTATCGGCGCAATTATCTATGTCATATTAGGCCTTTTCATCGATGCAGCCGTCGATCATATCTCCCCTGAAACAGAACAGCGCTGGTTTAAAAAAACGTCTATCAACGCAGCTATTGCGCAGATGATTGACGAAGATAAAAAAGCGGAAAGTTTTGAGAGCGAGTTGTTTGATTCACTTAAAGCCTGCGCGAACATCGACTATCCCATTAATCTTTGGCGGGTCGAATCCAATGCCATTAACGCAGTTGCACTGCCCGGCGGAGATATTATTGTCTTCTCAGGCTTGCTCGACAAACTTAAATCCGAAAATGGGCTCGCCTTTGTGTTAGGACACGAACTCGGGCACTTTAAACATAGAGACCACCTAAAAGGGCTCGGACGTGGCATTGTGCTGACCGTAATCTCCAGCGCCCTCACCGGTAGCGACTCGTCACTCACCGCACTGGTATCGCCAGTCTCCATGCTAGGCCAGGCAAATTACTCCCAATCGCGCGAATCCGCAGCCGATATATTTGCGCTAGAAATCCTTAATTGCCACTACGGCCACGTTGGCGGCGCCACAGAATTCTTTGAGAGTATCTTGAATGAACACAAGGATGTTTGGGAGCTAGCACATTACTTTTCCAGCCACCCCGAAGTAGAAAAGCGAATAGAAAACATGTCTCATGAGAGCAATACGCGCGGCTTTGTTGACGCCAAAACAATTACATTAACAAAATAGATACCCCGAAAAAGCGCAAAATATTTGAACACCTACACAAATTCAATCATACCTAGAATAAAATCCTCACATCTCAAAACTTTAATAAACTTGTTTTTTTTAAATATTTTCTGTCACTTATCTTACTTTCTATTTAAATATTTCCACAAAAACTGTTTCCACTAAAAATTTCAAATTTTCAATTATTCGAGAACGTTTAGCTTGAGTCGCGTAAATTTAGGCTACAGCAATAATAACAGCTTCCGAACAGGAGCTTATGACTTTACCGGAAGTTATAACTTTGGGCGAAGCAATCGTTCCAGTTTATCGCTATCTTATGGTAGAAACTACAACAGTTTTAACGGCTGGAGCAGCCCAAATTATTCCTTTGGCTACAGCTTCCGATTCTAGTTAGAAATAGATATAGCGTGGCTCAATATTTTAACTGGGCCACCTATTCATAGTACTCATCCGTGGGCCAATGCTTACTTATACACTCTTGGAAGGTTATTTCGCGCACCGACATATGCCGATTTTTTTGTTCATCTAACGCCTCATTAATAGTTCTTACAGGGGTAATTTGTACAGGTACATCAATGCCAGCAGCTTTAGCGCAGTGCTGTTGTACAAACGAAATCTCTTCTCGCTGTGTTAGCGGACTACAAGCGTAGATAAAAATGAGAGAAAGTGAACCAATAGACAGGTGACGGAATAGTTTACACACAACTTTACTTCCTTGATTAATGTATCTTTACAACAGATAGCCGTTCCATGAGATACGAAAATTTACATCATTCTGAAGTTAGTGTCCATATTAAAGTACGCTGACATAATCACATTATTGAGGGAAACACCATGAACTACCCAATTACAGAATTAACCGATACCGAATTGGATAATGTATCCGGGGGTTTGCAAAGGCCATATGTTCGATCTTTTCGCACCCGTTATACACCAATGCCAAGAACTCGCTTCCAATTAGGAAACTATTTTGTTAATACGAATGGAAGTCGAAGCTCTCGTGATTGGATCTGGAGCCCTGCAATTTTCGCCCGCTAAAATAGTAGAAAGGCGTGCCATTGCTTTAAGATAAGTTCTCACACGCCTTTCACAGTAATTTCCATATTTTTGTCCTTTCGTAATACTCTTTTAACACACCCATGGCAGCAGAATTACTTAAATTTTTTTGAGAAGAAGATTGAACATGCACAATATTATCGCCTTTCTAACTTTAACTACGATTTCTTTAACAAGTCATAGTGCACTAGAAGGAAACGTATATGCTAAGCCAAACAAAACAATAAACTCAAGCATCAATATCCAACGGCCTACCAAAACGCAATCTACATCTTCGATACCAGCTAATGATAAAGATTATAACGCTCAGCCCCCCACGCTAATCCATCATACGAAATATGTTTCTGTGTGGACCCGTGCTAGTGAGTTTAGCGGACAGGGAATCGGCGCAGTCAAACTGGTCGTCAGTGTGCCTCCCCCCCAAAAAACAACCAATGAATATGTTCTCTCTCAACTTTATCCGAAATTATTAATGAAATCCTTATCACATATTGCAGAGGAAGCTCGGAAAAATAATCTTGAAATTGTTTTTCGGCCTACCGCACCAGGAGGTTTAACACTTGAATTAGTAGGAATGAAGAACAAACATTTAAAATACACCAAAGATATTTTTTATGGGATAAGTACATTTTCAATCAAAGAAAATGACCTAAAAGAAATATTGAATGGATATAAATTTTGGCTGGATCAACGCCAAACTGCACCTATTGAGCAAAATTTTCATGAAAATATTTCTAATATTGTATTAGGAAATTACTGGACCAAAGAGGAGCTCAACGTTGCGGCAAACCTGGTGACAATGGAAGCTATCGAAAAGTATCACCGCAACTTTAACCATAAGTCTTTTGCCCAGCTACTACTCATTGGAGACTATTCGGAAGAATCTATTCTATCTATAGTTTCGTTTCTAGATCAGCATTATTCCTCTAGAAAACTAGATGTTGACAAATATCATTTTTCTATAGATCACTTAAACACACGCCATTTTCGTGCTTTCGACTATCATCAACACGATAGCGGCTTGATGAGCGTATATTTGATGAAAGATATATCTTTGGAAAAATACGCGAAACTCAAAATCATAGAACCAATTTTGACCGAATTCATCAACAATCACTTAAAAAAAGAAATGCCATCCAGTAAACATTCAGATCTTTTTGTAACGCGGTTTGGTCAATACCCCGCTCTCGTCGTAAGACAAACTCAAGAGGCCCAATCCTTCGATACACAACACGCAATATCTCACCACTTCAAAAATTTTCCACAATACCTATCAACAGTAGGCACAGCCGAATTACATTATTACCAGGATAAGTTATTGGAAAATTACAAAGATCATAAGCCAGTTAACATCTTCGACGAAGCGTTACCTTTTTTTCAGGACCTTGAAGAAGGTAATTTACAGTTCGACACGCGTTTTCAATTACTTGAATTTACACGGCAGCGCATTAATAAAAAACAGCTAGAAAAGCTGGTCAATGACGTAGTATTTGGAGATGCATCTATAACAATTCATGTATCTATTGAAAAAGACTTTTCAGCCTGGTAGGAAGCTATAAAGAAAGGCTTTAACGCCCCTCGCAGAGTCTTTCTTAGACCAACGAAACAAGCAGCCGCTGTCCATACTTACAAGTAAATAATCCACCTTCATAGAAGGTGGCTTTGATTGGCACCCTATAAGGGTGCTTGTCTCAACTCGTTACATCCAACAGCAGTTGACGCTGTTCTTC
>JANQJP010000077.1 GCA_028281575.1 Cellvibrionaceae bacterium
CTGCATCCATGCAGTCGTCGATAACTGCTCCTGCGTTATTCTACCTCCTGCATCCATGCAGTCGCCGGCAACTGCTCCTGCGTTGCTCTAACACCCGCCGTCCATGGCAGAGCATGAAGTGACAGATTTTTAACCTATCTCCAGCGCACAAACGCTTCGAAAGCACATATATTGAATTTTTAAGTAATGCACCACGAGTATACTTTTAGCATTGTTAATCATCTCAAGCGCATTACTTTGCCAATGTTTTACTTATCACTTCATACACATCTTTCGAAAGATTTTCCAACGCAGCAATATCTTCTAATACACGTTTCATAAGATCCGCGCGTTTATCATCATAACGCTGCCACTTGGTGAGCGGCGTTAACATTCTCGACGCAATTTGCGGATTCATTTCATTTAACGCAATCACCTGATCTGCAAGAAACTGATACCCTCGGCCACTGGCGACGTGAAAGTTAATAACGTTGGCATTGCAAAAAGCACCTACTAGAGAGCGTAATTTATTTGGATTTTTAAAGTCAAAGGATTCGTGATCCATAAGTTTAATCACGTTATCCAAAGCTTGAGGCAAAGGTGTTGTCGCCTGCACGGAAAGCCAGTGATTCACAACCAATGGCTCGTGCTTCCATTTTTGATAAAAGCGCTCAAGCGCCTGTAATTTATAATCATTTAGCACATGCTTGGTCGAGTGAACGATTGCCCTAAAAGCCGCCAACTCATCCGTCATATTGCTGGCGTTTTCATATTGATCTTTAAGTATTTGCAAGCTTTCGTCTGATCCTTCTATTGCTAAATAGTGCAGCGCCCTATTTTTAAGGCTCCGCTTGGCGATAGCCCCGGCATCAACCGAATAGGGTTCATTGGATAAACAATTTTTGTAAACTTTTATCAGATCTTGCTTAAGTGCCACCGCGAGTTTTCGCTCAACACATTGACGCGCATAGTGAATTGATTCGACATCTATCGCCATATTCAATTCCCCAAGATACTTTTCGCTTGGCAGCGTCAACATTAACGCAACCATTGCCTTATCGAGTTTTTCGTCGTGGAGAAGTAGCGAATAGGCATCCACCAAAGCCTGGCTAATCTTAGGCGACGGTTCATTTACCAGGCATTTCATCACCCGTTGAATTTCGCGAATGGCAAATTGCTGACTGGCATCCCAGCGACAATAGCCATCATCATCACTGCGTATCACGCGCAGTAAATCCGCATCTGAATAGTTATATTTGAGCTTTACCGGGGCTGAAAAACCACGCAGTAACGAGGGCACCGGACGTTCGTGAAGATCTTTAAACACATAAGTTTGTTCCTCGTGTTGCAGCTCTAGCACAATTTCGTCATTTACGTTCGGCGAGACCGTGGAATCAACCGGCACTACAGGCAATTTTCCATTCTCGCCCAATAACGATAACTTCACTGGAATTAAAAAGTCCTTTTTATGCTTACATTCCGGCGTCGGACGACAATATTGTTTAAACGACATCGTATACAAATTTGATTCAGCGCAATAATCCGTAGAAACCGCTAATTCGGGTGTGCCAGCCTGACGATACCACAACATAAACTGATCAAAATCGCGCCCAGATACTTCTGCCATGCACGAAATAAAGTCCTCGATTGTCACGGCGCTGCCGTCGTGGCGCTCGAAATATAAGTCTGTGCCCTGGCGAAACAACTCTGGACCAAGCAAAGTGTGTATCATTCGCACAACTTCTGCGCCCTTCTCATAGATTGTCAGCGTATAAAAATTGGATATCTCTATAAATGCGTCCGGACGAACCGGGTGGGCCATCGGACCGGCATCTTCCGAAAACTGTAATGACCTTAGCAGCGAAACATCTTCGACACGTTTTACTGTTCGCGAGCCCATATCTGCTGAAAACTCTGAATCGCGAAATACAGTAAAACCCTCCTTAAGGCTGAGTTGAAACCAATCGCGACATGTAACGCGGTTACCGCTCCAATTGTGAAAATATTCGTGCGCGACAACACCCTCCACGCGCTGAAACTCTGCATCAGTTGTGGTAAACGGATTGGCGAGCACGCAAGAAGTATTAAATATATTTAATCCCTTATTCTCCATTGCCCCCATATTAAAATCGTCAACGGCGACAATCATAAAAATATCCAGGTCGTATTCTCTGTCGTAAGTTTCCTCGTCCCAACGCATGGCATTTTTTAACGAACATATCGCGTGATCACATTTGTCAAGATCTTTCTCTTCAACAAAAATGCGAATCAGGACTTCCCTACCCGATGCAGTCACAAAAGTGTCGTCAAGATGTTTTAAATCTCCAGCAACCAGTGCAAATAAATAACACGGTTTCACATGAGGATCATGCCAGGACGCCCAGTGACGCCCATTTGTTTCCTCTCCAGATTCAATCTTGTTCCCATTGGACAACAGGACAGGGTACTTTTCTTTATCTGCACTGATCCTGGTCGTAAATTCACTCATAACATCCGGGCGATCTAGAAAATAGGTAATTTTTCTAAAGCCCTCGGCTTCGCACTGTGTGCAGAACATTAACCTGGATTTGTACAAGCCCTCTAAAGACGTATTATTTTGGGGATATATTCGTGTGCGCAGTGCCAATACGTGGTTACCGTCCAGACCGCTTAGCATTAACTGTGTATCCGTCAATCGATAGTCGCCAATACCCAACTCAACGCCGTCGAGTACAACTTTCTCTAACTCAAGTTGCTGCCCATCCAGGTGCAAATCTGTTTCCGCAGAATCTGTATTTTTTTCCAACACTAATACTGCGTCTACAAGTGTGTACTCATCAAATATCTGAAAATCGAGCGAAGTCTTACGAATCCAATGACTCGGTGCACGATAATCTTTCAAATAAATTTTTACGGGAACGTCGTTATCTTTCACCTCAACTCCTACTTCCAGTGAATTTTTTCTTCTTGCCCGCGATCTTTTTCACAGGCGCTTTCCTTAGCGGGCACATAGCCCGTGCGTTGTTCTTCGGGCAAATGCTCATGCTCATAAACGATGATAGCCCGCATACAGATTTCTCTTTGTTCATCACTTAACTTTTTACCATCTGGCCATTTCCCGGTTTCAATGGCCTGTTTGAAGCGCGCAACAATATCGTCATCGAGGCTATCGAGTATATCTTGTTTATTCATCTGTATTGTAACCCTTTAGGGGCGGTTGAAATAAGTAGTAGTAAACTGCATATAAAAAACCACCGGCAAACCCTCCGAGATGAGCCCAGTCAGTGAAGCCGCCGCTAGTAAGCCAATCCAGCATGTTAACAAAGCCTAAAACCATAACACACACCGCGCCAACCAAAATGATTCTTGGTAAAACAAGCAATGGATCTCGGTAGACAAAATTAGACGCGGATAAAAAACCAATATAACCGTATAAGACGCCAGAGAGTCCACCAAATAGTACTGTCGACGACATTGAGAATTGCAAAATATTACCGCCAACAGCAGCGACCAAAAAAAGTACAAGATAGTGCTGAATTCCCAGCCGGGTCTCCAATTTTTTTCCGAGAATAAAAACACACAGTCCACTTAGCGTAAAATGTATAACGGTGAAATGTAAAAAAGTGGGCGTAACTAAGCGCCAAAATTCAAATGAGACAAATAAATCTCGCCAAGGGGAAAATGAAAAAAACCGAAAAAGCGCGAGTTCCTTAAACACATCCCCAACCAGATAACCGCAGAATGCAAATACAACAACAAGTGCAGTTGCCGGCGACATCAGCAGCATCTCAAAAAAATCCGGCCGGCGCAGAAGATCCATATCTTCCGTTTGTCGCTGATGAATTTCTCCGCGTTCATAGCGCGTAAAAAAATCATCGAGCATAGAAACCTGCTGGATTTGTTTAATCCAGAGAAGCTGTTCTTCATCCTCCCTGGTAACTATATGCATGATGTTTTGCCCCGCAAGAAAAGCGCCCACATCAGACAAATCCGTTTCAAAAGGGAAACGCTTGTAAACGAACCATGAGACTGTCATCTTAACTAGCCTCTTTCACATCGGGGTTGACATAGATCCATACAAATTTATCGTTATCTAATTCTGCCTCACCATCGTAACGATAGGCCACAAGGCGTCCGTACTTTACGGCGCTGTAATCCAGGCATACCAAATTTGCGCGTTGTATCGTCGGGCGGCCGTGAAGCCAATAATGTCCAAAAAAGACGGGCCTTTGGTTTTTTGGATAACGAATTAGGCAGGCTTTTTCCTGTTCATCCAATGGTCGTTCAGATAGATCTTCAGGCAAAGGATCCGGCTGAAAAACCACATCTTGGTAGACTTCAGGTTTATCGGACCAAAATTTGGTACGGAAAATATAGCGTTTTAATCCATCTTTACTCAAAACGTAGCGGTTGTCTGGATAGCGCAAGCTGGTTCCACGTGTTAGCCTGTCTAAACACCGGGGTACCGTTACATCTTCGCCAGCAATAAGTAACGGTAAAATGTCGTTGAGAACAGGCTCACCACCCGACGGGCTATGACTTCTCAACACATTGACACTGCTGTTATCCCAACACGCATGCACCACCCTGAATGTATCCATTTCAAGAAAAATCGGCAGCGTTTTAAACCACTCCAAATAACCGCGCCATTCCTCCGGGTAACTCGCGAATTGAATAAGCGTTTCGTTAATCAGGCGATTACTTCTTCTATCATGAGGTCGCAAATATCTTGGTTCACTTCCATTATCCACTTCCGCCGGATTCAATAGGGTGGTGTAAGCCACCGCATTAAATTCATGATTTCCTAAAATACATTTAGCCTGACCAGCGTCAACCATGGAGCGCACAATTTTAAGGGCCTCTCTAATCCTGGGACCTCGATCAATCACGTCACCAACGAACACTGCTCGCCTGTACGGATGGTAATAAACACCATCTTCTTTTTTGTAATCCAGCTTTTGAAGCAAGCGCTCTAAGGTCAATGCGCAGCCGTGCACGTCTCCAATAATATCGAAGCCTTCAACATCAGCGAATATCGAGCTTTTTGGCATAGGCATGGGCTATATGATGCCAGTCTGACTCGCCCAGCCGAGCTTGGTCCGACAAGTCTCGTAAAAGTTTTGACCTACAGGATGAATTAAATTGAGCCGACGTGGCGACTTTTTTATTTCCAGGACATCTCCAGGTTGTGTTACAACGTGGGTCTGTCCGTCACAGGTAACGTGCGGGCTCAAGTGATTTGTTTCACTCATTATGATACGTATGCAACTCGATGCACTCACACAAATCGGTCGGCTACTCAAAGTATGGGGATTCATTGGCACAAGCACAACGGCATCGAGGCTGGGGTGCATAATAGGTCCTCCCCCACTGAGCGCATACGCGGTGGACCCCGTGGGAGACGACACGATTAAACCATCTGACCGCTGGCGACAGACAAATTCATCGTCAATAAATAATTCGAATTCAATCATTCGAATAAATTTTCCCGGATGCAGCACAACATCATTAAGTGCTATACCCTCAGAAATATGTTTGTTTTTTCGCCGCACGGACGAAGACAGTAAAAAACGCTCTTCGCTGTCGAAACTGCCTTCCAATACCTCGCTTACCTTATACTCGATTTCATCCGGGCTAATATCCGTCAAAAATCCAAGGCGCCCCCGATTAATTCCCAATAACTTGACATCGTAGCCAGCGAACGCACGCGCGGCTCCCAGTAGGCTGCCATCACCGCCAACGACAATAATGAGGTCGCAATTTTTTGCCAAAAAACTACGCGATTTGGTAACAAGTGAGCAATCGGGCAGGACTTCAGACGTCTCCTCATCCAATAATAGGTCAACCTGCTTTTTTTCCAGAAAAGTGATCAATCTCTTTAGCGAATATTGTGTTGACTCGCTGTCTCTGCGTCCGATAAGGCCGATAGTTTTAAATTGGGTCATAAAACAACCAGAATTTATGTGTTTTCGGAACGCAGTAATTTGCCGTCACGCAGCATATAACACGGTTCGACGACGATACGCTCCAGCAATTTTTGCCCCTGCAATCCACCGGCAAGGGAAACGACATTATATCCTTCCTTACCCAAAAAAAATGCGGCTGAGCGACTCCGTCTGCCAGTATCACAATAGAGCACATACGATTGCTCTAGCGAAAGAAGCCTTTTTTTCATCCCAAGTACGCTCAGTGGAATATTGGCCGACATCGCCAAATGCCCGAAGTGATATTCCGCATCGGTTCTCATATCAATTAAGACCGGCGGCTCATGCATGCTGTCCAGATCCTGCGCGGAAATTTCTTCAACCTCGGGCTCGCTTAACAGCGAGAGAAAATCGGCCTTATCCAAACGCATCAACACACCATCTTCCGACATTTTAATGGTTGCGTTACGCGGTTTTCCTTCCACCAATGCATCTTCACCAAAGCAGCGCCCGGCAGTAATTTCCGCAACTTCCTTTGATTCACCACCCACTTCCTGCTTAATTACTTTTGCTGTGCCGGACCTTAAAAAATAGCAGCAATCACCAGTGTCGCCCTGCTGTAAAATCACTTCATCTTGCGCAACGTCTATTCGGCTAAGCCTTTCAAAAATAAGTTCAGCATTTACCGGGGGTACTTTAAAAAAGAGGTTCGACGAAATAACTGTTTTAATCCAGTCAATGTCGTTGTCGTAACTGCGATCAATGGCGAGTTCCGAGAGAAGATAGTCCGTCATCTGGCTCCAGCTCAGTGTGCGATCAAGTCTATCTGCGTCAATTCGCAGAATCGTACAATCTTCAGCGGCTACAGCTTTGCATGGACGCGGCTGCTGATGCGCGAGCGGCCGCACATGTTCGTCAGCAAAAACCGTTTCTTCCGACCCTGAATCATATATGAGCTTTACCTTTCCCGCATGAAGGTAAATATATTGCTGGTCGTAAGAGCCCGATTCAAAAATTGTCTGTCCAACGACTATGGATTGTGGTTGGACATATAAAAATAAATCTTCGAGAAAACCGTGGCGCAGCGATTTTAGCGGGATAAACGATTTCGCTGTGTTAAAAGCATCTCGCAACAACGGCGACAGTGGATCAACAATGTTTATTACGGATTGCATAACTCGAGAACCTTATTTTTGTATTTTTCGACTTCCTTGCATTCCGCCAGAATGGACAACCAAAACCTGCGAGCCTTCAGAGAAAAACTCCGCGTCAATCATTTTGGATAACGCGAAAAATACCTTACCAGTATATACGTGATCTATTTCCAAACCGGTCTCGGCATAGAATTGATTAATAAAGCTATCCAGCGGCGGACTCGTCCTGGCGAAACCCCGCACATGATACTGGTTTGTAACTGCCCAACTCAAATTGTGCTGAGGAACGGCATTCACAGTCTCCTGCATCAACATTGCGACACTTTTACCGCTATTTAATGCAGCAATACCAATAAGATTGGGGCTTTGCCGCGCAGACCCAAGGTATAACATGCCTTGAGCGATACCCGCTAAAGTCGTGCCTGTTCCACAGGCGTGAATGATTGCATCGGCACGAGCGGTAGCGAGTACTTTCCCCAATTCAATGCATCCACGCCTACCGGCTTCTCCACCACCTCCCTCGGGAATCCAATAGGCGCGTAGAGGAATGTTATGCTCAGCGGACAACGCTTCTCGAAATTGCTGTTGTGCCCTATTTCTATACGCCGAACGGCTCACGAACAGCAATTTCATGCCCATCGCGCTCACGTCCCTCAATGTCGGGCTGTAGTGTTTGGGTTCCTCCCCTCTAACCACACCGATTGTAGGGATATTTAACAGCGCACCCGCTGCAGCCAACGCGTACAAATGGTTCGAAAACGCCCCACCGAAACTTACTATGGGCGCGCCTTGGTGGTGTTGCGCGTAATCGCACAAGTGGCCCCACAGTTTATAGAGTTTGTTCCCTCCCAACTGGGCATCTACTAAATCGTCGCGACGCACGGATATGCAGACTTTCCTGGCGTCAGCGCAGGACCAAGTAAGCGTTTGCGTGGGAACAGATGATGCGAGATCAGTCAGTGCGGATGGGTTATTAACAAGCGCTTGTTCTAAGCTCCGGCGAGCCTTAGATGCGAACGCGCTCTGCGTTTGCGGCATTGCGTACAACTGTCAGACTCTCCGACATTGAAATCTATTGGATTTTCAACTCTTTCGATGTTTTCGCCGCAAAAGCCGCCATCGTCAAGCGTCTGCTGACACACAGGCATGCGATAATGCGCCAACCAGGACTCGTAACGTTGCTCACTTACGCCACATTGCTCCGCCGCATAGGCTGACGGGCTTTCCAAATACCGGGCGACTTCATTCACGGGAATTGTAAGATGCCCGGCACCTGGTTGAAACGAAACCAAACTAATCCCTTTTTCAACCATTTTCTGTAGCATCTCTTCACCGGTATTCGACAACGTTTTTTGGTTGGCATCGCGCAGGCGGGCTATTTCATCGTGTAACTGAACTTCCAGTTCATTGCGATACAAGAGCTCCACTTCGCGCGTCTGCAGGGTTTCCTTTAGTTCACTGATTTCAGCAGTATACTGAGCCTGCACTTCTGCCTCTATTGAATTACCCAGGTTTTTGAGCATTTGATCATCGGCGATTTGCGCCTGCTCTATCTTGAAGTCGAAATATTCACGCATGGCGCTTATTTTCTGCGCTTGACCATCCACAGTTTCTTTTAGCGTTTTGTTCAGGCGGGATTGCTCAGCAATGATTTTCTCTTTTTCTTCGAGCAACTGCTTATACTCGTCGATTCGCGCTTCAAGATCTAACTTTTGTCGGCGGGCATCAGCCTTAAACTCATTGCGCGAAGTTGCCAAACGCAGGCGCTGTTCCTTTAACAGCTGTGCCATATGGTCGCGAAACTCGTGCGCATACTCTTTGCGCAAACGCGCTGAGATCTCTTTTTCAACTTCCGCACGTTGGCCGGAGCTCATAACTGCTTCGTCGACGCTTTCTTCGCGGAACTGGATGCCAAGTTTGTTTTCAGCAACAGCTTTTTTTATCGCGACTAAATGATTGTTCTGCGGGCTTAAATCGGGGTCCCATAGCGATTTTCGAAAATGACCGATGGGGCATTGGCTATAACAGGCGAGCTGGATTGGGCCACCACCAAGATCCTTGCTGCGACTCGCGGCACTCGCCAGATCAATGAGCGGCATGTGCCACGCGCGATGGATCTCACCATATTTGTTTATCGGTACTCGGAAAAAGACAGCACGCAGCACATGGAAATCGGCGTTTATTTCGAGGTAACAGGCCCTCGCGTTCAATCCGGCCATGTCTTTCAAAGGGACAAAACCGTCAAGCACCGCCTGAAACTCAGCAATATTCAACTGCTTTGACAATACACCAGTATCGTCAAAAAAGAAGACTGCACGAGCTAATTCGTTAATATCAAAGATCACGCGGCTTAATATCCTGAGCGGGCTGCTATCCCTTCTACTATGTAACAGATTGATGTAACGCGCAAAAGGCGAAGACGCCGTTGTGAACTGCTTCCAAGTATTAGACGCTTTTCTTATAAGCTAGTGCGTAAACGGCCTGAATCGGCCAGAAAGGATTGGTATGACGGAGTCTTCGGTGAGCGCTATCTATATCAAAATGGTGTAACACGTGCTAATCAAAATAGAGACTCATCTGAGTCGAAATCAAAATCGTCCTCAGGTTCTAGCAAGTGATCTAATACTGCCTCTTCTATCATTCTTTCAATGTAATCTTGCATAACTACTACCTTTTTATATCCATATTTGTCTGACCGGCAATCTTAGTGCCTATAAATGACAAAAGGTTTACGTTTTGATCATTTATCGCTCGAAAATGAATTGTACACCATTCGTTCAGGTTATAAAAAAGTAGCAGTATCTAACTATTTGACTTGTAGCATCATTCCGCCGCACGCGAGTGAAACACCCGTATGCGGCGATTAAAAGCGCTATTGCAGGGGTACCGTCGACTCGACCTTTGAAGTGCCTCCAACCAATACACTGTTGCGCGCACCGATGAGATCAACCACCGTATTTCCCTCTCCGTCATATCGATAGTAAAGCTCAAGTGCAGATTCCTGGGCAGACACACCTGTATACAAACTGGATTGAAGCTGCTCAGCACTACGAGCAAGCGACCAAATACGGGTCTCATCGAGTCGGCCTTGAAGCGAACCAGCCGCTGTCGAGCCTATTGTATCGACAGTAATGGGTGAAACATGCTGGTTTGATCCAGTCGCGTTTAATACCCCATTTAAGTAGAGTCGCAGCACACCGTTTTCACGTGTAACCGCAACATGCGTCCATATTCCTGTGGGTAACGCAGTATTCGCAATAACGGGGTCCCAACCACCGTTGGTGCGGTCGTGTAAACGCAAAGTACCTCGCCAAAAATTTATATCCTGAGTACCCGCACTATTGCGGAAAACACCATCCGCATTTGTCACGGACGTGCCCGGTGCAAACCAAATCCAGCTTTCAATGGTGAAATCTCCCGATAAGATGAGCGGGTCAATTGCTAAGCCTGCTTGACCCGTGGAGTTAAACGCTTGGCCAAACCCTTTGCTGCATGGACCAGCATCGTCGTAATGCGCACGCAGATTGACATCAGTTTCGGGAACATTAAAGGCTGCAGTCGTTTCCGTAGAAATGACCGCCTCGCCCATGCGCCAGTCTGCAAACACGTAACGCCGATCATTAACACAGTACTCGATCTCTGCGCGTAAGCTGTGTTCAAAGTCTTTAAGGGTGTCGTGCACAAAAGGCTGGACACGATTAATTTCATCGAGCGCAATTTCCACACCGCTAAGTGCCTGCGGT
Source organism: Cellvibrionaceae bacterium (assembly GCA_028281575.1). Taxonomy (GTDB): domain Bacteria; phylum Pseudomonadota; class Gammaproteobacteria; order Pseudomonadales; family Cellvibrionaceae; genus Agaribacterium. The sequence continues at coordinate 10,780 of JANQJP010000077.1, forward strand.
ACGAGTGCAACATCAATATTCACTTTATCGGGAAATATATTCACACTCGCAGTACTGCTCAGGCCATTGGTATCAGTGGCCGTGGCAAAAATTCGATAACCCGTATCGCTGCTGTAGTCGTGCCCCATCGTTGGCACGTCGAACGATGCCGTATTGCCAGGCGTTGGTGCCAAGCCGGGATGAACATGTTCATTATGGACAAACACAGCCGAAATTTGGATTTGATTTGACGGGATCGGATTATTTAAACCATCCGTTGCGCTTGCACTCACCTGAATAGTGTCACCTGCCCTAAACAAACTGCCGTCAATTGGCGACTGAATTTGCACGCTGGGCGGTTGACCAACAGTAATGGTTGTCGAACCACATGAAGCGGTATTTTGACCATCGCTGACAAATAAGGTGACAACGTATTGGCCAACTTGCTGATACGCATGCTCGAATGTCGCTTGCGCTGATGTCGCACCGTCACCCAGATCCCACTCGTAGGATAAATCGTTGCTATCCGGGTCATTCACCGCGGCATTAAAGGTGATGGTAAGCGGTACCTGCGCACCTGACGTGGCCGATGCCTCAATAGAACACATCGGCGGTTGATTCGCTGGATTAAAGCGAATCCGGTGAATCTCACCACCAAAGACAAATGGATTGCCACCGTTGCCAAAGTTGTTATCTGTCCCGAGCCAATAAAGACTGTTGTCAGGACCAGCCGTAAACGACTGAGGGCGTAAACTCGTAGAAAATAACAGCGTTGACGCGGTCGCGGGAATATTTGGGTCCGTGTAATCGAGGGTCAGGTAACGAATCTCACTATCGACCCAATCACCGTAAAAATACGCGCCATTAATCTCTATAGGAAATGCGTCGTCACGCAAAACGACACCGCCGGTAACCGATGCGCCCGATCCAGCGTGAGGATAACTCCAAATCGGGTTACCGGGATTGCCTTCCTCAAAGCATGCGCCTTCACAAATAGGCCAACCCATATTCACAAGCGCAGGTTGGGTCGCGTTGAAAGGATAAACATGTATATCTTCGCGCGAAGTTGCATTGTTATTGCCACCGACTTCACCGATATACAAGCGGTTTGTATCTGCGTCCATATAGGCACGGAACGGATTGCGCAACCCGTAGGCCACGATGGTTTGCAATTGTCCTTGAGCGTTGGTTGCGCCTGGCGAGCCGTCATAAAGCGGGTTGTTCGCCGGAATCGAACCATCCGTATTAAACCGATGGACCTTGCCGCCGGCGCGCGCTAAGTTAGTAGATTGTGCCGCATCAAATTCTTCGCCCGTTGTTAACAACAAGGTACCATCAGGTGCGAAAACCAGCCCCCCACCGTAGTGGCAGCATGAACTGAAGTTTTCATTGTCTTGCCAAAGCAGCGTTTCGCTACTTAACAGTCCGCGCGATGTATCACCGCCGCTGTTTTCCTGATGCACAAAACGTGAGACGCGAAAACGTTGAGTGCTATTGTGTGAATAGTAAGCGTATATGTAGCCGTTTGATGCAAACTGCGGGTCTACCGCCACATTCATCAAACCGCGCTCATCGTTGCCCGAATTTATGTTGGTAATCGTCATATAAGACGCAACCGAACCCTGTGGATCGGTTGGATCAGCGGCGAGCAGGATACCGCCATTCTTTAAGGTAACGAGCATGCGGCCGTCAGGAAGAAATGCCATAGAGGTCGGCAGTGCCAGATCCCGAATAATGGCTTCATCAACAAAAGTACCTGTCGGCTCTGCTGGTGTCGTTGACCCAGTTTCAATCGTGACACCCACCCCAAGCGTTGCATTGTTGTCGCCACCGGCAAGATCAATAACCTGCCCAGAGCTGTCCTCTGCATATTGATAATAAACAAGCAAACCCGGTGTTTGCGCATCCACGTCACCTTGCATAGTTGCCGCGATTTGCGTTTGCGTACGCGCAACGCCCCAAATGCGTGTTTCGCGCAACTCGCCTTCAAGCGCTCCAGCAACCGTTTGACCAACACGATCAACGATGAGGGGGTTGGTATGAAGATTTGGGCTGGATTGATTCAGTTCGCCATTGATATACAAGCGTAAACGACCGTTTTCACGCGTCATCGCAACATGGTCCCAACGACCGGTGCTCATTTGAGTAGTAGCAATAATGTGATCCCAACCGGACGTGCGGTCGTGCAAGCGCGCCTGGGCATTCCAGAAATTAATATCCTGGGTACCGTCACTGTTTGCCACAAGACCATCGGCATTGTTAATCACCGTCCCTTCGGCAAACTTGATCCACGACTCAATAGTAAAATCACTATCAAGTGAGATTGGATCGATAAGCAGACCTTCCAAACCAATCGAGCGCATTGTGCCATCATCCCCACTGCCGCCAGCGTCTGGAGCATCATGATCAAAAGGCACGGTGGAATCGACCAGGCTCGTGCCTGCGGTCAAGGTGAGATCGCGAGGCCCCGCTGAATCCGGAGTAAACGGATCGGCTTCGTTGAACTTGTAATAAAGCAGTAAATTCGGCGTATCTACAGCGAGCTCTTGACGCATAGTCGCGGTGATCTGTTGCGCACTGCGCCCAATATTCCACACGCGTAATTCATCGATTTGCCCACTGGTTGTACCTGCCACGGTTTTAAACACGCGATCAAACGTCAGGCTGGCGTTATGCGAAACAGGGCCGACATCTCTCACGCCATTTAAATAGATGGAAAGAAAACCTTGATCCCGCACCAGCGCAACATGGGTCCACACACCCGCCGTCACAGGCGTATTAGCGACTATGGCGTCGTGTCCAGTCGTCGTGTCGTAAAGGCGCATCCTTTGCGCGTAAAAATTTATATCCTGGGTGTTATTGGAGTTACTGAACAAGCCATCCTGATTGTTCACCGGCTCGCCCGGCGCAAAACGCACCCATGCCTCAACAGTGAAATCGCCATTTAGTGTTAGAGCAAGCATGGTAAGTCCCATACCTGATTCGATTTGAAGCGCACGTCCATGCAACTCACCGTTATGTGGCCAGGCGTTTACACTGACCAGAGCGGTACATAATCCGGCGTATAGCAAGCGTTTAATATTGGAGACACGGGAAAATTTAACTAAGAATTTTTTTTTGATGACTTGGCTCAGATCAGACAAAGCAAATATAAACATATGTTTACGTTCTCTTAAATTATTCACAAAGCTTTTGAACGAAAAAGCGCATTTGCATCGTGCAAATGCGCTGGAATAGGACCACGCTGTTTAGTTCGCCACGCAGAATTTCACGTCGTCGAGTAGATGTGAGGAATCGATGTCACCATCTGACGCTGCGACCGGCGTTAGTGCTATCTGAATTTCATCGACATCATCCGGTACTTGATATTGCCCTGTATGCAAAGTCCACGCAGTATTTGGCGAGGAGACTGTCGCAAGCACTGATAATTGTCCGACAGGACCGGCAGAGAAACTCACTGTGTCCACCCCGTTGCGACCCCGGTGCAGAAATTCCCAATCGAAGAGCTGACCCGGCGTGACGCTGATGATTTGGTTATGGTGATTGCCGTCCATCTCAACCATTACACTGCCGTCGGGCGAATTAAAGCCAAGGAAACCATCGGTGCCTACTTCAATAGTGCCACCTTGTGAGAAACCTCCCTGCTGCAGCGGAATACCGCCCGTTGTGAACCAGCCGGGGAAGTCGGTATCGGGATGCGCATCAATAAACTTCGAAGGTCCACCGGCATACAAGGTACCTATGGCTTCAATCATTTCAGCAGTAGAGCCGTAATTAGCGTTACTTGTTTGCTCGAAACTGCCGTTCACCAACAAATTTTCCTGCCCGGAACTACAAAAGCTCGTGGCCACAGGACCACCGCCGTTCCCACCACCATCACTCGGAACAATGCGGAGGTTGTCGATTACCACGCCAGTGCCGCCACCACCAAGGCTGGCAAAACCAAAGGTCACTTCGCCATCTGCGGGTGCAGTAAACTCAATGCTGACGGACTGATAATTCGGCGCTTTTTGCGAAGTTGGCGCAGTAAGCGTTTGTACCACCTGACCATCTATCACCACATTGGCGCTGCGTGCCGATGACGCAAAGCTGTGCAGGGCATATTCAAATTCAAACTGGTAAGTGGCATTTGGGATAAAACCGCTTAAGGCTTGCTCCAGGCTACCTGGGCTATTGCCATTCAGGTCCATCGACTGCTCACCGTCAAACGCCGGCCACGGCGTGCGATCAAGTTCAACGGAGCCTGAAGTAATCGTCCAACCGGGAATCGCGTTTGCCGCAGAATAAGCTGTCCAATTTGCTACAACGGGAGATTCAAACGAACCATTAGTAAATTCAGGAACC
>JANQJP010000080.1 GCA_028281575.1 Cellvibrionaceae bacterium
CACCAGGTGGAAGCAGCGCCGTTGGAGTGGTTGGTGCCAGGGCTTTTGCGCGAAAAATGTATTGCCTTGATCAAAACGCTACCTAAAACAAAACGGCGAAATCTGGTACCAGTGCCCGATCACGTTGATCGAATTCTCGGTGAATTAGTTAGCAAAAAAAATGCTTCGCTTAACCAATCTTTAGGTGACGTCTTATCGCGCCAGGCGGGTGTAACAATCGACGCGGCCGATTGGCAAATGGATAAACTGGATACCTTTTATTTTGCCAATATTGTTTTAGTTGATGCGGTTGAAAAAATTATTGATCAGGGAAGAGATCTCGCCGCGCTGCGCGCGAAATATAAAGCGAAAGTGCAAACAACCTTGCAGCAGATCGGCAATGACGTGGAGCGACAGGGTTTGTTGAAGTGGGACTTTGATCGTGTTCCAGCGAGCGTCGATTTAGACAGAGGCGCGGTCAAAGTCAAAGCTTACCCCGCGCTTGTGCGCAAGAAAAATAATGCTGATATTCAACTTTTTGATAACCCTAACGAAGCTCGCGTTGCCCATGTGAAAGGCACCTGTCAGTTGGCGTTAAATGAGCTTGGTCAAACGGCAAAATACGCGCGTAAACAACTGCTTACTGGGAAGGATATCGGCTTGGCCCTGGTATCTATTGGCACGCGAGAACAAGTCGCGAATGATATATTGTTAGCGACGATTCGGCGTGCATGTTTTTCGAGTGAGCGCGATCAGTTTATTGAAAGCAAAGATGTTTTTATGCAATGTATCGGTACTGGCAAAGCTGATATTGTAGCGATGGCCACTGAATATGAGCAGATTTTGGTAAAGTGCTTGGCTGAAATTCTCTCGATTAAAAAGCGCGTAAAAAGTAGTAAAAATGCGCTAGCACTTGCGCTACCCTTTGGTGATGTGCAGAAGCAATTGGATGCGATCTTTCAGCCGGGTTTTATTTTTGATACCCCTTGGCGCTGGTTTGAGCAGCTGCCTCGCTACCTTGGTGCAGCCAATCAGCGCTTGGAAAAGGTGGCACAGAAACCGCGTGCGGATCAGGTTTCAGCGGATATTGTGGCGGAGGCCTGGGCACGTCATGAGGAGCGATTAAAGCAGCGTGGCGAAGCTGAATATCTGCTCGACGACAATTGGCAACAATATCGGTGGATGATCGAAGAATTACGTGTATCCTTATTCGCTCAAACGCTCAAAACGCTTATGCCGGTGTCAGAAAAACGCCTTAAAAAGCAGTGGGCCTTGCTAGGTTGATGATTAATATTGTCCCATTAACTGTCATGACGTTGTTGGAACATATATCACTTGTGGTGCATTTAAGAAGAATTTCCTCTCAATTTTGGCACAAACGCGTCGAGGGCACAGGTACTGAAGTTGTTAAGCTAAATGCACCACGGGTATCGTTATAGGAATTCCTGTTTAAGCAGGGTATGAGGCATGGGTGGGGGTCTTGTACTCGAGACCTTCACCAGCTCCGCCATGGATGGTGAATGTTAGAACAACGCAGGAGCAGTTGTCGAGATGCTGGTGGAGAGCCTACATGGGTGGAACGGAGTAAAGCGAAGTGCTGCTTCGCTCCGTGTAACGACCCTTATCCATGATTTTGGGCCGGACCTGCTTGCAGGTATTTACGGCGTGTCTCAAGTACAAAACCCCCACCCATGCCTCTACGAGCTAATGGAACAGCAATACACTTTTATACATCTTTATGCGTAAGAATTTGATCTGCTTGCGCGAATTATTGTTTTTGCCAGGGTAAAACTATGTTTAAACACTGCCGACTTATCTTCCTTTTACTTGTCCTGACAGTCTTGGGTGCATGTGCATCAAACGGTCGCCAGGAGGCCTCCTCCGAATTTGAAGAGGGAGAACAGCAAGAAGTAAATGTTGACCCCTGGGAAGGATTTAATCGTGCGATGTTTGCCTTTAATTACCGTCTTGACCGCTGGATCTTAAAGCCAGTGGCTAAAGGCTATGACTTCGTAGCCCCAGATTTCGTGCAGGCGGGGATCGGCAATTTTTTCAGCAATATCGGTGAAGTCGGTAATATCGCCAATGACATATTGCAATGGAAATGGAAGCAGGCTGGCAATGATACCGGGCGCCTGCTCACTAATTCCACCATCGGCATTTTTGGCTTGTTCGATGTCGCAAGTAAAATCGGTTTAGAGGAGAATGAGGGCGAGGATACCGGTCAGACCTTTGCAAAATGGGGAATCAAACGGGGGCCCTATGTTGTTTTGCCAATTTTCGGCCCGAGTACGGTAAGAGAAACCTTTGCCCTGCCTTTCGACTCATATCTATTCGATCCGGTCAGCTATGTGGACCCTGAAACCACGCGCTACGCGCTGACGGGTACGCGCCTGGTTCATACCCGAGCAGAATTACTCGAAGTGGAAGACTTAGCCTCGGGAGACCTCTATTTATTTATGCGTGAAGCCTACCTGCAGCGTCGGAATTATCTGGAGCGGGATGGTGTTATCGAAGAGGATTTTGAAGACGAATTTGGAGAAGGTGAGGATTGGTAAGTTGGCCGGACAAAATTTGAAGGGAAGAAAACCCAGGGTCTGTTAACAGACCCTACCACCAGAGTCGCAGCCTGAATCGCAAGCTTTTCTCCCGTAAGTTGAGCGGGAGAATCTGCTTAACTTAGAGCACTTCTCTAATTTCCAAGCCCAACAAGCACGGGGATTTGTCTGCTCCCGGTTGGGCGACAACACGCGCGACTTCCGTGCGTGCTTTTAACATTGGCGCATGACCATGACCAGAAGCGATACACACGTCGACGAGTGTGCCCACTGGCAACGTCGCATCGAGCTCAACTAACATGCCGCCGCCACTCAAATCCCGGCATATGCCCTCGTATACGGAATGGCCATCATTCACCTCGACACTTGCGGGAGTATCAATTTTCATGCGAATGAAGTTGCGCTTCTCTTGGTAATCTCGGTTGGTCGAGTTCATAAGGTCCCCGCTGGTGTAAATAGGTTTAATATTTAGCAGAGTCCCGTATGGAAAAAGGGACTCGCGAGCAACAACCATACTGCAATCGTGCCTCTATCAAAGGTAACCTATATTTGCCGATTTGGGTAGCTTGCAAGGGAATAAAGATCGGAGTAGGGTGGCGCATAGTCCTTCTTTGGCTCAAATTATCGGGTTCTCATGTCTACAGCTTCTGCAAATATACTGATCGTCGATAGCGACTTTCAGTTGCGGTCCAGCGTGTCCGATTACCTGGAGCAGCGTGGTTACAGTGTCGTTCAGTGCGCGAGTTTGGCGGACGCAAAACAAAAAATTGTCAGCGAGCGGCCTAAGTGCGTGGTATTGGAAACTCAGCTTGACGATGGCTCCGGCCTGGAATTGGTCGAGTATATTCAAGCCCTGTCCGAGACCATCTCTACTATTTTTTATAGCGTTGATTGCGCCAGCAACACTATCGTGCCCGCGCTGCGTGCGGGCGCGGCAAATTTTCTTGTAAAGCCACTAAAAGATCTCGAGATATTAGCCCTGTCCGTTGATAGGGCCGTGAGGATGGCACGCTTAGAGTCTGAATATCGCCGCAATGAAACGGCGTTGCTGAGCGCTAACCGTGAGCTTCGTGAAAACATTCATTTACTGGAGCGCGATCACGCTGCTGGAAGGCTTGTTCAGCAGAAGTTCTTACCGCCTTCACCTGTCAGTCTTGGCGGTTTGCACGTCAGTTATCGTATTTACCCCTCACTCTATTTAAGTGGTGATGCGATAGATTACGGCCTGCTTAACGATCGCTATCTGGCGTTTTATTTAACCGATATTTCCGGTCATGGTGCTGCGTCAGCGTTTGTGGCGGTGTGGGTGCGGCAACTCGTACGGGGTTTGTTTAAAGAGAAAAGTATCTTTCACTCGCGCGCGTCATTTGAAAATGATGCGCCGGAGTTGATGCAGCATATAAACCACGCATTAATAAAAGCGGAAATAAGTCAACATTTAACCTGTTTTGTCGGTGTAATAGACACCCTTAATAACGACATGGTCTATGTTATGGGAGGGCATTTGCCGGTGCCTATGCTTGTCTCGGAAGGCAGATGCACGCCGTTAGAGGGCAATGGAAAGCCGTTGGGAATTTTTGATGATGCAGAATGGCAACTAAAAAAGGTAAACTTGTCGGCTGAATTTAGCCTTGTCGCGTTTTCTGATGGGGTGCTCGAGGTCTTGCCGGAAAACAACCTCGTTGAGAAAGAGGCATTTTTGCGACATAAGATGTCAAATGCGAATGGCTACGATCTCGATGGCCTGAGAACACTACTCGAAATAGAGGATTTAAGTGCTCCGCCCGATGATGTTGCTATGCTGTTAATACGTAAAGGTTAGGAAGTCTCACGATAGTTCAGGATGGCTGCCGGCGTTGATGAGTGTTAACAGGTGCCCTAGGTAAAGTTGTTGTGTTCAGTTCAGTTTCACTGTTTTTTAATGATATGCCTTTCCAGAATGGTCTCGTCTCGGTCATGGCATTTGTCCGAGTGAGTCCGGGATTGTTGTTACAATGAATACCGGTGTCATTAAAGTTGCCGAAAAGGACGGGGTTTTTGTCATTAAAATGATTGGTGACGTACGGCTTACATTAAGCCTGTCATTTGATGAGTTTATTGAGAAAATGTTTGCATCGAGCAATTTCTGCTCCGTCATTTTTGATTTGACCGAGGCTCAGGCCATCGATAGCACAACACTTGGCTTGATGGCGAAAATATCATTGAAAGGCCGGGCACTTGCAAAAACGCAGATTAACGGCCATGCGTCGAGCTATATAGATCCAATTGTGATCTCGAGCAATCCGGGCATTACCCGGTTACTGGATTCAATGGGTTTTGCAGAAATCTTCCAGCTGGTGCAATCTGGAAACGTAAATGGTGAATTTAAATCTCTGGAGGGAGGTGAATCGAGCGCAGATGAACACAAAGTTCGCCAAAAAGTGCTCGAAGCGCACCAGAGTTTAGTCGCGCTGAATGCCAAAAACAGTGAGACGTTTAGCGAGCTTATCCAATCGTTAGAAAATATTTAATTCGAGGAAGTACTTTTATGCGCATTAGGGCAGTACTCGTATTTATCTTGGCGGTAACGCTTTGCGGTTGCGCGAGCCAGGTTCGTACAACGGTTTCGACGTTTCGCGCAGTAGATACCCTGCCAGCGAATGGAAGTATTCGCGTTTCCCCCCTCCCTGAAACGCATCACGATGAACTTGAATTTTTATATTTTGGGGAAAAGCTTGCTGCCAAGTTAAATGGTCTTGGTTACGAAGTTGTTGAAACCGGTGACGCTGATTTAATTGCCTACCTCGATTTTTCATCGGTGAGACAAAAAAAAGATCATAAAAACGCCACGCATTTTTACAGCTCATTGGGCTATCGTTATCGGCATGGGTCCGTCGTTGTTGTCGACGGAGATCACGAAGAGTATGAATATGTGCGACGTGTTCAAGTGCGCATTGTAAAGCCAGCGGGTGATGGTGAAGAAAATTTACTAAACGTTGCCGCGGTGAGTGCGGGTGCCTGCAGTTACCTGGCTTCTGTTTATGATGAAATGTTAGCGTCAATTTTTGCGAATCTTTATAAAGAAAACGGTTCTGTAGTTACAGTGTCTGAAAAAGCGTCCAGATCCTGTACTGAGTGAGTAGTCATGCCTTATCTTAAGCAAAGCGTTAATGGCAGTGTCGTAGCGATATTTGAAATAGTTGAATCGCTCAGCATTGGTCGCGGCAGGGATAATGATATAGTGATCGAAGATCCTACTGTTAGTCAGAGTCACGCAGTTGTCAGTCGCGATGGAGATAATTGGATCGTCAGAGATTGCGGCTCTACAAATGGCATTCGGCATGCCGGTAAAAAGAACGCCGAATTTCCTGTTAAAGACGGAGATGTTTTTTCCCTCGGTGCTCAGGAATTTGAATTCACACTTAGTCAACCAGATCAACTTGATAAAACACTTGAAATAAAAAAGAGTTGGATCCCCGGTGTTTACTATACCAAGTAATATATTTCCTTTTACACCCAAACAGTCGGCGCGCCTGTACGCCGGGAAATATGGCGTTTAGATGGGGAAGTTGCAAGCCAATATAATCAAGTTCGGCGAGCGGACTTCGAGCTTTTTTTGTAACTTTTCGCTGAGAAAGTTTGTTGCGCTTGTCGGCGTCATTATTGCTGTGTCTCCGGTGAGTTTGGCGCAATTTACTTTTTTTGATAAAGCCCTGGCCTATGTTGTTACGGTAATCGAAGGTTATCGGCCTGGGTCAGCTAAATTTACCGTTGTGGTTGTCGATGATAGTGAATTGCATCGTTGGCAAAACGACTTTTATGTCGCCAGTAAGTTATCTTCGCTTGTTTCCAATATACTCCATTCCTCACGCGCACAAGTCGGACTTTTTTTTGACGAAGAATTAGATTTGGATGTAAGTAGTCTCGATAGCTACCTGGAAAATACAGAGACTACCGCGCCGGATGCTCTTCGAATTGTTCAGCAAAAAAAATATCTCGCGGAACTGCTTCTCGATCCTCGCGTCACCCTTGGTGTTTTTGATTGGCCGTATGCCTTGGATCAAGCCATCGCTATCGACACGTCTCGTGCTCTTTTGCCGACGGTGAAAGCACTTGCTGAATATTTCGGCTCTTGTCGTTATTGCAAGATTGAAAACATGCCTCAAAAAAGTGGAGTGTGGTACTGGATTCCTCCGGCGGAGAGCATAGAGGCACCGATTTTTTATGGAAATGGCAGCGCTAAGTATCCCAGTTTTTATGCGGCATTCTATTTTTCCGCGTTGGGACGAGACGATGCACCGCTCACCTGGAATGGTGGTGATGGCATTAGTGGGAATGGGCGCAGTTTAAATGTGTCCCCCGAGGGAGAGCTACTTGCAGCGCATGGCTTGTTTGACAACTTAAGTGCTCGAAAAATCGTAATTAGTTTTAGTGAAGCCGTTTCTGTCAATGCTTTTCCAGACTACGTTTTAGTTGGTTCGGAAAAAAATAAACAGCATATGTTAGCTGCTGCCGACATTATTTATAGCTTGGAAAACGGTCATGCGTTTCACAGCCCATGGTGGGAAGAATTTGTTATCCGTTTTCTCGTGCTGTGTATCACTGCATATTGCGTTTTTGTACAGATTAAGCTTAGGTCATTCTCTTCTACAATTATTCTTCCTCTGGCAGTCATTGTTCTAGGTGTATTCGCAGTCGTTTATTTTTCACTTAGCCATAAAATATGGCTGCATTTTTTCGGCTTATTTCTTTGGGTGTTAGTTGCGACAGGGTTTGTCGGGTTTTGGCAAATAAATAGAAATAAAATACAGCTTGAACGCGGCGCGCTTGATCGCGCGATGTCTGAAGCGAGTTTTGCACTGGAAAAAAGCGAACACTATGCCGAAGCGATATCGTTGTTGGCGCACCACTCTAACCGTGTCACCGCGATAGAAAAAATATGTCAAATGGGCGACAGTCTGGCCCGCGATAAAGGCGATTTCGATCAGGCGATTACATTGTTAGGTTCTGTCGCAGGGCAGGACGCCTCAGCGCATAAGCTTCAGCGGCATGTGCAAATGCTAAGAGAAGAAAAAGAGCGAAGCCTTCAACCGGGCATGCAGTCATCGTCCGAACCGAAAAATACTTCGCCTATACCCAGGCAACTCGGGCGCTATATTGTTGAGCGCGAACTCGGGCGCGGCGCTGTCGGCGTGGTCTATCTTGGATTTGATCCGGCGATATCGAGAAAGGTGGCGATAAAAACCTTGGATACCAGTCAGTTTTCTTCCGAGCAGTCAGAAAACTTGAAGTCGCGGTTTTTTCGCGAAGCCGAAGCCGCCGGACGTTTAAGTCACCCCAATATTGTTTCCATATACGATGTTGGCGAACAAGGCGACCTGGCGTATATCGCGATGGATTATGTCAATGGCACGGCGCTTAGCGATCACACGACGGAAGAGAGCCTGCTGCCTGTCGGTGACGTATACCATATTATCTATGACGTAGCTTTGGCATTGGACTACGCACACAAACATCAAATTGTGCACCGCGATATTAAGCCCGGAAATATTATGTACTCTGATAGCCCCTACCAAGTCAAAGTCACCGATTTTGGTATTGCGCGTCTGCTCGATAACTCCAAGACAAGCACCGGTGAAATTTTAGGTAGCCCCCTGTATATGGCGCCAGAGCAACTCAAAGGAAGCAAGGTAGACGCAACAGCAGATGTGTTCAGTTTGGGCGTCACTTTTTTTCAGCTGTTGACAGGCAGCCTGCCGTTTAAAGCGGAAAACTTAGCGAGCCTTACCTACGAAATTATTCACACCCGGCATAAAAATGTGCGCTCTGTGCGCAAAAATTTGCCCGCCAGTGCGGCGCGTATTGTGAATCAATGTCTGCAGAAAGACCCTCGTGATCGTTACGAAAGTGCGATTGAGTTAGCGTCCATTATGAAAAAAGCCATTCGACGAGACTTTCCGGAAGAAGCCAAAGCCTACGGTTTGGTATGAATCTGTTTGCGCGTGTTATTGCAGGCGTCGTTTGGTTATTATCTTTTCTGTGTTTTATATTTTTTCTTAATGAGACAGCGCGCTGGCGCGGTAAATAACCGTGTTTCTGCCAAACTAGCCGATGTTATTCCGGTTGGCACAACACGCTGAGCGGGTGTGAGATGAATTCCATATACGCGTTATGGTGAAATTAAAACAAACGTTTGAATAAAAGCGAATTCACTCTTAATATGTCGCCCATGGTCCTGTAATCAAACAATAATTTTTGAAGGGCAGTGTATGAAATACGTATATCTTTTACTCGTTTATTTCCTTTCGTTTCTCCTTCTTTCAGGCTGTTCCGGCGATGATGCCGATGACCAAGAGGTCGAAGGGGGTGTCCTGCCGGCAGACAGAACTTTTATCGTATTTAATCCTGCATTCTCCCAACTGCCCAGCCCGAATGATTTGCTGTTTGCCGGCGAGCCCGCAGCAGACGGTACCATGTTTGCCGGTAACGATCCGGCAAATCCGGTAATCGGCGGCATTGACGATTTAGATGGCAACTCCTTGCTGTCGCCACTTGAAGTGAGCTTCACGGCTAGTCTCGATGCGAATCAAACGTTTGATGCAGCGAGTTTCGTGCAAGTCGGGGAGGCGGTTATTCCCAACCCCCAACAAAACGTTTTTCTGTTGCCACTCACCTTTCCGAGTGGCGACGGTCTGCTGCAGGCGTCGGCAGATATCGATAACGATGGTTCAGCTGAAAGCCTTGAAACGCCGACTTTCTGGGAAGCCTTGCAATATCAGCGCGCCGTGGCGGCAAATGACCTGGCGACGCTCTCTGGCCTGGCGAATCCCAAAGTGCGTGCAGAGTTGGTCAGCCTCAATGGCGGTTCAAATAATACGCTGCGTATTGTGCCACTGGAGCCACTTTTACCGAAAACGAAATACCTGGTTGTGGTCACTCGTTTGAACGATGCTAACGGCAATCCGGTATTTCTGAATCCCGCCTATGAATCCATACGTGACCCAGGCAGTAACCTCGCAGGGGTTAACCCGGCACTCGTCCCACTGCGTCCTGCAGTTCAAGGCTGGGAACAGTTGGCGCAAGGCTATTTTGGGTTTATGCAAAGTGTTTTTGATTCGGCCAATGTTGCCGGTAGTGCGCCTGCCTACGACGATATATTGATGACGCTTACGTTTACCACCGCCGGCGTTGAAGATGTCTTGACGAGTCTCGCCGCGCCAGAAACGTTTTTTGATGCGTCGTTGCGCTCAGGCTACAAAAAAGACGCCATTGTGAAACTGGTTACCGGCGTTTATACACTCGATGGTGCCGGCAATGGGCTCACAAGCGCGACAGACCTGGCGATTAACCAGACGCTCAATTTCCTCTTAACATCGGCCCTGCTTCCCGGAGAGCAACCGAATCCGCTGTATAACCCGGTTATCGCCGGTGCCATTGCCGCAGGCGCAGATTATGCTGCGTTAGCTAACGACGCCAGTGCGGCGTTTATTATGCAATCCGCGGCGGCGCAAGCGGCGATTCAAGTTCATGACAGTGGCGATGAGGCACAAGGCGATGCTGCGCCGTTTATCGATATTGCCAGCGAGGCGGCGGGCACTGTTCTCGCGCTTTCTGCAAATGATGTGCAGGCGCTTTTCCCAGTACCACGGGCGCGTGATACGCGCTTTTTCCGTGTCGATCCTGCGGCGGCGATCAATTCGGCATTACCTGCGCCAGCGTTGGTCTATCAAGGCGAAATTGAACTTGCGCAGTATCAAGCGGCACCGGGCGAATCTGGCGCTGAACTGCTAACAGAAGCCTGGACCGCCGATCCGAATATTGGTGCTGCGCTTGACGTTGCCCGGGGGCAGCCACAGGGCACTACGCCGCCATCAGACAAAACGACATATCGGTACCCATTTCCAGCGGAAAAAGCGACTAGTCGCGTGCCGCTTCTCGCGGTTATGCCCGACGCAACAACCCTCGCGTCGTTTGGGGTTACTAAGCCGGAGGCCGGGTGGCCAGTGGTTATTGCGCTGCACGGCATCACTACTGATCGCAGCACGGTGTTGCCCACCGCCAACGCAATGGCCTTTGCCTGTGTCGCGCCCGATTTGAGTGGGCCCAGCGGGGCGCCGTGCTTTGCCACAGTCGCGATTGATCAACCGCTGCACGGTGTGAGCGTCGGTGGCAGTGTTGTGCCAGGGCTGTTTAATGCGAGTGCACCGGGAGCAGATATCAGTGCAAATTTGCCGGTGGGTGATCCGCTGGCCCCAAGTGAAAGTTTAAGCGAGCGCCATTTTAACTTTACGGCTGACGCCTCGGCCCAACCGATACCGATGGACTATGACAATAACATTGGCTCTTCCGGCAGCTTATTTATCAATTTAACCAATTTCGCCAATACCCGTGACAGGCTGCGTCAGGCGGTGCTTGATTTAATGAACCTGAATGCCTCACTCGCGACAATGGATATAGACGGCGATGGCATAGCGAATGACATTGATACCAGCCGTGTTTATTTCATCGGTACCTCGCTCGGAGGTGTCGACGGCATTCCCTTTGTTGCCGTAAATAACAGCGCGGCCGTGCAAAACAGTATGTTTAACAACTTACCGAGAGTAAATTCTGCGGCGTTTTTGAATACCGGGGGTGGCCTGCCCCGATTACTCTCTAATTCACCCGCGCTGGGGCCCCGAATCCTGGGTGGGCTCGCGGCGGCGAGCGATCAGTTGGTCGCTGGCGCCAGCGGACTGGAGAGCTATCTCAACGTCTTTCAGGGCGTGCTGGCCTCGGTTGACCCGATGAATTTTGCCGCCTTTTTGTCGCCTTCCGCCGCAGATACCGGGATATTGCTTACAGAGATTATTGGTGACGGCAGTGCGGCACAGCCTTCTGATCAGACAATTCCAAATGCGGCAGATACCCGCTGGGGGGCTGCCAATGGTCCGCTGGTGGCGAACATCGACGGCTTGGTTATCAATAATCTGAATGCGCCGCTCGCGGGCACAGAGCCGCTAATTGCGCAGTTTGGTGCGATAAAAAGTGCCGATGCGGTTGCCGATGGTAATGAGGCGGTATTGGTGACGCGCTTTATCGAAGGAAGTCACGGCACGCCGGTGTCTGCTGGAAACACGGATGCAGACCCTTTGAGCAGCGCGGCTGTATTTGCTGAAACCGTGTCGCAAATTGTCACGCTGTTTGCGGGAGATGGCCTGGTTGCAGGTTCACTTGTGACCAATGCTGAGGTTGTTGAAGACTAAGTGATGGGCGCAGTAAAGCACTGGTGTACTTAGATAGACATGATCTTCGAAAGCGCATGGTGCCGGGCCCTACGTTTAAAAAACACATGAATACGTCTGTGTAGTTTCGGCGCTTCTTCTTGGCAACTGCTCCTGCGTTGCTCTAACATCCGCCATCCATGGCGGAGCATGAAGCGACGATTTTTAAACGTAGGGCCCGGCACTAAGCTCGTGCGGAATGTCTTTGACATCAGTGCACGTTAGTCAAATCACCTGATAACAGGGAGATTTTTATTCCCCAAGCTCAAAGCCTATTCTGCGTTTATCCATATCCACGCTTTTAATAAGCACGTCGACTTCATCATCTATTCTGTAAGTTTGCTCCCCGACTGTGAGCGTCAGCCGTTTTGCGTCGAAAGTCTTTTGTGTGTCTTTGCCAAATAACACAAAACCTTCAATGCCATTCTCGGTGAGTTTCACGCCAAAGCCATGTTGGGTAACGATACGGATTCGGCCCGTCGCCTTGGCGCCGAGTTGCGATTCAACATACTGGCAAATCAGCCATTGCTGGAGTTCCCGGTCTGCCTGACGGCCGGTGCGGATTTGCTCATTGAGTTTTAACAGGCTGTCTTCTGTCAGTGTGGGTGCGCTGGATTCCGTCAGGATGGACTGGATGCACCAGTGGTTGTATAGGTCCGCGAACCTGCGAATTGGCGAGGTGATGGTGGCGTAATGCGCGAGGCCCATACCGAGATGAGGCTCGGTTGAACTGCTCAGCTCACCGCCCTGCATGGTGCGTCTGAGCGCGGGAATCAGCCTGCTTTTGGCCTCGTCTGCACGTAATGCTTTCATGAGCGCGACATGGCCGCTCAGCGAATTAAGCGCTTCGTGGGCGATGGTCTCTTCTTTCAGCAAGGCCTTAACTTCACCGATACGTTCTTCACGGAAGCCCCGGAGGATGGTGTGTAAACCGAGCTTGTGTTCGGCTAAAAATTCCCCCGCGGTGATATTCGCCGCAATCATGGCTTCCTCAACAAGTTGTTGAGCGGAATTGCGTTGTCGCCGTGAAATTGCGTTTATTTTTCCCTTGGCGTCGATTTGAAAGTCGTAGTCGTCATGGTCTTCGGTAACCAGGTAGTGTGTTTCACGGTATTGGCGTCGGAGTTTGGCGAGTTCCAGCGCGAGCTGTAGTGGCGCTTTAACATCTTCAGGCACACTTTCCCCGGCTGTTTCGGGCGCATCGAGAAACGCTGCAACTTGCTCGTAGTTGAGTTTGTGCTGCGAACGCACTGAAGAAAATGAAAATGTTGCGTTGAGAATCTGACCGGTTCCGTCGATTTCCATTGAGCAAACGAGTGCGGGACGCATTTTTTCGGGCTCGAGCGAAAACGCGTGGTGAGCCAGGCTCGCGGGCAGCATGGGCACGGTCCCACCTAACAGGTAAACCGATTGAGAACAGCTTTGTGCCTGCCTGGCCAGAGGCGAATCTATGTCAATAAAGCTAGAGGGGTCGGCGATTGCGACGGTCAAGGTGAAATTGCCTGTGCTGTCATCACGCGCGACATGGAGCGCATCGTCCATATCCAGAGTGGCGGCAGAGTCAATGGTGAAAAAGACAAGGTCCAGGCTGTCTTTGCGAATGTCGCCGGCCGGCTCGCCGAACTGTGCTTGAATATGCTCAGTCTGTTTTTGATGTGCGCCATCGGAGCGATAATTGAGTTCGTATTTCGCCTTTGTGTACTTGTGCTCGATAAAGTCGTCATTGGGTTGACCAATGCGAAAAACAATATTCGCCTGTGCCCTGCCATCGCGATAAGGGTGCTTGGCAATCTTGGCGATGACGAAGTCGCCCTGCTTGATATTTTTGCGCTGGGCGGGGGGAACAAAAATCCAGCGGTTAAACTGGCCACCGCTCGGTGCAACAAAGTGGCCTGCGCCTTTGACCCGATATTGGCCGACAAATTTCTTCAGCTCGGAGTCCAGCAGTTTTTCCAGCTCTGCTTCGAGCTTGCCGTCCTTATGGGTCAACACGTTTATCTTCACGCGGTCGCCGGGAAGAAGCCGGTCCATTTTGTCAGGTGAAAGATAGACGTCGCGACCGTCATCTGTGCGCACAAAGCCGAATCGTCCGCTCGTGGCGGCGACGGTGCCTTCCGCGTAATCTTTAGTGGCTTGTATGTCGGATTTTAATTGTGAAAGTTTGGCGAGTGCTTGAGGGTCTAGCATGTGCTGGAGAAATCCTGGCTGAGATAAAAACAGCGCGCGATTTTAGCAGGTTTGTACCCAGATTCCTTAGTAGAGCGCGCCAAATTTGGGGATTTGTGTCGTGCTTATCAACGTCATAGGGGATAAAAAAGCAGATTTCATCCGGTTAGAAGGTGAAGGAGGGAATAATCAGTTCTGTACATTTACCTATGGTGACGGCACGACCGGGCTGACGAATACGCTCTGGTTTGATTCTGATCCTCGCAATTCCATCCCAGTGGAAATTCAAGTAGCTCGAGGCGATAGTATTTTCGGGCATGTCCAAAATAGCTTGCCGCTGGCGGCGTAACATGTAAATAAATTGTCATAAAATATTCCTTTTCAGCTATTGAATTTTTGATGAATTTAGTGTCAAATCAGTGAGATTGTTTTACCCGGCACACGTGTCTGGTCTTTGGAAGCATTAGCCGCATGGAGCTGTACATGGCTTACCTTTTTTATACGTTTGCGTTCGCCAAACGACAAAAATCCCATTTTCAATATCTCTCCGCCTTAAGAATCAACCTTTGGTTGATGCTTCATTTTTGTGCGAGCGGAATATATGGGTGTATGGGTATGAGGGAGTAGGGTTTTTCATGTTTTTTAAGGTGCTTTGGAAAAAGGCAAGATCTGACATCATTTTTTTGAAAATGTGGCTTAAGCAAAGTGGTAAGTAGAAAAAATATGGCATTAACACGTTTTCAATTGTTTCTATTCGGTTGTAGATACAAAAAATTTAGAGGGATTAAATGAAAAAATTAATCTGGATAACGTTAACAGCCCTGGCTGCTTTTGTATTTTGGAACAGTTTACAAGCGGGTAATAATGAACCTGAGGCTGCGGAAAGTGAAACGCTTTCAGAGGAGGCACGCTTACTCATTGGAGAATTAGTAGCGATTCCCTCGGGCAGCTTCACAATGGGAGATGTGATTGGTGATGGCTCCAAGTTCGCCAAGCCCGTTCACGAAGTCACGATTAACGCATTTACGATGCAAGCGCATGAAGTGACATGGGCGCAGTACCAGCCGTGTATCGATGCGCTGGTTTGTCCGGAAATTTTTATTAATGGCGATGCGAGCAAATACAGATCAGGCAGCCAGCCAGTCATTAATGTGAGTTACAACGATATCGTGAATGTCTATATCCCGTGGCTGAATAAAGAGACGGGACTACAGTTTCGTTTGCCCAGCGAATCGGAATGGGAATATGCCGCACGGGCGGGCACAAAGACCAAGTATTTTTGGGGAAATCATATTGGCGAAAATCTCGCAAATTGTCGGGGCTGTGGGAGTGCCTGGGATAAAGATCGTTCCGCTCCGGTAAAAAGTTTTTTGCCGAATGCGTTTGGTTTATACGATATGCATGGGAATGTATCGGAAGTGACGAGCGACTGTTGGAATAGCTCAAAAGTGGGTGCCCCTCGTGATCAATCGCCTTGGTTAGAGGGCGAATGTATTTATCGGGTTGTAAAGGGGGGGGGGTGGGCATCTTATCCTTTTTGGATTAGCTCTGACCATCGAACGAGCGGGATGGCAAATAAATCTGGCCTCTCTGCCGGGTTTCGCCTTGTACAAATCGACTAACTCTTTTTTTCTGAATTATTAATTTTATTATTAAGACACACAGTGTTTAGAACTACGTTTTTCATAAAAATATATTTACCTAATATGGAGTATTAAAAATGTCTGCTGGAATAACGATAAACGACGGAAGTATTACGTTAAGTGATGGTGTGGGTGGGGAGATTACCATCACCCAGGATGGCGAGGTTTCCATTACTGCCGACAATGGCAATGTGGATTTTGGGAATGATGGCTTTACCGGGACGATCAGTTTTGGCGGTAATAATAATTTAACGGTAAATAGCGATGGATTAACGGTCGACAGTTTAAGGTATGACACGCCCAATGTGTCGGTATCGACCCGTCTCTATGGCATCGTGCCTGTTGGCGTGGAAGCGGATTATCGAGTAGAAGTACAGCGTAACGCTGAAACGGGAGAGATGGAGTTTCGTCATTTTGCCAATGGTGAATTAACGGTTGCAGGGCAATCCATTAGTGATATTGGAGAAGCGGCATACGACTTGGTAGCAAAGTCATATATTGGCCAGCTTCTGGCTTCCAGAGGAGAGTACATTGATTACGCTTCGGCAGGAGGGGGGCTTTCACATGCAGATTGGTTCAGAAGTACGATTACAATGACAGAGCTGCCCGGCGGAACTACTGTCGTTCGTTACGACAGAACTGATAACGATAGAACGGTAACTGTAGATACTGATGGTCGGATAACCATTGAATATGACAATGGCGACACTCAGGTTATCGAAAGAGATGGCACCGGCTTTATTCAATACGGTGATGGCACGCTAACCATTTTTGGCTCGGGTGGTAGTATCGAAGTGATTGCCCCGGATGGCACCCGAACGTTTTATGACGGGCCGGGCAATGTGCCGAATTTACCGACGATTTATCAAGACGGTCATGGGATATGGAGTGATCGGCGCGATGGTTTTGGCGCTTACGAAAATGCCGCGCCACCAAACACGGATGAAGATGGCAACGGTGTTACGGACGGAGACACAACCGGTAGCCCTCTTCCAGATGGCAGTACGAGTGAAGATACTAATGGCGATGATAAGCATGATAGTTTTGCCGGCCCTGGGCTGGGCCACCCTGGTGGCGGAGGTTCTGGATCTGGTGGTGGGAATACTGGCAGTGGTCCTGACGACAACGGCGTCACGCCAGGCGCAACGCCTACTCCGAGCCCGACTCCTGAATCTTCTGGAGATGCCGAATCAGAGGGTGCTTCCGTTGAAGTCAACATACCAAGCGTTATAGTTATTCCCGATCCATCTCCGAGCTTTCACTATGTGCATTTGGGCACTGGTGAACAGTGGGGGGAGCATGGGATGACTGGAGAGATTATATTTAGGGAAAATGCACAGCAGAAGTGGCGCTCTGCTACTGATAGCGAAGTTCAACGCTGGGAAGAACTTTTAGCGAGTGGTTTTTTTGATTTTGTTGAAAGTTTTGAAGGAGATATTGGTCATCTTCCAGAGGAGTTTATTTATAGCGTCTTAATTCCCACCCCGGTACCACCCCCCACGCCCGTGCCACCTCCCATCCCGGTACCCCCACCAATACCCGTACCTCCCCCAGTGCCCACGCCCGTGCCGCCGCCACCACCGCCGCCCACGCCCCCGGTACCCCCCAGTGATCCGTTGGCGCTCGATCTGGATGGGGATGGTTCTATCCAAACCCTTTCCAGAGATGAAGGCGTGTTTTTTGACCTTGATAACAGTGGTTTTGCTGAGCAGACAAGCTGGGTGGCACCTTCTGATGGTTTTTTAGTGCTGGACCGCAACCAAAATAATCAAATCGATGGCGGTGCCGAATTGTTTGGTACGGAAACACTGCTCGCCACAGGCGAATACGCCGAGAACGGCTACGAAGCGTTGAGCGAATTCGATATTAATGCCGATGGCCAAATTAATGGTGATGACGCCATTTTTGGTGATTTAGCCATTTGGCAGGATGCCGACAGTGACGGCGTTGTTGGTGAAGGTGAACTGCGCACATTGGATGAACTGGACATAGCTTCCATAAATGTTGCTTATGAAGTCGATGAATTTACGGATAGCAATAATGTAGAGCACCGCGAACGTAGCACATTTACCTACGGTGACGGCACGACCGGGCTGACTAACACACTTTGGTTTGATGCAGACCCGCGCAACACCGTCCCGGTGGAAATTCAAAATGGTGATGGCATCGCCATTCCCGGCGATGTTGCGCTTTTACCGAATGCTGTTGGTTTTGGTAACGCCTATACATTGCACCAGGCCATGGCCTTGGATAGCAGCGGTGAACTTAAAACGCTTGTGCAAGCTTTTGTTGCAGAGCCGAATGCCGCACAACGTAGGGCGTTGGTCGCTGATATTTTGGTCTCCTGGGCCAATCAGCAAAACACAGATGCGGCCAGTCGCGGTAATAATATTGACGGTCAACATTTGGGCATTTTGGAAACCTTTTGGGGTCAACCCGCTTTGCAGGATAGGCCCAATGGTCAATATGCATTGGTTCTTAATCGGGTTTATGAAGGCTTGGAACGTTCGGTCTATACCCAGTTAATGGCCGATAGCCATGCGGATCACCTGATTAACATGTTGTCGTTTACGCAACAAAGCGGCGCTTGGGAGGGCGATTTTGCTAACGTGAGCGCGCATTTTGCAGCACGTTTTGCTACCGGAGATGCTTCCGCGGCGACGGAACTGGCGGATTTTATCGATGTTGTACGAGGCATTACCCCTTACAGCAACACTATGTCTCGTGATTTTGCGGCTGTGCTTGAGCTGGAAGCGGTTGGACTGGCCCCTGTTGCCAAAGACGCGCTATTAGGCGTTGTACGCGTGGGAAATGATCATATTGAAGGCACTGATCTGGGAGAGTCTATTCGAGGTTACGCTGGTCATGATGTTATCGAAGGTTTAGCTGGAAGTGATGTTCTCTATGGTGGCGAAGGCAATGACCAGCTATTGGGGGGCGAAGGTGCTGATTTTCTCTTTGGTGGGTATGGCAACGATACGCTCCGGGGTCAGGACGCTGATGATTTTCTTAGCGGTGGTGCAGGAGATGACCGATTGTACGGTGGTAATGGTAACGATGGCCTGATTGGCGGAGGTGGTCGAGATCACATTTATGGCGGCGACGGCAATGATACGCTAAGCGGCGGTTCCGGTGCTGACGATTTTCTATCAGGTGGTCGAGGTAACGATATTTATGTCTTTCGCTTGGGTGATGGAAATACAAGTATCTCAAATTATGACATAGGTGCCGGGCGCTCCGATGTCCTTAGCTTTGCCAGTGGCATTGACCCGTCCGATGTAAAAGCGACGCGTCTCTATGAGCACCTGTTGTTGACCCTGCAAAGCACGGATGAAGTAATTACCGTTCAGAATTATTTCCGTCAGGATGGTGCAGGTGGCTATGAGCTAAATGGTATTCAGTTTGCCGATGGCACCACTTGGGATGTCGACACCATTAAACATATGGTTTTACAAGGTACGGAAGGGAGTGATGTGCTATATGGTTATGCTTCAGATGATGTTCTGGATGGCCTCGGTGGCAATGACACGCTCTACGGTGCTGCGGGTAACGATATATTAAATGGTGGCGATGGTCGCGACCATCTATACGGAGGCGATGGCAATGATATTTTGCGCGGCGGTTCAGGGGTTGACGACTATCTCTCTGGCGATGCGGGGAATGATACTTACGTATTCGGCGCACTGGACGGCAATACCACCATCAATAATTACGATACCGGAGCCGATAGTTACGACGCGCTGCGCTTTGAGGGTGGGATATTACCGGATGATATTCGAGTAGCTCGCGATTCTGGAGACGATTTACATATAACGATATTTAGTACCGGCGCCGAAATTACCATCGTCAATTATTTCACCGGTGCCGATCGGTTTTACGCTTTGAACGCCATTGAATTTTCTGACGGGACTGTTTGGGATACCCAATTTGTTGATGCCCTTGTCTTGCAGGGTTCTGGTGGTGCGGATTATCTGGTGGGCACAGACGCTGATGATGCGCTTTCTGGCCTGGGTGGGGAAGATACCCTCTACGGCGAGGGCGGCAACGACGTGCTCGAAGCCGGAACTGATGACGACTACCTTGAAGGTGGCGAAGGTAATGATGTCTATTTATACGCGCTTGGGGATGGTAACGACACGGTATTGAATCGAGATACCAGTGCTGGGCGTTACGATGTTATTCGCTTTCAAGAAGGTATTGCTCCCGGCGATGTTACCGTCAGTCGCCCCCCTCACGAAGATATTTTGCTCACCGAAGACCTACTACTCACCATTGGTGCAGGTACGATCACGGTTGTGGATTATTTCCGCGGAGATTCTGGTGAGTATGCTTTGAACGCCATTGAATTTTCTGATGGCACGGTATGGAATCCGCAAGATATAAGAACGCTGGTGCTTCAGGCAACGGAAGGTGCGGATTATCTTCAAGGTTTTGAAAGCGACGAAACCATCCTGGGTTTAGGCGGTCACGATGATTTAATCGGTGGTGCCGGAAACGATACACTGATTGGCGGTGATGGATTTGATAACTTATCCGGTGGGCCGGGAGATGATGTGCTTCAAGGTGGCAGCGACAACGATCGCTTTGATGGCGGGCACGGCAACGATACCTACGTGTTCTCGTTGCAGGATACCGGATACAACACCATCCAAAATTTCGACGCTGACGCTGGGAGATATGATGTACTCAAATTCGAAGAGGGTATAGCGCCGGCGGATGTCAGCGTTGCTCGCAACGGAGCCAATGATTTGATTATTGGGGTTGCGACCAATGCTTCAACCATTGTGGTACGCAATTATTTAGATTATTCGGGCGATTACGCTTTAAATGCGATCACGTTTGCCGATGGCACTGTTTGGGATGTCGCCGCGGTAAGAGCATTGGTTCAACAAGGTTCAGATCTGTCTGAAATGCTTACAGGTGACTCAACTGACAACACTATTTCTGGTTTTGGGGGTAGAGATACGATCGCCGGTTTCGGTGGCAATGATCACCTGTCGGGTGGTGAAGGAAACGATACTATTGACGGCGGTATCGGTGACGACCTTATCGAAGGTGGGCGGGGCAACGACACCTTGGAAGGTGGCTCGGGCAGTGATGTTTACGTTTATCATCTGGGTGACGGATACGACACAATAAATAATCACGATGAAAGCGCGAATCGCTATGATGTTTTGCGTTTCACGGAAAATATAGCGCCGAGCGACGTTTATATTCGTGGTGACGAAGATTATGATTTGGTAATTCGTATAGGCGGTACGGACGACGAAATCACCATTTCAGGCTATTTTAGTGACGTGTTTGGTTCGCACACTATCGATGCGATTGAATTTGCCGACGGAACGGTATGGGATGCTAATGCGATCACGTCGATGGCGCAGGTTGGCAATGGCAGTTCTAACTATTTATACGGCACACCATCAAATGATGCTCTCAGTGGGCTGGGTGGTAATGACCGAATCTACGGTGGAGCAGGCGACGATATATTGTCAGCAGGTGACGGCAGGTTCGATTTCCTGCGTGGCGGCGAGGGTAACGATACGCTCATTGCCGGCTCTGGAAATGCCGACCTATATGGCGATGACGGCAGTGACGTTTATCACTACAGCGCAACTAACGGCAGTGTAAGAATTTTTAATTCGGACAGAAGCGTCGGCAGGTATGACGTTTTGCGTTTCGATGAAAGTCTTTCGCCATCTGATGTCACGATTTCCAGGTCCAGTGAAGACCTTTTCCTGACGATAAATTCTACCGGTGAGACCATCGAGGTTCATCGCTATTTTTATGTGGCGGAAGACGATAGTTATGCATTGAATGCGATCGCGTTTCGTGATGGGACTGTTTGGGATATTGATACGGTCAAACGTTTAGCGCTACAGGGCACGGAAGTGGATGATCAGCTTTACGGTTATAACTCGACCAACGACACGCTGGATGGGCTTGGAGGGCATGACACTTTATATGGCTATAACGGTAACGATACCTTAATCGGAGGTGAGGGCAATGATCGTTTAAATGCCGGCGCCGGGAACGATACCCTGCGTGGTGGAACAGGGAGTGATCAGCTTGAAGGCCATGCTGGTGATGATGTGCTTGAAGGCGGTGATGGCGATGACACTTTATATGGTGGACGTAGCCGTGATAGAGACCCGAGCCTTTTTGCTGGTAACGATACGCTTAGAGGCGGCAAAGGCGATGATACGCTGGTTGGCGGGGTAGGAAGCGATATCTATCTATACAGTCCAGGCGATGGTAACGACACCATTAATAACTATGACACGAGTGCTGGCAGCGTTGATATTTTGCGTTTTGAGCAGGGGATACTTCCGGAAGATGTCCTTGTAAATACTAATGACAACGCAGATCTATTGCTCACGATTTCCGAAACGGGAGCTGTTATTACCGTAGATAGATATTTTTTGGATAGTGGTTCAAGCGCTTATGTGTTGGATGCTATTGAATTTGCGGATGGTACGTCTTGGGATTTTGATGAGGTCATTAGTTTACTTTCTCAAGCTAAAGGCACTGACGGGGACGATGTCCTTTTGGGCAGTGATGGGGATGATGTTATCGATGGCCGTGGTGGTGACGATTCTATTTCGGGTAGTGGAGGCAACGATACTCTGAGAGGGGGTAGCGGAAATGATGCGCTCGACGGTGGAGTTGGAAGCGATATCTATGTTTATGCCTTGGGAGATGGCAGTGACACGATCACTAATCGCGGTAGCACAACAGATAATATTGATATTTTGGCTTTTGATGCGGGCATTGCTTCCTCGGATGTTACGTTCAAAAGGTTGAGCCTCGATTTACTTATTTCATTCACCGCTTCCGATGATGCCATTACCGTTTCAAATTTCTTTAACGGTTGGCAACTTGATGCTGTTCAATTTAATGACGGAACGAATTTGAGTTACGACGAGTTGCGGTTGATCGTTCAACAAGGAACGGAAGGTGATGATAATTTGTACGCCTATAGTGAAGGTAGCCTGGTAGAAGGGCTAGGTGGCGATGACTATATCTCGGGTTCATTTGGTGATGATGAGTTTTCCGGTGGACCGGGGTCCGATGAGTTATGGGGGCGCGACGGAAATGACCTTCTTCAAGGTGATGGTGGCTTGGACGAACTGCGCGGCGGGGACGGTAATGACAGTCTGCTTGGTGGTGAAGGGAATGATGTATTGCGCGGAGACCATGGCCAAGACAATTTAACTGGAGGCTCGGGTGATGACGAGCTGTGGGGCGGTTATGGGAGTGATGTATACGTTTACGCGTTAGGAGACGGTAACGACACTATCATTGACAGTGACTTTAACCCCTCAGGCCTTGGTTACGATGTACTTCGGTTTTTAGACGGGGTCGATCCAAACCGGGTAGAAGTTAGGAGAGTTGCAAGCAGTGTATATAGCTTGTATCGAAACGAACTTGAACTTTCGTTGTTGGACAGTGGTGATGTTATTGAAATTACAAATTATTTCGATCCCCACTATGAAGTTGAAGCTATTGAGTTTTCAGGTGGGGATATTTGGTCAAGAGACGCTATCGATACCATGGCGAGAGCAGGTTCGTCGGGTAATGACTTTATTGTTGGGACGGACGATAACGAAACGCTGAGCGGTGGACTAGGTGATGACCTGATTCGCGGAGAAGGAGGCGTTAACGTTTATCAATATGCGCTGGGTGATGGTAATGACTCGATTCTTGGTGGATCAAGCGATGTTCTTAGCTTTCTTTCTGAAATTGAGGCTAATCAGGTAAGTGTAGAGCGCGCGTCTAGCGATCTACTGGTGACACTCGAGCAAAGCGGAGAGGTTGTTACGGTAGTCGGATTTTTCAGTGTTTCTTATTCTCTCGGTGCAATAGCGTTTTCAGATGGTACGGTTTGGGATTCGGCCACTTTGGAGCTAATGGCTTCAGAGCAACCAGAAAATAACGTACCGACCCTTTCCACCGAACTCGTTGATCAGGCTGCGCATGAAGACCTGGCCTTTAGCTATGTTGTTCCTACGCGTACCTTTAGTGATGCAGACAGTGACACTCTGACGTATACCGCCACGCTAGTTAGCGGTGACCCTCTTCCTGGCTGGTTGAGCTTCGATCCCGCCACACACACCTTTAGCGGCACACCGACGAATGCGGATGTAGGCGCACTGGATGTGCGCGTCACCGCGAACGATGGTAATGGCGGATCAGTATTTGATGATTTTCAACTAAGTGTTGCGAGTGGCAATAACGCCCCGCATGTGGTTAACGCGATTGCGGACCAAAGCGTC
>JANQJP010000084.1 GCA_028281575.1 Cellvibrionaceae bacterium
ACTTCTGGCTTACAGCGATTTCTGCTGTTGGCGTTATGTTTCTTCGCCGCACCACCAGTGCGACTCAGAAACCTGCCTAAACAGCAGAAATCGCTGGAAACCAGAAGTCATTTGCCATTAATCAGAGGTGCCCTAGAAAAACCCATCGACGACACTTCTGTTTTTATTCAGAGGTGCCTTAGTTCTACGACTCATGTAAACTCGCGCTCCTTCGCTAGAGCCTGTTGACACTAAATAGCGGACGATCCGCATTTTTTAATGAAACAAATTTCGCTATACCTCCTACAGGTTTTGCAAACGCGTAGATATGCTGTACCGGGCATATATGTGTTGCTTTCGATCGGCTATTTCGTCATTTACGGCGCTGATTTTCTTCGCAACCTCGAAGCACCGACCTGGTTTATTGCACCCATCATGGCCTTTGGTTCCTTCGTTGCCGGTGCGACATTTTTAGGCGGTGGCTCTGTCGCTTTTCCTGCACTCACTAAACTTCTCGCTGTCGAGCCCGTCACAGCCAAAACTTTTTCGCTCGCCATCCAAAGTGTTGGCATGACCTCGGCCTCGCTTTACATCATTTCACGCGTGCGCGATCTCCCCTACGCGTTTATTGCGCTTTATTTATGTGGCGCCACTTTCGGCATAGGCGCTGCGCTCGCGTTTTTGGAAAATGCAATTCCCGCGATAGACCTGCGCATCTCCTTCACCTTATTTTTGTTGTGTTTTTTAATTATTTACCTGTTCACGCTGCATTCCGCAAATGTTTCGCGCCGTACTCATTTAGAAAACACCTGGCGGGATATCTCATTTACCTTAGGTTGCGGAGCACTGGGAGGCACAATTTCTGGACTACTGGGCTCAGGCGCCGACTTAGTTGGATTTAGTCTCTTAGCGCTGTATTTCAGAATTGAAATTAAACGAGCCACGCAAATTTCTGTGATCCTGATGGCGGCAACAGCGCTTATCGGCACGGCATTTCAAGGTTGGGTATTTAATCGTATCGATACTCAGGTAATATCGCTGTGGTACGTTGCGGCACCTGTGGTACTTTTCGGCGCGCCGATAGGCGCAATTTTTTGCCGTCGGATCGCACCGCGTATCCTGCTTATTTTTATTTGCATCGTGGTCGGCGTGGAATTTTTCACTACCCTATATTTAGTGCCGATAGATCATAGCCGAATTATTTATTACGGCTTTGCCGCGCTGGCATCGATATGTTTAATGCTGTTATTTCGCCACCAGGCACACAAAAAACACGGCTAGTGACGTCAACTTGTATAGCGAGCAGATGTGGGTAGCCACCTGCAAAAAGGTTAAATCACCATATATTAATGTCGATGATAAACTGCACGAACTTGGGACTGGACACTGTGTTTAAAAATTGTCGCTTCACGGAGGAAGCGCCGAAACTACACGGATATATTCATGTGTTTTTTAAACGCAGTGTCCAGTCCCATGCGCTTCCGAAACGCATATCTCTCCGAGCAAGATCCAACTAAGCAATGACAATCTCGATAGCAAACGGTTTTAAACCAATAATCAACAGCACTTTTATTAGCGCTTATAGCGCAATAACATGGAATTTACTTTGTAGCGTTGATCGAGAATTCGCTGAGCGCTTTCCAGCGCAGCTTTATCGATATTGGGACCGACAAAAACACGTACGCGGGTACCGCTTTGTGTCTCAAAGCTGCGTTTAAAAGCTTTGTAGCCTAGAGCCAACAATTCGTCGCGCAGTGTATTCGCACTTTCGTCGGAACTGTAACTGGCAACCTGGAGTACCCACGCCTGCGCCAAGCCACTTTCGGGATCTGTTTCAATAGTTGGTTCCCGCGCCTGGATATCGGCAGAACTATCCAACGCGTCTGCAGAAGAAATTTCCGCCTCGACGTTGTCTTTGTCCTCAATCTCAAATTGACCCGTCGCCGGACCGATTAAACGTTCATCTTTTGGGCGCGGCGCGACGGGACCTTCGGGCAGGGGCAAGGCCAAGATATCTGGTTCTGGAGGAATTTGAGTGTTGCGGTCGACAGGTTCTATCCTGCCTTTGTCAAAAACAACCGGGATAAAAATCACGCCAAGTGCTACGAGCACAAGCGCCCCAATAATTCTCTGTTTTAATCCATCATTCATCGTTTTACAGTGCGTGACCGAAGTATTTTTTAACTTCAGAGATTAAATAAAAAGATCCCATCACAAGTATAGGACTGTCGCAGACATCCGACCGCCAAAGTTCACGCGCTTTTTTAATCGCGCCGCTGGGCGAAGTCTCGACATGTGTGACAACGCCCGCGCGGGAAAACACGTCAGATACTGACGCCGCCGAATAACTCCTCGCAAACCCCGGAACTTCCGTACATACGCACTGGCTAATAAGGGGAGCGATAATTTCGACAATCTTGCTCAACTTTTTATCCTGCATGAATGCAGCAACCAGAACTATTTTTTTCACACCTCTCTGCGAGAGTTCAGAAACCAACAGTTTAGTCGCATCAGGATTATGCGCTACGTCGAGAACCCACTCGCAATCGGCGTAGTGAAATGTCTCCATACGTCCAGACAAGCGAACATTTTGCAAAATATCTGCGGCCTCTCTCGAGAGCCTGTGCCCCATGAGTGCGTATGCCTGCACCGCGGCCAGCATGCTGGGCTTAGGGAGATGGGCTGTCGCCAAAACTAATTCTTCGAGCGTGCCATTGCCAGCTAACCACTGCAGACACGTCAGGCCATTTTTTTCGCGCAAATGCATGCGCTCGCCCAAAAAATAAGCGTCGCATTCCAAGGTGTTCGCCCGAGTACGCAGCGCCGTTGGCGCTTCGGCATCGACGCAAATAAAAGGGATATTTTTTCTTAATATGCCTGCTTTTTCGCGTGCGATGGACTCTCTGTCTGAGCCGAGCCAGGCTTCGTGATCCAGGCCTATACTGGTAATAACTGCCAAATCCGGATCAATAATATTTACTGCATCCAAGCGCCCACCTAAACCCACTTCAAGTAGGTAGTAGTCAACGCCCGCCTGTTGAAAAAGATATAGGGCAGCGAGTGTGCCAAATTCAAAATAGGTCAGCGAGGTATCGCCTCTTACCCGCTCTATAGCTTCAAATGCTTCGCATATCGCGCGATCCGACGCATCTTCACCATTGATCGATATACGTTCGTTGTAGCGGAGTATATGCGGGGAGGTATAAGCACCATAAGTCGACCCATCCGCACTCAGCAACGCTGCAAGTGCCGCAACGAAGGAGCCCTTGCCATTCGTACCAGCAACGGTGATGACTTTTGCGTGGGGTGCGTCAATGCCCACTGCGTGCGCAACAGATGCGACGCGCTCGAGACCTAAATCGATTTCGGCCGGATGAAGGGTTTCCATCCACGCGAGCCATTTATCCAGGCTACGCTCACTTGGGACCATGAGAAAACGGTTTCCGCAGAATATTTAAGCTGCTGGTTGACGCATTAATTTAGCCAGCACCGATGCAACGCGATCGCGCATCTCACCACGGGCCACAATCATGTCGATCGCACCGTGATCGAGCAAGAACTCGCTGCGTTGAAAACCTTTAGGGAGCTTTTGTCGAATGGTTTGCTCGATAATTGCCGGTCCGGCAAAACCTGCTCTAGCGCCCGGTTCAGCGATATTCAAATCCCCCAGTAAAGCTAAACTCGCAGATACACCACCATAAACGGGGTCAGTCATAACAGAAATAAACGGAATACCTGCCATTTTCATACGTTCGATCACAGCACTTGTTTTCGCCATTTGCATAAGGGAAATTAAGGCCTCCTGCATGCGGGCGCCGCCTGTTGCAGAGAAACAGACATAGGGAATCCGCTCTTCCAGTGCAACCTGTGCTGCACGTGTAAATTTTTCTCCAACGACATAGCCCATCGAGCCACCGTGAAATGCAAATTCAAAAGCACTCGCCACAATTGGAGCTCCTTTCAAATTGCCCTTCATCGCAACAAGCGCGTCTTTCTCGCCGGTCTTCTTTTGCGCTTCACTTAAACGCGTCTGATATTTTTTAACGTCTTTAAATTTCAATCGATCGATAGGCAATACATCTGTGGCAAGTTCTTCGCGCCCGTCCTCATCGAGAAATATGTCCAAGCGACGCCGCGCACCAATGCGCATGTGGTGTTCGCACTTTGGACAGACATCCAAGGCTTTTTCAAGTTCAGGGCGATACAACACCGCGCCGCACTTCGGGCACTTTTTCCACAAGCCTTCGGGTACTTTACTGGCGCCTCGCTTACCATCTGCTTTCGCTGCAGTAGCAGGAACGATTTTATCTAACCAACTCATAAGCTAATTTCCACTAGTTCGTCCAATGCGTGGCGCATCGGTTGAATAATTGACGCAAGCGCATGAATAATTGCATCCAAGTTACCACTATTTTGCGCCATTGCGTTAACTAATGCACTGCCGACAACAACACCGTCCGACAACTTACCAATTTGTTTTGCGGAGGCGGCATCTTTAATTCCAAAACCTACCAACACGGGTGTTTTAGCAACACTTTTAACGCCAGCCAAATTCTCAGCAATCGCCTCGACATCCAAACGATCCGCCCCTGTTACACCTTTAAAAGAAACGCAGTAGACAAAACCACGCGCGGCTTCGCAGATATCTTTGATTCGCGCTGACGAGGTTGTCGGAGCCACCAGAAAAATATTTTCCAAACCCGCTTCCTGCAAACAGGTATCCAATTCCCCTCCCTCTTCTAGGGGCAGATCGACAGTGAGCAAACCGTCGACACCGGCCTCTTTTGCCAACTGTGCAAAGTGCTTATAGCCCATACGTTCAACCGGGTTTGCATACCCCATTAAAACCACCGGTGTATTTGCATCTCTCGCGCGAAATTCACTCACGTAAGCCAGTGTTTTACGTAAACTAGCACCCTGAGCCAAGGCGCGTTCATGACCGCGCTGGATAACAGGCCCCTCTGCCATAGGGTCGGAAAAAGGCACACCAAGCTCAATAATATCTGCGCCGGCATCCACAAGAGCGTGCATTGCGGCGACAGTTGCACCAGGGCTGGGATCGCCGCTGACAATGTATGTGACCAGCGCTTTGCGCCGTTTTTCTCTGAGGCTTTGCAGCGTTAAATTAATTCGATTCACGTTGTTGTCTGCTATATCTCAATACCATCAATTTTGGCAACCGTAAGAATATCTTTATCCCCCCGGCCACTTAAATTCACTAGAATGATGTCGTCGCGACGCATTGTCGGTGCAAGCTTAATGGCGTGGGCCACGGCATGACTGGATTCAAGTGCCGGCATAATACCCTCGACCTGGGTGAGTTCGCGAAACGCATGCATCGCCTCATCATCATTGGCGGCGACATATTGCACGCGACCAATATCTTTTAACCAGCTGTGTTCAGGTCCAACCCCAGGGTAGTCCAGTCCCGCAGATATCGAATGGGTTTCGATAATCTGGCCATCCTCATCCTCCATTAAATAAGTGCGATTACCGTGTAAAACACCGGGAACACCGTCATTCAAAGGTGCGGCGTGACGCCCCGTTTCAACACCATCGCCACCGGCTTCGACGCCGTACATGCGAACATCGTGATCATTTAAAAATGGGTGGAAAAGACCTATGGCGTTTGAACCACCACCAACACACGCGACCAAAGCCTCGGGTAGTTTGCCAAATTGTTCCAGGCATTGACGACGTGCCTCTCGACCGACAACGGCATTGAAGTCTCTGACAAGTTGAGGATAAGGGTGGGGTCCGGCGACGGTACCAATAATGTAAAAGGTGTTATCAACATTGGTTACCCAATCCCGCATCGCTTCATTCATAGCGTCTTTGAGCGTTCTGGAACCTGACTCAACAGGCACGACAGTCGCACCGAGCAATTTCATGCGATACACATTTAATGCCTGGCGCTGCACATCCTCCGCCCCCATGTAAACAACGCACTCCAAACCCAGACGCGCGGCAACTGTTGCGCTTGCCACACCGTGCTGTCCCGCACCAGTTTCGGCAATAATCCGGGTTTTACCCGAGTGTTTGGCAAGCAACGCCTGGCCAATGGTATTGTTTACCTTGTGAGCACCAGTGTGATTTAAATCTTCACGTTTAAGCGCGATTTTTGCCCCGCCCAGTTTTTGCGACAAGCGCTCAGCAAAGTAGATTGGCGAGGGTCGGCCCACGTAATGTGCAAGATCTTGATCGATTTCAGCCTGAAAGCTGGCATCGTTTTTTAAACGCGTATACATGTCTTTAAGTTCGTCGAGCGCATAAATTAACGTCTCGGAAACAAAGCGGCCGCCGTAGGCGCCAAAGTGGCCTCGCTCATCGGGAAATGCAGAATAATCGATCTGGCTATCGCTTACTTTTTTGTTCACAAGTACGGCTCCGATTTGGCTTTAGCAACAAACGCGGCGATTTTATCGGGGTCTTTTCGGCCGGGCTCAGCTTCAACGCCACCGCTTACATCGACGCCATAGGGACGCACACGGCGTACAGCCTGCGCAACATTTTCCGGCGTTAACCCTCCTGCAAGCACAATGGGCGTGTCTTGCAATGGAACTCTTTCCCAGTCGAAGGTCTCACCCGTGCCACCGGGCATGCCTTTAACATAGGTATCCAGCAACACGCCATTGGCCGATTGAAAGTTAGAAATACTGCAACTGACGTCTATGTCAGGTTTCATACGTATGGCTTTAATATACGGACGTTCAAAACTTTCACAAAAAACCCGATCTTCATTTCCATGGAATTGCAGACAATCCAGTGGGACTCGCCCTAAAACGGATTCAACGTAGTCGGGCTGCGGGTCAACAAATAGGCCAACAACATTTACAAATGGCCCGACGCTCAAGGCTATTTCCCGAGCCAGCCCCAAATCGCTTATTGCGCGAACACTGCGCTCGTAAAAGACAATGCCGATCGCATCTGCCGAATAAGCGAGCGCATGTTGCGCATCCAGCACAGATGTAATACCACAAATTTTAACGCGAGTATGCAATGTCACTACCTGATAAGCATGGAAAGGCGCGGGATACTAACAGAATTAAACGCCTTTGTATCGGCATTTAAGACGTCTAAAAGCTGCAATCACGTCGACTAATTGGCGAGAAAAATAGGGCCCGGTTTTTCTCGCGGTAAATTAAACTCTAGCTTGTAACCTACATCGACCAAATACAAGCCCCATGGCGCCGCTGTTGGTCCGGCTAACGTGCGATCACGACAGGACAATACCTCTGCCAACCACGAAGTATCTTGTTGCCCCTTGCCAATTTCCAACAGTGAACCAACAATATTTCTCACCATATGGTGGAGAAATGCATTGGCTTTTATCTGCATAACGATAAGTTCGCCCTGTTCAAACCATTCAATACTGAGTACTTCGCGCTCGGGGTTTTTCGCCTGACACTGGGACGAGCGGAACGCGCTAAAATCGTGCCTACCAATGAGGCAGCCCGACGCTTGCTTCATTGCGTCCAAATTTAGCGGATAACTGCTGTGAGTAATTTGCCGGCCAACGATTGATGACCGAACCGGGGACACATGAAAAATATAACGATAGGTTCTGTACAGCGCGCTAAACCTGGCGTGAAAGCCTGCCACCACAGGTAACGACCAGTTCACTCTGATAGCTTCGGGTAGCTTTGTGTTTACCCCCAATACCCACGCTTTTCTCGGCCGTGAACTCAGGGTGTCAAAATGCAAGACCTGTCCCGTTGCATGCACGCCTGCGTCAGTACGACCCGCGCACACTAAAGTAATATCTTCCTGAGCAATTTCCGAAAGCGCCTCTTCGAGATGAGCCTGCACCGTATTACGCGTCGACGCCTGACGTTGAAAACCGTTAAAAACCGCACCTGAATATTCAATGCCGAGGGCAATGCGTTGCATACCCTCAGGCATCATCACTCCCGGCTTAATTTCACAGTTACGCGAGTAATTCACAACAATGGATTCCAAAACAAAAAGGCCCTGAATGGACCTTTTTTTCGCGTTTTTCGCAATAGGTAAATAAAACAGATATTTTACTTATCGATTCTTCGCTCGTTATGCGGCGCACCAGGGCCTATTCAGCGATTTTCGCCAACAGCTGAGTGGCCTCTGCTTTTTGATCATCATTTCCTTCACGCATAATCTCATCGATGATCTCTTTCGCACCGGATGTATCACCCATATCGATATAAGCGGCGGCCAGATCAAGCTTAGTCGCCGTCTCATCACTACTGGCGAGGAAATCAAGATCATCGTCGTCGGCAGCTTCAGGATCAATTTCAGGTAACTCAAAATCAAGTTCTTCCGATGCGTCCGTTTCCGTTGGCTTTTCAGTTTCTTCTACACCGGTAGATGGCGCCTCAGAAGCAGCGCTTATCTCCTCAATAGACGCATCGAGTCCCTCGTCAAAATCAAGCTCGGGCTCATCGAGGGCGATTCCAGGCACATCATCTTCGGCATCCTCTTCAAAATCATCGGGCTCATCAAATGCGAGATCTGGTTCTTCAAGTGTCGATTTTTCTGCACCCGCCAAAGAAGTATCTAAATCGCTGTCATCGTCGTCCAGGTCAAACTGCTCGAAATCCGGCAGTGTTTCCCCAGACTCCGCCACACTCGAAAGCTGTTCCGCTTCGCCGTCCGCACTTGCGACGATACTTCCGGGCCCATCATCGAGCTCAAGCTCGACACCAACATCAGCTGAGCCTTGATCCTCTTCATCACTCAGGTCTGAGGTAAGCGCTTCAAGTTCACGATCCAACTGGGCTATATCGAAATTTGTACCGGTGAGCGAAAGGTCATCCTCACTAGGCGCAGGCTTTTCTTCGTCTTGTTTTTCCTCAAATTCGGAGAGCTTACGAATAAACGTGTCATCTTCTTCACTGCCTAGTGATTCAGCGCCCGCTTCTTCTGACGTCTCTCCCACGGGAGCATCGGCCAGGTCACCCGCTTGTTCGACAACTTCCTCGGCAACCACTGATTCAACGATGTTATCCAAGTCAGCAGCGGCGTCGACATCAAGTTCGTCACTATCAACATTGATATCGTCAGCAGCGCCCTCTATATCAAGATCGACCAAAGTCTCAGATTCCAGTGCCATCTCCAGACTATCGAGGTCCACATCGTCTAAATCTGCTTCTTGAGACTCTGCCGGTTGTTGACCATCACCGGTAATAGCTTCAAGGTCGGAATCCAAAGCTTCAAGATCACGTTCCAGCTCACCGTCGAGATCCAGTTCTAGATCGTCATCTTCCAGCACGATTTCAGGTTCAGCGACTTCTAGTTCAGGAGCATCGATCTCGAGATCGTCTGTCTCGTCACCTAATACCGATGCTAATTCTGAAACTTCCTCACTGTCTTCAAGATCGACATCTAAATCCAGTCCATCATCCGCGGTAATCACTTCTCCTTCGGTGAGCTCAAGCTCCAAACCTGAATCTGTCAATTCGAGATCAAGCGCATCTTCAACATCGCCTTCGAGAAGGTCTGACGAACTTGCAACTTCTTGGTCTTCTTCCAACCCAAAATCGAGCCCATCAAGATCCAGATCTAGCTCGGAACCCTCGACTGGAGCTTCATCATCCTCATCAAAATCAATATCGAGGTCCGATACATCGAACTCTCCGCTGGCATCTTTAACTGTCTCCAGTTCGTCTTCCAGACCTTCGAGGTCAAGTTCGAGACTGTTGTCATCAAAATTCGATCCAGCGTCACTTATTTCAACCGAACCTTCGACTTCAAGGCCAGCGTCATCGTCTTCAAGCTCTAAGCTATCACCCAACTCTAGACCTTCCTCAAGATCGACCTCGTCGAGTACTTCCTCTGTTTCAACTTCCTCATCATCGACGACATAATTTACCTGGGTCTCGCTTGTATCAACACCATCCACTTCGGCATCAACGTCCTCGAGATGCAGATCAAAGTCCATATCTTCATCTGCGAGCTCTTCAGCTTGACCTTCAAGGTCCTCTTCGTCAGGTACGGCGACGAATTCCCCTGTTGTGTACAGGGACTCATCAAACTCCGGTGCGCCAGCAATACTCTCTCTCAAGCTCGCAGCGCGCGCGAGTACGGTATCAGGTGCATTTGCTGCTCTAAGCGTGGCGTAATTGGGATCGAAACCTTCAATATTGTCTTGCGCTGCATAAATTTCGAGTAACTTTAAGCGCGCCTCGTGATAGCCAGGATTTGTATTCAACGCCTTGAGCAACATCTCTTCCGCTTGATCATATTTTCCATAGGCAATGTAAATATCAGACTCGGCGACGACATCTTCAGTCTCAGCCTCAGAACTTTCATCTTCATCTACATGTTCATCTTCCGCTATGTACTCGTCTTCCTCTTCAGCAGATGGAGGCTCGACTATATCCTGCTCGTCCTGCTCATCCTGCTGTTCTTCAAATGCATCGTAAGGTGTTTCCTCGACGTCATCGATCGGTGCCAGGAAATCATCGAAATCATCTTCTTCCGCTTGGGAGCGTTGTTTCAGGAAGTAAATCACAAGGCCAATTAGCGCTATGAGGAATAGACCTATGAATGCGATGTACTCCATCACGAAGTCAATGAGACCCGACTCTTTCTTTGGTGCACTCAGTACAACTTTTGCCGGATTAACTTCTCGAGCGTCTTCCGCCGCTGCTTTTTCAGCAAGCGAAGCACTTTCTTCCACCGCTTCCGAACCCGCAACAACCTCATCGACTTCTTCGGCGACAAGTTCGTCTTCGCCGTCGATGATTTCATCTTCATCCGCAAGCGTGTCGGTATCGCCTGAGAAAGTATCAATCTCACCATCTTCAACCAACTCAGCATCTTCGGAAGCTGCATCAAGATCTTCGCTCTGATTATTTAACGCAGACTGGCGTTCGAGATCCCGCAAGCTCTGATTACTGATCTCTATCATGCTTTCGAGCGTGCTTATTTGCTCTTCAAGCGAGTCTATTTTGCCGCGTAGCTCGGTATTTTCACTGCGTGTCAGATCGAGAGATTCTTTGGTTTCTGCGAGCTCTCGCTGCATAGCAGTCGCCGTTGGACTGCTGTCTTCAGTACCACCGGAAATGCGACCCTGCTCCGCATCTACACTGTCGTCGGGAGAGAGTAGTGAAAGACGCCCCTCACCGGAGGAACGTTCATCATAAGAAGACAGCGACGAGCTGCTGGCTTCGAGCGGCGCGGCACCAGTATCAGAAGCCCACTGCCGGTTTTGATGGGCGACTTCTCGCTGTGCCTGCCTATTACTCAGATCCTCAATGTAAGAGCGATCGGGAATGCGCAGAATTTGACCGGACTTAAGTAAATTTATATTGCCATTAATAAATGCTTCCGGATTTTCTCTCTGCAGAGCGAGCATGGTTTGATGGACACTCACGTTACGACCTGGGCGAACAGACAGTGCGATTTCCCAGAGTGTATCGTTACTTCTTACATGATAGGTGTCACCTTCATACGTAGGTGCACTGGCGCGCGGGGATGACACAGACCGGTTCGAATCGCCGAAGGAGGAACGCGGGTTATAAACTGTCGAATCCGTATCTGCGCGCGCTTGCGTCACAGCCTTATCTGGTTCCGCCTGCGATGAACCAACTGTTTGTGTTTGCACCGGGCTTATTGGCGCAGTCGCCTCATCAGAAAATACCGGTAAATCAAGCAATAGCGTGTATTCACGCAAAAGTTTACCGCTGGGCCAACGCGCTTCAACAATGAAATTCAGAAAAGGCTCTCTAACGAGGCGGTTTGAGCTTACCTTAACAACCGGACCCTTGGCTGAATCCAGTTCGACGTTAAATTTAAGATCGGTAAGAAAATAAATTCTTTCCACGCCCAATCTGTCAAAATCATCAGGTGAGCCCAGCTTGATAATAATTTCGGATTCGGAAAGATCCCGCACCTCTAGCAGCTCGATTTCAGCTTCAAGCCGTTGATTTAAATTCGACTTGAGATCGATTTCTCCTAGCCCAAGCGCAAAAACAGCACTGGTTGCGAGCATGGTCGCTAAGCCTAGAATCAACGAACCGATTCGATGCCTCATAAGGTCGTTCCTTATTTTCCTGTAGCAGCAGTAATTCAGTGCCATCTCTAACTAACAAATATGGCGCAGCATTTCGAGCGACTCGCCCGTATACCAAACTTTTTCATGAAAGACCCAGTACGCAGCTACAAAAAACCTAGAATAGTCTTTCACTATCGTTCGTAAGTATTCAGTATAAATAGGCTTTTTTCAACTTATCCAAATTTATTTTCTTAAGTTGAGACTTGGTTCAGGCGCATAATTCGGACCCGATTCGACAGGTATTAAATTTGTTGTACCAGTCAGAAACATCAGTCCACACACGCGGCCAACCAGACTTAAGTAGGAAATTTCAACAAACATCTGAAAAGCACCCTTAGTTATAACTATAGCTCGGATGTCAAGTTGTTGATAATAAACAGGTTTTAATCTGCGCTTAGCGCTCTAGCAATATCCGCAACATGCGTCGAAGCGGCTCAGCAGCCCCCCAGAGAAGCTGATCGCCAACAGAAAAAGCTGAAACATACTTGGGTCCCATGTTGAGCTTGCGCAAACGCCCGACAGGAACGTTCAAGGTTCCCGTAGCATGGGTTGGAGTGAGCTGACTAAGGCTAATATCGCGATCATTGGGCAACACACTCACCCAATCATTCGCTTGAGCCAGGATGTCCATGAGTTCGTCGGTGCCAACGTTTTGCTTCAATTTGATGGTAAACGCCTGGCTATGACAACGCATTGCACCAATTCGTACACATACACCATCGATGGGAACCGGTTCTCCTGTAATTCCCAGAATTTTGTTCGTTTCAGCCTGGGCTTTCCACTCCTCTCGGCTTTGTCCATTGTCCATTTGTTTGTCTATGTAGGGCAGCAGACTGCCAGCGAGGGGGGCACCAAATTCACGTATCGACAAGTCAGAGCGCATCTTTGCCGCAACCTTGCGATCTATGTCGAGAATCGCGGAAGCGGGATCGTTCAGTTCATTTGCTACAGCGTCTCTCAACTCACCCATTTGCACGAGCAACTCACGCATATTGCGTGCACCTGCCCCTGACGCCGCCTGATAGGTCATGGAACTGACCCACTCGACCAAGTCCTGACGAAACAAACCGCCAAGTGCCATCAACATAAGGCTGACTGTACAGTTTCCGCCAATAAAATTTTTAACACCCCGGCTCAACCCGTCCCGGATAAGCCCGTCATTTACCGGATCTAAAATAATGATTGCATCATCGGCCATGCGTAAAGACGAGGCGGCATCTATCCAATGGCCCTGCCAGCCTTCTCTGCGCAGATCCGCAAAGACACGCGCCGTGTAATTGCCACCCTGGCAGGAAATAATGACATCCAGCGACTTGAGCGCCTGGAGATCATAAGCATCTTTTAGCGGAGCCAGTTCTCGACCAATGGCGGGAGCTTTACCACCAATATTTGAGGTGGTGAAAAACTCGGGCTCTATGTCGGCAAAGTCGTTTTCTTCCAGCATTCGGCCCATCAACACCGATCCAACCATGCCCCGCCAACCGATAAATCCAACTCGCATTTCGTACGTCTCTTTCTACCAATTCATTAATTAAAGTGCTGCGACGACGGCATCACCCAGTTCAACCGTGGACACCTTCGACATGCCCTCCGAATATATGTCTGCCGAGCGTAAACCTTGATCCAATACCTTGCCCACAGCTTTTTCTATCGCTTGCGCAGCGCGTGCTTCGCTGAGCGAATAACGCAATAACATCGCTGCAGAAAGTATTGTCGCCAACGGATTTGCAATGCTCTGTCCCGCAATATCGGGCGCAGAACCATGCACCGGCTCATATAGACCACGGCCATCTTTACCGAGTGACGCAGACGGCAGCATCCCGATGGATCCGGTCAACATCGCAGCCGTATCAGACAAAATGTCACCAAACATATTGCCGGTTACGATGACATCAAATTGTTTGGGTGCGCGAACCAATTGCATCGCCGCGTTATCAACGTACATATGCAAAAGCTCAACGTCGGGATAATCTTTACTCAAGGCCTGCATGACCTCCCGCCAC
The DNA here is from genome assembly GCA_028281575.1 of Cellvibrionaceae bacterium. GTDB lineage: Bacteria > Pseudomonadota > Gammaproteobacteria > Pseudomonadales > Cellvibrionaceae > Agaribacterium. The sequence goes on from JANQJP010000084.1 coordinate 14,017, forward strand.
AATACGGTTGCTTCGAGCACATTTGCCTTGTCGACGGAACACACCTTTTTGTTGCGCTTCATCGCCATTTCGAAGGCCACTCTACCGATGCGCTCAATCTCGTGTTCGGCGTAGACATAGGTGTTGTAGCCCTGACGTTCACCCGATTCAAGCAACCGAATGCCGCGTGGCTCGCCAAAATAAATACCGCCAGTAAGCTCGCGAACGATCAGAATGTCCAAGCCTGCTACTAACTCGCGCTTCAGCGACGATGCGTCCGCCAGCTGAGGGTATAAAATTGCGGGACGCAAGTTACCAAACAAGCCCAACTCGTAACGAATCTTAAGCAAGCCCTTTTCAGGTCGTATACTCGAATCAAGCCCGTCCCATTTAGGCCCACCAACCGAACCCATGAGTACAGCATCTGCGGTGCGGCATTTCTCCAACGTCGCATTTGCAAGCGGGACACCGTGCGCATCAATCGCAGCCCCCCCGATCAGCTCTTCATCGAACTTAAGTCGTAATTTGAATTTTTTATCGACAGCTTCGAGTACTTTAACGGCTTCAGCAATAATTTCCGGCCCAATACCATCGCCGGGCAACAACACTATTTTTCTACTCAATCTGAAAACTCCAAATTAGGAATTGGCGAATAACCAGGGCGCTGACTGACGACGACGCTCTTCGTAAGCGCGGATCTTGTCTGCATCTTTCAATGTAAGGCTAATATCGTCTAAACCGTTTACAAGGCAATATTTGCGAAAGTCGTCGAGATCGAAGTGATAAAGATCACCAGAAGCCGTTTCAACTTGTTGGGCGGGAAGATCTATCCGCATTTCATAGCCCTCAGACGCATACATCTCTTCAAACAAACGTTCGACGGTTGTTTCATCGAGCACAATTGGCAAAAGTCCATTTTTGAAACAGTTGTTGTAGAAAATATCAGCGAAACTTGGAGCAATAATAGCTCGGAAACCAAATTCGTCCAGGGCCCATGGCGCGTGTTCCCGACTGGATCCGCAACCAAAATTCTTGCGTGTAAGCAGGATACTCGCTCCCTGGTAGCGCGCCTGATTAAGCGGAAAATCGGGATTGATTGGCCGTATGCTATTGTCCTTCCCCGGTTCACCGACGTCCAGGTAACGCAACTCGTCAAACGCGTTTGGGCCAAAGCCAGCACGTTTAATGGACTTAAGAAATTGCTTGGGAATGATCAGATCGGTATCCACATTTGCTCGATCCATCGGGGCAACCAGGCCCTTGTGTACGGTAAATGGCTTCACAATGACTCCTTATACGAACTCGGATACGTTAACAAAATGTCCCGCAATAGCGGCTGCAGCTGCCATAACCGGGCTGACAAGGTGAGTCCTGCCGCCGTATCCCTGGCGTCCCTCAAAATTGCGATTCGACGTCGACGCGCAGTGCTCGCCACCCTCAAGCCTATCGGCATTCATTGCCAGACACATTGAACAACCCGGCTCGCGCCATTCGAGTCCCGCTGCAACAAATACTTTATCCAGGCCTTCTGCTTCAGCCTGCGCTTTCACCGCACCAGAGCCAGGTACCACAATCGCTTCTTTAACTGAATCGGCCTTAAACTTGCCCTTAACAATTTCTGCAGCTGCACGCATATCTTCAATACGCGAATTAGTGCAGGACCCAATAAATACACGATCCAGGCTTATAGACGCAATAGCTTGCCCGGCGCGCAACCCCATATACTCCAGCGCCCGCTCCATGCCACGCCGCCTTACATCGTCTGTTTCCTGTTTTGGATCGGGTACGACTTCATCCACCGCCACAACCATTTCCGGCGAAGTGCCCCAGCTCACCTGAGGCTTAATCGTGGCGGCATCCAGCGTGACAATCGCATCGAAATGCGCATCTGCATCACTGTGCATGTTGCGCCATTCTGCTTCAGCCTGTGCCCAATGCTCGCTGGAGGGCGCAAATTGACGGCCGCGCACGTAATTTATTGTCGTATCGTCGACAGCCACCATGCCCGCCCTAGCGCCGGCTTCAATCGCCATATTGCAAACTGTCAGGCGACCCTCCATCGACATTTGTCTAAATACCTCTCCACCAAATTCAATAGCGAAGCCTGTACCTCCAGCGGTGCCTATTCTGGCAATAATGGCCAGGATCACGTCCTTTGGCGTCACGTGTCTCGCCAAACTGCCATCGACCTGCACGAGCATATTCTTCATTTTCTTGGCGACGAGGCATTGCGTGGCCAACACATGTTCGACTTCGCTGGTGCCAATGCCAAAGGCCAGGGCGCCCATAGCGCCGTTGGTAGACGTATGCGAATCCCCACAGACAATTGTCATTCCAGGCAGGCAGGCGCCCGTCTCTGGACCGACGACATGTACGATTCCCTGGCGCTCATCATTAATCTTAAATTCTGTGATACCGAGCGCTTCGCAGTTTTCATCCAGAGTTTGAACTTGAATACGTGACACCGGATCTTCAATACCTGCAACGCCCGATTTACGCTCATTTGGGGTGGTTGGCACATTGTGGTCGGGAGTGGCCAGCACACTGCCTGCACGCCAGGGCTTGCGGCCCGCCAGCCTGAGCCCCTCGAAGGCCTGTGGAGAGGTGACTTCGTGCACCAAATGCCGATCAATATAGATGAGCGCGGATCCATCGTCACGTTGAGCGACAACATGCGCGTCCCAAATTTTGTCGTAAAGCGTTTTTCCTGCCATCTACAATGTCCCACTAACTTTTGGCCCAACGCCCATTTTAATCTTCGCAGCAAATAACTCAAATTTACTATTTTCATATTTTGCATAACTATTGGTTATGCGCTAGCATCAAACTATGGATACCGAGTCTCTGCAAGCCTTTGTCTCTGTTGCTAAGACAGGCTCTTTTTCTATCGCCGCCCAGCAGCTGTTTTTAACCCAACCCGCCGTAAGCAAGCGCATCTCCAAATTGGAAGAGCGACTTAACCATCGCTTGTTTGATCGCTTGGGCCGGGATCTTCATCTAACGGAAGCCGGGCAACTGCTATTGTTAAGGGCAGAAAATGTGCTGCTCGAACTCAAAGATATTGAACGCAGTGTGAAAGAGCTTTCGGGTGAGATCGTCGGCTCACTCCAAGTAGCAACCAGCCACCACGTTGGTCTGCATCACCTGCCACCGATATTGCGAGAGTTCGCGGCGAGTCATACCAACGTTAACCTGCAATTTGATTTTCTGGATTCAGAGCAGGCCCACCAAAAGGTATTAACAGGTGAATGCGAACTCGCGCTGGTAACACTTGCACCACGTGTAGAGCCGCCGCTGGCAAACCAAGTTATCTGGGAAGACCCCTTGGCCATCGTTGTCGCGAAATCTCATCCCCTCGCCCGCAGCAAAGAGTTGAGCCTGGAAATACTGAGCGAAAAACCTGCGATTCTGCCCGACCTAAATACCTATACCGGACGCATTATCAAACAGATTTTTGAGGACGCGAAGGTAAATCTGCGCGTAAACATGGCAACGAATTACCTCGAGACAATCAAAATGATGGTCTCTGTCGGGCTCGGTTGGAGCGTTCTTCCCAAAACGCTTATGGATGAACACACCTGTGAACTCAAACTCAAGGAAATTCATATCAGCCGCAAACTTGGCGTCGTTTTTCACCAAAAGCGCACTCTAAGCAACGCGGCGAAAGCTTTTTTAGAAATAGTCCACACAAAAACCAAATAGTCGCTCAAATCTAGCGAATTCCTTCGAAAAATTTGCTATAAAATGGGACCTGGAGCGCGAATCCCCAATCGGAGAGCCACAATGAAGAAGAATAAAATTGCTCAAGTGCTGCTCATACTTTTACCACTCCTTACTTTCTCACTCGCACATGCCGACACAATGGGCTTCTATGTTGGCGGAGGCATCTGGCAGGCAAACATCGAAGGCGACGTCGGTGCCGACGAGACACCAGCGACAATTGATGAGCTCGGCGTGGATGACGAGCAAAACACCTATTACTTCATCGCCATTGAACACCCTGTTCCTGTGCTGCCTAATATCAAAGTGGTATATAACGACCTGAGCACCCAGGGTGAGGCCGTTGTCAGCCGCTCCATCGTTTTTGACGATATCACCGTTCCAGCCAATGCGGCGACGCGAACCGAAATCGATCTCAGTCACACCGACTACACGCTGTATTGGCAATTGCTCGATAACTACGCAAGTTTCGATTTGGGACTTACTGGTAGGGATTTTGATGGTTTCGCAAGTATTGAATACGAGCTTGGCGCATTTGGTGAAACACCGGCCGAATCTGGCAGTGAGTTCGAAGATTTAAACGAAATACTGCCGATGCTTTACACAAAACTGCAACTCGATTTACCCTTCTCAGGATGGTTTGTTGGTGGCAGTGCCAATTATATTAGCGTCGATGGAAACTCCGTTGCTGACTTGGAAGCCAAATTGGGATACATGACCGATGGCATCGGGCTCGATGTCGGCTTTGATATCGGTTATCGGCAGATGACACTGACTGTCGACGACGACGAAAATGTAGAAGCCGACATATCCATTGATGGCGCATACGCATCGCTTATCGTGCACTTTTAACCCTGATCACTGCACGCACTTATTGCCCTGACGCATCGCTGGGAGCCTCATTCAGTATTTCGTCAAGCAATTTCTGGTTTGCTACAAACTCAGTGGATAATCTAAGCACTTCCTCAGCATCATCCTCTTTGTCACCTTTCAACCAGTGATAACTGGCCCGGTGTAGTCGCGCCGCTGCAATTTCCTGAATGTCTTCAATGACGACCCTGGACGCAATACCTTCGACAGGCAATGAGAGTTGTTCTGATGACATTTTCGATGCGGACTTCCAAGCGCGCGCTGCGCGCACATGCCTATCCGCTCGCGCTGCAACAAAACCGGTATGTTCGTAAACATCACCCGCAAACGCTAATATCAGAAATGCGAGATCATAGTGAACCTGAGAAATTTGCGCAGATTTATTTAAATCAGCAACAATTGCCCTGGCATATTTATTTACATGCTTGGCAAGACTTTCGTTATCCGATAAATAGTTTTTCCATGCAGATCTGGCTTTTTTTGATTTTTCACGTTCGGCCAACGCTCCGCCAGCTCTATGCTGGCTGACAAAGAGATTATCTAAATTACGCTTGGTAATTTTCAATATCTTGTAGGCTCTGAGTAAATCGCCATCCTTAAAAGCGTCTTCAGAATAGTTAATATCTTGCCTGAGTGACCAGTAAAGCGTGGCAATTTTGCGATTTTCAGCGTTAACATCAATATCGCTTAAATCGACTTCGGGAATCTGCGTAACTATCGCTATTGGTGAGGCCGCAGGGCCGTGAACGGAGCAAAAACGGCTGATTTTATTTGTTTCGAGGCACGAGGACTTCAATTGAGATTCGCGCATCGAACAAAGGGCAGCCAATTTTTTTCGCGGTATTGCATCACAATCGCAATTGATCGGCTCACACTCTTGGGCATGAACCAGCGGGGAAAAAATCAAAATACCTGTTACTAAGAGTTTATTACGCCGACGGCAAATAACATGTAGCATCGCTTCGCCTCACCTTCGATTGAAAGTTACTGTAACCAACTTCTACAGCGTTCGTTATAAGCGAGTCCTTTCTGCAGCTATTCTATGCATTCATCAGACAAAACTAAACCCTTGAGGGTATGTGAGACTAGGACCCTTTCTCAGCGGGAATAATTGGCACTTGTTTCGCCGCTTTTGCGTTTTGAGCGCGATCACGTAAAGCGTGATCAAGCAAGGTAAGCGCTACCATCGCTTCGGCAATCGGTGTCGCGCGAACCCCAACACAGGGATCATGGCGGCCGGTGGTTACCACTTCTGCCTCTCGCCCGTGAATATCAACGGATTTACCCGGAATCCGAATACTAGATGTAGGTTTGAGCGCCAGGTGGACAAGTACATCTTGCCCGGATGATATTCCTCCTAAGATCCCACCGGCATGATTAGACAAAAAACCCTCGGGAGTCATTTCATCCCTGTGTTCAGTACCCTTTTGTTCGACCGACGCGAAACCATCACCAATTTCAACGCCTTTAACCGCGTTGATACTCATTAAGCCGTGCGCCAATTCAGCGTCAAGCCTGTCAAAAATGGGTTCCCCCCAACCGGGTACCATGTTCTTTACAACAACTGAAATCTTAGCACCTACAGAATTCCCCTCCTTAATAAGCTGCTGCATATATGTTTCCATTTCAGCAACTTTCGATGCATCGGGACAAAAGAACGCGTTGTTTTCCACCTCGCTTAAATCAACGTGATCTATTTTGATGGGACCGAGTTGGCTAAGATAACCATGAATTTCAACGCCCCACTGTTCGCGCAAAACTTTTTTTGCAATGGCGCCCGCCGCCACACGCATCGCGGTCTCACGCGCAGACGAACGACCACCACCGCGATAATCGCGCATGCCGTATTTTTGCATGTAGCTGTAATCCGCGTGTGCGGGTCTAAATAAATCTTTTATTTTGGAATAATCTTTTGAGCGTTGATCGGTGTTTTCAATTAGCAAGCCTATCGGTGTTCCTGTGGTTTTCCCTTCAAAAACACCTGATAAAATTTTTACCTGGTCGCCCTCTTTACGCTGTGTTGTGTAGCGGGATTGACCGGGTTTACGCCGATCGAGATCTCGCTGCAAATCCTGTTCATTCAATTCGATACCAGGCGGGCAACCGTCGACAATGGCACCCAGCGCCAAACCATGACTTTCGCCGAAGGTACTTACGACAAATAATTTTCCAATATTGTTTCCGGACATCTATATTTTCTGCAAATTAGTGACTACTGGATTCAAGCAATTGCTCGCGACTTAAAATAAATACGCCTTCGCCGCCAAGAGAAAACGCTGGCCACAGAAAAGGCATAGCTGGATGTAATTCCTCAAATTTCCGCCAACCGTGACCCACTTCTACCATCATCAAACCACCGGGATTTAAGTAATCGGCGATTTCCTGTAGCAGCATATTGGCAAAATCAAACCCGTGTTCGCCTGATGTTAAACCAAGTTTGGGCTCGCGTTTATATTCCGGCGCAAGCTCAGCGTATTCCGCCTCTCCAACATAGGGAGGATTGGTAACGATCAGATCATAACGCCTGCCTTCAAGCGCTTGAAAGCCATCGGATTCGATTATAGTCACACGCTGAGCGAGGTCGTGTCGATCGATGTTTTTCGAAGCAATCTCAAGTGCCGCAGGGGAAATATCAACGAGATCAACCCGCGCTTCGGCAAAAGCTTTGGCACAAGCGATACCGATGCAACCGCTTCCGGTGCAAAGGTCGAGTATGCGCATTGGATAGGCCGACAACCAGGGCTCAAACTTTTCGAGTATCAACTCCGCTATGGGCGAACGCGGCACGAGCGTAGCTTCGGACACGAAATAGCGCTCGCCAGCAAACCATGCCTCCCCCAGCAAATACGCCAATGGTTTGCGACTCTCGATACGAGCGGCTGCGAGTGCAGTAATCGACTGCAATTCTTCACCTGCAAGCGTTGTTTCAGCGGCGTTTTCCAACACCTCCCAACTTTGACCAAGAACGGCTAAATGCAACCATACAGCCTCGTCCCAGGCATTGTCCGTTCCGTGACCAAATTCCAGCCCGGCCCGCTCAAACTCGCCCGCCGTCCGGCTCACTGAATCGTATACAGTTAGCGATTCTTGGGAAAACACCTTAGTCATAGTTTTTGGCAAATTGACAAAAGGCGGCTATTCTACCGCCTTTTTTAAGCTATCGGATGAAAAAAGCTCACATTAAAGCCGCCTTTTTAAGCAGGTCTTCGTATAAAACTCACCCAGAGAACCAAAGCCGGAATACTTGATGAAAGAACTATTTGCTCAAATTATTGAATCCATGGGAGAAGACCTAAACCGTCCAGGCCTATTAGACACACCTGAACGCGCGGCAAAAGCATATACCTATCTCACTCGCGGTTATAGTCAAACCATCGACGAGGTTGTGAATGACGCGCTTTTTCCCTGCGAATCGAACGACATGATTATTGTTAAAGACATCGAACTGTATTCTATGTGCGAGCACCATCTATTGCCCTTTATCGGCAAAGCTCACGTCGGTTACATACCTCAAAGCAAAGTTCTAGGTCTTTCGAAAGTTGCACGCATTGTCGATATGTTTAGCCGTCGTTTGCAAATTCAGGAACAACTCTGCTCACAAATTGCCAACACAATTATGCAAGTCACAGGTGCGTCAGGGGTGGCCGTTATCATCGAAGCCAAGCATCTGTGTATGATGATGCGAGGTGTGGAAAAGCAAAATTCACTTATGCAAACGTCGTGTATGCTGGGGCAGTTCCGTCAGGAAGCGACGCGCGCTGAGTTTCTCTCGCTTATCAAATAGATTAGAACCATTGCTGTCTATTAACTCGGAGAGACATGTGTTGGACACTTGCGCTAGAGACACGCCGTGAATACGTCCGTGTAGGCTAACTGCTCCTGCGTTGTTCTAACACCCGCCATCCATGGCGGGCGCCTGCTGGTGAAGGTCTCTAGTGCAAGCGCCCCCGCTTAAACAACACAAGCCTTTCGAATTAATGGAACAGTAAGAGACCATATTTAATTTTTATTAGTTCGATATAACAATCTCTACTCTATCGCGCCCAGGCGCTTCACGAGGAGAGAGAGGCCCCGCCGATTTAACAGATACTCTGGAAGCCGAAATACCCAGCGCCAGCAAACTATTTTTTAATTCCTGGGCATAAGCTTCAGCCTGACTGGCATTCCCCTCGAAATTTCCCGCGTTGTAGCTGTGACCAACTACATACACCTTTAGCAGCGGTTTTTTCCTCAAAGCTTTTGCAAGCAAAGCGACTTCATCCGTAACAAAACCACCACTGTTATCCACATATAGCGCAAACCATGTTCGCGTTTCTAGTTTATTTAAGATAACCGATGGACTCACCGGGATCTTGGGAATTTGATGATCTACAGATATTTTGTCCACCTGCAGGTAAATACGCCGATTACCGCGTTGAACAAAATACAGCGCAACAAACTCGTTTGAGTCCGCCGCTTTACTAAAAACGTGATAGCGCTGGGACTGATCCAAACCATAGAGTTGCTTGATACCAAAACGATAATTCGCCCAGGCGTTGCTACTTCCACAATCCAGGCCCGCACAGGTAAAAAACTCGTGGAGTTCTGAAAAATTAAAACGCTCTTCGACCAAGGCCCATGCGTCGTTTACACTCAGACCCGGATTAAATTCGTAAGTTGTGCGAACAAGGTCTCCTCTCAAACGCACTTCGCGCTCAGCGGTCGACACAGCATTTATTGTTTTTAACGCACTTAATGTCAATACATAATCGACGTTTTCATTTTCAGAAACAAAAACTTTCCGCTGATCATCAAGCGTGGCCGCGCTCACATTTAAGCAGAAAAATACCCCTACCAATAAAAGCGAACACAAATTAACGACTAATATATTCATGAGTTTTCTTTGCTAATTTTTTGGTTGTATTTAAATTCTGTTGTAAATGAAGGTGATGCGGACCATCGACGTGAACAACCTCGATATTTTTGTGCGTCAACATCCACGCAAGACCTTGCTCTTGAAACATCCCCTTCGATGCGACGAACAGTAGCGCGCGACTACCAAAATTGTCCAAAAACGCGAGCGCCTGACTTTTACTCAATCGTATTTCAGAACTGACCAGTAAACGCGGATCATGGCTCCAAAAAAAACCACTTTCATTTTCACTGACACCCCGTTCAGCCAGCAACGAGCTTGCATCTATAGACAGCGGAAAGCGGCCCATTGCTCTGACGTGAACCGCTTGGTTCAGATCTCGATAGTATACGGTTTCGCGCGCCCCGAGGTTTAGCAAAGCACTGATCGACCTTTGCAATTGCTGCGGCAACTCGGACTCATCAATAGTGAGCGGCAACAGCGCATCTATTGCAATAACACCGCACACCTTTTGAGGAAAAGTACCAGCGAACAAACACGCCACCATGGCCCCCCGCGAATGGCCAAGCAAAAAAAACGACGACCAAGCCAATTGATCAACAATCTGCAGGACTTCTCCCAAATCCTGCCAAATATTGTAAGCACCTGTACCGGGGCGATAACTACTTCTGCCATGCCCAGCCATGTCAATCGCCACACATTCGCATTGGTCCAATTGCGGCGCGAGATGATGAAAACTTGCTGAATTATCCAGCCAGCCATGCAGCGCCAATATTTTATGCTCACCGCCGCGGCCCCAACGCTGCGCAGCGATGCGCTGATCCCCAAGCGTAAACTGTAACTGTTCAGGTACACTCAAGGATGTTTTATCCAAGCGAGAGAACAACAGTCGGCTGCGATCAGATCGCAATTCAGACAGGCCAGAGACGATGTACCCATGCGGTAGCGGCCGGGCTCAAAACCTCCGAGCTGATCGATTAGGGTTCCCACCAAGGGCTGGTGACTGACAATGAGCACACTAGCATACATTTCGGCTAATTCGTTGAGATATGCGATAACATGATCCGGTCGACCATCTGGAACAAACAAATCGCTCTCTTTTCGCGGCGCAGTGCAATATTGCGAGGTGATTTCCGCCGTTTGTTGGGCGCGGACATAAGGGCTGTGCACAATACACTGCGCATCTTTAAACGCTTCATAATTTTCCTGCGCCACTTTATGGACATCGAGCTCACCCTGAGGGGACAAAATGCGGAGATTATCTGCCGGCGCTTCTGCCACAGCATGGCCGTGACGCAATATCATCAATTTCAAAAGCTATCGCCTCTTATAGTAGTTTTAAATTTATCGATGTGCCGGTTGAGCGCCAGTAGAATATTACAGGAACCGCTTACGAGCTCAAATAATAAAGCGTATTAACACCTCACACGTTGTTGAAAAAGTGCTTCGAACCGCTAGCTCACGATTGTGCTGAATTTGACTTTTTCAACAACCTGCCAAGGGCATCAAATCTCGCCGTGCGAATCCACGTCAAAACTCATTTCACCCGTCATGAGGCGACTCACAACGCGGCGAATATTCTGCCCCTCAAACAAAATAGCATAGAGCCCCTGCACCAACGGCATGTAGACATCGAGTTCCGCAGCTTTTGCATGCACTGTTTTCAACGTATTGATGCCCTCAACCACTTGACCGATCTCTGCGACTGCCTCATCGAGAGACCTGCCATTGCCTAGTGCAAAACCCGTGCGAAAGTTTCGACTTTGGTCTGAGGTACAGGTCAAAATCAAATCGCCGACGCCTGCCAATCCCAGGAACGTCATTGCATCGGCTCCCAACTCTCTTGAAAAGCGGCCCATTTCGGCCAGGCTTCGCGTCAACAACATTGCCTGCGTATTTTTTCCAGATCCCAGTGCTTCAGCCATACCGGAAACAATGGCATAAATATTTTTTAGCGCACCGGCAAGCTCAACACCGTAACGATCAGAATTTCGATAAATTCTATAAGAGCTGGACGAAAAAATTTCCTGTACAGTTTTTTGTAGGTCTTGGTCTTCACTCGCTATCACACTCCCAGTGATCTGCCCCTTGACCATTTCTGCAGCAAAGTTAGGTCCGCTAAGCACACCGATGCGCGCCTGGGGAATCTCCTCCTCGAGAATTTGACTCATCAATTTAAAACCTTCGACCTCAATGCCCTTGGTGGTGCTAATCACAGGCGTGTCCGGTTTTATGAGTGGCGCTATTTTTTGGGCGAGTTCACGAAAAGATTTACTCGGCACAGCGATGAACACCAAATCGGCATGATCCAGTACCAAAGCGAGGTCGCTGGTCACATTGAGTTTTTGCTGGAGATGATAACCGGGAAGGTATTGGGTGTTTTCGCGCTTTTCCTGGCATTCCTTTGCACGCTTCGCGTCGCGCATCCACAAATAGGTTTCGAGTCGATTGGACGCCGCCATATTGGCAATGGCTGTACCAAAGCTGCCGCCGCCTAACACTGCGATAGTATGCGCTGACATGGTATTTATTCTCCCAACACTGCCTTTTTAAACGCGTTTTTAGTAGAACCTAGCAGGCTGGCGAAAAAGTCAAAGTATGTTAGCTTCGAGTCGTTAGCACGTCGGATCACGCTTTTAAAAACGCATGAATATGTCCCTATAGCTCCGGCGATTCATCGCGATAACTGCTCCTGCGTTATTCTACCTCCTGCATCCATGCAGTCGTCGGCAACTGCTCCTGCGTTGCTCTAACATCCTTGGCGGAGCATGAATCGACGGTTTTAAAAGCGTGATCCGACGCACTAACTCGCCATCGTGCAAAATTTAGCTTTTTCAACAACCTGTTAGGACTTTTGGTCGCACTTGCTGTGCGTTTATTGCATTAAATATTTTACGTTCGGCTTAGTTCCAGGAGTAATTTATTGAGCCTTTTTACGTAAGCAGCTGGATCATTTATTGAACCGCCCTCGGCCAGGCTTGCCTGATCGAAAAGTATTGACGCAAAGTCGCCAAAACGATCTTCGTCTTGCTCGTTATCCATCTTTTCAACAAGAGGGTGCGTCGGGTTAACCTCCATAGAAGGTTTGCTATCCGGCACGGCTTGACCCGCTTGTTCGAGCAGGCGGCGCATCTGTGCACCCATATCGTCTTTGCCGACAACCAGGCACGCTGGAGAATCTGTTAGCCGATGGGTAACGCGAACTTCATCAACACGATCACCGAGCACTTCCTTGATACGATTTACGAAGCCCTCAAATTCCTTTTCAACTTTTTCCTGCGCTTCTTTTTCCTCTTCAGAATCCAGGTCACCGAGATCTAGAGCGCCCTTGCCGACATCTTGAAATGCCAAACCATCGAACTCTGTGAGATGCCCAACCAACCATTCATCAACGCGATCGGACAGCAGTAAAACTTCAATATTTTTCTTACGAAAAACTTCTAAGTGAGGACTGCTTTTTGCAGTGTTGTGATTTTCTGCAACCACATAATAAATTTTGTCTTGCCCTTCCTGTTTACGCGCGACATAGTCACTCAGGCTGTGTTTCTGTTCAGCGAGTTCATCATGCGTGGTGGCAAATCGGAACAACCCCGCAATTTTTTCTTTGTTGGCAAAATCTTCTGCCGGCCCCTCTTTCAACACCTCGCCAAACTCTTTCCAAAATTTCGCGTAGCTGTCTGCATCGTTTTTCGCGAGCTTCTCCAACATGTCCAGGACGCGTTTGGTCAACGCAGACTTCATCGAATCGACATTGGGATCTTTTTGCAATATCTCACGCGAGACATTCAGCGAAAGGTCGTTTGAATCGAGCACGCCTTTAACAAAGCGCAAATATAAGGGCAGGAATTGTTCGGCATCGTCCATAATAAAGGTACGTTGCACGTAGAGCTTCAAACCACGTGAGGCATCCCTGTTATATAAATCGAACGGCGCAGCCGAAGGGATATAAAGCAGGCTGGTGTAATCGAGCTTGCCCTCGACACGATTGTGGCTCCATTTTATTGGGTCACTATAGTCGTGCGAAATATGCTTATAAAACTCTTTGTATTCTTCGTCCTTAACTTCAGTACGCGTTCGCGTCCACATGGCTTTGGCGGTATTAACGACTTCGTCCTCAGGGGCCTTGTCTTTTTCCTCTTCGCCGTAGCTCTCTTTGAGCATAACCACCGGAATAGAAATGTGGTCTGAATACTTTTTAATAATCGAACGCAGGCGCCAACCATCGGCAAATTCTTCCTGATCCGATTTCAGATGCAGGGTAACCGTGGTTCCGCGCGATGCTTTTTCATAAGCTTCAACACTGTATTCCGCCTCGCCCTGACTCTCCCAACGCACACCCTCTTCAGCGCTAAGTCCAGCCCGGCGTGTCAATACTTCAACTTTGTCAGCTACGATAAAGCTCGAGTAAAAACCGACCCCAAATTGACCGATCAGCTGGCTGTCTTTTTGTTGGTCTCCGGTGAGTTCAGCTAAAAACTGCGCGGTACCGGATTTGGCAATGGTACCGAGATGTGCGATCACGTCGTCGCGACTCATGCCAATGCCGTTGTCGATAATCGAAACCGTCTTGGCCTCTTTATCAAACTCAACACGAATCTTCAGTTCGGGGTCGTCTTCGTAGAGATCGCCGTTATTGAGCGCCTCAAAGCGGAGCTTATCCGCAGCATCGGAGGCATTAGAAATGAGCTCTCGAAGAAAAATCTCTTTATTTGAATAAAGCGAGTGAATCATCAAGTGAAGCAGCTGCTTGGCTTCAGTTTCAAACCCGCGTGTTTCTTTGACAGCCTCTGCGGTCATATGTAGCTCCTGACTAGCTCAAATTTATTGTTGTGGCCTATGTTGGGGTAGGCGAGCAAAATTCAAGTCATTCAGAATCCCGACATTTGTAAACGCTAAAATGCTGTTGCCCTTCTTCCGGGCTTGTCTCAGAAACGAGGGTATCGCCACCCAAGCTGAGCGCCTCATTTTTAGCCAAAACCAGTAATTCTTCAGCAACTTTACGCTCACCGCGCGTAATACCGAGCACTTTAGACTTGCTGGTGGCGCTGGCAGTACCCAGTTTTTTACAGGTTTCCACGTGTGCTGGCTTTACCAGTGCAATATCCTGAGCGCCTTCTTCGGGTTTAACCCAGGTACATGCCATTAAGCAAACACACGTTAATAAAACAAGAGCTACTTTCACTTTTTTTACCTCTAGATCGCTTAGACATTCTCAGAGCGCAATTATAGGGAGATCGACAAATAGATCTATGAGGATAGTGATCGACGCGCTAGACGTTACCGGCTTTCAACTCTTTTCGGATCATATGGTTAAAGCATTGCACCCACATGCCCTCAAATTCAGTGTTGATTCGGGCATTGATCGTGGATACCGCGCGCACCGTTGATCTGCGCGCACTGCTGTCCACACGCCCTTTGGTGAGGAAGAAAAAGCTATCGAGAATTGAGAGGATTTTCGCACCGGGATGAATTTGATCGCCGCGCAGACCATTTGGATAGCCACTGCCATCAACGCATTCACGATGATGATAAATAATGGTCGCAGCCTCCTCCCAGCCCGACATTCTCGCCAGCAACCCATATCCCCAGGCGGGGTGATGTGTCACCAGGGACAGCTCGCCTGGACTTAAGTCGCGCTTTTTTTCCCACAACTCGCGCGGCAGAAGGGACATGCCGATATCGTGCATGTAAATAGCCGCTGCGAACTGGTGCTCGTCAACCGGGTTGTTCGCCAGCTTGTTCATCTTCATGGCCCAGTCAAACAACTGAATACTGCGCCCTTCCCAGCCGACAATTTGATTATCGAGTTGCAACGCCAGCTCCTGAAAAAAGCCGAGATCCGCGAATACCCGCTCTTCACAACCTTCTATGCCAAGCGACTCAATAAACTCGGTGGTCGGTTCGACCTCGGTGGCAAACAGGTCGACATCGGCATCGACCACGCCCGCACCGAGAATTTGCAGAATTTGTAATGCGATTCCCTCTGCTTCACTTGACTCTGCACAAGACATCGCACGATATAAAACCGTCAGTTCCTCAATGCGCAAATAATCAAACTTTTTACCGTAAAGTTCTTGTTGATGTAAGTCATGCAGACGATCCATCGCCAAAAACAAGGTTTCCGCCAGGGGTTCGCTGAGGCCGTAGCGCTTTTGCCGAATAGCGCCGACAACCTCTTCTACCTCGTGGGTGAATTCAACAATACGGGTCAAACCCATGATCCCGGCATTACCTTTTATATTGTGAACGGCGCGGAATAGGGAATGTAGTTGTGCGTCATCTTGAGTATCTGACAAGCGGGCCAGGCAGGTTTCGACCTCACCCTGAAGATCGATAAATGCATCCATCAAGTCGCTACGGCTTTCGTCGTCCAATTCCATCTGCACCCACCAATGTATTCATTAATATACATTCAGCCTAGCGCTAATCTGCTGTTTGCTCAACTCTTTGGCAAAACTTAGCCAATATCTGAGTTCATAAACCATTTATTAGAACTAACAGATTAGTGAGAAAGCCAAATCCTAGACTCTGAAAAGTTGCGCGTGGTATTTCCCTTTTAAAATCGCATAGATACCTGCAAGCAGTTCCGGCCCAAAATCATAGATAAGGGTCGTTGCGCGGAACGAAGCAGTGCTTCGTTTTAATCCGCTCCACCCCTATAGCTCCGTCGATTCATCTCTGAATCGACGGAGCTATAGGGACACGCGCTAACGACTCGAAGCTGCTGTAATAAGCTTATCTATCAGGCCCTAATAATGTCTCATATCTGGCGGCAAGTCGGGGCGACGCGGATAATCTGGTCTTTCACCGTTGCCTTTGCGATATTCACGCAGTTGGAATACATAAGCGAGGACCTGGGCAACAGCGACATATAATCCCTCTGGAACCTCCTGCTCAATTTCCGTTGTATGGTAAATCGCGCGTGCCAACGCCGGAGATTCAACAAATTCGACTTGGTAAGCCTTCGCAATCTCACGAATTTTAAGTGCGGCGTAATCGATACCCTTAGCCACTAAAATCGGCGCCCCCATGTTTTCAGGTGAATACTTGAGTGCGACGGAAAAGTGGGTTGGGTTAGTAATAACCACATCTGCATCAGGAACGGCCGCCATCATCCGGCTCTGCGCCATTTGCATCTGCATTTGCCGCATTTTACCTTTTACCTCGGGTTTACCTTCCGTATCTTTGAGTTCATCTTTAATATCCTGTCGCGACATTTTGAGTTTCTTTTTGTGTTCCCACACCTGAAACGGAATATCGATAGCGGCAATAACGATTGTCGCAGCTGATAAAAATATCGCCGCCCATAAACTCAAGGTAATTGAATGCTCGATACCCGCTTTCACACTCTCCGATGAAAGGTTAAGTAACTCGACCTTCATCATCTGCAATAGCGCAAACGCCACCGCTATTATCAATAAGACTTTGCCAATTCCCTTGAACAATTCAACCAGGGAACGAATGGAAAACATGCGTTTTATACCGGCGATAGGGTCCATGCGATTTAATTTAGGTGCCAATGCTTTCCCGCTAAAAAGTACACCACCCAATGCAGTTGGCCCCACTATCGCCGCAAGTACCACACACGCAAAAAAAGGCGTCAAGGCCAAAAATACATCGCCAAAAGAAACACCCAAATTGTGAAGCATCGCATTGGTGTCAAAAATCATTTCGCGCGTAGGTGTAAAATTCAATCGCGAAAGACGCATTAAACTATCGCTAATAAGTCCCCCAAACAAAAATAAGCCGAACGTACTCGTGATCAAGACGGCAGTTGTTGTGAGATCTTTAGATCGCGCCGTTTGCCCGTCCTGTCGCGCCTTTTCCTTTCGCTTCGGAGTCGGTTCTTCGGTTTTTTCCTGGGCGCTGTCGTTATCAGCCATCAGCGCCTCTCTATAAGTCCATGAATAAATTCGAAACCGTAGTCCATATTTTTGGTAAAACCATCAAAATAATTTATCAATCCGAGCCAAATGAGCCCCAAACCACACAAAAGGGTAAACGGAAAACCCACCGCAAAAATATTTAACTGCGGCGCCGCTCGACTCATAACCCCGAAAGCAATATTCACAAATAACAACGACGTTATTATCGGTAAAGCAAAAACCAATGCCGCTGCAAACATCCAGCTGCCCAATTGGGACAGCGCAATAAATTTGTCTGGACTAAACGTCGAAGTTCCAATAGGTAAAGTTTGAAAACTCTCTACTAAAAGTGATATTAAATACAGATGTCCGTTGACGGAAACAAACATCACCGTAGTTAAGATTAGAAAAAACTGAGAAATCACCGTCGTTTGTACACCATTGGTAGGATCGTTCATCATCGCGAACCCCAAGCCCATCTTCATCGCCATAAACTGGCCACTCAGTACAAATACTTGAAAAACGATTTGGAACGTAAATCCCATTAACGCGCCGAGCACTAACTCCCTCATGACAAGCAAGATACTTTGCAAGGACAGCGCTGGCGGCACATCATAGGCAGGAAGAAGTGGTACAACCACCGCGGTGAGTAAAACAGCGAGGGCAAGACGAACCCGAGGCGAAAGAACCCGCGACCCGATAATTGGCATCACCATAAACATCATGGCAATACGCGAAAACGGTAGGAAATACTGTTGAATAAACCCGGCTATTTCCGCGTCGGAAACATTCATTGCGTAATCAGTTCTGGAATTTGCAGGGCCAACTGATTAAATAGATCCATAAACAATTGGACTAACCAAGGTCCGGCAATCATAATCGTCGCCAGAGTGACGATTAGACGCGGTAGGAAGCTCAATGTCTGCTCATTTATCTGCGTCGCCGCCTGAAAAACACTTACCGTCAAACCGACCAGCAAGCTCGGGCCAACAATGACCAAAACCATAATAACGACCAGGTAAAACGCGTCGCCAAATAGCTGAAGTGCGACTTCTGGAGACATGCCCTACTCCTATATACCAAAACTCGCTGCGAGGGTGCCAACGATAAGGGCCCAGCCATCTACCAAGACGAAAAGCATGATTTTAAATGGCAGTGAAATAATTAATGGCGATAACATCATCATACCCATCGCCATCAATACGCTCGCTACGACAATATCTATAACGAGAAAAGGAATAAAAATAATAAAGCCGATTTGAAACGCGGTTTTTAGCTCTGAGGTCACAAAAGCCGGCATCAACACAGTAAATGGTATATCTTCTGCATTTTCTACTGGCGGTATTTCACCAATTCTGAAAAACAGGTCGATGTCCGTTTCTCGCGTGTTCGCTAACATAAACTGTTTCATCGGCACCTTGGCTCTTTGCAATGCATCGATGGAAGTTATCTCTTCGTTTATGTAGGGTTGCAGGGCTTCATTGTGAATCTGGCTAATGACCGGTGACATAATAAATAAAGTCAGGAAAAGCGATAGACCGATTAATATCTGGTTCGAAGGTGATTGTTGTAAACCCAAGGCCTGCCGCAGTATTGAAAAAACAATAATAATGCGGGTAAAGGAAGTCATCATCATGAGCATTGCAGGCAAAAAAGTCAGCAAGGTCATAAATATAACTATTTGCAGGGTAATAGAATAATCCTCTGACCCATCGGCATTCGTTGTTACCGTGA
Organism: Cellvibrionaceae bacterium; assembly: GCA_028281575.1. Taxonomy (GTDB): domain Bacteria; phylum Pseudomonadota; class Gammaproteobacteria; order Pseudomonadales; family Cellvibrionaceae; genus Agaribacterium. The sequence continues at coordinate 33,037 of JANQJP010000084.1, forward strand.
CAGCTGGCAACGCTGGAACCGCACGAGAACCTTCACCTACTCCCTGAGCCAACATCGCTTCAGCGATGCCGATATTTTCAGTGTTTTGCTCTGCTTGCGCGACGGCTTGCGAAGACACGAGAGTGGTTAATCCCAGCAGTAAAAAGACAAGCCCGAAAATACAAAGGCTATTTTTCATTGGGCCGTCCACCAGACAACACCGCTTGCAGAAACCGGGAAAAATTTGGATTGGACTTGGTCTGTTGTTCAGCTGTGTTTTCTTCATCGATTTTGCGATGGGTAACCACAACATCACCTTCATATACATGTAATACCGATACATTTCCCGCGGCCACACCAAGCAATATTTTCTTTCCACAGGACTCAATCAACATGACCTTTTCTCGCCGCCCAACATTTAACGAAGCGAGGACACGAATGCCAGACAAGGAATCACTGCCAGTGATTTTTAGCTTTTTGGCACTCCATGCTGAAGCGAGGATAAGCGCAATGACAAAAACGAGTGCGCCAAATACTTGCAGCAAAGTGGAGCTCAAATTAGGCGTGGCAGCCTCCTCTGCAAACACAGGCAATGACAAAAAGAAAGTGACGATAAAGATGGAGCTTCTTTTCACAAAACCCTCCACTTTAGCGTAAACGTTTTATTCGCTCTGATGGACTGATCACATCGGTCATACGAATACCAAATTTTTCGTTGACCACGACAACCTCACCATGCGCAATTAGCGTACCATTGACGAGTACATCCAATGGTTCGCCCGCGAGTCGATCTAACTCAATAACGGAACCCTGATTAAGCTGAAGTAAATTTCTTATCGTAATACTGGTACAGCCAACTTCCATTGAAATATTTACGGGAATATCGAGAATAACATCGAGATCCGGTTGACCTTCCGGAGACATTGGCGCCCCAGCAACAGCCGTATCGAATTCATCTAATTCGACTGGCTGAGCGCTTGCCGTATCATCAATAGCCTCGTCAATAGCGTCCTGCTCTTCCATCGCAGCCGCCCATTCGTCGGCCATGCTGTCCTGATCTACATTTTCATTTTCGGGATCATCACTCATGGCTTTCTCCAACCGTATCGCTTTCTTTTGACGGCTTTGACCGTTCCACTTCGTCAATCACTTTCAACGCTAAATTGTCGTTTGATTGTCCGAATTCAACTTTAAAAATAGGTACGCCGTTAGCAGTAACGACGTGATAATCAGGCATATTAATTGGAATAATGTCACCCTCTCTCAGATCGACAATTTCGCGCAAACTAATTTGCTTTTCGACAACATCGCACTCCAGTTCCACTCGCGCATCCATCACATCACTCTTCAACGCGTTGACCCAGCGTTCATCACGCTCGTCAGTATCAGATTGAAGACCTGCGTCGAGCACTTCTCTAATCGGTTCAACCATAGAGTAAGGCATAGTGATGTGCAGTTCACCACCGCCACCATCCAGCTCCACATGGAAGGTGCTCACAACAACAACTTCACTCGGGCTGACGATATTTGCCATCGACGGATTTACTTCCGAGTTTATGTATTCGAACTTAATGTCCATCACCGCTTTCCAAGCTTCGCGTAAATCGATAAAGACTTGTTCCAATACCATTTGAACAACACGTAACTCGGTCGGCGTAAACTCCCTACCCTCAATTTTCGCGTGACGACCGTCACCACCAAAAAAGTTGTCAACTAATTTAAAAACCAATTTTGCATCGAGGATAATTAATGCTGTTCCGCGCAATGGCCGGAACTTGACCATGTTTAAACTTGTAGGTACATACAAGGTATGTACGTATTCACCGAATTTTTGAATCTGAATACCGCCCACCGACACATCTGCTGTACGACGCAATAGATTAAACATGGAAATTCGGGTATAACGCGCAAAACGCTCGTTAATCATTTCCAAGGTGGGCATACGCCCACGCACGATACGGTCTTGACTGGTTAAATCGTAGGATCGGATCGCCTCCGATTCCATATCCGTTTCGGTTTCAATATCACCGTCGTCGACGCCGTGGAGCAACGCGTCAATTTCGTCTTGTGATAATAAATCCTGCACAGTTAACCTCTTAAATCGACAGTTTTGCCAATACTATTGCACGACAAAATTGGTAAATAACACTTGTTCTAATCCAGGCTTACCGATCTCTTTTTCAAACATTGCCTGAAGTTCTTGTAGTAATTGCAAACGCAGAAACTCCTTGCCTTCCGCTGTTTGAATTTCCTCATAAATTTGCCCGCCGGCAATTAGATTAACCGTGTTATCAATCGTCGGACGATGTAACTCGATAGCTGCAATGACGTCATCGTCACGCGTCATCAACGTCAAATCCAAACGCATGAACCGACGCTTGCCGCGCGCGTCAATATTGAGAATATATTCCGGCTTAAGGGGGTAATAAATGGCGGGCTTTGCTGGTGGCTCTGCTTCCTGTTCAACCGCTTCTTCGTCGGCTTCAACAACAGGCTCTTCTTTCATCATCGAAAGAACGGCGATAGTGCCGCCTACGGATGCACCAATAATCACGAGGCCAATAACGGCCAACAGGATAATTTTTTTTAAACCACCCGATTTTTTTTGTGCTTCAGAACTATCTTCAGTTTGCTGTTCGTCTTCGTCAGCCGCCATGTCAACTTTCCGTCATTAAGCTAGACTAAAGGCATGGCAGCAAGAGTTATGCCAGCGATACGACACTGGTTCTTACGCGCATATTTTCTATGCGAAATCGTCCACACCCACCTCTATTGTCGCGGTCATTGTTGCCGCCTCAGCGTCTTCTGCGCTTGCCTCCGATTCATCTGTATCGAGCACATCTGCGTTAGTCGCTGCAACTTCTGAGTCTAGCTCATCGTGGGTGCTTTGCTGCCCCTGGTCTGATACGTCGACATCGACCAAATCAATGCCCTCCGCAGATAAAAGATCCCGCAAACGGTTGTGGTGTTGTTCCAAGGCATCGCGAACCTGGCTCGAGGCTACCGAAAAAGCGACTGTAGCCTGTTCCTGATTCACGTGGACTCTAACTTGCAAAGGCCCGAGCTCGGGCGGATCTAACTGAATCTCGGCAAAGTTGAGGTTCTGAGCGGCCATTTGGGCAACCTTTGCGGCGACACCCGCCTGCCACTCGGGGCGTCCAAACTGAATGTTTACACTAAAACGGGCGGCGTTATCGGAAGGTAGCGGCGACGCCAGGTGAGAAGCACGTGTCGACTCAAAGCCAACACGGGGCAATTCAGGCTCCAGATTGTCAGCAAGCGGCAACGTGCTATCGATATTCAGAGTTAAATTTGCGGGTTTGTCTTTAGCTAAGATACCAGGTGGCGACAATACGGCTTTTTGTTCAGTCGCTAGCGTTGTAGCATCAACGAGCCCGGGTTTAACGAGTGTCAACTCTGCAGGAGGCTCAAGTCCGTCACTCGCGCTAACCACCTGCTGTGACGCAAATTGGACAGAGGGTTTGTTATGCTGTGTCGCCATTCTTTGGTAGTGTTGGGCCGATTCGCTCAATGCGAAACGCGTATCAATAGGACTCTTGGCTAACTTATCTGTCGACAGGATCTGTATACTGGCATCTGCCTCCATCGAGCTGGGAACTCCAACTAAATGAGGTTGAACCAGAGCTAAGGCCTCGTCGCTGACAACATCCAATTCAACCTCAGCTTCAGAGCTTTGAATCGCCAGATCTTCAAATCCGAGCGCTAAACCCTCGCCATAGTTCAAAAGACTATGTTCTGCCGCAGTATCATCGACGCCGAACTCATTCAGTTGCTCAACACTTACTTGCGTTGCCAACACTGTACCGTCGATCTCAACTGAGACCGCAGAACCATCTGCACCTATTTTAGTGGGACCAGCTGCAGGAGCTTCGAGTGCTTGTAGACTATCCTCAAAACGTTGTTTAAAGCTCTGCAGCGGCGCTTCCGCTTCAGTTGTCACCTGAACCTTGCTTAGGCCATTGATATCGGCATTTAAATTAGGCAATAAATCAAACATGCGCATGCGCGTCCCCTGGGTAAATAACCAAATGTAAGTCGACATCCCGCAACTTATTATCCAAAGGTCATTTAGCAAGGGTTATGCCGCAATAAGATACCCAGTAAAACGGCGGTTTCTGGGCATGTTAGGGAAGGTAGCTTGTCAATTCCTGTTTGATAGCGGCAAAAACTTGCTGGACGGAGGAAATTTTTTTCTCGATATCATCGAGATCGCCATCGCGCGCCTGCCGTTCTATTTCCTCGCACAATGCCGCCAATCCATTTGCGCCAATATTACGGCTACTTCCTTTTATTCCGTGGGCTTCATTTTTTATGATTTCCAGGTTCATACTCGCCGCGGCTGCACTTAACCTGCCCAATCTGGCCTCACAATCCGAAATAAACGTTGTAATAAGCAGTAGAAACTTGTCACCTAATAAATCCTGCAAGCCGTTAAGCATCTCCAGATCGAGCTTTGAAAAATCGTCAGACATGTCTTGATCCTCGCAAAGTTCTATTGGCTATTGGTCCTGTTCATGCCACTTAAAGACGACCTCGACATCATTACCAGGTGCTCTAAGATGAATACTTTCGCAAACAGCGCCCATCAAATTTAGACCTCTACCAAAATATCGGTGCTTGGCAGAGCTTAAATCTTCATCATCATTCACCGAATAAACGATAGAATCCTGCTTGACGCCAAAACCATCGCCACTGTCGACAACGCGAATTGAAAGCCTGCCGTTAACACCGCGCTCATCCTCACCCTGAACGTGATCGAAGATGAAACGAATATGACCACTATTTAAAGCTTCAAGCGCTACCCGGCGCTCCTCATAGTAGGTGACAAAACCTTGAGGTGTCTTTTTTAGCTCTGAACTTAAACCCAAAATACCGTGTTCCAGCGCATTAGAGTACAGTTCTGCGATCACGGTGTACAACACTGTTCGATGCGGCCGCAAGCCGGTGACTTCGTTCAAAATACTGGTCACCGTGGGCAGTGGATCAAATTGGGACAGTGTATTTGCCGGCAGGTCGAGCGACATCGACCAATCAACTAATTTTTGGTTGGAATCTTGATTAACTTCGTTGTGCTTGGACTCATAGTCATTCTCTTGATAAGGAATTTCCACCAGAGAAATGTCATCGTCCTTTTCGGAATCACCGATATGCGCCTGAACCGCTGAGAGGATTGCCGGAAAGAGCTCATCACTACCTTTATATCGCTCAATCAACGCGTGCAGTTTGCTCTCACCATACATGTCTCCAGCCGCATTTCGCGCCTCGAAAACGCCGTCGGACCACATAAGAATTTTATCGCCTATATCCAACGCAACCCGTTCGGTCTCAGCGTTAAAGTCCTTGCTCGACAACACACCTAAAGGCAAATTTTTAGATGCCAATACTTCGTATTCATTTTTTTCCGCTTTATAAAGCAGGCTTGCGGGCAAGCCGCCATTCCAATATCGCACACGACGCTGCTGGGGATTTATATCGACGCAGGTCGCGCAGCAAAAAAAACCTATCGGCAATATATCGTGCAATTTTTGATTGATTTCCCGGACAATATCCGACACTGAAAAACCTTTGCGTACCATGCCGTAAAAAGTTGTAGCAAGTGGCATGGAACCAATCGCCGCCGGCAAACCGTGGCCGGTAAAGTCACCGAGTAAAACGAACAGACTCCCGGAAGGGCTAATGTCCGCAACAATAACATCGCCATTAAACACAGCCAGCGGCGACATGTAGTAACGCAAATAACCGTCATCCAGGCAGCCCGAATGCGCAACCTGATCAAACACCTGTTTGGCAACAGTTTGCTCCTGGATGAGGTGCTGATTGTGAAGTTCTATTTGTCTTTTTTGTTCCGCCAGGGTCTGGTGCATTTCGCGGATGCGCGCAAACGATTTGATTTTGGATTGCAAGACAACACTGTTGTAGGGCTTGGGGATAAAGTCATTGCCACCGGATTCAATGCACGAAACAAGCGACACAGTATCAGTCAACGAGGTTAAAAATATAATGGGAACTAAATCATCTTTATAGTCGGCGCGAATACGCTGGGCCGCTTCAAGCCCACTCATATTGGGCATGATGACGTCAAGCAAAATAATATCGGGACGATGTTCGGAAAACGCCTGCAAGGCTTCATTGCCATCTGCAACAGTTATAGGCTTGTGGCCACCGTGCGCAACGATGGTCTCAAGAATCAGGCGGTCAGCGGCAGAATCTTCTGCAATTAGAACATTGAGCGGCGTCTCATCCATTTTTACCACGGTCTTCCGTTAGCATTTAGCTAAATTAGAAGCGACTACTGGATATCAAATAATTGAGTAAAACTCGAGATGGCGAAGATTTTTTTCACCTCGGGCGAGCAATTTTTGATCGTGATTTTTGCCTGATCTCCACCGGCAAAGTCGCGCAATACGAGAAGCATGCCCAATGCCGAACTATCTAAATGAATAGTGTCTTTGAGATCGATACAAAACTCCTGCACGCTTTGTGTATCTGCATCTTCATAACTACGACGAAAATCGTCCAGCGAAGTTGCGTCAAAACGTCCGTCAATTGATATGGTCAAGGTTTTGCCGTCCGACGAAACATTTGACTGAATTGACATAAGATTTTCTCCCGGCTTGTTGATCCAGATACTGCGTCCTTCCCGCTAATAATAGACCAATAAAGCGCATTCGGTACAACAACAATTGCGCTATTTTCGCAAGTAGTCGCGATTTATCGCTTCGGCAACTTTATCAATAGCCAATATTTCGCACGCGGCATTCATTTGCACGGCTGCACCAGGCATACCCCAAACAACACTCGAGGCTTCATCTTGAGCAATAGTGTGAGCACCGGCTTCGCGCATTTTTAACAGTCCTGCGGCACCATCAGCTCCCATACCCGTTAGCAGCGCGCCAATACAATTATTGCCAGCATGCTCGACCACGGAGTCAAACAATACGTCAACCGCGGGGCGGTGACGATTCACCCGTTCACCCTGATCCAACTTACACACATACTGATTACCCAACTTAGCCACCCTCAAGTGGGAATGACCTGGAGCGATATAAACATTTCCAGGTGCAATCGCCTGGTCGTGTTCCGCCTCGTACACGGTGGGAGCCGATATTCGATCGAGACGCTTGGCGAAGGAAGCGCTAAACGCCGCCGGAATATGCTGGGTTGCAACAATCGCCGGGCAGTTTTCCGGCATTTTTGTAACGACATCTTTAATTGCTTCTGTTCCACCAGTGGACGCGCCAAGGGCGCATATGTAACCAGCCCTGCCCAGGCCCTCAGCTATTCTTGCTACCTTGATCGTCGGTTGAACGTGCTCGGAAAACGTTTGACGAACATTTGCTCTGGCCGCAGTGTATACCTTCGCACAAATATCATCACGGTATTTTGCCAGCGAGTCTGCGCCTTCATTTTTAGGTTTGGGTACAAAGTCGACAGCGCCAAGCTCTAGCGCTTGTAAGGTCGCTGGTGCACCGTCTTGTGTAAGCGTCGAAATCATTACCACGGGCATCGGGCGCAATCGCATTAAATTTTTTAAAAACGCGATGCCATTCATTTTTGGCATTTCGATATCTAAGGTTATGACATCCGGATGAAGTTGTTTAATTAATTCACGGGCTTCGTAGGGGTCGGTTGCTGCACCACAGACTTCGAGCCTGGGATCGGACTCAAGCACCTCGGTCAACAATGCACGTATCAGCGCAGAATCATCGACAACGAGTACTTTGGTTTTTTTAGCTATCACAATAAGCGCCCATGATACCCGCTAAAACAATTCGACATCGCACGACTTCGGTTTGACCGTCATCGAATCCATATATTCTTTTTCCCTGCGCTCAACTGTTGTATTCGCTCGCGTACGCAGCCGTTTCATCTTAACAGCGCCAGTATCAGGAAAATATAAAACCTTACGCGGACAATCGCTACCAACATCCTTGGCCTCAATGTCCAGCCCTTCTTTTTCGAGATATTCCAGGATAAAACTAATGTTACGCGCACCGATTTCAATATTCGTCATTCCCGAAAGTACACGACCTCCGCCAAAGACTTTCACCTCCATGCGGTCTTTCCTACCACCTCGCTTTATAATTTCGTTAACTAGAAATTCCATCGCCCAATTGCCATAACACAGCGCTGAATCCGCCAGGTTGTGGCGCTCAATCGCCCGATCGCTCGACTGCACGGGCAGCATAAAATGGTTCATTCCGCCCACACCAATTTGGGTGTCGCGCACACACGCTGCCACACAAGAACCGAGCACCGTCACAATCATTTCACCCTTATCGCTTACATAGCATTCGCCGGGAAGGATTTTTGCCGCGGCTAAATTCATGCGACGATCCCAATAGCGATTAACGTGCTCGAAGCCTGATAAAGGTCGGGGGAGATCTTCCGTACGATTAGATTGCAATACCATCAGCTTGCCCTTTGGTAAATGGTTCTTCCCTGAGATTGAAATCGGTCACTGATATTGTGTAAATTTTCTGAGTGTCCAATAAACAGATGGCCATCAGGTCGCAAAATATCTGCGTAACGATCAAACAACTTGGTTTGCGTAGGCGCATCAAAATAAATAACCACATTGCGACAAAAAATCACATCGAAAGGCCCTTTCATCGGCCAGGAGTGCAACAGATTCAGTTGCTTAAACGTAACCAAAGAAGCAACCTCAGGTTTAATGCTAACCGTATTGTTTCTGCTGTCCTCGACAATATACTTGGAAAATTCAGCGGGAACTTTTTCGCCACGGTCTGAAGCATAAATAGCCCGGCGCCCGGTATCGACAACATTTGAATCAAGATCAGTCGCCAGTATTTTAAGGTCCCAGCTATTTAGTTGCTGAAACGTTTTAACAACCATGGCTATTGAATACGCTTCTTCACCTGTTGAGCATCCGGCTGACCATATTCTTATACGTTTGGAAGCAGCGTTTTGCTTTATGAGATTTGGAAAAATTGTCGACTTTAAATACTGAAAATGATGGAACTCGCGAAAAAATGATGTCAGGTTCGTTGTTATCGCGTTCACGAAGTTCGGCAGTTCCGGACTATCTTTACTGCTAATTTCCCGGCAATAACCTGCGAAAGTGGCAATATTAAGCTGCCTTAATCTTCTTGCTAAGCGACCATAGACCATATTTTTTTTATGGTCAGAAAGAGAAATACCTGTAATTTTGTAAGCAACCTTACGGATTTCCTCAAAATCCGCATCGGTCATTGGAAATTCGCGCTCGGCAAATTCCCCGGCCGATAAAGTACTAGCGTTGTCCTTTGCGGGCTTCAAATTTAGAAGTCCTCCCACTCGTCATCTGAACTCATATCCGGTGTAGACAAATATGAGTCATCAGCAGAGGGAGCGTAAGGTTGCGCAACAGGTTCAGACGGTTTAGCTTTTGCCGAAACTGTTGCGGCTTGTTGACGCTCAGGTACTTGCATATCTACCGCGCCTGCGGAACCAAAGAAAGACACGACACGGTTCATATCGCGCGCGTTATCCGCCATGGCTTCGCTTGCAGCCGTTGCTTCCTCAACCAGAGCAGCATTTTTTTGGGTCATGCTATCCATTTGACTCACCGCAGTATTTACCTGCTCTATACCAGAGGTTTGTTCCTTCGCGGCCTCAGCGATATCCTTCATTGTTAATGTTACATTTTCAACGGCCGCGACAATTTCAGACAGCGTGTTACCGCTTTGATTAACGAGTTCGGTACCATCCTGAACCTTGGTGACGGTATCGCGAATTAAGTCTTTAATTTCCTTAGCTGCAGATGCACTGCGCTGCGCCAAATTGCGAACCTCTCCCGCAACAACAGCAAAACCGCGGCCCTGCTCGCCGGCGCGGGCAGCTTCGACTGCAGCATTAAGCGCGAGCAAATTTGTCTGAAATGCAATTTCATCAATAACACCAATAATGTCGCTAATTTTTTTACTGGCAACATTAATATCGTCCATGGCCAGGACCGCTTTTTCAACAACGGAACCACCTTCTCTAGCTTTATCCTGTGCTTCACTGGCAAGTGTATTGGCAAGAGAGGCATTGTCCGCGCTTTGACGTACTGTCGACGTCATTTCTTCCATGCTCGACGCAGTTTCTTCCAGCGACGACGCTTGCTCCTCTGTGCGCTGACTTAAATCTGCATTGCCCTGGGCAATCTCTGTTGCAGTTGTCGCAATCGCATTAGAAGAAATCCGAATTTTGCTGATAACTTCAGTTAATTTATCCGCCGTTGTATTAGCATCATTTTTTAACTGACCGAAAGAACCACCGTACTCTCGTGTAATACGTTCCGACAAGTCGCCACGCGCCATCGCGCCGAGCATGCGTAAAACATCGTTAAGCGCCACCTCGACTGTGCTTGTCAGATTATTAAGCCCACGTGCCAGCTTCAATGAGAAACCTTCTTTACCCTCCAAAGAAACCTGCTTGGTAAAATCACCACTACCAACAGCTTCTACAATACTGTCAATTTCTCTTTCAATACTTAATTCAACTGTTTTATCTGCCCATTCAACAACAGTACCTACACGAGTGCCGTCCTGAAAAACCGGATTAGCTATTACGGTAAAGGTACGCCCACCGACTTCGGCTTTACCAAAATATGTTTGTTTTAAATCTTTTAGAATATTGCGTTGATGGCCGGGCTTTTTATGGAAGGTATCAATATTGGTGCCCAACAGCCCATCCGCATTAAAATGTGGCAGTGATTGTCGAATATCACTCTCTGCATCCTGCATCATTTCTGACGCAGCACTATTTACATAAATAATATTTGCATCAGCGTCAGCAATCATAACGTTAGCCGTCACATTATCCAGGGCTTGTTTGACGCGTGCGTTTGAAGCAGCTTCTGAAGCAATTTTTTCCTCTTCAGCCAGGCGATCCGTTTTATCTTCCCACTCGACCACAGTACCAATGCGTTCGCCATCTAAATCGTACCAGGGAGTCGCTGTTAAACCGAAGGTCAGCTCACTGACACTTAAGTCTGTAACGTAGGGCTCACTTAATGCTGCGATCATGGACCGCTGGTGTTCAGGGCGCTTATGAAACTGGTCGACATTAGTGCCTACCAGCTGATCAACCTTAAAACCTGGCAATACCGTTTGAATTTCGCGTTCGCGGCGCTCGAGCATGCGTTTAACTTGATTGTTCATATAGATAATCGTCATGTTGTTATCTGCCAACATGACATTCGCCTGGCAAAGTTTTAACGCATTAGAAATATTCGCAAAATCTTTACTTTTTAGTAGTTGCTCTTGCTGCTCAGTAATATCAGATATGTAGTTAACAAACCTAAATGGTTTACCGCTCACACCGATAATCGGGTTATAGGAAACTTTTAACCACAGAGGATCACCGAATTTATTAACACATTTATGTTTTAACGTTTGATGTTCACCTTTAGGTAATTTATCGTTAAAAACGGCATCCATCGCGTTTGCTTCGTCCAGGCCACCCGCAAACATCGAAAAACGTTTACCCTTAATATCTGCCAGCGAATAACCAACAAGAGAAAGAAAGTTTTTATTGGCATCAGTAATAGTACCGTCGAATTCAAACTCAACAACGGTATGCGATGCATCAATAGCTGTTAATTTCGCATCGCTTTCAATCGTATGTTTTTTTAAGGAACTGATATCGGATACAAGGATTAATATTTCACAAACACTGCCGTTACCATCGCATATTGGGTTAAACGAACCCTGAACCCACAGTTTATCACCACCACTGTCAGTCCATTGCCATTCGCCGGAGATATTTTCGTCACACTTCATCGACGACAGTAGCGTATCTCGATCTCCACCTTTGCCCAGCTGGGGCTGGACTAAAAAACTATAGTGCTTACCAAGAATCGCTTCGCGAGAATAACCTGTCGCCAGAACGAAGTTATCGTTAATCGAAAGAATATTTCCTGTAGAAGAAAGTTCTAAAACGATATGCGACTTTTCAACCGCAGCAAATTTCTTAGCCAATTCAGAACAATTTTTACCTTCCTGACCAACTGAAAAAAAGCTAAATATATTTCCCACCACCATCACCTTTTCAGACTTTCAACATCATGGATAAATAAGTTTTTCGACCAGCTCATCCACCACCGCACAAAAAGACAACACTGCAACGTGAAACAAGTTAGCTTCAACGGACTCGCGCCGATTTCTCAGTCAACGACGACACACAAATACAGAAGGTCCGCTAGAAAAACCCTGCTCACGCACCACTATTACTCGCTAGCACCTGCAAGTTGTTGCTGTAATTCACTTAAATTTGGAATACTGTCGAGGTTCAACAACTTGTCTATGTCCAATAAAATCACCATTTTATCTTCAACATTGACAAGACCTTTGATGACATCGGTATTGACGGAACTTCCCAGGTCAGGAGCCGCCCTCATATCCTGTTCTGCGAGTGCGTAAACGTCCGAAACAGCATCGACAACAATGCCCATCACACGCGACCCTTCACCCGTCTCAACCTTTAAAACAATCACTACCGTAATCGCTGTATACTCAATTGCCTCCATGCCAAAACACTGACGCAAATCTACAATAGGAACAATAATTCCACGTAAATTAATAACACCCTTAATATGCGGGGGCGCATTTGGAAGTGGAGTTGCAGTTTCCCAGCCACGTATTTCCTGAACAGCGAGAATATCAACACCATATTCTTCGCCGGCCATAATAAATGTCAGGTATTGCTCATTGGAATTTGCCTGTAGATCTATCCCGTCGATAGAATGCGCAACATTTGAATCAATGTTTAGTGGTTGACCCTGCATACTTAATCCTCTATTTAACGCGCCGCCAGCTTTATATCCGAACGATGGCGCGCACCTTCAAATTCACCAATCACATTGGCTATCGTTTGCGTTTTGGTTCCGATATACTCGGAGGATAATTTAATAATTCCAGCGATATCCAGAATCAATGCAACAGTACCATCACCGAGAATTGTCGCACCAGATATACCATCGACGCGACGATAATTTTGCTCCAGACTTTTAATGACAACCTGCTGTTGACCGAGTAGCTCATCGACAACAATGCCAACCTTGTCGCCGTCAATTTCAACGACTACGAGTAATGAATCCTCCAAGTCGTCAGAATCGGGTTGAATAGAAAAAGATCTATGCAATTCTATAATCGGAACGTAATCGTCGCGCAACTTAAAAACATCGCAACCACCCGCCACCCGATTAATAAATTCTTTTTTGCATTGCAGCGATTCGATAATGGATACGAGCGGAAAAACGTAGGTATTCGTGCCAACGCGAACAAGTTGCCCATCGAGAATCGCGAGGGTCAGCGGCAACTTAATCGTAATCGTCGAGCCTGCATCTTTTTGCGATTTAATTTCTACAATACCATTTAGCGCCTGTATATTTCGCTTGACAACATCCATACCGACGCCGCGTCCTGAGACATCGCTGACAGTTTGTGCTGTAGAAAAGCCAGGCTGAAAAATTAAATCGTAGACTTGCTCATCTGCCCAAGCTTCTGCATCTTTTTCCAGGATTAAGCCATTCTCCACGGCTTTACTAATAATTTTTTCTCGATCCAATCCTTTGCCATCGTCCATAATTTCGATGACAACGTTACCGCTTTGATGAAAAGCATTAAGCACAACATAACCGCTCGGGTCTTTGCCTTTGGCAGTGCGTTCCTCAGGAGACTCAATACCGTGATCAACCGCGTTGCGAACCAGATGAACTAGCGGATCACCAATTTTTTCCATGACGGTTTTGTCAAGCTCAGTACTTTCTCCACGCATTTCAAGCTCTACCGACTTGCCAAGACTTTGCCCCAAATCTCTAACCATTCGCGGGAAGCGACTAAACGCAAAACTGATTGGCAACATGCGAATTTTCATAACGCTTTCTTGCAATTCTCGCGTATTTTGTTCGAGTTGTCCCAAGCCTTCCATCAATTTTGGCAGGCGCTCCAACTCAAATTGGCTACCCAATTGCCCTAACATAGATTGGGTAATAACAAGTTCACCAACCATGTTGATTAAACTATCGACCTTATCAATACCCACACGAATCGAAGACGATTCCGCCGTCGTTTTTTTGGTCGTATTTTGCGCCTTGGGAATTGCACCGGCTTTAGATAAAACAGCCTTTTGTTTGGGGATCGAACTCACTGCCTTGGCTTCAGGCTGAACTGTTTGGTCTGATTGAACGTTGTTGCTGGCCTGATCCGACACATCAATATTTTCGATTAAAACCTCGCTATCGTCGGCGACCCATTCAAATATTTCTTCAATCGTTTCCCGCGACGCCGTAGATGACTCTAAACAGATTTCCCACGAGAGATAGCAATTTTCTGAATCCATGGAAAGTAGATCCGGCATTCGGGAAAAATTTGCTTTTGTGCTTATACTTCCCAGGTCAGACAGCGCTCTGAGAATCCTTAAGGGTTCATTACCTGTCCTGAGCAAACCGAGTTCCGGAGTGAACTCTATGCGCCATTGCGCGTTAGCGTGCTCGACATTTTCAACGGCGCTTTTTTCACGAACCTCCAAGTCACAGTCGTCTTCGATCCACTCGAAGATCTCTTCTATCTGCGCCCTATCCGCGCTACTGATTAAGCAAATTGACCAGCTTAGATAACATGATTCTGGGTTTACTGCGTCAAGCAACTTGGGCAATTCGTCGGAGATACAGCTGACTTCTATTTCACCCAACTCTTTCAGGGCATTAATATTGCGCAATGGGTCATTGCCGGATAAAAAAAGATTTTCGTGCGGCGCAAACAGTATTTCCCAAACCTTATCTTCATTTTTCTTCAGCTCAGGTTCTGCATCCACAACTGGGACCGCAACATCTTCACCGCCTTTGCCTTCACCCTCTAACAGTTGGGTGAATTTGACTTTTAATTCTTCACATTGCGCTGTATTTCCGTCATCACCCGTCTGGATCAGACCGAGCATTTCGCGCATGCAATCAACAGAGTTCAGCAGTAAATTGATATCGTCCGGATTGAGGCCACGCTCGCCTGAGCGTACCTGATCAAGTAAGGTCTCAAGAATATGGGTAAATTCTGCAATGGAGCTAAAACCGAATGTCGCGCTACCACCTTTTATGGAATGCGCGCTGCGAAAAATCGCGTTGACCGTTTCATTATCGATATTCGACGGATCAAGCTCCATCAAAGAGCTTTCCATAATATCCAGGCCTTCGATACTCTCTTCAAAAAAGACCTGATGAAACTGCTCAAGATCGATTGACATACCAGTACTCCGAGGCGTTTAAAGTACCTTACCAATCGTTGCTAACAGTTGTTCTGGATTAAAAGGTTTTACTATCCATCCTGTTGCACCGGCGCTGCGCCCTTCACTCTTTTTGTCTGAACTGGATTCAGTCGTGAGCATAAGAATCGGAGTAAACTTATAATTCGGCAACGCGCGTATATGTTTTATCAATGAAATGCCGTCCATGTTTGGCATATTGATATCAGAGATAATAAGGTCGATACTCGACTGTCCCTGCGCAATTTGAAGAGCCTCATCACCGTCACTGGCTTCAAGTACATCATGACCTGCGCCTTTAAGCGTAAAGCTAACCATTTGGCGCATAGAGGCTGAATCATCAACGGCTAAAATCTTTGCCATTTTTTTTCTCCGTAGGTATTCAAAGAACGTAATTTAATGTAGCCCGAGTTCCGAACTCAGTCCGAGAATTCCGGCCGCTTCCTGCAAGCTCTCAGAAGGTTTATCCCAAGTAACATCGATATGACGTTCACGCGTAATTCGCACAAAAGCGAGTAGTAATTGAATACCCGCCGTATCGGCCCGACCAACTTTATCAGCGTGCACAATAATCTCTGCGTAAGCGTTTTTATCCAGCAACGATTCAAAATCGTCGTGAAGCGCGTGGGCTTGACTGATGGTAAGACTTTCGGGCAAATGAAACTCAACTGAAGAGGACACACACATCTCCTATCTCGTTAGCAGTGTGAAACCGTCTTTCCTAAGTGTAGACAGCGAACACCAATTTGCGAAAAATTTAGCGCCTGATCGACGCATGGCGTGCAAAGTCTCTAACAGGGGGAGAAACGGAGGGCTTAGAGGGGCTGGCAGCTAGTGGAGCGTCTTTCTAGAAGACAGATCATCAAGCTGATTCTGCTCTTTCTTTTCCAATGCTTTTTGTTCTTCTTGCGCACAGCGCTGACGAAAATCTTCAAGGGCATCAGATTTTAAATGACTTTGCCGCCAGAGGTCGCGCGCTTCGTTTACCTGTTCATGCGCAGCCTTTACCTGCGCCTGTTGCTGCTTGCACGCCTTATCGAGGTTGAGCAAGAAATCGCGTGAATTGGCGATATCAGATGCCTTAAGCGTATTCGTGCGTTTGGCAAACAGCTGCTCATAGCTGGCGTAATATTGATTGATATCATCCAGGCGCTGCTGTTCTGCCGCGAAAAGCTTCTGCGCCTCACCCAAATTTCGCGCCGCCTGGGCCTCAGCGCTTTGTGCGAGATCGACAACTAACTGAAGCCGGTCGGACCGTCGAGTTTTCATCACTACTCCTGATGTACTTCCCCTGGTGCGGGCATAAGGACTTTAGCGAGCTCAGCCCTACTTTTGCTCATCGTCGACCCCTCGGACATCTTTTGTGCAACGAAGTCCATCAATGACGGGTATTTATCAATAGCCTCATCGAGCAAAGGATCACTACCTTTAGTGTAGGCGCCAATCGTCACTAAATCCTTATTTGAACGATAATTTGCGACCAAACGTTTAAATTGAACAGCACTGGCGAGGTGCTGCTCATCTACAACATTTGGCATCACCCGGCTAATTGAGGCTTCAACGTCAATCGCCGGGTAAATGCCCTCTTCGGCGAGATTGCGTGAAAGCACAATGTGACCATCTAAAATCGCCCGCGCTGCATCGGCAATCGGATCCTGTAAATCGTCTCCCTCAGTCAGCACGGTATAAAATGCGGTAATGGAACCGCCACCATCCTCGCCGTTGCCCGCGCGTTCAACCAACTCTGGGATCTTGGAAAAAACTGAGGGCGGATAGCCTTTGGTTGCCGGCGGCTCACCGATGGACAGCGATATCTCGCGCTGCGCCTGCGCATAGCGGGTCAATGAGTCCATAAGCAGTAAAACATTCTTGCCCTGATCGCGAAAAAACTCAGCGATACGCGTGGCCAATTGTGCAGCGCGCAGGCGCATCAGTGGCGCGTCATCAGCGGGAGAGGCCACCACGACCGCCTTTTTTAAACCCTCTGGACCGAGGATCTGATCAATAAACTCTTTTACCTCCCGACCGCGTTCGCCGATGAGTCCGACGACAACAATATCTGCGGAAGTAAAACGCGTCATCATGCCCATCAACACACTCTTGCCAACGCCACTGCCAGCAAATAGCCCTATACGCTGACCCTTGCCAACAGTGAGTAGTGCATTGATTGCCCGAATGCCGACATCCAGCGGCGCATCGATAGGGTGGCGATGTAAAGGATTGATCTGACGAATTTTAAAATCGGAGCGCTTCAAACTGTCAACTGGCCCCTTGCCATCGAGCGGCCGCCCTATGCCATTAAGCACGCGGCCGCACAAGTGTTCGCCGATAACAAGTGCACTGCGGCGATCTACCGGAACAACTTTCGCTCCAGGTTGAAGCCCCTCGACCCGCTGTACCGGCATCAGGTAAGTGATGTCGTTGTGAAAGCCCACAACTTCCGCTTCAGTTTCAAGACCGTTTGGATTTACCACCAGGCAGTTTTGCCCAACAGAGGTGTTGATTCCAACCGCTTCCAGAGTGAGCCCCACCATCCGGGTTAAGCGCCCGGTTGCGGAAGGCAGTATGGGAATAACATCGGCACGACGGTGGCGGCTTAAGCGGGCCAGCAGGCCTGGACTATTCATCGGTAGCGCCCTTATCGGCCTCATAATTAGGGATGGGCTCGAGCTCCTGGAGATCACTCTCACCGAAGGAAGCGATTTTTTCCAAGTAGTTTTCCAAACGCTTTTCTACAGAAAAATCGACGACCGAAGTGTCTGTCACGACCCTGGCGCCTCCCGACGCAAGTGAATCGTCTATACGAATCTGCCAGTCTCTGCTTTCTTCAGGCACTAGACCCTCGAGCAATTTTGCGTCTTTCGCATTGAGGTAAAGCTGGATGCGATCACTTCCCTTGGGAATGCTGGTAATCACTTTTGATACGAGCTGCTTTAATAGCGCCGGGTTCGCTGAGATTTCAGCGTCAATAAGTCGCTGTGCAAGGCGCAGGCTGATATCGACAAGCAGGTTTTCGAACTGTTCCTGCTCACCTTGCATGGGATCAAAGAGGCTGGTACTCACCTGCGTTAAATGCCGCTGCAGCGCCTCAATATCCTGCTTCGCTTCTGTGTACGCGTGTTTAGAACCTTCGCGCTCGCCTGTCACTCTGCCCTCTTCTAAACCCTTTTGCTTGCCCTCGTCCAAGCCCTGTTTAAAACCCTCTTGACGCGCTTCTTCGGAGATACGCTGAAGTTCTTCAGCGGTGAGCTGTTTTGGTTTTTTGGACTTGCTGACTTTTTCAATGGACTCGTTGGAAGAAGGTGTTTTCTCGCGACTGGCACTTTTTACAAGCTTGCCGCGACCCTGCATCGCCGGCAGCGCCCAAGAAGAGACCTGGTCATCAGAAACCACTTCGTAGGGAATACGATCTTTGCTTTTACCATTTTCGGACATAACAGCGGATGCTAGGGCCTGTTGACACTATTTTGATCGCCATTGCCGGAGACCAAAATTTTCTCCAGCAAGGCGATATGAGTGTGACGTGGTTGTTCCACATGAACGAATATCAACGCAGATGGAGGAAATTTTGGCCCGGCCCTTCGGGTTGGGGGTGAAAATGCGCCACTCTGCATTGCTCGTCGTTTATTTGGAATAACCAAACTACTCTCCTCGCGCCTTGATTGGCGCATTTGCAGCCGCAACAGTGGTGATCAAAATAGTGTCAACAGGCCCTAGGCCCTATGCTTAAACCATTTCCTCACCGCCGCCGCCCAGCGAAATCTCGCCAGCATCGGCCATACGGCGAGCAATTGTAAGAATCTCTTTCTGTGCAGCTTCAACTTCAGACAATTTAACCGGGCCTTTAGCCTCGAGATCATCACGCATCAATTCAGCCGCGCGTTTGGACATGTTGTCGAAGATTTTCTCCTGCAAGGAATCGTCGGCACCTTTCAGTGCGAGAATAAGGACGTCGGAAGATACCTCACGCAATAGCGCCTGAATCGCCCGGTCATCAACATCCTTGAGATTTTCGAAGACGAACATAAGGTCTTGAATTTGGGTACCGAGGTCTTCGTCGATTTCTCGAATCGAATCCATAAGTTCGCCGCCAACAGAGCTATCGAGATTATTGATAATCTCGGCAGCACATTTGTAACCACCGATATCTTTAGTCTGCGAACCAGCGTTGCCAGAAAATTGTTTCTCGAGGATGTCGTTTAGTTCCTGCAGCGCACTCGGCTGCACGGTGTCGAGCGATGCCACCCGCAGCATGACGTCCAGGCGCACCTTCTCAGGAAAGTAATCCAGGATTTCTGCACTTTGATCAGCATCCAAATACGCTAAAACAATGGCTTGAATTTGTGGGTGCTCGTTGCGAATAATATCTGCAACAGAGCGTGCTTCCATCCATTTTAATGTGTCTAAACCGGTGGTATTACCACCCAGCAAAATTCTGTCGATAAGACCGTTCGCTTTATCTTCGCCAAGCGCGGACACGAGCATGTCACGAATATAGCCGTCGGCCCCCATGCCCAGGCCCGTCTGGGTCCGCACCTCATCCATAAAGTTGTTGAGCACAACCTCAACTTCATATTGTTGAATATTTGTCAGCTGAGCCATCGCGGTGCCCAGACGCTGAACTTCCTTGGGTCCCATGTGCTTGAGCACTTCCGCCGCCGATGATTCACCCATCGACATCAATAGAATCGCCGCCTGATCGACCTTATCAAGATTAACCGCGGGCTTATTATCCTGCTGGCCCTGTTTAGCGGGATTCGTACTCATTCTTCATTTATCCAGCGTTTTATCACTTGCGCAACGCGCCCGGCATCTTCGGCTACGAGTCCTTTTACTGCATTGAGCTGTTGCTCATAACTCTCTTCAGGACTTGGCAGTGCAAGTGCATCACCGCCCGTCAGCGTCACCGTTTCATCTGACAGCGAATCAAAAGAATCCAGCCCTGACGCCTGCAGTGCTGCAAGCTCCTTCGCTTCATCCTCTGCCCGCGCTTTTAAACCCGACGACGCCAGACTTTTTAACACTGGGCGCATAAGCCCCACCACCAGGACGATAATCATGAACACACCGCCCAGCTGTTTAGCGAGTTTGATAAACCAATCCTGCTCCCAAAGAGGGATATCCTGGGCTTCCGTAAACTCGGGCAGCGGAAAAAAAGCTTCGTTGAGAATATTCACGCTATCGCCTCGTACTGCGGAAAAACCTACGGCATCTCTCACAAGTATAGACAGACGTTCCAGCTCCACATCCGACCAGGCGACAGCGTTTTGCTCACCTGTCTCGGCATCAATCTGCTTCTTATCATCAATGACGACAGCAACGGTCAAACGGCGCAGACGGCCTTTTTCATGTTTGGTATAGCTAACAGTCCTGTCCAATTCGTAATTTTTGGTGCTGCGCGACAGTGTTTTACTCGGATTACCCGCTGCGTCACCACCCTCTCCTCCACCGACAACTTCTGGGGCCTGGCCATCCGCAGGTGGCTGGTTGGCAAGTGCTCCAGGCACACCACCGGGCGCGCCAGCACCTACTTGCTGCTCATCAATACTGGTCTCTGACCGCACGGCGGGTAGATCAGGATTAAAGGATTCTTCCGCTTGTTCTATTTCTGTGAAATCAATATCAGCGGCAACCTCGGTACGAAAATTACCTTCGCCGACAATCGGTGTGAGTAAACGTCGGATACGCAAGATAATGTCATTTTCAATTTTGCGTGTGTAGTCGAGGTGCTGCGCAGCCATAGCGAGTTTTTGGTCTTCGACTTCAACCGACAAAAGATTTCCCTTCTGATCGACGACGGTGACATTTTCCAAATCCAGTTCGGGTACGCTCGCTGCAACCAGGTTAGCTATACCGCGCACCTGTTTTGGCGAAATAGGTCTTCCGGGGAAAACATCTAAAAAAACGGAGGCGCTCGGTTCACGCCCATCGCGAATAAAAACGGTTTGTTTTGGAATGGCCAGGTGAACACGCGCACCGCGAACAGCATTGACACTGGCAATTGTTCTCGACAGCTCACCTTCAAGCCCACGTCGGTATTTGATCGCTTCCATAAATTGACTGGTACCGAGTTGCTGCTCCTGGTCGAGCAACTCGTAACCAAAATACTGATCGCCTTTTACGCCATTATCTGCGAGCACTATTCTCGCCTTATGCACGTCTTCGACAGGCACAAGCAACGCCCCGGTGGAGCCATCAATTTTGTAGGGAATGTTATTAAAATCGAGGACTGCGCCAACCTCAGATGAGTCCAGACGATCGAGGCTGCCGTAAAGTGGCTTCCAATCCTCGCCCTGGCTCCATAAAACAACAGCGAAACCGATCGCAACACTGGCGGCCAGACCAATCATTAAACCTGCTTGACGAACTAAATTTAAATTATTAAATCCATCGATCAGATCACTGGTACCCGACGCGGGCGCTGCCTCTGCCATTATCTAACCTCTTACCAAGAACACTTTATTATTTTTAATCATTTCTATGCACAAAATTAAATTGGCATATTCATGACATCCCGATAAGCTTCGACAAGCTTGTTACGCACCTGAACCATCGCATCAAATGCCACGCCCGCTTTTTGCGAAGCGATCATTACTTCAGTCACATCAATATTGGGATCGCCTTTTAAATAAGCGTTGGTCATTACTTTTGACGCCTGTTGGACTTCATTCACTTTGCCGACGGCCTGTTCCATGACGTCGTTAAATGAAACCTGATTATTTTTTTCACCGGCAACGGCTTTCGCGCCTGCGCCAAGTTCACTTGCGCCTCCAAATGCCTGCGTTTGCGCCTTCAGCGCGCGCATTTCCAAGAGCAATCTGTTTACATCCATAGCATCCGACATAAGCTACCTTTTGGGGTTCAGATAAATTGCCAAAATATTGGCGAATCGACCTTAATACGCGTCATCACGGATGTATCTGCACAAAGCAGGCCAAAAATTGCCGGCGGATTTCCCTTGCCGATCAAAAGCGGAAAAAAAGAAGTAGACAGAAAGAACTGTTGCCCCATTAATTTTTTTTTGCGATGCTGTTTATTTAGGGCCTGCTAAGGCTAACGAGGTTGCTTAGCTTAACCCATGCCTCTCCAAGCTAACGGAACGGAACAGAAAGGAGTGGAAATATAAATTAAGAAACTCGTCGGAAGCCGAAACTTCCGACTGAAATACAATTAAAAATCGAATTCGAATTCTTGCAATTCTCGTCTGAGACGCTGCTCTTCAAGCCTGTCTTCCAGGCGTCGGCGGGCGTCTGTGCCATTGATAGGATGATTGAGTGAAACCCAAATATTTTCTTCGACGATGGAACCTTCGTTGGTTCGCTCTAGAATTTCCACACCCATAAATTAACCTCCAGGACATGTTAAAAGTCTACGCAAGGCAATCGTGGCGTGGGATAGTTACAATTAGATGTCTGTTTGTTGACGGTTTAATCATTTGGGACCTCAATCAATATGTGGGCATTTGTTTAGGTCCCTTTGACACTAGGGCCTGTTAACACTCATTAAATCACACCTGCTGGAGGCCATTTTATTGCCAGCAAGGTGTCGGGAGTGAGATGTAGTTATTCTACATGAACGAACGACAACGCAGCTGGCGATAAAATGGCACCAGCCCTCGACAATTGCTCCTGCATGGTTCTACTACGCCACATCCATGTGGCTATGCGGGTTGCGCATGAAAAGCCCTCACTCTGCGTTGCCCACATGGATGTGGGTAAGGGGCGAGAGCAGGATGCAGTAAGCTTTGCCCACATGGATGTGGGTAAGGGGCGAGAGCAGGATGCGGTAAGCTTTGCTCATCACTGATTTGGAGCAACCACTATAATGCCGGGAGCGTTTTTGCGCTTTAGCCCCGAAGGGGTGAGGCATAGGGATATGCCGAACAAACTACGTTCTTCGCGCCTTAATTGAGGGCTTTTCAT